>CACGBK010000003.1 GCA_902571385.1 uncultured Candidatus Actinomarina sp.
ATGATGAGGCAGCAGCCGACCAAACATGTAAAGAAATTAATGAACAATTTGGATCATTAGACATATTGGTCAATAATGCTGGTACAAATCCAGCTGGTGGAAATCTTATGGATGTTGATATGGGAGCACTCGAAAAAACGTGGGCAGTTAACCAAAAAGGTCCACTACTTTGGGCTAGGGCAGCATACAAAAATGAGTTAAGCACCGCAATTTTAAATATCTGTTCAGTGGCAGGTTATTTTCCTTCTGATTTAATGGGAGCATATAATATTTCGAAAGCTGCATTAATTTATATGACAAAACAACTTGCTTATGAACTTGCTCCAGATATAAGGGTTAATGGAGTCGCTCCAGCAATTGTACGAACTAAGTTATCTCAACTTTTATGGGAAAACGAAGAATATTCAAAAAATTTACATTTGTTACAAAAACTTGGAGAGCCGGAAGATATTGCTGAAGCAGTTTATTTCCTATGTTCTGATGATGCAAGCTGGATTACTGGAGAAATTTTAACGATAGATGGCGGATTTAGTATTAACGGAAACTCGTTATCTTAATCACTCCATACATTTAAATTTAATTCTTCATCGTAGGATCTTCTGACAAATAATCTTTTAATAAAGGTTGGCTCTCTTATTATTGCTTCAATCAACCAAGTTTTAGATCCTTCTGTGAGATGTCCACCAAAAGCTTTTCCATCTTTGTCAGATACAGATATGTGTATATGAACTAGCGGCTTGTCATCAAATAAAGTTATATTCCCAAGGCCACTTAAAACTTCAAAGCCACCTTTAAAAAAATGATCTTCGTATTCTTTTGATTCTTGATTGAAATAAAGTACATTTAAATTCTGAACAGCTCCAATAAACGATATTTCAGCTGTTTTTATTTTATTTTGGATTGCATATTCAGTAAGTGACTCAAGCAATAAAGTATCTTTCTCAAACTTTACATAGTGAACAATTTCTCTATTTACTTTATATTTACGAACGTACATCTTTATATTTTTAAGTTTAATTAACCTATAAAATATTTTGCTAATTCGTTATACAGAGGAATGCCAATAATGATATTAAATGGAAAAGTAACACCTAAACTCAATCCTAGATATATTGCGGGATTTGCATTTGGAATTGCATCTTTTACAACAGCAGGAACTGCTATGTAGCTAGCACTTGCTGTTAAAACCATTAGCAATGTTGCATTTCCAACTGTTAGTGAGAACAAATTTGATGCAAATAATGCAAGAATAGATCCTATTAGGGGAGTGACCAAAGCAAACAAAATCAAATTCAAACCTTTTTCTCTTATTTCTGATAACCTTCTTGCTACGCGTGTACCCATTACAAATAAAAATAAATATAGAACATAATCAAAAACGGTAACGATAAAAAAGTCAATATTACCAATTATTTGTTTTTGAAAAATTATTCCAACAAAAAGTGATGTTATTAATAATATGTTTGGTATTTCCAAGAAAGCTTTTTTTATTGTTTCATAATTATTTTGTTTCTTATTTTTATTCTTTGTCACTAAATAGAGTGCCATAAATATTGCTGGAAACTCCATCACTACAAGTACCGCTGACATAAAATTATCAAATTCTTGTGAACTTGAAGAAAGGTATGTTATTGCGGTTACAAATGTTATGGCACTTACTGATCCATAAGTACCTGAGAGGGCTGCAGCATCATCGATTTCTAAAATATTTTTTAAATAAATATACGCAATTAAAGGTATTAATAAAGCAAAAAATACACCAAGCGATAGAACATTCGTTACTTCTGAGGTAAATCCATTTTCTCTTAAGCTTATTCCACCCTTTAGTCCGAGTGAAACTAATAAATAATATCCCAGGTATTTAGAAAGAAATTGAGGAAGTGTGTCCTTAAATATTTGTCCAATTGCAATTCCTGTCAAAAATAAAATAATTGCTGGATTGAGTATGACTTCCATTCAAATAGAAATGATAGTAACCAATGAGATATTTTAGAGTTTTATTAGAAATTAATTTATTTGTTGGATTATTTTCTTGGTTCTCTCAAAGTCAACAGGGTTTTCTACGTTATTGTCTAACTTAAAACTTGTTCCAATGATTAATATATCTGCAATATCTTCATATTTATCTATATTTTTTTCATTTACACCAGATCCAATAGCTAACTTACCAGATGGAACAATATCTCTTACTTTTTTCAAATCATCAATATTAATTTCATGACCTGTTCCATCACCCGTAACTATTACTACATCTGCTCCTGCGCGGTTGATTAACTCGTCAGCATGGTTTTCTATTTTTGATCCTTCTGGTGGAACAGCATGCTTAACGAAGACATCGGCAAAAATTTCTATATCTTTATTTAAACTTTTATTGAATTCTGCAATTTTATTTGCTTCCCCCTCAATTATTCCCTGATCCGTAAACATCATTACATTATTTAAGACATTTATTCTTACAAAATCTGCATTTGTTGCTTCAGCAATAGACAATGCAGCAATTCCATCATTTCTTAAAACATTTACACCTAGTTTTAATTTTGAATCAATATTTAGATTCTGTATTACTGAAGTTAAACTTGCTACAGTTCGCTTTGATACATCATTTTTGACGAACGGTACATCGCCAAAATTTTCAACAATAATTCCATTTACGCCAGCTTTTGAAAGGTTGTCAATGTCATTTTGTGCTAGTTCTGTAATTTCTTCAAGATTTAATTTATTAGACGGTGAGCCAGGTAAACCTTTAAGGTGTAGAACACCAAGAATTATCATATGCTATATTTTGGCGTGCTGAAGTTTAATAAATTTTTTAGCATAGTCACCCTCGGTAGTTAGCGTAGGCTTAAATCCCTTACCCGTTCTCCCGGTTACGATTCTACACCAATCGCTTGCATTTCCTTTTATGCTATTTTCAGATTTTTCATTTCCAAATTGCCAGGCTCTATATTCTGGACCTATTAATTCAATTCTTAAATCCTTATGTTTAAGTTTATTTTGTTTACTTGTAAACTCAGCATTTAGCCATCCAAATAAAGCTATGTGCTCAATTCTCACAGTGTCTTCGTAGTCCTTTTTCATACTGTCATAAATATCTAATCCATGAGCCCATGTTTCAGCAAGCTTTGAAGATGCAAATGTTTGATAGTCCATTTCTTTATTCCACCATTTAATTTTTTTACCAGCTGAACCTTTTGCTAAATTTTCAACAACTTTTGCTCTTGATAATCTCCACCATTCAATAACGTCTTGGGGACGCATGTCGTTACCCTTTTTAATGCATTCTTTTTCAAATTTTCCTAATCCGCTTGGACCTCTAAATCTATTAAAATCTGTGCCTTTGCCCTTCATTGCATTAAATGCTAAATCTTCTAATCCTGCAAGGTAGCTTACATGGTTTGTTATATTCCAATTTTTAAATGTAGTTTTAGTGTTCCAGTTTCTTACGGGAATACTTTGGAGATATTGGTCTAGAAGTTGTTGCTCTGCAACTAAACTACTTAATAAATCTTTCACAATACAATAATAATTGTGAAAATCACATTTCCCAATAAGAACATTAAATAAAATACTTTATTTATAACTTAAATCTTCTTATTATCTATATATGAAGAAAATCCTAAAGTTATTAATTTCAACTGTTTTGTTAAAAGTATTTTATGATGTTTTCAATGAAAATAAGTTCGTTAAAGAACAAATCGACAAACTAAAAGAGGAAGTTACAAATTTAGAAATGTCAGATATTGATCAAAAAATAAAAGATTTTCAAAACAAAATCGATGGATTTAAAAATAAGAATCAAGACTCTCCGGAGTAATTTATCTGGAAAATATTAGGTAGAACATTTTCTTATTGGCCTACGTGGCTCGTCAGACTCATCACATTTTTACACACAAAACTGATAAAGTTTAACCAAACAAAAGTTGGCAAGATATTAATAGGGGACAATATATTGCTTCTTGAAACTATTGGACGAAAATCTAATAAAATTAGAAAAACTCCTTTGACTTATGTTCAGATCGATGACGGGTATTTAGTTGCTGCATCATATGGTGGTCGTGATAAAACTCCTGATTGGTTTTATAACATAGATAATCAAAATGTGAGAGTATTTGTTAATAAAGAATACCAAAACGTAAAACCTTCCGTTGTTAAAACTGATGATAAAGATAAATATTGGAGTCTGTTGACTGCTGTATATCCAACTTTTAATTTATATCGTTCAAAAACTGATAGAGATATTCCTTTAGTGAAATTGATTACAGAACAGGTTTAAGATTAGGGCCATTTCTCACAACTGTATTCCATAACGTAGAATAATGGTCTAAGTCCTCTGGGTTAACATGAGGAAGTACCATGTTGTTCCAGGTCTCAAAAAGAGGATCAGATGAGTTTTTGTATAGATCTAAACCAACTGGAATCCTTTCAACTACCGTTCTTAAACTCATAGGTGTCTCAATGTTTACGCTTATATCATCTGATAAAAATGAGTTATTGATTTCGATAGCTAATTTGATAATTAAATCCGTAAATTCTTTTTGTAATTTTGGATATCGTTTTTTAAAAATTGATTCAAGTTGTTCTTTATTAGGAAATGGCTTATCCCAAATAACCCATCTATCAGCGAATGCTTTATTTAATGTTTGTGTACCTGCATAATCTCTGAGGCTAGTTGGGTTCATTGTTCCAAAAATGTAGGAATCATTTCTTAATTCAATCACTTCACCGTTTGGTAACTCTAATTTTTTATGCCTATCAAGCAAAGAGTGCAAAGCAAAAAGCACTTCAGGTCCAGCAGCATTAAGTTCTGATAAATTAATAATAGATGGACCTCTCAAAGCTCTTGTTAATTCACCATCTTGCCATTTGCTATCAGTTCCACCCACACCATCACCATATAGCTGAACTGATCCAAGCAATGTAACATCTCTAACTTCACCAGAAAGTGGAATTCGGTAGTATGGATATTTTAGCTTTGCAGCAAGTTGTTCAATATCATGATCTTTACCTGTGCCCATGTGTCCTTTTAGAGCAATATGAATTGGTATTTCATTGTCGAATGTCTTTTCTTTACTTTCAATGATTTGTGCTAATTTAAATTGAATTCCAAAATCTACATAATTTTTATCAACATCTGGAATCCTCTCCGACCTTGAGTCGTAATCGTTTATTGATTTTGTTAATTTACACTCTTTAAGAGTTACATCTCCCTTTCCATTGGGATTTTTAAAATTTTGATCTGACATTATGCTACTCCTGTAGATTCCTCAATATTCTTTATAAGTATATCCTTTGTGATGTTTACTATTGAATGTATTAGTTCTTCAGGTTCATTTATCTGTGTTTTGTTTATATATTCTTTCCATGTTCCTCTTTCACCTATTCCGATACCAATGACGTCAATACCAACTTTTGTTGCATAGTTGATTGAACTTTTCAAATCGTTTAATGAGCCACGTGTCATACCATCTGAAAGTACTGCTAACAATTTTGTTTTTGATCCTTTTTCCAATAATCGTTTAGTTGAAAACATAATATTTCTTTCGTCAACATTCGTTCCTCTCTCAAACATACTTGCGGGAGGATGGTCATCTTTGATATCTAATTTATCCAAAGATTCTCTTAAATTCCTTGAAAACTCAATTAGTCCAATAAATTTTTCGTAATTTGCTTTCCAAGAATCATCAAACCTTTTGATAAAGTAATGGTTTGTAGTATTGAAATAGTATTCAGCATTTGAACCGTAATTTGTATTTAACATCGACGATACTGCCATCTTTCTTTTTATATAAAGCTCTTCGTTTTCTAATTCATCAGCAGCAAAACTTCTATTAAAGATTGCAACTTCAAAATCTATATCTAATTCATGACATATTTGAGCTAAATAACTTGCTCCAATTAGTGCAGCTGATAATGACCATGGATAAAACTCTCCTTTATCTTTTTCAAGCATTGAGCCACTTCCATCAATTAATAATGAAACAGCATAAGACTTATTTGATAGTCTTTGTTTTTGCTCAAACATTCTTTCGTATCTTCCAGAACCAAGCATAAGTGGAACATGTGGTGATAAATCTCCCTGATCGTAACCACTTATACGTAGCCTTTTTTTGTTATGAATAAAGTAAGGCTTTATTTTATTAGTAACTTTAAATACAGGAAGGTCCCATTCCTCTAAAAGTGAATTGTAAGTTGCCAGACCATTTTTATAAAGGCTATTAAATGTTCTTGGTAGATTAGTACTTACAAGCTTTGAGACTTTTCCATTTGGAAGGTAAACAGTTGTCGATGTACCAATTTTAGAAACATGATCATCCATAAAATTTCGCTTTTCATCATCTGATTCTTTACCTTTTTTTCCAAGAAACTTTTCGAGTGTATTGCCTGTAGTTATATTCGTACTTGATGGGATTAAAACTTTATTTAGATCGTCTATGACTGAATCTTCAAATTTTTCTATAGATTCTCTTCTTTCACCTAAAGTTTGACTATCAACATCAGGTAAAAGATTGTACCTTCTGCAAATATCAGCAATTTGGATCGTAATTTCAATGGTGTCTTCTACAAGGTCTCTGTCGTAAGAAAAATTATTTAAAATAGCCAAAGTTTCTCTCACTGATTCTTTTATATTTTTTGGATAAGATTGAAGGTCGATTTCAATATAACCAGCAATACTATGAAACATTAAAATTAAAAATTTATTGAAAGGTTTTAGATTTTTAATATTGATACTGGATTCTTCATAAATATCCTGAAGGATTGACCTTAGGCCTTTGAAATCTTTTACAAATTTATATTCTTCAAAAGAATGAACTAATATTTCAAAGATATATTTCCCAAATGGTCCGGAAAGCACCTCAAGAACTTCATCAATATCATTTAATCCATCAGTCTCATCTTGAAATTTTGATAAGTCTTTATCTATATCAAATTTATAATCTTCCATGGAGTGTATGGCTTCATGGATAACTGTTCCTATGACGACTTCTTTAAATTCTAAGTCAGAATCTGAAACAGAGTTAACTAATATGGATGGATTTATATTTATTTCATTTTTATTTTTACTTATTGTTTTACCTAGATTTAATACTATTTTGTCATTATTCATCGTGCTTTGAATAAGCCGAGTTATAGCTGGGCTAATCTTTTGAAAAATTTCTATTATCTGAGTTTCTAAAGTTTTTTTCTTAAATTCCATTTTTTATCATTATCATTAAAGACTGACAATATAAGTATAAGGTGAAAAATAAGTTGAATGAAATTACAAACAGGACCGTAGTTGTTGTTGGTGGGAATGGAAACATGGGAACCATGGTTTCAGAATTCATTGATGGACTTCAAGGTTATGAAGTTATTGGCATCATAGATCCAAATAATTCTGGCACCAAATTTAATTCATTGACTTTTAGTGAGGATGTTATTTGCGATTATATGTTTGAGTTTTCACCATCTTCTGTAGTAAATGAAAACATTCCAAAACTGATAAATAATAAATCTAAATTAATAATTGGTTCGTCTGGAGTGAATAACGACTCGTTAGAGCTGTTAAAGAATGCTAATAAAGCAGTATCAGTCATTCCTAACTTTTCTGTTGGAGCAGCTATTCAAAAACTTTATTCACAAAAATTAACATCTATTTTTCCAAATGTTCATATTGTAGAAAAACATCATAAAGGAAAAGAAGACGCTCCTTCAGGAACTTCAAAAGATTTGGCCGGTTCTCTGGAGAATGTTAAACCATCAGAAATAAGTGGTGATTATTATGCTGTATCAAATGAAAATTCTTTAAATATATATTCATTGAGATCAGATGAATACCTAGCTGAGCAGGAAGTCGTATTTTCCGAAAGTTATGAAGAATTTATTCTTGAACATAAAGTATTTGATCGGAAAGCATATTTGTCAGGCGTTCAATTAGTATTGCAAGAAATGGAACAACAAAATTCATATATTCACGGACTTGAAAATTTATTGAATAAATCGATGGACATATAATGACTGATTTTGGAAAATTATTAACCGCATCAATAACTCCTTTTGATAGTAATGGTGTAATCAATACAGATACATTTTGGAGACTTTGTAGAAAATTAGTTCATGACAAATCAGATGGACTTGTTCTTACAGGAACTACGGGAGAATCACCTAACCTTACAATAAAAGATAGAGAAATAATTTATACGACAGCGCTTGATTCTGTCGGGGAGAAAGCAAGCATTGTTGCAGGTACCGGAACTTACTCAACTTCAGAAACTATAGAAATTACAAGAATGGCAGATTCAATTGGTGTTGATGGAATAATGATTGTTACTCCTTATTATTCGAAACCATCACAACGTGGAATACTCAAACATTTTGAAGAGGTGTCAAAAGTTACAGATCTTCCAATTATGGCATATAACATTCCAGGTCGGACAAGCACCTTGATTGAATTAGAAACATTAGTATCACTTGCTGATGATATTGGCATACATTCAATTAAAGATGCAGTAGGAAATTTTGATTTTTCCAAAAAAGAATTAGAAGCCCTACAAGATAAAGTTGACATTTATTCAGGTAATGACAATGAAACTCTTGATTTCATGAAAAACGGTGGCAAAGGTGTTGTTTCGGTCGCTTCTCATGTTGTTGGAAATGAAATATATGAAATGATGGAGTCTGTTCAAAATAATGATATTAAAAAAGCTGAAGCAATAGATAATGATTTAGGGGAACTTTTTAAAGCACTTTTTGAAGAACCAAGTCCAGGTCCGATTAAAAAAATATTATCTGAAAGTTGGGAGGATGTAGGAGAGCCCTTACTACCAATTACTGATATTTCGACTGAATTAGCCAATAAAATTAGGGGTTTTTACTCAAAAATAAAGGAAAAATAGGCTTTTTTCTGTTATTTTATGGTATAATATTTTGTGGCTGTTAAGACATCCACTCGCGAAAGGGTTAATGGGCGTAAGCGGGTGTCTAAACCGAAAAATTTAATAAACGTACCAAGTACTTTAAAAAGCTTAGGCAAAGGTACAAAATCTCTATCATCTTCATTTTTCAAATCCTATCAAACAGTATCTATCTTTATGCTTTCACTAGCAATTCTTGTAGGTTTATCTTCTTTTGGTAAAGCAGGACCGATTGGTGAGTTTGTAAATAATTTGATTACATGGTCATTTGGTTATGGCGTTTATTTATTTCCACTTCTTCTCATCTATGGATCTGCAATCTTAATTAGAGATAAGGATGTTATTAATACTCAAAAAGTATTTGTTGGTACACTGTGGGTTCAAATTTTTACATCAGCTTTGTTTCACTTTTATATTCATGCTGAACCATTATCAATTAGTGTTGGTACATCTGCTTTACAAAAATCTGGTGGATTTATTTCCGCATTTATCGTTTACCCCTTAAACAATCTTCTTGCAGCAGAAATGACACATGTTGTTTTATTATTTGGATTGATCATTTCTGTTCTTTATATGACCGATATTGAGCTAAAAGATCTTATTGGTGGAGTTCAAGCTATATTTGTATACTCTTATAGATTTATTTTTGCCTTCTATAAAGCAAGAAGGGAAGCTTCCAAAATCAACTTTGATTTAGTTAATAGTGAAAATGATGAACCTAAAGAAGATTCAAAAACTAATGTTGTCACATTAAAAAAAGAAAAAAGTAAAAAATCTGTTAAATCTGAAGTCGCTGAGAAGCCTAAACCAGTAAAGTCAAAAGCTAAACCAAGTAAGAAAAAATCGACAAATTATGTTCTTCCACCATTAAAACTTCTTAAAAGGGGAACCGATGTCTCTACTTCTAAAAAGTTACTTCAACAAACTGCAACTGATCTACAAAATTTATTAAAAGAGCATGGTGTTGAAGCAGAGTTAACAAAAATAGTTCCAGGTCCCACAGTTACTCGTTATGAGATTGAGCTTTCTCCAGGTGTTAAAGTCTCAAAAGTTACTTCGCTTTCACATGATATTGCTTATGCTTTAGCTACTCCAGACGTCCGTCTTTTAGCACCTATTCCAGGAAGAAGTGCGATTGGTATTGAAATACCTAATAGGCAGAGAAGATTAGTTTCTCTTGGTGATGTGCTTTCTTCTTCAGACGCTCAAAAACTTGATCACCCACTAAATGTTGGTCTCGGGTTAGATATATCAGGTTCACCAAGACTTATGAATCTTTCAGAGCTTCCTCATGTATTAATTGCTGGCCAAACAGGTGCTGGTAAATCTTCATGTATAAATTCAATTGTTACTTCGTTGTTAATGAGAACTAACCCTGACGAAGTAAAAATGGTAATGGTTGATCCTAAACGTGTTGAACTTGGTCAATACAATAATGTTCCACACCTTTTAACTAAAGTCATAACTAACCCCAAAAAAGCTGTTGATGCTCTTTCATGGGCAGTTTCTGAAATGGATAGAAGATATGATCTTTTAGCTGACGGTCAGGTTAGAGATATAAACGGATACCACGAAAAGTATGACGCAGGTTTACTTGATACTGATAAATTTGATAGATTTCCTTTTATTGTTGTTTGTATTGATGAGTTAAACGACTTAATGATGGTTGCTGGAAGGGAAGTAGAATCGGCTATCGTTAGGCTTGCACAGATGGCAAGAGCAATCGGTATTCATTTAGTTGTTGCAACACAAAGACCATCCGTAGATGTTATCACTGGCGTTATGAAAGCAAATATTCCTTCTCGTCTTGCTTTCTCAGTTGCTTCAACAACAGACTCACGAGTTATTTTGGACCAATCAGGTGCTGAAAAATTAATTGGATTAGGTGACATGTTAATTGTTACAGCTTCAAATCCTAGACTTGAACGAATCCAGGGTGCATGGGTCACAGAAGGTGAGATTAAAGATGTTGTATCATGGGTTAAATCACAAAAGGAAGCTGAATATAATCCTGCTGTCATTGAAGAACAGAAGTCTACAGCTGTTCAAAATAATGAAGACCTTGGAGAGGATGAAGAACTCATTAAAACAGCTACAGAACTTGTTGTGAGATCACAATTAGGTTCTACATCAATGTTACAAAGAAAGTTAAGAGTCGGTTTTGCTAGAGCAGGACGATTGATGGATATTCTTGAATCACAAGGAATTGTTGGACCATCAGAGGGTTCAAAAGCTAGAGAGGTTTTAATCACCGTAGAAGAGTTTGAAACAGATTCACTTAGTTCTATTGAAGATGATGTTTCCGAAGATTTAATTGAACCTGAAAAGGCAATTGTTGAAGAAGTAAGTGATAGTGATGACGACGATAACTGGTACGAAGAGTAATTAACTTTTAACAGTTTTTCCTTTAATAATACGATTTCTAATTGCTGCTGATATTGTATCTGCAGTTAATACCAAAACAATAGTGCAGATTAAAACTGTGCCTGCTCTTGGAAAGTCCCTAAATCTAAGCTGATTAATCAATTCTTGACCAACACCACCAGCACCTACAACACCAAGAACTGCCGATGCTCTTAAATTAATTTCAAAGCGATAAAGCCAATAAGATGTAATAGTTGGCATAACTTGTGGAATAACACCAAAAGTAAGTTCATTAATTTTTGATCCACCTGACGCTTTAATAGACTCAAGAGGTCCTTCATCAATGCCCTCTATAACTTCTGAAGAGAGCTTCCCTAAAGTTCCTATTGAATGAATGCCTACAGCTAGTGTTCCTGTTAATGGACCAAGTCCTGTTATTGGCAAGAAAACAAAAGCCAAAATCAATTCTGGAAATGCTCTTATACCGTTAAGAATTTGTTTAATTACTCTGTTAACAGATCCAATTGTTATATTATTTGCTGCTAAAAACGAAATAGGAAAACTAAATATTGCACCAATTACTGTTCCTGCCCATGCGATAAACAAAGATTCAAATACTTTTGGAATTATTCTATCAAATGCTTCTGAACTTAAATCTAAAGGAAACATAGCACCAACCAAAGTTGCAATTTGTGCTGGAGCATTAAGTATTCTATCAAGAGTTATTTCTAAACCTGATGCTGACCAGATTGCAGAAACAACAATCAAGCTAGTTAAGGAATACTTAAATATTCTTTGGTTCAATGGTTGTTTTGGAATGTTCATAATATTTTTCTTCTTAACCAAACGCTAAATTGTTCTATCAATATGACCACTACAAGAATTAGCACAATTATTGGAGAGATCCTATCAAATCTAAGAAATATCCTTTGTGTTTCAATTATTCTTCCAACACCACCCGCACCTACTAATCCAAGAATCACACTTGCTCTAATGCATAATTCAAATATGTATAAAAAATATGCTGTAAAGTTGGGTAGTACTTGTGGTAACGCAGATGTAAAAACAGACTGGTTATGAGACGCACCTGTGGCTTTTGCGGCCTCCATAGGACCAGGATCAATGCTATCAATTGTTTCGGATAATAATTTACCCATTATTGCAAGTGAAAACATTAATAATGCAAGTACACCAGCAAATGGTCCAATGCCTACGGCAACAGTAAAAATCATAGCCCAGAATAAATCAGGTATTGTCCTCACAAGATTTAAAAATGACTTATAGACAAAATAAGAATACTTGTTCAGATTTGTAGCCCTTGATGCATAAAAAGATAATGGTAAGGCAACTGCGCAACCTATAATACTTGCCAATATTGCAATTTGAATAGTCTCCACTAATGCATCAGATGAATTCTCCCAAGCCCAGGCCCATTTAGGATTAAATAAAGGATCAGTTACAAGGTATCTATTAGATAGGTTGTTTTTAAAATCTTGAAAATTAAAACCTATCTGAAGAAATGAAAATACTGAAAAAAGTATGCCGGCAGGTATTCCTATTAAAACTAATAATGAAGGACTTGGTTTTTTTGGATAATTAATCATTACCTATTAAATCTGATTGCTTGATTGATCTTCCATAAATATTTTCAAAGTCTTCATCTGAAACGTCGTCAACTTTTCCATCATAAACAAGTTCACCATCGCGTAAGCCAATTAACCTATCACCAAATTCTTTAGCTAAATCAAGAAAATGTAAATTCACTATTGTTGTAATTCCAAGTTCTTTATTTATTTTCTTAAGATAACTCATTACTACTCTTGATGTGATTGGATCAAGTGAGGCAACAGGTTCATCTGCAAGCATAACTTTTGGTTTTTGTGATAAAGCCCTCGCAATACCTACTCTTTGTTGCTGTCCACCAGAGAGGTTGGAAGCTCTCACATAAGCTTTTTCAAGAATCTCAACTTGATTTAATGCTTCAAATGCCATTTGTTTTTGATCTTTTGGCCACAATCCAAAAATCGACCTAATGGTGGAAACTTTACTTAATCTTCCTGTTAATACATTTTTCAACACTGTTGATCTATTCACTAGATTAAAAGTTTGAAATATCATACCTATTTCAGATCTAATTTGTTTTAGTTGCTTTTTATTTGCATTAGTTATATCTTTGTTGTCTAAAAATACAACACCATTGCTTGGTTTGACTAAATTATTGATTGTTCGAAGTAGAGTTGATTTACCTGCTCCTGATAAACCGACAATAATCAAAAAATCTCCTTCGTTTATTTCTAAATCTAGATTTTTTAGGGCTTCAACGCCACCTGGATAGGTGACACTTACATTTTCGAATTTGATCATACAAAAATTTTAACCGGGCTGAAGAACAACCCGGTTAAAATTAAGATTTAATCGTCGTAAAGACCGAATTCTTCCGCTGCTTCTCTTACAACGTCGAATTCTGAGTTAACTGCTGGTACTAAATCAGTCCAACCATAAATTTCATCCATTATGGCCAAACCTTCATCAGTAGCAATATATGCAGCTAATATGTCATAAATTTGTGTCTTGATGTCTTCAGGTAGATCTGTTCTAACTGCTATAACATCATTAGGAATTTCTTCTGTAATACCAAAAGCAATTACCTTTTCACCAACATCTGCATTTGTTTTTCTTAGAGTTCTTCTGGCATCATCATAAGTAACACCAAATTTTGCGTCACCGTTATATAGTCCAGAAATAACTCCATCATGTGAACCAGCAAATCTTTGAACAATGTCACCGGTATAATCGATACCAGCTTTTTTCAATTGTAATGATGGATATAAATACCCTGAAGTAGACCCTTCTTCAACAAAAAGAACTTCTTCACCAAGCATTACAGATAAGTCAGCTTCACATGCAAGACCAGGGCTAGTTGTTACACCATCTCTTACTTCAGGTATAAGTCCGTCGTCTCCAAAACCCCATCCAACTTGTAATGCTTTTACATCAGGTGGTGTTGTTGCTGAACCTTCAACTAAAGTTGCAACTCCATCGATGTTTTCGAAAGCACCAATCACTGGTGTTGTTTCACAAACGCTTGCATCTGTTGTCCAGAACGTACCATGGTATGATCCTGAACCGTATCTTACAGATTTAGCAATTGCCTCAAATCTTGTAGGGAATGCGTTCATAGCTGTAACGTAACCCAATGTTGCAAACGCACCAACGTCTGCTTGACCAGATCCCATTGCAACTAATAATCCCGAATAGTCACTTGTAACAAAACCTTCAACTTCAATACCTAATCCGTCTGATAAAACTTGCATCATAGGTTGAATGTTGTCTAGAAGTTCTGCTTGCTCTGCACTTGGCACGAAACCGAAAACAATTTTATCAAGCACTTGAGCTGTAGTGGTAGCTGGTGCATCTAAACTTTCTGTTTCTTCAACAACTGCAGGTTCCTCTACTGTTTCTTCTTCTGTGGTACCGCAAGCAGCAAACACAAGAGAGAGACAGAGTAGAATTAAAATTGTTTTTTTCACAATTTCCTCCGCTTGATTACACTCTTATCTTACAATTTCTCGTGATAACTGCTTAAGAATTAGGTTAAATATTTGTAAACTATAAATCGCTCGGAACGTATCCGTATTCTCTTAAAAGTATTGTCCCATCAGTATCAAAAATTACTGAAATGGGTTGACCAATAATTTTAAGACTATCCCTTAATTCAGGAGTAGAAAATCCAATTTCTAGTTCACCAACTAAATTTTCCGAAACCCAGGTCATTGTTGAGTCTTTGTTGCTATGAGCAAGGGCAATTACATTATAATTTTCACTAATGGTGGCTAAGTTAGCTTCTAAGAGAGGTAACTCCTCTCTACAGAGACCTCAGTAATCAGCCCAAAATACAACTAAAGTTTTTTTATTTGTTAAATCAACGTTTACCATCGTTCCAGTTGTATCTTCATAAACCAACACTTCCATATTTGAATTAGTAGAACTTTGATTAGACTCATCGATTGTAGAATCTGAACCGTATGAACAAAATGAAAACAATAATATGAAAGCTAGCAATTTTCTCATGTAACTATGTTACTAATATTGCAATTAAAGCTTGCTAGTCTAAAAATATGAAAATAGGTTTTTTATCAGTTGGAACAGAAATATTACTTGGAGATACAGTAAATACTAACCTAACAAACTTAGGTAAAAGGTTGTATGATGCTGGTTTTAAGTTAAATAAAGAAATCACAATTTCTGATAATGAAAAAGAAATACATGATGCAATCACATATCTTCTTGAAAGTTGCGATGTAGTTGTTACATCTGGGGGATTGGGTCCAACTGAAGATGATATAACAAAAGAAGTGATATCAAATTCATTATCTTTAGATCTAGAACTAGACGAAAGCCATGTTGAGTGGATGAAAGAAAGATGGAAGAGCCGTGGTCTTATCATGCCTGAAACTAATATCAAACAAGCTTACATTCCTGTTGGCAGTGAAAAATTAATTAATACACAAGGTACAGCTCCTGGTATCAGAATATCTAAGAACGATAAAAAAATTTTTATTTTTCCAGGTCCACCAAGAGAATTTATTCCTCTCGTTGAAGATGAACTGTTACCTTATCTTTCTGAAAACTTTGAAAAAAATAATACGGACTACAAATTTATTATGTTTTTTAATCAAGCAGAATCTTCACTTGCAGCAGAGATAGATAAATTTAAACCTCAAGGATTGGATATTGCATACCTTGCAAGTAGAGGAATAATCAAGTTACGGTTTGATAGAAATTCAGTGAGTAAGAATGAATTTGATAAATTTATAAATAAAATTGATGAAATATTTTCTGATGACATTCTTGCCTACGAGAATATATCTGTTGAAAAAGCACTTGGTTCGTTACTAGCTCAAAATGAGACAAAGGTTTCATTTGTTGAGAGTATTACTGGTGGCCTCTTATCTTCACTACTGGTCAAAAATCCAGGTATTAGTAAATACTTTATTGGTTCTGATGTCGTTTATGGAAATCAAGCTAAATCCATCCTGTTAAACGATAGTGATATAGATTTCGAAAATTGGGAAGAACTTTGTGTTAATTTAACTCATTCTTCATTAGAAAAATATAAAACTGATATATGTTTAACAATTTTAGGTGAAGCTGGACCATTATCTTCAAGCAAATATGCTGTCGGTACAATTTTTATTTGTATATCTAATGGTGACAAAACTGTGATAACAGATCATAAATTGAACGGTAATAGGGAAGAAATACTGCAAAGATCAGCTAATAAAGCTCAATGGGAACTGATAAAATTCATTAAAAACTTGTATTAGAACATTTGTTCTATTAAAATTGTCATACAAAGATGTTTTAATATATATTTATTATTGTTAAAAAGGAGAAAAAAATGGATAAAGACAGGGCAAAAAAACTAGATACAGTTTTTGAGCAAATCGAGAAACAATTCGGCGAGGGTTCATTGATGAAACTTGGTGCCGATAATATCAAAAAAATACCTGCAATTTCTACAGGTGCATTATCTATAGATCTTGCTTTAGGGATTGGTGGAGTGCCTAGAGGTAGAGTAATAGAAATATACGGACCAGAGGCATCCGGTAAAACAACACTTTCTTTACATGTTGCCGCAGAAGCCCAAAAAGCTGGAGGAGTTGCAGCATTCATTGATGCTGAGCATGCTCTGGACCCTGTTTACGCTAGGGCATTGGGTGTAGATGTTGACGAATTATTAGTCTCACAACCTGACACTGGAGAACAAGCATTAGAGATTGCCGATATGTTGATACAGTCTGGTGGAGTCGACTTAGTTGTAATTGATTCAGTTGCAGCCCTTGTTCCTAAAGCTGAGATTGAAGGTGAAATGGGCGATACGCATGTAGGTTTGCAAGCTAGATTAATGTCACAAGCATTGCGTAAATTAACAGGTTCAATTAATAAATCAGGAACAACTGTTATATTCATTAATCAGATTCGTGAAAAAATTGGTGTTATGTGGGGATCTCCTGAAACAACAAGCGGGGGAAGAGCACTTAAGTTTTATTCTTCTGTAAGAATCGACGTACGAAGAATTGAAACACTAAAAGTTGGTCCTGAACAGATAGGTAATCGTGTAAGAGCAAAAATAGTTAAGAACAAAGTTGCTCCACCTTTTAGAGAGGCTGAATTTGATATTATGTTTGGTCAAGGCATTTCTCGTGAAGGTAGCTTACTTGATGTTGCTGTAGAACATGGCATAGCTAGAAAAGCTGGTGCTTGGTTCACATACGATGAGGTTCAGCTTGGACAAGGTAAAGAGAACTCTAAGCGTTTTCTTCGTGAAAATCCTGATCTAGCATTACAGTTAGAAACTGCAGTATACAAAGCAGTTGGAATGATTGAATCTGATGAAGAGGAATCAATTGAAAGTGATGAGACTGCTGAATTAGAAGAAGAAACGTCAGAAGAGCCTAAAAACAAAAAATAACATAGTTTTCTTAAATATAAATTTATAATTTGTAATGTGAAAACATCTATTCATATAGAAAACAAATTAATATCGAAACCATCAAGATTAGGTTTTAAATATCATATTAAAACTTTTGGATGTCAGATGAATGAGCATGATTCTGAAAAAATTGCAGGAATTTTTAATAGTGATGGGATGAGTAAATCTGAAGACATTGACCAAGCTGATATCTTATTTGTTAATACTTGTACCATTCGTGAAAATGCTGACGATAAATTATACGGAACTCTTGGTCATTTAAAAAAATGGAAAGATCAATCTTCAGATAGAAGATTAATTGTTGGAGGATGTGCAGCTCAAAAAGATAAAGAGTTAGTTCGTGATAGAGCTCCTTGGGTAGATGTTGTCATTGGTACGCATAATACAAATGATGTTATTAATTTATTAAATCAATCTGAGGACTGGGGTCCGATTACTAAAATAGTCGAAGAAACATTAGACATCGAAACTGAAATATTACCTGTTCGTGAATCTGGATTCAGTGCTTTCGTTACTATTCAAATTGGTTGTAATAATAGTTGTACATTTTGCATTGTTCCCTCTGTTAGAGGTGTTGAAATTAGTAGAAGGCCTTCTGATATCATCAATGAAATCAAAAATCTATCAAATGAAGGCGTTAAAGAAATTACTCTTTTAGGGCAAAATGTTAATTCATATGGAAGAGATTTAATGATAGACAACAAAAGAAGCCCATACTTCACACAGCTACTTTATAAAATACATGAAATCGATGGTATTGAGCGAATTAGATTTACCTCACCACATCCAAAAGATTTTAAAGAAGAGACATTAATTGCTGTTTCGGAACTTCCTAAAGTTGCAAATCAAATTCATATACCACTACAAAGTGGTAGTGACAAAATTCTTTCTTCTATGCATAGAGGATATAATCAAAAAAAATATCTATCAAAAATAGACATGATTAAAGATATAATTCCTGATGTGTCATTGTCGTCTGACGTTATAGTTGGTTTTCCTGGCGAAGATGATGCCGATTTCGAAGAAACAATGAAAGTTGTGGACTATGCAGAATTTGATCTTATTTACATGTTTAAATTTTCACCACGACCAGGTACAGTAGCAGCTGATTATTCAGATAAATTTGTTGAGAAACATTCAATTGATACAAGATTCATGAGGCTTAAAGAGGAGCAAATTAAAATTAGCCAAAACAGGTATAAAAGATTCGTAGGCTCAAAACAACAAATGTTAGTTGAAAAGCCTTCAAAAAAAGATCCCAATGTTCTAACTGGACGTATTGAGGGTGGTCATATTGTTCATTTAGAATCTACCCAGAATATCATTGGACAATTAATTGAAGTTAAAGTTTACGATGCAACTCCGTTTTTTTTGAAAGCTACTCTTTAAATTTGTTATATTTTCTAACTGGTATGACTGCTTCAGGTAAGTCAGCCCTTGCACACAAAATAGCTATTGAGAGAAATTTAGATATCATTTCACTTGATTCAATGGCTGTATACAAAGGTCTTGATATTATGACTGATAAACCTACTGAAGTAATGCGCTCACAGGTTTTATATTACGGTATTGATATAGCTGATACTGATCAAAATTTTTCAGTTGTTGATTATCTTAATTATTTAATAGAAATGGAAATACCTGAGAAATCATTTGTTAAAGATTTTTTGGTTGTTGGTGGAACCGGTCTTTATTTTAGATCATTAATTAATAGCTTCGAATTTAGACCAACTGATCCGGCAATAAGGTCTGAATTAGAGTTACTAAATGTTGACCAGTTATTAAAATTTCATAAACTTTACGATATTGATCCACCTAAAACTGAAATTAATAAAAGACGTTTGATCAGAAATATTGAAAATTCTATTCTTGAAGATGTTAAATATATCTTCCCGCCTATAAATATTCCTGAAAAGATAGTTGGGGTATTTTGGAATCGTCCAGATTATTTGAAAAGAATAAAAGATAGGACTTCCAATATGATAGATAAGGGATTAGTTGATGAAATGAACAATATTCAAAATCCATCTAAAACAGTTCTTCAAGCTATAGGAATGAATTTAAGTAGCGACTTAGAAGAAAACATTAATTTAAAAACTAATCGGTTAGCAAAAAAACAACTCACATGGTTTAAACAAGAAGATAGAATAAAAATTATTGAAACTAGTGATGAACTTGTTGTAAAAGATGAATTGGAAAGAATCATAGATGAAAAATGAAGTATATATGTCTGGAACTGGCAATGATTTCATATGCAGTTCATATGAAAGAGATCTCTCTCAGATTGAAATTATTTCTATAGTTGGAGATTCTCTTCTTCCAATAGATGGTGTTATTTTTATTGAACAAATTAATTCTTCAACTGTCAAGATGCATTATTTCAATAATGATGGAACGCCTGCAGAAATATGTGTAAACGGTGTTCGTTGTACTGCTAAATTTGCCGTTGATAACAAACTTGTTGATAATTCAAAGTTAATTGTAAGAGCTCCTGTTGGGGATATTGAAGCGCTTGTTGAAAATGATACAGTAAAAATAGAAGCACCAATGCCAACTATAGGTAAAGAAGTAGAAATTGATTCTTTAATATGTACAACAAGTAATGTTGGCAATCCTCATTTAATGCTTGAAGTAGATGATGTTGATAAATTTGATCTTGATGCATTTTCAGACAAAGCACGCAATACTGATTTGTTTAAAGATGGTGTCAATGTTGAAATATATTCAGTTGTTGATGAACGATTTATTTACGCAAGAGTAAATGAAAGAGGAGTGGGAGAAACTGATGCATGCGGCTCCGGTGCATTAGCTTTATATGCTTTTCTTAGATCTAATAATAAAGTCCAGGATGAAGCAATTGTGTTATATCCTGGTGGTGAGCTTGATATGAGTTTTGAAGACGGAAAAATTTATTTAAAAGGTTCTGTCACATATCTCTAATTAGGGATACAACTTTACCTATAGGTTGAATATTCTCATTTACTTGAATTTTATTATAATTTTTATTTGCAGGAACCAAGTAGTTTTTACCCTCAATATTTCTTAAAAATTTAATCGTACCTTCAGTGTTATTAATCAAAAAAGCACCAATATCACCATTTTTTATTTGTAAAGATTTGTCAATTATGACTAAATCTTTTTCATGTATTCCCTCATCTATCATGGAATCACCAGAAACTGATAATGCAAAAAGTTCTGTTGTTTCCTCTGAATGCGGATAATTTACAGATCCAATTACGTTTTCTTCTGCCATAAGCAACGAACCAGCAGCTATTTCACCAAGAATTGGTATTTTATTTCTTGGTATTTGTGAATTCACGGTCAAAGCTCTAGATTTTTTGTAATTTTTTTGTAGATAGCCAGAATTAATTAATTTTTCTATATGATATTGAACTGTACTTGTTGATTTTAGACCAACACCCGTACAAATTTCCCTTACTGAAGGTGCATAACCGTTTTTTTCAAAAAAAATGTTAATAAAATTTAATATATTTTTTTGTTTATCAGAAACCATAATCTGATTTTAGCACATTTGTTCGAATAAAACTGTCATATCTTATTTTTAATATAAAATTATGAAAGAAAAATTTTTTGTTTTTGTATTTTTGTTGGTATTTTCCTTTATTACAACACCTTTAATTAAACCAATATCATCAATAAATAATGGCTTTAATGATGAATTTACGTATAAAGTAATTAAAGGAGACTCTCTATGGGGTATTGGTATGAAATTTGATAAAAAAAATATTGAAGAATTTTTAGTGGAGACAAAAAAATTAAATAATTTAGTTAATTCTGAAATTTTTGAAGACCAAATTTTAATAATTCCATAAATTATTTGTTACAAAATCTTGTCATTTCTATAATACACTATATATGGTATGCCCATTTTGTAATGCAGAAGATACAGCCGTAGTTGATTCAAGAAAAAACGTTGATGGTGACGCTATAAGAAGACGACGAGAATGTTCTGCTTGCAGTACAAGGTTCACAACCTATGAAAAATCAGAAATTGAACTTATTGTTAAAAAAAGAAATGGAAATTTGGAAGAATTTCAGTATGAGAAGCTTTTTAATGGTGTTGAGAACGCTTTTGGTGGACAAGATCTAAGTGATAAACAACTTAAAAATCTTGTTGAAACAATTTACCTCGAATTAAAGAAGCACGGAAAAAGAATTGAAAGCAAAATAATTGGAGAAACTGTGCTTTTTCATCTAAAAGATATCAATGAAGTTGCATATTTAAGGTTTGCTTCGGTATATAAAGAATTTTCTGACGTAGCTGACTTCGAAAAAGAAGCTGCAGAGCTAAATTAAGGTAATTTCTCTATATTTTCTAAAATTGATTCATATTTACTCTGAAAATTTAATAATGAATCATTAAAAAACGAAATTTCAGACTTTTTGTTTAGTTCAATAGCGCTTATCAGCGTATTAGCTACTTCAGTTTCATTATTTCTCAGTGATGCTACCAATCGTCCGTGTAGATCTTGAGCAGTTATCAAAGCTGAATTAACTAACTGTTTATGATCATTAAATTCTTCAATTTTTGGTAATGTATCCCCATTGAGGTTGCTTTTCGCTCCAATTAAAGATAATTCATTTGCAAGATCATCAATTAATGTATCTTCATCTATATTTAGAGTATCTTCGTATATTAAAATTTCAGAATGCATAATTCTATATGTAATTAACTGATCTAATTTTTCAACAATATTGAATAACTGATTAAGTGAATCTTCAATGTTTGTTCTGTTTGGGACTTCTCTATCAATTATGTCTGATTGGTACTGAATTAAAGATGTTTCAATAATTTGCAAATCTGCACTCGCATTCGAGACATCATACCGAGAGTAAAAAGGATTTGTAGCTACCGCTAACAGTTCAGGTAACTTTTCAATATATATATTTGTATTTTCAGAAATTGAGTTTGATAATGTCTCAGAAGCTATATTTTCATTTCGTGAATTAATGAAAAATATTGAAACAGAGCTGATTATGACTATTCCTATGACAATTAACAAAGATGGTCGAACCCATTGTCTTCTTTTTTCTAAATCAGTCCAAATTTTTCGTATTTGAGTTGTTATATTTAATGGAACAAAAGTCTCTGTATTGGGTGAATCATCTGTTGTTTGTTCTTGAAAATCTTGGTCATATGAATAATCTGTGTTAATTAATTGTTGACCGATCTCTATTGCTTCTATTTCTTCATCAACAACCTCTAGTTCAGATGATACTTTTAGGTTGTCCATCTCTTTTATAATGTCAGGCGTTTGAATCAATGTAGTATCGCTCTCAAACCCTAAAACATCTAAAATTTTGATTTTATTTGATGATTTCGCTTTCCTTATAAAAAGATAATCTCTAATATTCATCAATGAAAGGTTACCATTGAATAAAAATATTGAGATAGAATTGCAACTTATCAATGATAATGCAACAGTACCATCTCGAAAGCATGATTCTGATATAGGGTATGATATAAGCGCTTCTATTGATGTTCTAATTCCCTCTAAAGAGGTTCAACTTATTAATACTGGAATTGCTATTAATTTACCTAACCAATGTGCTGGATTTGTATTACCCCGATCAGGGCTAGCTTCTAAACATAAAATTACTTTAATTAATAGTCCTGGACTTGTTGATCCTGGTTATACAGGCGAATTAATGGTGCCACTTATAAATCATGGGAGTTCTGATTATCAGATAAACATTGGAGACAGAATTGCTCAATTAGTGCTTATTAATACAAATAGTGTTGAATTTAAAATTGTAAAGTACTTACCTGATACAGATAGATCTACAGGTGGGTTTGGATCAACTGATTAATTCTTTTTATAAATAACGTATATAAACTATTATTAATTTATTGCGGTAGTAGCTCAGCTGGCTAGAGCGTCTCGTTGCCAACGAGAAGGTCGAGGGTTCGAATCCCTTCTACCGCTCAATACGGCGACGTGGCGGAGTGGCTACGCAGAGGTCTGCAAAACCTTGTACACCGGTTCGATTCCGGTCGTCGCCTCAAAGACAGATGATAGCGATAACTGGTGCAGGAGAATATTTAGATATAATTCGTCCCCATGACGAAATATTATTAAATAAATTAAAAGATGACCCCTACGTGCTTTGTTTTCCTACAGCTGCTGGATTGGAAAGTGATGAAAGAATTCAATATTGGCTTGATTTAGGCGATGAACACTTCACAAAATTAAATGTAAATCATAAATCAATAAGGGCCCTTAATGTTGAAGATTACAATAAACCAGAAACTTTAGGTGAAATTGAAAAAGCAAATTTCGTATATTTTTCTGGAGGTAATCCAAATCATCTTTATGATACGTTAAGCTCATCATTAGCTTGGGAAAAACTGCTAACCATTCATAACAAAGGTGGAATACTCGCTGGATGTAGTGCTGGTGCAATGATTATGGGTGAAAAGATGAATAAAGGTAAAGGTTTTGGTTTCTTCAAAAATTCTATGGTTCTGCCACACTGGAATGAAGTTCTCTATAAAGCAATACTTTCATCTTCTAAACAAATACACAAATCTAAGTACAAAATTTTAGGGTTAGAAATGAATACTTATCTTGTACTTAATAATGATAAATTAGAAGTTATAGGTGATCAAAATGTTCACATTATGCATAAGAAAGATGAACATACTTATGGAAATGGTGATGTATTAGACTTATCAGTCTTGGATATATAAATGTGTGGAAGATATTATTTTTCAATTGATTTAGGCAATCTCTCTTTTGTTGAGAATATTGATGGTTTTTCTTTTGAAGAAAATTTTAATATTGCACCACAGAGTTCGGTTCCAGTTGTAATTGACAACAATCTAAAAGAATGTACATGGGGTTATTATCCTCAGTGGTTAAAAGATCAAAGTAACTCTAGACCATTGTTTAATACAAGATTTGAGTCACTTTTAGAAAAGAAAACATTTACATCTGCATTCAAAAAAAGTAGATGTCTAGTTCCAATATCTGGATGGTACGAATGGAAAATAGTTGATGAAGGAAAGCAACCATATTTTTTTAAAAATAAAAATGAAGAAAATTTGTTAGCAGCTGGTTTGTATTGGAAACGTTCAGATGGTTCAACAGAGTTTACAATTATTACAACAGCTGCACCTATTGAGATAAATGAAGTACACGATAGATCGCCTCTTATATTGGATGACGTATCAACAGGTATTTGGCTATCAGATGATGACCCTGAAGATGTACATTCCAATATATCTCATGATTTCGGAAACAATATTGAGTTTTATCAGGTGTCAAAATCGGTTAATAATCCAAAAAATAATAATGAAGAATTAATCAAGGAATTCACGGATCTACCTTTCTAATGAATAAACAATCACCCATATACTCGTTTAAATTTACAATATCTTGGATCATTGTTTATAGCTTGATTGTGTTGGCTTTAATTCAATTGATAAACATATTTTTTGCTTTGTACATAGGCCTTTGGTTATTAAATCTTATTATTGAACTTACGGAACGATTATTTCTGCGATTTGGAAAAAGATTAGTGACAGTAGAAGAATAATTATTCTACAAATCCTATTTATACTGCTATATTTTTTTATACGGGAGATTAGCTCAGTCTGGCAGAGCGCTACCTCGACAAGGTAGATGTCACAAGTTCAAATCTTGTATCTCCCACATTTTTTAAGCCTCTAATTTTTCTAAGAATTTTTTCTAATCTAAAATCTTTTTGTGGAGAAAATTTTAATTACAGCATTGTTTTCAATAATCCCATTTACCAGTATTGCTCACCCTCACGAACCGGATCCTTTCACGACATATATACAAGAAAAATTAATAGAACTTGGTTATTTAGATGTTTCTACAGGAGTAAATGATAAAACCACCCAATCAGCAATAAAACTATTTCAATCAAATTCAGGCCTAGTTGTAGATGGCATGGTTGGTGATGAGACGTTTACCCAATTAATGCTTAGTGAAAAATCTTCTAAAAATGATGAAGTAATAATTTCAAATACACAGGATATTACATCTAGTCAAGATATTGAATCACCAAAATGGGATACAGAATCCCCACCGTATGCATCCGAAATAGGAACGCTCTTTAATTTAAACCTACCGTCTGTTTCTGACAATGTAGGAATAACAACTTACGAAGTGTATGTGAATGGAGTATTAGCATCTTATGCAAATATATCAGAGTCGAGGCTTTTAGTGACACCAGTGTATGATATGACTTGTTCTGACCAAATAGTTTACGTGATTGCTTATGACGCAGCAGGAAATTCATCAAGAAGTCCATACTTTACTATTCCACAAAAGGAACCATGTAATATTTCTTCTGGCTCAGGTAGTTCAGCTAGTAGTGTATCTGCTGTATTTGTAGTATCTTTTGGCTCTAGCGGTTCTGGAGATGAATCAGCACAAAGTGTCCATATACTTTCTGGTGGTGACGCAAATATATATATTACGGGATATTTTGAGGGTACGATTAATTTTGGTGGCGGAGATATCACCTCAAACGGTGGAAAAGATATTTTCGTTCTCTCTTTAAATAAAGATGGTGAATATCGTTGGGCATACACTGCAGGAGGTACACAAGACGACGAGGGTGCATCAATTACAATGTTTGAGACTTTTAATGATATTTATGTAACGGGATATTTCAAAAGAACAGTTGATTTTGGCAGTGGAGATATTACTTCAAATGGAAATCAAGATATTTTCGTACTTAGATTAAGTGAATCCGGAGTAGATAATTATTCATTTAATTGGGTAAAAACGTATGGAGGGAGTAGAGACGACCGTGGGTATGGTGTTCATACTCGTGGTGGTGCACCTATTGTGACTGGTGTGTTTAGGAGTTCTAATCTTGATTTTGGTGGTGGATCTCTTGGTGTTGGTGATACGGACACAGATATTTTTGTATTGTGGCTGGAAAGGTCTGGTGTTTATAACAGTGCTATGACAATCTCATCAGATGAAGGTTGCGATGAATCTGGTAGGGATATATATGTGGGACCTAATTACGACTCTGATCATCACATAACAGGTTTTCATACGAGTAACTGTACAATCAATTTTCATGTAGCGGGATTTTTCCCCACAACAGTTGATGGAGAGCTATCGAGTTTTGGGGGCGGCCAAGATATTCTTATGGTAAGAGTTGTTAATAACTCTGTTCCGACAATAGGATGCGTTTACGCTGCTGGAGGATCTGGAAACGATAGAGGCCTTAGCGTAACAGTTGATTCAAATGAAAATATCTATGTCACAGGAATATTTCGAAATACAGCAACGTTCAATCGTCATCCATTAGGACAGACCGCTGTGACTGCGACGTCGCAAGGTGGGAGCGATATGTTTATTGTAAAGTTGAATTCATCATGCGAACTTCAATGGGTCTATACGGCTGGTGGAAGTGAAAATGAATTTGGCTATGGAATAGATGTTGATCGTTTTGACAATGTATATGCTACTGGTGTATTCAAAAGTACAGTAGATTTTGGAGGAGGCAATGTTACTGCATCTGGTGGTGACTTTGATGCTTTTACTCTAAAACTAAACTCATCAGGAGTTTTTCAATGGGTAAGAACTTTTGGTGATAATCCCGGTGATGAAACCGGAAATGATATAGCTGCTTTTCATAGGTATCAGACTGGACAACCGTGTTGTTTAATTAATTATGATAATTTAATTACAGTTGGAGACTTTAACGGTACGGTTGATTTCGGTAATGGTAATGTAACTTCCAATTCTTCAAGTGCTGATATGTTTATTCTTAAAGTTGATTTTTCAGGAAATATTGAGTAATTATTTTATTGTCAGCTATTCAATCTTTGTTGCTCAAAGAAATCTAAGCACTTATCTCGACCTTCTTGGATTTTGCCTTCATCATATTCAATATCATAAAACTCAGCTATCTCCTTATATTGAGACAAGATCTCTTCGCTTAGGTTTGCCCTGCATGCATTCTCAATTGGTGCAGCAGGATTAAAACATGGCGTTGTTGGATCAGCTCCGTATTCAATCAATATTTCACTAACATCAGTATTTCCCCATATTGATGCCACACACAATGCAGTAGCGTTGTAATTCTCTTTAAAGTTAATTCTTGTATCTGGATTTTCTAATAAATATCTAGCTGTTTCTGGTTGGTTGTATAAAGCCGTCAACATTAGTGGTGTATATCCATTTTCATCTTTTATATTAAGATACTTTTTATTAACTTCAACAAACCTCTTCACTTCCTCTAAATTGTTATTTTTTATATTTACGAACATTTGCTCATTGGTTACATCAGAGTTATCAACTAATGGAATTTCTTCTGATTCACCACAGTAAGCAATTAAGGTAATCATTAAAATTAATAATAAAATTTTTGATTTTTTCATATTTATTTATCTACTTCTTAAAAGTTCTATAACTTTTTCCCGTCCATCTATGATTTTTGCTTCATCATATGGAATATTGTATTTTTCCCCATGATCAACGTATAAAGTTTTTATGTAATCTGAATACGGTGCACCGATAGCAATACTTAATGTAACTGATACTCCAATTTGTGTTTCAAAGCATTTTGCTGATAAGTCTGCACCAGCATCTAAAAGAATAGTGACAATACTAGTATTTCCCCAAGCTGCTGCATTACAAAGTGGCGTAAAATTGTCATCGTTTATTAAGTTTAGATCTGCGCCAGCATCAACAAGTGCATCTGCAATATTTGTCAATCCATAAATACTTGCAAAATTAAGTGAAGTATTTGAAAATGTTCCGTCTTGTACGTTTAGGTCTGAACCATAAGCAATATGTTGATTTACTGTATCTAAGTCACCATCCAGAACAGCAGTTATTAAATCTATAGCTGGTTGTTCAACACTTGAATTTACAGTGCTTTCAACTGTCTCACTGTTTTCAGTTACATCAGCTTCTTCACCGCCACATAATGTAACAAATACAATTAAGGGTATAAGTAAGTATCTTTTAATCATATAAGTCGAGTTTAATTAAATGTTTTATGCGATGACGGATCTGTGTAGTTTTTTAGTATTCTCTTAATCAGCATATTTTTCTGCACCCATAAAATGAATGGACACATAGTCTTCTTCTCCAACTACCCAACTGTCGTGGGGTGTATTCGAAACATAAAATATATCTCCAGGTCCAATAACTTTTGGCTCTTCATTTTCAAATGCAACAGTGGCATTACCACTGATTACCATTCCTAGATGCTCAGTCTCGCAAAATTCAGTACCAGAAAGGGGAGAGACGTCATCAGACCATTTCCAACCTTTATGATACGTTGCTTTACCAATTGTCATATGAGGTAAGTTGACTACCTCGTATTTTCCTTTATCAAACTCTCTAACCTCATCAGGGTTTTCGAATCTTTTAATAATGTAATCATCCATATGCTTATAATAATTCATAATGGCAAAACAGACGCAAAATATCATAAACGTATCTTTAACTTTGCTTGCAATATATTTGTATAGTTTTACTGCTAACAATATTGATACAGAGATTCTTGGTTTTAATTCATTTAAATTTTTAATAAGCATGGCAGTCTTAATTCAATTTGTAATATTTCTTCCATCATTCTTATTCCAGACCGAGAAATTTTATGATCTCACAGGGAGCCTAACTTATATATCAGTAACAAGTATTGCGTATTTCTCATTAGAAAACCCATCAACAATTGATACGATACTTTATCTCTATGTCATAGTCTGGGCTGGAAGACTTGGAATATTTCTATTTAGGAGGATTAACAAAGACGGCAAGGATGAGAGATTTGATAAAGCAAAGAAAAAATTCTTTTGGTTTCTTCAGTATTGGATGGGTCAAGCTGCATGGGTAGTCTTTTCAGCTGGGGCTTCTATACTTGCTATTCTTTCTCCCGTTGAAGCTGAATTAGAAGTTCTTGCCTTTATTGGAATATTTTTATGGTGGTCAGGATTTTTAATTGAAGTTATTTCTGATTATCAAAAGAGAAAATTTAGGGAGACATCAGATCCTAAAACAGAATTTATATCAACTGGTCTCTGGGCAAGATCTCGTCATCCAAACTATTTTGGAGAGATTACGCTTTGGGTGGGTATGGCGGTAATATCTCTTAGTTCTTTATCTGGTATTGAATATGTCACAGCAGCAGTATCTCCACTTTTTGTTTACTTACTCTTAAGAAAAGCAGAGGGTGTTCCCATGTTAGAGCGTATTGCTGATGAACGATATGGTGAGTTATCTGATTATCAAGAGTACAAAGCAAATACACCTGTTCTAATGATGAAAATATTTAAATAAGAAAAGAAAAGTATACACTTTAAAAATATGAGTCAAAATATAGTTGAGACTGAATATCAATCATCATTAATAATTAGGGGAACTTGTCACCAAGATTTTCAGAATGTAGCAGAAACATTTGCTATCAATTTTGATAAATATAATGAAATAGGCTCATCTCTGTCCTTAATAGTAGATGGAGAGATAACTGTTGATATATTTGCTGGACATACGTCACAGGAAAAAGTTGAAGATTGGAACGAAAATACTTTATCTGTGGCGTTTTCATGTACAAAAGCTGCTGTTGCTTTATGTGCTCATCTTTTAATTGATAAAGGCCTTCTTAATGCTCAAGAAAAAGTAACTAAATATTGGCCTGAATACGGAAAGAATGGCAAACAAGACACGACAGTAGAGATGATTTTAAATCACTCTGCTGGATTACCTGCTCTTAAAACTTATGTCGAAGATGGTGGATTTTTAGATTGGAACTATGTAGTTGAACTATTGGAAAATGAAGAGCCATTTTGGACACCAGGTGAAGAGACAGGTTATCACATGATGACAACGGGATGGTTAATAGGTGAATTAATTAGAAGAATTTCTGGAAAATCTCTTGGTCAATTTTTTAAAGAAGAAATTGCTGAACCGTTAAACCTTGATTATTGGATTGGACTACCTGAAACTTATGATCATAGAGTTGCAAAAGTTACGCCTTTTACATCAAGCCCATCAGATAAACCAAGTAAATTCGCAGACGCTTTTAGAAATGATCTTTCTTCAATGCAAAGATTATCACTTACTAATACTGGGGGATACGACTACAACTCTCCAGCCACTTATAGATCCGAATTAGGGGGAGTTGGCGGTATAACTAATGCACGGTCACTAGCTGAAATGATGACACCACTAGCACAAAACAATGAAAAAATTATTTCGAAAGATGGAGTTAAGCGTTTAAGTCAATCCAATATTAGATCAGATATCGACAGCATGCTTTTACTACCAACAAACTTTTCTGAAGGATTCATGTTAAATATGGACAATAGAGGACAATTTGAAGGAGAAGGTGGATCATTTTTAATAGGTAATAATGCATTTGGCCATGTTGGCTTTGGTGGAAGTAGTGCAACTTTTGCTGACCCTGATTGTAAATTAGCTTTTGGTTACCTTGTAAACAAATTAGGTGGTGAATATTTAATTAATGAGAGGGGACAAAGTCTAATTGATGAATCATATAAATCATTAAATAATTTGACCTAAAACCATTACTATGAAATTATGAAATACAAAAAAAATTTAGGTGGTTTTTTTGCTTTTCTAGCTTTAGCTTGGCCAGCATCTAACTTTTTTCGCAACAGCTACACTCCAACTCAAGTAATTCTTGCTGCTATATTTTCATATATTGGAGTTCGTTTAACTTATTTCGTTTATTTTAAAAATAACAAAACAGACTAGTCATTTTAAAAACGAAAAAGGGAGTTCAGACAGAGAACTCCCTCTCTCTAAATCAAATATTACAAGATGTAAATGTAATATAAGATTTACTTATCTTACAGTGATTAATAAGTAAACTTCAAGAGACAAAGTTTCTATCACTAGTACTTTGTCACGAAAAGGGGACTCGCCGGTTCCCTTTTCATTTTTTTAAATGTTTAATAAACAATCAGAATAAACAAGAATATAAGCCTAATATATTGGTATAGCTTTGAAATTCCGGACAGAATTTTAAAGTTTGTAAAAGAGGGATAGTCAAGTCATCCCTCTTTTTTTATTGTTCATCATTAACACCACACAAGATTAAGATTTAAACGGCTATCTATTTTGAGGAATTTAAATAGCTATTTAGATAAGGGGTTTCTCCAGGATGGGAACCCTCTTATCTTTCACCTCATACAAACCCTTAAAACCAACGACGTTTTCAACTGTTAAAATTACCTATATGGAAGAGATTAAACCAGATAATAAAGATTTTAGAATTGCTGAATTACACGTAGAAGGTTTATCCAATCCACAGATTGCTAATGCATTAGGGTTAAATAGATCTACTGTTTACAGAAGACTTCAAACACCACAATGTAAAGGCGTTATCAATGAGATAAGAAATATTTACCACAATTCACTTATAGCAAGAATGCATAATTTGGCGGCAAAAGTAATTAATGCATATGACAAGAAAATTTCTGATGGAGATATAACCGCATCAGAATTAAATGGATTTTTAAGACTAATGACAAATTTATTTAGTAAAGACAACACTGGATATGAATTTGAAAATCCTGAAATTGTAAGTTACGTACAATTACAAAGAGATCTTGATATTACACCTGTCGAGAGATTCAAGAATGGTGAGTATAATAAATAAAGTATGAAACAAACTTCATTATTCTTCTTTCTCTTATTCATTACATGTGGGGGAGCAGAAAATGAGAGCATCGTTGTTCAAGATTCCTCTAATGATTTAGTTCAGGAGTCTACAACTACTACTGTTGATGACACCCCAACTACTACTACTCAACAAACTACTTCAACTATTCAGGATTCAACTACAACTTCAATTCCAATAAATAAATGTGATGACTGCGAGTATGTAGCAATCACTGAATTGATATCAAATATTAATAATGTTCCAAATTTTGCATGGAATGATTATCAGCGAATATCTAAAGAAAATAATATTTTCGAAAATGATTCTTTTGAAATAATTTTAAATATTGGCCCTTCTACCGATCTATATTTTCAAGATAATGAAAAATATATTCAAAAAGGTATTAGTTTTTGGCAATACTTTAATCTGCCAGAAAAGTACTACGGATTTTTTTATAACTATGGAGACCTTGATTGGGCTACAGGTGAATTAACTGCTGCCGGGTTTGAAGGTGGCATGGCAAGAGCTCCATGTCGTGATGGTATTTGTACCGGAGCTAATTCAGGAATCTATCAAAGACCTCCTCATTTCGGAGTAGGTGTGTTTGGTGTTCATAGTGCAGATTCATTCGATGCTTATAGATACGGCCCACTACATATTCATGAAATAACACATTCAGTGGTCGCATCTCAGTGGATTGGTAATGCTAGAAATCCTCAACAAAGTGCTAATGATGCATCCCCTTGTTGGTTAAATGAAGGTATTGCTCATGCAGCTGGTATATCTCTTGGTGTAGAAACGTATGGAGAATACTTAGATATGAGATCATCACAAGTAACCGTAAGACACATACAGGCACCTTTTAATGATTATTCAACGCCTACAGTTTTAGATTATTACAACAAAAGCATTCCTGGTATTTGTACAAAAAATCCTGATTATGTACTTGGATATTCGATTGGATATCTAACCGTTGAAGCTATGAATGCAATGGCTGGGGCTGACTCGGCAATGCATATGTATTCCATAATGGCATCAGGAAAAGATTTTGAAGAAGCTTTTCAAATTACATATGAAATATCTTGGAATGATGCAAAACCTATTTTTGCAGAGTATGTAAGTACAGTTATTACAAATTTATTTAATTCCTAATTTTGTATCTTTAAATAAATCTATAAGTTAATTTTCTCCATAACCACTCTAAGGGTCCATAGTTAAATCTATCTAAAATTGGTTTTGACCACGCAATCTGTATTACCCAAACTATAAAAACAAATATTATTAATTGTGATCTTGAAAAAGTATCCAATCCAAATGCACCAAGGATAAAAACTCCAAAGATAGTTTGAACTATATAATTTGAAAATGCCAATTTACCACATGCTCGCAATCTATCAGTTATTGAATCTCTTAGTTTCAAATTTAATATTGTTAAAACACCTGTATATCCAAGAACCATAGGTATCACTGATAGAGTATTAAAAATATTGCTTATGAAAAGAACAGATGGATCGTAGCCTGAACTAACAAGTAAATAGATACTGTAGATTGATAATGGCAAACCGATTGAAAAACCATAAATAGAAATTATTTTATAAAATGAAATATCTTTGTTGCCCTGAATAATGTTTAATTTGTATAATAAGATACCTAATAGCATTAAGGTTATAGCTCTAAAAAATGCACCGATAAACCACCACATACCAATAATATTCCCAGGAGCTTCTGAATCTGGAAACCAAATACTTCCATATGATAATTCACCACCTTCACTGGCTAGAAGCACCCATTCCTCCTGAGATATCAAGTTTCCACTCGAGTCGTATAACGATGAGAAATAGTTTGTTATAACAATAAATGCGATTATCAAGAAAACAATTGCCAATAAAATCAATATAGGTTTTTTAACATCAGGAAATAAAATTAACAAGAAAGCACAAACCGCATATGGTGCAAGTACGTCACCTATCCATATTGAGTAGTGAAGTAAACCAAAACAAAGTAACAGAAAGTTCCTCCAGATAGCAAGTGTTTTCGGTTTTGAGGTCTTTTTTCTTGCATTGTCTAAAAATATCATTATGCCAACACCAAAAAGCATAGAAAATAAACCCATCATTTTATATTCAAAAAACACTGATGATATTACTAAGACTGACCAATCAAGAATATTCTCAATACCATATGTTGAAGGATTTGTTGTTGCAGTAAGAGGAAGTCCAAATGCTATTACATTCATTACAAGTATGCCAAGGAGTGCAAAACCTCTAATAAAATCTAAATTAATAATTCTTTCTCTCGTATAGCTATTTTCTTTATCCATCATTTCTAAATTATACAAAATTTTATATTAGTTTATTTATTTACGGTGTATCATACGATTAGGTAATAAGCCTGTTACCTCAAAAAAGAGTTCAGGAAACTGGACTCTTTTTTATTTCTACTTATAGAATATAAAAATGGGTTTTGAAATATTCGGATATATAGCTACATTTTTTTCAGCTATATCAGCTATTCCACAAGCAATAAAAGTAATTAGGACAAGAGATATCACAGGAATTTCCTTTACAACATGGTTAATAGGGTTTCTAGCTTCTATTTCTTGGTTTAGCTATGGCATTTATCTAAGTGATATACCCTTAATAGCTACCAACATAATGACCTCTTCAAGTCAATTAATTATTCTGTATGTAATTTTTAAAGAAAGCCCAGTAACTAGCTAAGCCCAGCTTTGTATATTTTTGATACAGGATTCATTGGTGCAAGACTTTCCATCAATTCCTCTGTTACATCTCCAAGAACTGTCATTTTTTCAACATTTACTATTTCTCTAAATTTTAAATTTACTGGAGTTCCCATTACTTTTCCGGCTAACCCTTGAAAATTATCAGCTTTCTCAAAGACCTCTACTAATGTGCCAGTGTTAGATTCTTCATCTACAAACCATTCAAATTTAATCAATCCTTCAGGATCTACACTATCAATAAACTGACATTGTTCATTTAATATAAAATCCATAAACATATCTTTGTCTTCAAATGAAACATCAATAATTACTGTTATGTTTCCACTTTTATTATGTAATTGCATTTTTCTCCTTGTCTTATCTATTCAATTATAGAACTAGAGGTATCAACTCTTAGATCATGTGAAGCTTTCCAATTATCTTCAGTCTTAACAATTGCTGATATAGGTCCATAGCTATTTTGTAATTCTGCAAGTTGATTAACTTTATGTCCTTTGTTAATTAATTCCTTAATAATTTTCTTATCAAGCCCAGGTTCAATATTTATTTCCGATAATGATTTTTTTCCAAATTCATCAATATTCCATCTAGGAGATGTCATTGCATTTTCTAAATTTTCATTTTTAAGTATTTTTAGAATAAAATGACTCAGTAGCTGTGGTTGGTACCTTCCACCTCTTGTACCTATGACCATATCTAGATTTCCATCTACACTCCACATAGTTGGAGATAATGTATGAAGTGGCTTTCTTCCTGGCTTTAACGAATTCGGATGATTTTGTATTAAATTAAAACCAGCCCCTCTGTTGTGTAAAAAGAAACCATAATCTTTAACACCAATAGTGCTTCCTATTCCGTAATAATTCGATTGAATCAGTGATACAGCATTACCGTTTTTGTCCTTCGTGCACATGTATGCAGTGCCCCCACCAATATCTGTAGGTTGATTAAATGTCGAAGAGTTATCTAAATTAATTAAATTAGACAAAGATTTTAAATATTCAGTATTTAAACCTGGAAATAAATCAATATTATTTCCGTAATCATATGTTATATCATCTCGTTGAGATGCTGCTGCTCTGTATGATTCAATTAGCGTATGCATATCTATATCTTTAAAGTCGCTATCTAACATTTCATATATTTTCAACGTAGCCAAAGTAAGATAACTTTGAGTTTGAGGGGGAGTAACCCATCCAATTTTTCCATAAATTTCCAATGATAAAGGTTCGACCCACTGAGGATAAAAACTGTTTATATCATGCGAAGTAACGATATTAGTTAATGAATCTGATATTGCTTCACTAACTTTACCTGAATAAAAATAATCAGACCCCTGATCAGATATATTTTTTAAAGTCTTACCTAACATAGTTCTTTGTACCGTGTCACCAATGGCGGGCACTTTTCCAAAAGGATATAATTCTTTCCCTGAATCCTGCATTTTCAATGTTTCTTCATGTCTTTTTAAAGACTGATGAAGCTCTGATGAAACATTAAATCCTTTTGAACATATCTCAATAGCTTGGATAAATAAATCATTCATTTCCAAACTACCAAATCGTTCATGCATTGCATACCAACCACGAACTGCTCCTGGTACTGTTACCGACATAGGGTGATCTAAAGGAATGTTACTGTAAGAACTTAAACTTGATAGGTCTGCATTAGATCCTGCATAACCTGATGAATCTAAACAATATGGTTTAGTCTCACCATTTATCCATATCAATGCAAACAAGTCCCCACCAATTCCACATGTCTCTGGAGCAACTACGCCTTGAACAATATTTGTAGCAATAGCTGCATCAATAGCATTACCACCATTTCTAAGAATTTTTATACCAGCTAAAGTTGAGAGGCTATGTGGTGATACAACAATATTCGACATTATCTTGTTAAAAAATTATAAAAGGATAAAGCGATAAAGGATCCCCATACAACTTTATCAAACCGTTTAGAGATCCATATACGTCCATACGATCTGTGAAAACCAAAAAATAAAAAAAATTTTCGAATTATCCCTAACATTATGTATTGAGTTGCTTAATAAATTGTTCTAACTCACCATCATTCATTGATATTGTATGATTACTATTTGGAAATTTATTTGCATCAACATCATTCTTGAAGGCTTTTATTGCTTTTTTACGTTCTTCTTTTAATTGGTTAAGAATACTTTTTCCTTCACCCCATGACTTGGCATGCCTAGGCATTTTTATATCTTTTGTTTCACCACATATATCTTCAAAAAATAAAAAAATTACATCACCACCTGACCCAGAACCCAAAGAGTTTAGTACTAGACTTGTATGCTTGCTGATTTCTACTAACGCATCTTCAGCAACACATTCAACTTCTGCTCCAAATGCTCCTGCATTTTCTAAAGTTTTTAATTCATGAAGAACGTTAAGTGCTTCTTCTTTAGTTTTTCCTACTGTTCGTATTCCTCCATACTTTGTAGCGTTCGAAGGTACCATTCCTACATGACCTTGAACGTGCATGCCTTCATTTGCTAACAGTTCTACCACTTCTGGACTTCTTGGTGTTAGTACAGAATCAGCGCCTTTCATTGCTACCTCAATTGCACCTTTTAATATATCTTCCTTAGTTATAAATCTTCCAGCAAATAATGCTGCTGTAATAAATGTGTTGGGTGCACCCTTTCGAACTTCCTCATAGGAATCACTTCCGGTAATGATCATGTCAATATTTTGATCAGCAAGTATTTCTGCTTCTTGCATATTTTGTGCAGTTACCTGTGTCATTTTTATATTATTTTTTTTATTTTCAATTATGTCAGCAATAGTTATATTTCTTTTTACCTGATCATGACCATATGTATAAATTCTTTTCATAGTTTTATAGTAGAAGCATTAACTATTGAGGTTCAAATCTGAATTTAACTAAATAATATTCTTAAAGAAAGCAATATTGATACAACGACAAGTATCGGCCTGATCAGTTTATCACCTATCTTAATAGCTGACTTAGATCCAATATATGCCCCAGTCACACCCCCAACTGCCATAATCAATCCAAGATCCCATAGAACATATCCTTGAAATGCAAATATTAAAAATGCTGCAAAATTTGATCCAAAATTAAGTAATTTCGAAGTTGCTGTAGATTCAAGCAGTGTTTGATTCTTGAATACTATAAATAACATAACAAAGAATGAACCGGTACCAGGTCCAAAGAACCCATCATAAAATCCTATTAGAAAGATAACTGGAGTAAGCAAAACAATGTATTTACTCAGATCAGATTTCACTTGTCTATTTATTATGAAAAATATTGCTACTGATATTAAAAGAATTGGTATCAGAGTTCTTAAAATTTCATCTGATAACCTACTTACCATCAAAGTTCCAAATGATGACCCAATGAATGATAATAAGAAATATTTGTTTTTATTTACATCAGTTAAATATCCATTTAAAAAATAATTGCGTGTGGAGGTGAAAGTACTAAAAGATGATTGAAATTTATTTGTACCAAGGACAGTTAATGGATTAATTCCAACTAATAACATAGAAGGTGTCGTTAATAATCCACCACCACCCGCAATTGAATCAATAAATGAAGCTAGTATTGATATGAGAAAGAGGAAAAAATATATTAAATTTGTGTCCTGGGATATATCCATAAATTATTCCGTTACAAGTTTATTAAATTGATAATACAACTAGATTTTTATTTATGCTTGATATAGTAATTAACAGAATTATTCAGGGCTTACTTTCTGCTGTAGGCTTAGGGACAGTCTTTTATCTTTTGCCAGTTTTTAGACATATTTTTAGCAAAAAGTATAGAAGTCAATTTGAAATTGAAGATTATGGTAAAAATCTTTTTCAAATAGAAACTATCAAATATCTTAGAATGGGATTAATTTATGGTTTTATATACGGATTTGTTGCTGGAAATGTTATCGGAAGATATGGAGATAGTGGTTTGTTTCTAATCTTTACAAACAATTAAAAATGGAATATTTTCTTTCAATTGATCAAGGTACTACCAGCACTAGATGTATTTTATTCAATGAAAATGGAGAAATTAATTTATCGCATCAAATTGAAATAAAACAGTATTTTCCTGATTCTAATTCGGTTGAGCATGATGGTAAGGAAATTATTAACTCTGTTGAAGAATGTATAAAAGCTGTTGTAAAAAATATTGATTTGACTTCTATAAAAAGTGTTGGCATCACTAATCAAAGAGAAACTACTATTGCATGGAGCAAATCTACTGGAGAGCCATTTCATAATGCAATCGTTTGGCAAGATACGCGAACCCAAGATATTTGTAATGAATTATTAGCTAACAAAAAACTTAAAAATCATTTTGAGAAAACAGGATTACCTGTAGCTACGTATTTTTCACTTTCAAAAATCTTATGGTTGATCAGAAATGTACATTCTATAAAAAATGGATTAGATGACGATGTTTGTTTTGGAACTATCGACAGTTGGATTATTTATAATCTTACAGGCCAATTTTTAACCGATGTAACAAACGCTTCAAGAACATTGATGTTCGATATATATGATTTGGATTGGTCACAAGCAATATTAGAAGAGTTAGGTATTCCAATTGATTCATTACCCAAAGTAATGCCATCTTTATCAAATTTTGGCGACATAAACAAAATCATTTCTGGAGTTCCAATTACAGCTGTCTTAGGTGATCAACAAGCTGCATTATTTGGACAAAACTGCACAACTAAAGGCGATGTAAAAAATACATATGGAACTGGATGTTTTGCTCTTACTAATACAGGTGAAGAAATAATTAAATCATCACATGGACTATTAACTACAATCGCTTATCAAGTGGAAGGAGAAAAACCACTTTATGCTCTCGAAGGCTCAGTACCCATTGCAGGTGCTGCTGTTCAATGGTTAAGAGATAATTTAAACATCATAAAACGAAGTAAAGATATAGAGTCACTTGCGATGACGGAGAAAGATAACGGAGGAGTGTATTTTGTTCCTGCATTTTCAGGATTATTTTCTCCTTACTGGGATGAAACAGCAAGAGGTTCATTATTTGGTTTAACTAGATTTTCAAATAAATCACATATAGCAAGAGCTGTTCTTGAATCTGTAGCTTTCCAAACATATGAGTTGCTTGAAAGTATGGAAAAAGATTTAGATATTGAGTTTCAAAATATAAAAGTAGATGGGGGAATGGTAGGGAATAATTTACTTATGCAGTTTCAATCCGATATTTTAAATAAGCCTGTCATGTCACAAAATATTAAAGAAATTACTTCCCTAGGAGTTGGGGTTGCAAGCTACTTATATTTTAAAAAATTACCTATTGCAGAATTGGGTAATTATTTTTCTACAGCAAAGACTTGGAGTCCAAATATGGATAATGATTCAAGAATTAAGACACTTAGTTTATGGTATAAAGCTATTGAGAGATCAAAACATTGGTTATAAAATTTATCACTCTTGGATATGCAGGATTCTTTGTAGTAGCTGGCATCAATCATTTTTTAAATCCAGAGTTCTACGACAATATTGTCCCTGATTTTATTCCTTTTCCACGTTTTGTTCATTTATTAACAGGTGTTGTTGAAATTGCCCTACCTCTTTTCTTTTTTACTAAATTCAGAAAAGAAGCAGCGATATTAATGATTATCTTTTTGGTGTTGATCTATATCGGCAATTTAAATGTCTGGATTAATGATCTTCCATATGGAAATAGATATTTCTCTAATACTCAACATTTTTTAAGATTTCTTTTACAGTTTTTTTACATTGGCGTTGCATATATTATTTATTTGTATGAATGATTTAAAATTTCCAGATAAATTTATTTTTGGTACCGCTGTCGCCTCTTATCAGGTAGAAGGAGGTATTTATAATAACGATTGGACTATTTGGGAAAATAGAAATAATTCTGTATGCGTAGAACCCTGTAATGAAGCTTGCAAGCATTATGAATTGATAGATGAAGATATTAATCTTTTAAAAAACTTAGGCATTAAAGCATTTAGATTTTCAATTGAATGGAGTAGGATCGAACCTACTCAGGGAAATTTTAATAATGATGAGATAAAACATTATGTTGATAAAGCTAACAAATTAATATCGAATGATATTATCCCTATAATTACATTTCATCATTTCACAACTCCTGAATGGTTGTATAACCAAGGCTCATGGCTTAACTCAAAATCCGATGAATATTTCAATAAGTATGTGCAAAAATTAATGGAATCTTTACCTAAAGAAATTGTCTATTTCAATACAATTAATGAGCCAGGAATATTTGCGTTTTTTGGATATTTTTCAACAAATAAATTTCCACCTGGAATTGCTAACGAAACAAAATTTATAAATGCATCAGAAAATATTATGTCTGCGCATAAAAAGGCACTTAAAACAATAAAAAAATATAACCCTAATGCAAAAGTTGGAATGACTCATGCTTTACAAGAATGGGAAGATGACGATGAAAATAAACTTAAAGAATATTTGAAATATCATCTTGAGGATAAGTTTCTTGAAGCGTCTATTGATGATGATTTTATAGGATTACAAACTTATACAATTGTTAGATACCCAAAGAGTATTTTTTTGAAATTATTTAATGCAGTATTACTTAACATTGGAGTAGTTAGAAAATTTATTTTACCAAGAATCATTCAAATATTTGCTGGAAGAAATGGTGCTATAACAAAAGAAACAAGAACTACAAAAATGGGATACGAGTACAGGCCAGATGCTGTTTTATACAATTTAAAAAGACTTACTAAAAAATTTCCAGATAAAGAAATATTTATAACAGAAAACGGCATTGCTACTGATAATGATGATGAGAGAATAGAATTTGTCACAACTGTTCTTAAGGATGTCCACAAGTTTGAGAGTGAAAATTCAAATGTAATCGGATATTTATACTGGTCGTTACTTGATAATTTTGAATGGGATCTTGGTTATCAAATGAATTTTGGCTTAGTAAATGTAGATCGAGATACCTACGAGCGTATGCCTCATAAATCTGCAAAATGGTTTGGTAAGATTTCATCCTCAAAAATTTTATCTATTCCTTAAATTTCTTTTAGAATATTAAACATGGTTTACATTGTCGCTGGTGCAACAGGTGTTGTTGGTACAGCTATATCTAAAGAATTAGCATCTGAAAATGATGTGATAATTATTGGAAGAGACGAAGAAAAATTATCAGCATTATCCAAAGAAATTGATGCTGAATATTCTGTAATTGATCTTGACAATACGGTTGAACAACGTGAATTTAGCAAGATTGTTCCTGAAGATAGAGAAATTAAAGGATTAGTTAACTGTATTGGATCAATTCTAATCAAACCTTTACATGGAACTAAAAAAGAGGAATTTGAAGAAGTAATTAAAGTTAATTTATTTTCTAGTTATTACTTGCTGAGTTCTTTTGCACGTAGAATGAAAAATGGATCAGCAATATTTTTTTCCTCTGTTGCAGGTACTAAAGGATTATCAAATCATGAAGCAATAGCTGCCGCCAAAGCTGGTTTAGAGGGAATGGCAAGATCTGCGGCTGCTTCATATGCAAAAGATAATTTGCGTGTAAATGTAATTGCTCCGGGATTATTAGATTCGAATATGAGTCAAAGAATTCTTGCTACAGAACAAGCAAGAGAATTATCAAAATCAATGTACCCAATCCCAAAAATTGGTGATTTTAATGATATACTTCCTGTTGTAAAATGGTTATTGTCTGATGACTCAAAATGGGTTACTGGACAGACAATACATGTTGATGGGGGGCTATCAACGGTAAAACCGAGGTAGGAAATATGTCAGATATAAAATACTTAGAAACACACGAATGGTACTTAATAAACGAGGAAGTAATCACTGTAGGTATTTCAGATTTCGCACAAAATGAATTAGGAGATATTGTTTATGTTACTCTGCCTGAGGTAGGACAGACTTTTGAAAAAGGTGGTGCAGTTGTAGAAGTAGAAGCTACTAAAACTGTTGCAGAAGCCTATGCTCCTATGGATTGCACTATTACTGAGGTCAACACACAATTAGAAACTGAACCCGAAACAATTAATAATGATCCTTGCGGAGATGGTTGGATGTTTAAAGCAAAAGTTAATGCTATTGATGATTCTGGAATGTCTTATCAGGAGTATGAAGCTTTTGTATCTTAATGGATAAAAAAACAACTCAACTTCATTCATTTCACGAATCTAACAACGCAAAATTTATAGATTTTGGTGATTGGTCTATGCCTTTTTCATATGAAGGTACTTTAAAAGAACATGATATCGTTAGAAACTCATCCGGTTTCTTTGATGTATCTCACATGGGACGTTTAGAAATAAATTACACAGAATTAGATAAAATTTCTACATTAATCTGTTCAGACTTAATTAATATTCCGGTTAACAAAGCACTTTACTCAATTTTTACAAATGAAAATGGTAACGCATTAGATGATGTTATTTTTTGGAAATTTGAAGATAAAATTATCTTAATTCCAAATGCATCAAATGAATCTAAAATAAAATCTCATTTACTTGACCACAAAATAAATTTTATTGATAAATCAACTGAAACAGTTTTGATAGCTGTACAAGGACCAAAAACAATCGAATTAATGAATGATAGATTTGATATACCTGACAAATTTAGTACAGGTCAATCTGAAGGTTATATTTATGCTCGTACCGGTTATACAGGCGAAGATGGTATTGAGATTATGGCTAATAACTCTGATGTAGACTCACTTATAAGTTTTCTTACACAAAAAGGCATAAAGCCATGTGGACTAGGTTCAAGAGACACACTAAGACTTGAAGCATCTCTACCATTATATGGTTTTGAATTAACTGAAGATATAACACCCGTTGAAGCCTCTTTATCTTGGACAATTACAAACAATCGTGATTTTTTAGGTTCAGATACAATAAAATCTCAACTTGATGAAGGAAATCATAAAATTTTAAAGAAATTTACGATTGATTCGAGAAAAATTGCAAGAACCGATACTCTTGGTTCAGCTGGTGATGTAAAAGGTACTGTTACATCTGGTAATTTTTCACCTGTATTGAATAAAAGTATTGGATTTATTATGTTTGAAAATAAGCCTTCTCAGGATTTAATAGAGTTTGATATTCGTGGTAATTTAATAGAAGGAAATATAGTAAATAAGAGGTTTTTAAGCTGATGTTTGTACCACATTCAGAATTAGATTTAAAAAAGATGTTTGATGAGTTAAGTATTAATTCATTGGACGATCTATTTACACATATTCCTGATGCTTTGCTTCTCGAAAACGGTTTAGATTTACCAGAATCTTTATCAGAGCTCGAATCAATTGATTATTTTGATGATATTGCCTCAAGAAATAAGTCTGATTTAGTTTGTTTTGCTGGGGGAGGTCATTATGACGTTTATTTACCACAAACTGTTAAATCTTTAACAATGCGACCTGAGTTTATGACTTCTTATACTCCATATCAAGCTGAAATCTCACAAGGAATACTGCAAGTACTATTTGAATTTCAATCATTGGTATGTGATCTTACTGATATGGAATTGGCCAATGCTTCATTATATGATGGAGCTACTTCCATCGCAGAAGCTATATCCGTAGCTATTAATAAAACCAAAAGAGATGGAGTAATCATTTCATCTGGTTTAAATCCAAACAGTAAAGAAGTAGTCAACACTTTAATTGATGGAAATAAATTTAATTTAAATTATGTGGAATTAGATAATTATTTGTTTCCTGCTGATTATGAATTTGATGAATTACAAGCTGCTTTTGTTGTATCATATCCTCATTATGAAGGCTCCTGTCAAGATCTTACAGAATTAGTTACAAAAGCTAAAGAAAAGGGAATTGTTACAATTTGCTATGTAGACCCCTCCATGTTGGGAGTTCTTACTACACCAGGACAAATGGGTTTTGATATTATTGTTGCAGAAGGACAGTCACTTGGATCCCCATTATCATTTGGTGGTCCTACAGTTGGATGGTTTGCAACTAAGAAAGAATTTGCTCGTCTTGTTCCAGGACGCTTAATCGGTGAGTCAAGAGATAAAGATGGTAATAAATCATATGTTATGACTTTAAGAGCAAGAGAACAAGATATTCGAAGAGAGAAAGCATCATCAAATATTTGTACAAATCAAACATTAAATGCAATTGGTTCTGCAATTCATCTTTCATGGCTTGGACCAGAAGGTTTATATGACATGGGCTATCACTCGATACAAAAAGCCAATTATATGAAAAAATCATTAATCAAAAACGGTTACGTTATTCCAAATGATGATTCAAGCTTAAGAGAGTTTCTATTAGAAGTTAAGACTGATGCATCTGAAGTTATTAACAAAATGGGAGACAAGGGATTTTTAGCAGGAATTTATTACGACGATAAGCATGTTTTAGTTGCTGTTACTGAGAAAAGGAAAAAGACAGAAATTGATGATTATATTCTAGCCTTACAGGAGGTAGACAATGGTTAGTGGAGGAAACGCTAGTTCACTTCCATTAGTTGGAGGTAAACCTGAACCAACAATTAAAGAGTTATCGAGTCCGGGTAGAAGAGCATCTAATTTTCCAAAATTAGACGTACCTGAGGTAAAAATTAATCATGAGTCATTAAAAAAAGAAAAAGCTAGGTTACCAGAAGTTTCTGAACATGATTTAGTGATGCATTACTCAAGGCTAGCTCATAGGAATTTTGCTGTTGATTTAGGATTTTATCCTCTTGGATCTTGTACGATGAAATACAATCCAAGATTTGCTGATTCTATTGCATCAGATTCTAGATTTGCAAATATGCATCCTTCAATGCCAGAAGAATTTACTCAAGGTTGTTTAAAAGTTATGTACGAAATTGGCAATTATTTATGTGAAATAACCGGTATGGATTATGCAAGTTTTCAACCTCCAGCAGGTGCATCTGGCGAGTTAACTGGTTTATTAATTATTAAAAAATATTTAGAGATTAATAATCTCCAAAATAAAACAGAAATTATAGTTCCAGACTCTGCTCACGGTACAAATCCGGCATCAGCAAGAATGGCTGGTTTTACTGTTGTCGAGGTTGAGACAGATGACCGAGGTATGGTAAACATTGATAAATTAAAAGAAATTGTAAATGACAATACTGCTGGTTTAATGTTAACTAACCCAAACACAGGTGGCTTATTTGAAGAAGAAATTTTAACTATTTCACAAATTATTCACAATGCTGGCGGCTTACTTTACTATGATGGAGCTAATCTTAATGCAATTGTAGGCACTTCTAGACCTGGTGATATGGGTTTTGACATAGTGCATTCTAATCTTCATAAAACATTTGCAACACCTCACGGTGGAGGTGGTCCTGGATCTGGTCCTGTTGCTGTTAAAGAATTTTTAAAAGAATATTTACCTGGACCAATCGTTGAAAATAAAGATAGAAAATACAATTGGTATAAACCAAAAAATAGTATTGGTCGAATGCATGGATATCATGGCAACTTTTTAGTTACTTTAAGAGCACTTGTATACATGAAGTTACTTGGTAAAGAAGGTCTAGATAACTTGGGTGCTTATGCCGTTTTAAATGCACGATATCTCAGCTCTAAAGTATCTAAAATTATTCCTTTAGCTTATGACGAACCATGTATGCATGAATTTGTTACTTCTGTAAAGGACTTAAAAAAATCACATAAAATTAAAGCTTATGATGTAGGAAAAGCTCTTTTAGACAAGGGTTTTCATTCCCCAACTATTTACTTTCCTTTAATTGTTCCTGAAGCTCTAATGTTTGAACCTACTGAAACACAATCTAAAGAAACATTAGATGATCTTGCAGAAAGCTTAAAGTTAATTATTGCTGATTTACAACAAGAAGATATTGTTCTAGAAGATTATCCAAAAAATTTGCCTGTTGGAAGACCAAATGAACTTATTCCTGCCAAATTTTTAACAGTTAATTGGGGAGATTTTGAACTTCTTGAAATAACTGAATAATATGTAAGTATGTCCCTTACAAAATTAGATATAGATCGATACATAACAACATTAAGGACAAATTCTAAAGAATTTAACAACATTTCAGACGTTCAACTATCATCGATGCTTGAAAATGTTATTTCAAATATTAATGAAGTGGCATATTTTTGGTCAACTGTTTGCTCTGATAATAAGGGAACAACTAAGACGCCCGCAGAAGGTGAAGAGTGGCTAGGCGGACCATTTGCTGCAGTTCTTGCTACTCAATATTACATTGAAACACTTCAGTCAAATGATGATTTATCTTTAAACTCTTTTAACAAAGAAGAAAACAGTTATAAAGTTTTTCCAAATAAGTTCATTGAAAAAATTACTTTTCCCTTCATAGATGCCAAAGTGTATTTTAATAAATCAATGTCATTTGAAGACATAAATAAATTTAGGGGTTTCTCAAGACGATTCGATATAGATCCTTCTATTACTTTGGTTTTAGGAGCAGGCAATTTTTCCTCCATTCCATATTTAGATGTTCTTTACCATCTTATAACTCGTCGATCAGTTATTTTGCTTAAGTTAAATCCAGTCAACGAATATCTGAAACCTGTATTCGAGAAAGTGTTTCAAAATTTTATTGAAAGAGGATATGTAATTATAACTACCGGCAATATTGAGGAATCTAAGTATATGGCTACTCACGCTGGTGTTAATCATATTCACTTAACTGGATCTGACAAAACTTTTGAAGAAATTGTTTATGGAAGAGAATTGAATGATAAAGAGAAGAAATTAAAAAATATATCAAAAGTGAATACAAAACCCATTACATCTGAACTTGGTAATGTTACACCATTCATAATTCATCCTGGTAAATGGTCAACATCAGATATTAAATATCAAGCTAGAAAAATAGTGACTGGAAAGTTAAATAATAATGGGTTTAATTGTATAGCTGCTCAAGTAGTTGTTCTTCCTGATGGCTGGGGACAAACAGAGACATTGATCAAATATATAAAATTTTATATGAATAAAGCGAAAGATAGAAAAGCTTATTACCCGGACAGTATTGAAAGATTAAATAAACTTGAAAAGGACAAGTCATATGAAAGAGTTAATAAACTAAGTTGCGTTACTCCACATTTAACACGAGAAATTAAAGCGTACAATAAATATGAACTAGATGAAGTTTGGTCATCCGCGCTTTATTTTAAAAAAATAGAGTATTCATCACCGGAAGATTATTCATTAAAGGCGATCGAATATTGTAATGGAGAATTATGGGGTAATCTAGGTGTTTCGGTAATAATGAAACATCATCGTAAAAAGCACAATCGTCATATATTAGAAAATTACATTGAAAAGTTAAATTATGGAACCGTGGCTATAAACGAATGGGCAGCGATCGGATATATTATTCCACAGTTACCTTGGGGTGGCTATCCAGGAAATAAGGATAATGATATCCAAAGTGGTCAATCTGTAGTTCATAATACTTTTTTATTTGAATCTCCCTTAAAGGGTGTAGTCGATACAAAATTTCGCATATCAAGATTAATTGATCCTCCTTGGTATATAACTAATAGAAAATCTAGAAGATTATTTAAGAATCTCACATATTTTCAGATTGATAATTCAATAATTAATTTCCTAAAAGTAGGATTCTCAGCACTAGTATGATTCTATGAAAAAATTTACTTTATTGTTTTTGTTGATATCATTAGTAGCTTGTACCTCTGCTGAAAACACAACAGATATTACTGATACAACAAGTAGTTCTACAACTGTAACAACTAATGTAGAAGAAAATACTACGACAACTTTAGAAAATACAGAAGTAGTTGAAAGCTATGTTTATGATAAAGAAAAAATGTCACCTTTTACAGGTTTAGAATTATCTCCAGAAATATGGCTAAAAAGACCCAGACGAGTAATTGCTTTTAAGATTGATAATAATTTTAATGCAAGGCCACAGTCAGGTTTACAAGAAGCTGATTCAGTTATGGAAATATTGGTAGAAGGCGGAATGACCAGATTTCTTGCTTTTTATCTTGATAAAACAAGTTCATATGTTGGACCAATCCGATCTGCTCGACCTACTGATCCAACACTTATTAGGCCTTATGGAGGAGTGTTAGTTGTTTCTGGAGCAACAGCAGGATTAATACCTACAATTAGGGATTTAGGAGTTCCTGTCCTTGAAGAAGTCTCTGCTCCAACAATGTTTAGAATTTTAGATAGAGTTGCTCCTCATAATTTATATGCAGATACAGAACTCGTTAGAGAATATATCGACCAAAAGGGTTTCCTGTTTAATCAAGATGTAAATCCTATATTTAGTTTTGGAAATAATCAGTCAAGTTGGTCAACAGGAGCCAATAGAGTGACTCTAAAATATAGTGATTTTACAACAGTTATTTGGAAATTTGATAATGAAGAATATAATCGTTTCATTATTGATGGTTATTCCTCTGAAGATGAAGCAGTTGCACATAATTTCATTACAAGAGATGGTTACTCAGACATCTTAAAATCACCCACAGTAGTCGTAATACAAGGTCCACTTTATAATGATGAGGCTACAACTCTTCCAAGTGTTTTAACAGTTGGTGTAGGACCATTAACTATTTTTCATGATGGTAATTATGTTGAAGGAACTTGGAGAAGAAATGATATTACTGATCCGTTTGAATTTCTTGATACAAACCAAAATAAAATAGAAGTACCTCCAAGTAAACAATGGATTCATTTATTACCTTTAAATGGTGAAATAATTATCGCTGATAATTAATTTCTATTAATAAATACCTAAATATTTATTTACTAAAATAATATCTAGGGTTGTGTATGGAAAAAAATTTACATAAAAATTTATATTCTAAAAGAAACATAAAACCCTCGTATCCCAAAATCAACAGAGATATTGAACCTACCTCAATAGAGTCAGATTTAATCGAAATTGATGACCTTCTTCTTGTTACGAGTGGAAATGATAACACTTACAAACGATACATAATTTCTACTGTTGCCGTTTTTGGTTTAATTATTTCATTTTTTATTTCTACGAATAATTTACAAAACTCAGATCAATCGTTAGTTTCTGAAATTGTTACTGAATCTAATATACCTTTATCATCAACTACATCGACTACTCTTGTAGTAACATCCACTTCTTCAAGTACAACTACTTCATCAACTACAACATCATTACCTATTAAAGTATTGTCTTTACAAGATGCACAGAATCAACTTTATAAATTGGGTTTATATATTGGTGATATAGATGGCATTCTTGGAATTGAAACTAAAAATGCCATTAAAGAATTTCAAAAATTATCGGGGCTTGTAGTTGATGGAATTTTAGGACCTAAGACAAAGTCTGCATTAGAAAAAGGTGAAGATTCATACGTTTCAATTGGTAATCAGCCAATATCTTCAACTGCTAGCAATTCAGCGTTAGATTTAAGAAACTATAATCCAAATGCAATATGTATTGTTGGTTATGTTAATGATATGCAAATTTGGGTCCCAGATCCTTGCTTTTATCCAGTATTTGTATTTAGGTATGGTCAAACTGCACAAGTAAATTCTCAAGCAGAACTTGATGCGTATTTAAATCAAAATTGGTCACGTACTAAAGAAAAAACATATAATTCACTTGGTGAGGTATCAACACAAAACTATTTACCAGGAATAAACTCACCCGTTAACGGACTTCCAATGTCACCAAATTCAAATAATTCAATAGTTATTGGGATAAAAAATGATAATAACGTTAGGGCACGTCCACAATCCGGACCACAAAATGCCGATGCGGTATTTGAAGTTTTAGTCGAAGGAGGAATGACAAGATTTATTAATATTTTTTATCAAAGTGATATTTCATATCACGGACCTATTAGATCAGCTAGGCCGACTGATCCTACTGTTTTACGACCATTGGGTGGTGTATTGGTAGCAAGTGGTGCAACTGGTGGATTAATACCTGAAATAAATGATATGGGTGTTCCAGTTATTACTGATAGAAGACCTGATTATTTTAGGATTTCATCAAGGAAAGCACCTCACAATTTGTATGCCGATACACAGAAATTAAAATCAACAGCGGTATCCAAAGGGTATAAAAAAGTTAATACTCCACAACCATTATTTCCTTGGGGGGATCCAACTTTTAATAATTGGCAGACAAACTCTTTTTTAACATTGCCTTTTTCTGGATACACAGAAACAACTTGGACATGGAATGGCTCAACATATTTAAGAACATATTATGATGCTTACCAAAATCAAAAATACGACAATATTCATTATTGGTCAGATGAAAATGGAAACACGGGACAAATATCTTTTGATACTGTTATTGCTTTATTTTGTGAGCCATATGTACATCCCTTGCAACTTCCTTCTGTAAAAACTGTTGGTGAGGGTAGAGCGATACTTTTACACGGCGGAAAAATGATTGATGCTAAGTGGAAGAGAGGTTCTAATTTAGATCCTTTCCATATTTTCGACAGTAACAACAACATATTGTATGTTCCAAAGGGTAAAGTATGGATTTCTCTGGTACCAAATACAAAATCGCCTTCTTTTGGGTAAATAGCTTTACTTTTAAGAAAAGTTCATGGTAATCTAAGAGTGCGTTTCAATTAAGTGTGATACGCAGCCCTGTTGGGAAGCCTCCTTTTTGGGGGCTTCCGTTTTTTTTAGATCTTTTCTGATAAGATTTCAAGGCTGTTACCCCAGACAATATCCGGAATATAAGCAATAATATATGAACAATCGACAGATTTAAATTCATCAACAGTATTAAATACCTTCTCTTGAGTTCCTACGAGAGGTTTATCTATGTACATTTCTTTTGGTATTCCTGTGACAGTTGAAATTTTTTCGATTTTATTCTCTAAATCTTTTTGATTTTCTCCGATGATTACATTTGTATGCAATGTTTTTTTAATACTTGAATAATCTCTTTCTTGCTGTTCACAATGGTTTTTAAGAATTTCTGATTTATGAATAAATCCATCTACATCAACATCCCAATTTCCATAATCACCATACTTTGCAAGTAATTTGAGTGTCACTTTTTCTCCACCTCCACAAACCCAAAGAGGGGGATATGGTTTTTGTAATGGTTTCGGTTGATTGATTGCGTTTTTTATAGAATAAAATTCACCTTCAAATGTAGCTTTTTCTTCTGTGTTCATTGCTATATAAATTTGTAATGCCTCTTCCAACATTTTTAATCGGATACCTGCGGATGGATATTCATAACCGTAAGCTTTATATTCTTGGTCATACCAACCAGCACCTATAGCAAACTCCAATCTACCTCCGGACATAGAATCTATTGTCGATGCAACTTTTGTTAAATATGCTGGATTTCTGTAGGAGTTACAAGTACACATTTGTCCGATTCTAACTTTTTCTGTTACTTGAGATAAAGCTGCCATTAAGGACCAACATTCAAATGTAGGATCTTGTGTAGGTGAAGGAACTGTATGAAAGTGGTCATAAACCCATACTGATTCATAATTTAAATCTTCAATGTCTTTAGATGCTTCCAATATAGTATCCCACTGTTTCTCTGGAGAAATACCATGTAAGTCCATTCTCCAACCTTGTGGAATCATTGCACCAATTTTCATTCTCTATTCATCCTTTTTAGAAGCCTAAGTAAATCATCAATATTTTCTCTTTTGGGGTAATTTTTTAAAATAATAATTAAATATATTAATAAACTTATCAAAAAAGTAAGTGAAATCGCTGATGATATTAATAAAATAAAAGCCTTCTCCCGACAAGGTCTCCAATCACTTTTTAATTCATCAGGTACATTGTTTATATCATTTATTGTTAGTACAGAAAATAAATCACCACAATCTACTTCTATATTTCTGTATTCCTGGAAAGAAATTACGTTGTATTCAATTGTTACTGTTGAGAAGATATTGACAATAACTGTCAGAATAAGAAGCATAATTAACCGAATTGGTAATTTTAAATTAAACATAATCTATATAAACTTTAACCAATGGAGAAAATTACAATTTACAAAGATCAATTATCACGAATGAGATCTATGAATAGATATTATCACGATCAATTTTTGATAGATGTGAGAGTACTTTTCGTATTAAACACTATTTTTATTTTTTTATCATTAGGTAACTCAAATGCTCTTTATCTATTACCATTGATTTCCTTATTTGGATCAGTAATATTAAGCTTTCATGCTTATTTCTTGATTTTTTCACGACAATACACACAATTTATTGAGGAAAGAATTAATCAAGAATTTAATGAAGATATATTAATTGCTCATGAATTAGAAAATGAGTATTTCTTTCCAATTAATCAAAAGAAAATTGTTGTAGCTGTTCTTAACAAAGGGTTTACTTGGTTTAGTTTTGTAACTTTATTCATTACATTTTATGGTGTATCAACTTTCGCGTGGTCAATCTATCAGATTGTAAATAATGAAATGAATATAAATTTTGTATATTTTATACTTCTAGTTACCTTAGTTACACTATCTGTAGGGTTTTGGTGGTTCCTTTCAGGTACTGGTGAAAAAAGATTAGAAAGAATATTTAAAAAATATGGATAATAAAAATTTTCTTGATGGAACTTTTGATCCATTTATAGGTCATGAAATAATCGAAATAAAAGAAAATTATGTAAAGAGTTCACTCGAAGTAAAAGATTTTCATAAACAACCAATGGGTATGGTTCATGGAGGTGTCATCGACACAATGGCAGAGGCTGCAATATCTTATGCAGCATATTTTACTCAAGCAGGTACATGGGTGGGAGTCAATAACAACACAGATTTTATTAAAGGAATAACTGAAGGAATAATTATTTGTGAAGCGACACCAATAAAGTTAGGTAAGCGTTCACAAATATGGGAAGCGAAGCTTTATAATAACGATGTTGAATGTGCTCGTTCAACCGTAAGATTAACTAATATTGATAGATCATGAAAAAACAATTTATATTGGTTATGTTATTATTAAGTTTCTGCGGTGGAGAAGCCGTTGAAAATGAAATTGTAGAAACAACGGAGGTAACAGATATGACTTACGATAAAACTTATACATCACCACCAGAAATGACGATTGATGTTAATTCAAAATATACAGCAGAGCTTGAAACATCACTTGGAAATATTACTATTGAACTTTTTACTGAATCATCTCCCATTACCGTCAACAATTTTGTAAATCTTTCAAATGATGGTTACTACAATGATGTAATTTTTCATCGTGTAATAAAAGGTTTTATGATTCAAGGTGGTGATCCAAGTGGAACTGGTCATGGGGGTATGGGTAAGTATCCTGGTTATGATTTCGAAGATGAGCTTAATAATCCAATGCAATACGAAAAAGGTATTTTAGCGATGGCTAATAGAGGTCCAAATACTAATGGAAGTCAGTTTTTTATAATGCATGAGAATTATCCTTTACCATATCAATACACAATCTTTGGTAAGGTATTAAGTGGCCTCGATGTAGTTGATGCTATAGGTAACGTTCAAACTGGTGAAAACGATAAACCAAATGAGGATGTCGTGATTTTAAATATTAAAATTTCAAGCGGTTAAGTACCTTTAAAGCCTTATTTGTTAAAATTCCACCAGCTAAACCTTTATTTGAGTTTTTCATATAAGCTTGATTGAAACATTCTTTAGTTAAGTTTTTTATATACGACTCTTTGTATTTAGTTTCATCTGATAATTTTTTAGATATATTCTCTCCAAAATCTCTTTGCATTTTGACATACAAAAGTGAATAGATTGATAGCAACTCATCACGATTTGAATAAAGTTTTTTATTTATTAATTTCGTTAAATCTTTAATTTTGAAAGATGGACTATAGATAGATTGAAATTTGTCATATTTTTTTTGGTCAAGAGATATATTTTTGTCTATAAGTTTTAAGCTTGTCTTTACAAGATTGTGTATATTAATTTTTCTTAAATCAGTTGAGTTTATATGTAGAGATTTAGATATATTACTTATTGATATATTGCTACAAATTAATTGATATTTATTTAAAGGTTTAAATTCAAGTGTTACAATTTGATCTTTAATTACGTTGTTGAATAAAACAGTTATTTGATTTTTATCAAATTTAATATCTGTATTTTTCTTCATATATTTATTAAAACAGATGTTAATAAAATTTATAGTTTCTTAGGTAGAATATATTCGTAATTAATATACAAATATAATGATAAAGATAACTCTTCCAGATAAGTCAGTCAAAGAATTTGATTCAGAAATTGATGGAGTAGGAATAGCTAAATCTATAAGTAATAGTTTGGCAAAAAGTGCGGTTTGTATTGACGTTAATGGAGAATTAAAAGATTTATCTTATGTCATTAAAGAAGACTCCAAATGTAAAATTTATACAAAACAAGACCAATATGCATTAGATACATTAAGACATTCCACTGCCCATGTTCTTGCTCAAGCGGTACTAAATCTATTTCCTGGTACTGAATTCGCAGTAGGACCGCATATAGAAGATGGCTTTTATTATGATTTTATGTTTAAAGAAAATATTAAAGAGAGTGACCTTTCATCAATTGAAAATGAAATGAGAAGAATTAATAAAGCAAATCAACTTTTTATACGTGAAGAAATATCAATTAATGATGCAAAAAATAAGTTCTTAAAACAGCAATTTAAACAGGAATTAATTTCTACTGCTGATCCTTCTGAGGGTGTCGAGGGGGATAATATATCAATTTACAAGAATGATCACTTCGCAGATCTTTGTAGAGGACCGCATGTTTCAAGTACAAGCCAAATAAACCATTTTAAGTTAACTAAATTAGCTGGGGCTTATTGGCGTGGGATAGAAACAAATCCTCAACTTCAAAGAATTTATGGTACTGCTTGGTTCTCTAAAGAAGATTTAGATAATTATTTAGCACGTCAAAAAGAAGCTGAAAAAAGAGATCATAGAAAACTAGGTAATGAGTTAAATTTGTTTGTTAATACAGAAGAATTAGGGCCAGGTCAGTTTTTATGGAAACCTAAAGGGTCAATCCTAAGACAAAATATTGAAGATTATTCAAAAAAAGCTCATGCAGATAATGGTTATGAATATGCATACACTCCTCACATTGGACGTTCAGTCCTTTGGGAAACTTCTGGACATCTTGATTATTACAAAGAAGGAATGTACCCACCATTGAAAAAATGAAGATAATGAAGATGATGAATACTACTTAAAGCCAATGAATTGCCCTTTTCATATTTTAATTTATAAAAGTGACATACGATCATACAAAGAATTACCATTACGATTTTTTGAACTGGGTTCTGTTTATAGATACGAAAAGACCGGAGTCCTGCATGGACTGTTAAGAGCAAGAGGATTCACACAAGATGATGCACATATTTTTTGTACTAATGATCAAATTGAAGATGAGATCCTAAATCTCTTAACATTTTCAATAAAACTACTAAATGCCTTTGGATTTGATTCAATTGAAGCTGATTTATCAACTCGACCAGAAAAATCTATTGGAAATGATGACGACTGGGTTAAGGCAACAAATAGTTTGGCTTCAGCATTAGATGATCAGAATATATCTTATGTAACTGCTCACGGGGAAGGAGCTTTTTATGGACCAAAAATAGATCTTCACGTAAAGGATGCGATAGGTAGAAGATGGCAATTATCAACCATACAAGTGGATTTTTCACAACCAGACAACTTTGATTTGCAATATGTAGATTCAAATAATAAACGAGTTAGACCAGTCATGATACATAGAGCATTGTTGGGCTCTATAGAAAGATTTACTGGAATATTAATTGAAAATTATGCTGGACATTTTCCAGGTTGGCTTGCCCCAGTTCAAGTAAAAATATTGACAATCGGTGAAGTTTCGAATTATGTAAGAGAAATAGTAAAATTATTGAAAAATGTGCGTCTTGAAATTGATGATAGATCTATACGCTTAGGCGAAAAAATTCACGATTCAACAAAAGAAAAAGTACCAGTATCAATAATCATTGGAGAAAAGGATGTTAGTTTGGGAACAATGGCGTTAAATATTCATAATCAAGATAACCAAAAAGATATCAAGCTAGAAGATGGAATTAAACAAATTAAAAATGTTATAAAAGTTCCGAAGTTTAACCTCTAATGGCTGAAGGAATCAATATTAATGAAGAGGATGTACAAAAACAGAATGTACCAGATGATTTAAACTCACTAGCTGTTGGTAGTTATGTTATTCCCGATCCAATTCGTCGTAGAAGATTTGGTCACTTAGTATCAGCAATCGCATTTATAAACTTATTACTTAATTATTTAATTGACTGGATTAATTTTGCTACAACGTCTTTCATACTGTTTTTAGTAGCCATATTCATATATTTAATTGATAATCGTATTTCATTAAATCAAAATTCAATTATTGAGCATCTTGAAAATATCATTACACATTCAATTGGTTATTACTCTATTGCTTTAACTTTTGAATTTAAATTAAAGCCTTTATTTTTGAATCCTGTTTGGACTGTGATAGTTTATAGCCACGAAAATCCCCCCAAGTTAAAATCAATTGTTGAGATAAATGCTTACAACCTTGAATTAATAAATGATGTTTACACAGAAAATGTATTAGATGCTTGAGAAGTATTTAAAGGAGCAATCTGAAAAGTTTGCTTCACCTTTTATAAGTTTTTGTATATTCATTGGTATAAAACCTAATGTACTTTCAATAATTGGTTTATTAGTCGTAACATTAGGATGTTATTTATTATTTATAGACCTTAAAACTTTAGGTGCAATTGTTATTTTTCTTGGTAGTGCTATTGATGGTCTGGATGGACCATTAGCTAGAAAAACAAATACTATGTCGGATAAAGGAGCCTTAATTGATTCATTTATTGATAGAATTGGTGAACTTTTTATTTGGAGTGTTGTTGCTATTAAATTTACTGATTCTGATATTCATTTATTTTTTATTTTCTTGGTACTTTCAGGATCAACGCTAGTACCTTATTTGAGAGCTAGAGGTGAAGCATTAGGAATAAATAATAAGGTAGGCATTGCTGCAAGACCGGAAAGAGTCATATTTGCGGTAATTTACATGTTATTTTCATTACCTTTTACAACCGTTTACATCTTTACTCTTATTTTATGGACTACAGTTTATCAAAGATTTATTATCCTTTACAAGAATTTGTAATGAAACTTTTTCAATATCTGATTATACGATTTTTCCATGGGGTATTAAAAAACTTGCCTTTTAATTTTGTTCGTTTTCTTTCTTATCCAATTGGATTTATATATTTTATTTTCACATTCAGAACTTCAGCAAAACTGTATAAAAGAACAAAAGAAATATTCGAACCTAAAGAATTACGATACGATCCTTTGTTAGTAAAAATTAATTACTCAAGATACTGGTTAGAAACGCTTTGGTTAACTAAAAATAATTTCGATAAATACATATCTAAGAACATGGAAGTCGTCAATCATGACAATATCAAAAAACTAAAAAAACAATATCCTGGTCTTATTTTTGCATTACCTCATATGGGTAATTGGGAATTTGCAATTCCTGCTGGTAATAATATTAATTTAGATTTATTAGCTGTAGCAGAACCATTATCAAATAACTATGTTCTTAATTGGTTTAAAAAATTGAGAGAGAGTCTTGGAATAGAAATTATAATTGGCGGAAAAGGGCAAAATACATTTAACACCCTTGAAGAGAAATTAATTAGTGGAAAAGATATCTGTTTATTATCTGATAGAAGTGTTAACAAGTCTGGCGTTGCTGTTGAATTCTTCTCTAATATTGCATCATTCCCGAGAGGACCAGTTGCATTATCTTTAAAAACGGGGGTTCCAATAGTTCCAACAGCAATGATAAAAAAATCGTCAGGTTACATGCTTTATTTTCATAAACCCTTTTATGTACCACTATTTGAAAATGAAGCTAAGAGCATTCAACAAGGGCTTAAAACATTATCAAATAGTTTCGAGGAGCTGATTTCAATGGACATCAATGATTGGCACTCTATACAACCAATCTGGACAACTGAATATTAAAGTTTTACTTGTTTGTCCTTACGATCTAGATCATCACGGTGGTGTTCAAAATCAAGTTAAATTATTAAAAAATGGACTTGTTAATAAAGGTATTAATACAAAAATACTTGCACCATCATCTTATGATTATGACATCGGGAATCCTGTCAAGATTCCGTTTAATGGTTCACAGAACCCAATAACCTTTTTCCCTAATAAGAAAATAATTAAAGAAGCAATTTCTTGGGCTGATGTCATTCATGTGCACGAACCTTTCATGCCATTTTTCTTTTGGAGATTACATACTAAAAAAAAGATTATTGTTACGCATCATGCAAATATTGGTAATTTTATAAAAGCATGTTTAAAGTTTTTGTATTTATTTACAAGGAATAAAAAATTGTATTCAACCGCTGTAAGTAATGAAGCTTTAAATAATGCTACGGCTTTAAATAAAGAAATAGTAATTATTCCAAACATGATTGAAATAAATAAAGATATTAGATACGTTGATAATGGTAACTTTCTATTTATTGGTAGAAATGAAAAAAGGAAAAATCTAAAACTTTTTGTTCAATTAGCTAATTTTTATGAGTCAAAATTTAAGTTTACAGCTGTTACTAATGAAAAAACGTTTAATAAATCTGTTGTATATCATATAAGTCCATCTGAAATAGATAAAAAATCAATAATAAGTAATGTTGGCATTTACATAGCTCCAAACAGCAAATCTGAAAGTTTTGGAATTACAATTTTAGAGGCAATCAATCACGGCAATGTTGCTATTTGCTCAGATATCAAGGCATTTAAAACTTTGTTAAATGACTCTGGTATTTTCTTTGCTAATAATAATTTTGAAGATCTTAAAGAGAAAATAAGTAACCTTACAGAAGAAAATTTAAGTGAAATTTGGTCGAAACAATATGAGTATATTTCTCAAAATTACAGTATGGATAAAGTATTGCAAAAATGGATTTATGTCTATAAAAATATATAGTTATTATTAACAGTATGAAAATTGAATCAACTTTTAAAATTAAAAAAGGTTTAGCAGAAATGTTAAAAGGCGGTGTAATCATGGATGTGGTTAACGCTGAACAAGCTGTGATAGCTGAAAAATCTGGAGCTGTAGCTGTTATGGCCTTAGAACGTATACCTGCTGATATTCGCGCTGAAGGTGGCGTTGCAAGGATGTCATCTGTTGAAACAATACAAGAAGTTATTGATTCGGTAAGTATTCCTGTAATGGCTAAAGCAAGAATAGGTCATTTTGTAGAAGCACAAATGCTTGAATCACTGGGTATAGATTTTATTGACGAAAGTGAAGTTTTAACACCTGCTGATGATAAAAATCATATATATAAGCATGATATAAAAACTCCATTTGTCAACGGTGCTACTGATATAGGAGAAGCATGTAGAAGAATTGGTGAAGGTGCTGCAATGATTAGGACTAAAGGTGAAGCTGGTACTGGTAATGTTATTGAAGCTGTAAGACACATGAGAAGCATGACCGATGGTATAAACAAAATTATTACAGCTGATGTTAATAGCCTTATGTCAATAGCTAAGGAAGTAAGAGCACCTTTTGAAGTTGTAAAAGACATACACGAGACAAAAAAATTACCAGTTGTAAATTTTGCTGCAGGAGGAATAGCAACACCAGCTGATGCAGCTTTAATGATGCAGCTTGGATGTGACGGTGTATTTGTTGGTTCTGGAATCTTTAAGAGTGGTGATCCTAAAGAACGTGCTGAAGCTATTGTGATTGCAACTACAAACTTTGATAATCCAGAAAAACTTGTTGAAGTATCTAAAGAACTTGGCGAACCTATGGTTGGACTAAATATTGACGATTTAGATGAGACGGAGAAACTAGCCAAAAGAGGTTGGTAATGAAAACTGGGGTATTAGCTCTCCAAGGATCGTTTTTTGATCACGTAAAATCATTAGAACTTATTAATAAAGAGTATAAATTAATCAAATCTGTTACAGATCTTGATAACATTGATTCATTAATTCTCCCCGGTGGTGAATCAACAACAATGATGAAAATTCAACAGAATGATGATTTGTTCGAGTCAATTAAAATTAAAATAAATGAAGGAATGCCAACTTTAGGTACATGTGCTGGATTAATTCTTTTAGCAAATGACGTCATTGATGGTCAAACATCGATTTCTTGTTTAAATACAGTTGTAGAACGAAATGCATATGGACGCCAAAACGAATCTTTTGAGGGGTTGGTAAACTTCAATGGTAATAAAGAAATGTATTGTTTTATCAGGGCACCAAAAATAATATCTTACGGCAGTACGGTCACTCCTATTGCATTAATAGAAGAAGAAGTTGTTGGTGTTAATGAAAATAATATTGTTGGTTTATCATTTCATCCAGAACTTTCAAATGATAATATTTATCTAGAATGGCTTAAAAATTTTTTAAAGGACGGTTTAAATGTCAGGTCACTCTAAATGGTCAACGATAAAACGCAAAAAAGGTGCTAACGACGCCAAAAGAGGCAAACTTTTTGCAAAACTTATAAGAGCAATTGAGGTTGCTGGAAAAACTGGAGGTTCTGATCCAAATAACAATGCATCGTTATACCAGGCAATCAGTAAAGCAAAATCAAATTCTGTTCCTAATTCAAATATTGAAAACGCATTAAAAAGAATAAGCGGTGATTCATCAATTGGGGTATTCGATGAAATTACCTACGAAGGATATGGTCCTAGTGGTGTTGCGATATTGGTCGAATGTTTAACAGACAATAAGAACAGAACATCTTCTGATGTTAAAGCTACATTTAATAAATACGATGGAAGTACTGGATCTCCAGGAAGTGTCAATTACTTGTTCGCTCGCAAAGCAATTTTCCAATTTGATGAATATAAGGAAGATATTATAGATATAGCGATTGATAATAACTGTGTTGATATTCAAGAAAATGAAAACGGGGTAACCTTTGAATTTAATCCATCTGAATTTCAAAAAATTGACGAACTATTCAGATCCTCAGAATTTAATTTAGTCAATTCAGAAATTGCTTATTTACCATCTACTTCTATTAATTTAGATTTAGATGCATTCAACAAATTATCAAAATTAATTGAAGCTTTAGAGGACTTAGATGATGTACAAAATGTGTATGCTAATTTTGACATTGATAACAAACTCCTAGAAGAAGCGATAACACAATAAATTTAGCTACAATTAGTTTGTGGTCAATAAAGCAAAAAAACAGGGTACTACGTACGAAACAAATATTGTTAAAAGATTAAATAAAAATTCAAACATGAAGGCTCAAAGGTTTGCCGAGGGTGGCTCAAATGACCTTGGCGATATACAGCTTTTTGTCGATGGTGTTGAATATTTCATTGAAGCAAAATCAAGACAGAATCTAAATATTCATCAATCACTAGAGAAAGCGTTAGAAAAGTCTGGTGATAAAAATACAATCCTATTTTGGAAGAAATTAAAGAGACAATCAGGTAATAAAAGACGCAGTAATGATGGAATGCCTGAAGTTGTTTCTATGTCTTACGAATTGTTTATTAATTTACTAAACAAATAATTGAATAAAACACCTATATCTGAATTAGATTATGAACTACCTGTTGAATCTATAGCCCAAGAACCATATAAAATCCCTGAAGACTCAAAAATTCTTGATGCTTCAACAAAGGAAATATATAAATTTGCGGATATAGATAAATTAATTGATTCGAAATCTTTAATGTTATTTAACTCTTCACAGGTAGTAGATGTAAGAATCAAAACACGAAAGATAAAAACTAAAGGTAAGTTTGAAATTTTTATATTAGAAATTTTAAGTAAGGATACTGCAATATGTTTGATAAAAACAGGAAGTAAAAAGATTCTTAATGAAGAAATTTTACTTGAGAATTTTAATTTAACTTTGGTTTCACAAGAAAAAGACAGGTTTAAGGTTGTATTTTCTATGTCAGTGTTAGATATTATCCAACGATTTGGAATTACTCCACTGCCACCATATATTGCTGATGCGGAACATAAATACAAATACTATAAAAACTTTTTTAGCAACAAAGGTTTCTCAACAGCATCTTCTACGGCTGGATTGCATTTTACATCTAATATTTTCGAAAAATTGACTAATAAAGGGATAGAGATAGATTATATAAATCTAGATATTGGTCTTGGTACATTTAAACCAATTACTACAGACTATGTAGAAGACTTCAATATTCATTCTGAAAATTATGAAATTGACAAAGATACATTTGAAAATATTATCAGAAAGAAAGAGATTGGTTATAAAATTTACTGCGTTGGAACTACTACGTTAAGAACATTGGAATATGCCTTTACTAACTCAAAATTAAAAGGTTCAAATGATTTATTCATCACTAAAGGTTTTAAATTTAATATTGCTGACTTCTTGATTACAAATTTTCATGCCCCTAAAAGTACTTTAATTTCAATTGTTCAAGCAATATATGGTGATAAATGGAAAGACCTTTATAAATATGCGCTTGATAAAAATTTAAAATTTTTGAGTTTTGGTGATGCTGTACTCTTTAAAATTATTAATAAATGAAATTTCAAATAGTCAAAACAGAAAACAAAGCTAGGGCTGGACTGATTACATTAAATAATAATGTAGTTGAAACTCCTACATTTATGCCTGTTGCTACTAGAGGTGCAATAAAGTCAACACCACACGAGTATTTAGATAGAACATCGATTCTTTTGGCTAATGCTTACCATTTACATTTACGTCCAGGACCCGAAATAATAAATGAACATGGTGGATTACATAAATTCATGGGTTGGAACAAATTAATTCTTACTGACTCAGGCGGATTCCAAGCATGGTCATTGCCAACAAAGCTCTATGATGATGGTGTCGAATTTAAAAATGTTTACGATGGTTCATACTTTAAACTTACTCCTCAGGAATCTATTAGGACTCAGAATTTACTAGGTAGTGATATAGCTATGATATTTGATTGTTTAATAAGTGTAGATAGACCAGATGATGAGCAAAAGAAAGCTATTGAAATTACAAAAAAATGGGCGTCAATAGCAAAAAAAACACACAATAACTCCCTTCAAAGTTTATTTGGAATTGTGCAAGGTGGATTGAACCTTACATTAAGAGAGCAATCAGCGAAATCAATGATTGATTTAGATTTTGATGGATATGCTATTGGTGGTTTAGCAATTGGTGAATCGAGTGAAGAGAGAAAAACTGTTGTTGAATACCTATCTAATATTCTTCCAGCAGATAAACCTCGATATGTTATGGGATTAGGTGACACTATGGGTTTAATTGATCTAATTGATTCAGGTGTTGATATGTTTGATTGCGTGTGGCCTGCACGATTAGCGAGACATGGAAAACTTATTATTAAAAACAAATATATAAATATCAAAAACAAAAAGTTCGAGAAAGACACAGATCCAATTGATAAAGAGTGTAAATGTTACGTTTGTAAAAGATTTTCTAAAGCTTATTTAAGACATTTATTTATGAATGAAAACACATCTTCATGGCTATATCTTACTGTTCATAATATAATTCAAACTGAAAATATTATTCAACAAGCTAGGGATAGTATATTAAACTCTAGTTTTGATAGTTTTAAAAAGGGATATTTAAATGGATGAATTTATCAACTTACTTCCTATTTTCTTAGTTTTTGTTATTTTTTATCTTGTTTTATATTTACCCCAAAGAAGAAGGGCAAAAAAACATGATGAATTTATTGAAAACTTAAAAATCGGTGATGACGTAATAACAGATTCAGGAATATTAGGACGTGTAATTTCATTAGATGATAAAACTGCGACGTTAGTTCTTAAAAAAGGTGAAATACAAATTCAAAAAGCTTATATTAAAAATACTTCATGAGGCGATATTTAAAATTATTTTTTTTACCTTTGCTTGCTATAGGATTATTTATTTATGTTCAGCAGACAAACCTTACACCAAAACTTGGTTTAGATTTACAGGGTGGTATTTCCGTAATACTTACAGCTGATGAAGATACAGATCCTGAAGTACTTCAAAAAGCAGTAGAAATTATGAGAACAAGAATTGAAGCATTTGGAGACGTACAAGAACCTGAAATTTCTATAAGTGGAAATAGCGCGGTATTAGTACAATTGCCAGGAGTTACAGATCAAGAAAGAGCTATAGAAGCTTTAGGAGCAACTGGACTGTTAACTTTTAGACCAGTCCTAAATTCATCAATTGATACTGGCTATTCACCAGCTTTTCAATATATAGCAAATATTGAAGATCCAGACAATCCAATAAAGGTTTCAGTTCCAGGTGTTGATGAAGAACTTGGATTAACAATATCAGACAATCCAAATTTTGACTCATACTTATTATCTATATCACAGGGATTTCCAGTAATTTATCACTTGGGACCTGCTGAATTAACAGGAAATGATATAGAAGATGCTATCGCTGTTTATCCAGAAAACGAATGGATTGTATCTCTTGATTTTAAAACCGAATCTGAAGATAAATTTACAGATCTTACAAAGAAACTTGCAAATGAGATAGGGGAGAAAAGAAGATTGGCTATTGTCCTCGATGGGGAAATTGTATCTGCACCTGGTATTGCGTTAGATGTTAATCCTGATATCGGAATAACTGGTGGTACTGCTGCAATATCAATGGGTAATACAGATTCAGGTGAATCAGCAAATAATTTAGCAGTAATACTCCGATATGGTGCATTACCGGTTTCATTTGAAAGATCTTCTATACAAAAAGTTTCAGCTAGCTTAGGTGAAGATACATTAAATCTTGGTTTACAAGCTGGATTAGTTGGTTTAATAATTATTTCAATAATTATCATCTTATATTATAGAATTTTAGGACTTGTCTCTGTTGTTGGATTGTCGATGTTCGGTCTATTATTTTATTCTATTATTTCATTACTAGGAGAAATTCAAGGATTTACTCTTACACTAGCGGGTATAGCTGGAATTATTGTCTCTATTGGTTTAGCTGCTGATTCTTATATTGTTACATTTGAAAAACTTAAAGATGAAATTAAAGTTGGTAGATCGTTTGAATTTGCAGCGAATAAAGCTGTGGATGAATCATGGAAAACTATATTGACAGCCGACTTTGTATCATTGTCAGCTGCATTTTTACTATATGTTTTAGCTGTTGGTCCAATAAGAGGATTTGCCTTAGCATTAGGAATAGCTACTATATTCGATCTTTTATTTACTAGGTTGTATACAAGAAATATGGTCCCTATTATTGTTTCAAATTTAAAAAACACAAGATTAATGTATCCAATAAAAAATGAGGATATTTCAAATGTTTAAGAAATTATTCCTTGGGAACACTTCAATAAATTTTTATGAAAAAAGAAAATTATTACAGAATATATTAATTATTGAAGTATTAATTTTCATAATTGTTTTCAGTAGTGCTGCATTTGGAATTTTGAATTTAAATTTTTCAGTTGATTTTACTGGGGGTACAACTTACCAATTTTCATCTGAATACGATAAAGATGACATTGATGAAATTTTACAAAATGAAATATTAGAAGTGTCTAGATATCAAACTTTTGAAAATTCTAATTCAATTCTTTTCAGAGCTGTAGAAGGTACTCAATCAGAAGAATCTCAATTTCTTAATTACTTAGCAAACAAATTTAATATAGATGCAAATGACATTGAATTTCAAAGGGTAGGCCCGACATTTGGTCAAGAAATTACATCTAGTGGAATACGTGCATTAGTTATCTTCCTATCTTTTATAGTGTTACTTATTTCTATCAGGTTCCAATTCCAATTTTCTATAGTTGCACTTATTGCTTTAATTCATGATCTATTTATTTGCACATCTATATATTTGTTATTGAATTTTGAAATAACTCCATCAACAGTCATAGCTTTGTTAACTATTCTTGGTTACTCATTGTATGATACGGTTATTTTATTTGATAAGTTAAGAGACTCACAAAGGCTAAATAAAGAATCAGATTTATCTAGTAAAACTTTGAATAAAACATTCAATGAAATTTTAATGAGAAGTATTAATACTTCAATTACATCTGCGGTTCCAATTGCATCAATTCTATTCATAGGAAATATTATCGGACTTTCTGGTACGCTTACGGATTTCGCCTTACCACTATTTATTGGAATAATTTCTGGAACTTACAGCTCTATATTTGTAACAATTCCCTTTTTATCAAAGATAATTAATAAATAAAAACTTTACTACCATTAAATTATGGTAAAAAATCCTGACGTTCTAAAAGCTGATGATTTATTTAATGATTTATGTGCAAAATTTACAAAAAATAAAAAAATTTTAGAAAAAGCATATCATTTTGCGTCTAATGGACATGATACCCAGAAAAGAGCATCGGGAGAACCATATATTACTCATCCTTTACAGGTAGCACTTTACTTATCAGATCTAAATATGGATATAGAGACAATAATCGCTGCTATATTGCATGATTTAATTGAAGATACTGATATCACTTATAAAGACATTAAAAAAGAATTTGGAATCGAAGTAGCAAATATTGTTGATGGTGTAACGAAGTTAGACAAGATTCAGTACAACACAAATGAAGAAGCTAAAGCTGATGCAATTAGAAAAATGGTTATTGCAATGTCAAAAGATATACGAGTTCTAATTTTAAAACTCGCCGATAGATTGCACAATATCCAGACTATTAAATATTTGGATGATCATAAACAAGAGAGGATTGCCAGCGAAACACTATATGTATATGCTCCATTAGCACATAGACTTGGTCTCCAAAATATTAAGCACATTTTAGAAGACGTGTCGTTTGGTTTATTACATAAAAATCAAAACTTAGAAATTGAGAGTTTAATTGATAAATCAGCACCAAATAGAGAAAAAAATATAAAAAAATCCATGAAAGTTATAGAAAATCTTTTATCTGATAATTCCTTGTCTGCTGAAGTTGTAGGACGACCAAAGCATAATTATTCAATCTATAAAAAGATCATAAATAATGGTTTAACTTTTAATGAAATTAATGATCTAGTTGGATTAAGAATACTGACAGATGATGTCAAAAATTGCTACACAATTTTAGGACTAATACATGCTAATTTTCAACCTGTACTTGGTAGATTCAAAGATTTCATATCTATGCCTAAATTTAACTTATATCAAAGTTTGCATACAACCGTATTGACTGAAACGGGGCAAAAAATGGAGATACAAATAAGAACCCATGATATGCACTATAGAGCAGAGTACGGAGTGGCTGCACATTGGAAATATAAAGAAAAACCACAAAATGATTTACAGAAATGGGCCTCAGATCTATCAGATTTAACGGATGAATATCCTGATCCGAATGAATTTTTAAACCATATGAAACTCGACCTCTATGAAGATGAAGTATTTTGTCTTACTCCTAAAGGAGATGTTATTACATTGCCCCAAGGTTCAACACCTGTTGATTTTGCTTTTTCAGTCCATACTCAAGTTGGTGAAAAACTTATAGGAGCAAAGATCAATGGTAAGTTGGTAAATTTAAGTACTACGTTATCTACTGGAGATACAATTGAAGTATTAACAACAAAAGAAAATAACAAAGGGCCAAGTAGAGATTGGTTATCGTTCGTTAAAACTACACGTGCAAGATCAAAAATTAAACAATGGTATCAAAAGCAACTTAAAGATGAAGACATACAAAAAGGAAAGCAAATTCTTAACACATGGTTAGAAGACAACGATGAAATATTTAACTATTCAGATAAAGACACAATATTAAATGAACTTCTTAATATTTTAAAATATCCAAACTACGAAACAATATATCAAAATCTTGGTAATGGGAATATTAAAATCACAAATGTAGGTAATAAAATACGCAAATTTGTATTTCCTGAAGAAATTACTGAAGAGGAAGATATACTTTCACCTGATCAATATCAATCAACAGATGATCAGTTGGTTATTGTTGAAGGATATGATGATATAAAAGTACGTATGGCAAGATGTTGTGTCCCTGTACCAGGTGATGATATTCTTGGTTTTATCACGATTTCGAATGGTATCTCAATTCATAGGTCTGATTGTTTAAATATAAGGATAGATAGTTCCAAAGGCGAGAGAATTATTGATGTAACATGGGGCTTTAATTCACAAACTGGATCTATCGTGTGGTTGGAAATTGAAGCAATTGATAGGCCTTATTTACTTAGAGACGCAACTATAGCAATTTCTGATAATGGCGGTAACATTCTTGTAGCCAAATCATTAACCAACAGTAAACGTATTGTTACTTTGTTATTTCAAGTAGAGGTAAGTGGTAATGAACAGCTTGATTCAATAATAAGCGATGCTAAAGATATTGAAAATGTGTTTGACGTTCAAAGAGTAAATCCAGGTAATTAAAATTGGACGACATATTTACCTACACAAGTTTCACAACATCAAATTGTTATATATTAACACCGGATATACAAAATGGTATTTCCTACGTCATTGACTTACCTCCAGATCTAAGTGACGTATTAAATTACATCAAATCAAAAAATTTAACTATAGGCGGAGCACTTGTAACACACGGGCACTTTGATCATGCTTTAGGTATGAGTTCATTTGACGGTTCTATATATATTAATTTGGATGATGAACAGTTAGCACGGAATCCTGAAGAACAACTTAAAGGATTTGCTGGTCTTAATCTAAATCCATCAAAGTATGAAGGTAATTTAATATCAGTTGATGATTTAAATAATGACGTGAAAGTACACAGTAATCCTGGTCACACTAAGGGTTCTACCAGTTTTGAATTTCCAGATATGGGTGTTGTGTTTACTGGCGACTTTGTATTTAAAGATGGCATAGGAAGAACTGATTTGTATTCTGGAAATACAAACGAAATGATTCATTCATTAAATAGTGTATTTACCATTTTTCCAAATGATTATCTCATCTATCCCGGACACGGGGATAAAGACACAGTAAAATCAATTAAAAACAACAATTTATTAGTAAGAGAATATTTAAATGATTGAGCAAGTTAAAGGTACAAGAAACTTATATGGGTTAGACGCTCAAAAATATTTATATATTTATGATATTTTTCTTAGCTCATTCAACAGTTATGGATACGATTTAATTGAGTTACCAACTATTGAACATAAAGAATTATTTAATAAGTCTATTGGAGAGAATTCCGAAATTGTCACAAAACAGATGTATGAATTTAAAGACAAAGGTAACAGGGATCTTGTTTTAAGGCCAGAAGCAACAGCAAGTGTAGTAAGATTTCATAATGAATTTTTCAAAAATGAATCAAAAAAATATTCATATTTTGGAAAAATGTTCCGATATGAAAATCCTCAAAAAAATCGTTACAGAGAATTTATCCAGGCTGGTGCAGAAATAGTAGGAACTATTGATAAATACTCAGATTTACAGATACTGAAAACTTCAATAAGATTTTTGTCATTATTAAAAGTAAATTCGAAATTAAATATAAACACTATAGGAACTAAAGAAGAACGAGAAGGATATATACGTGAACTAGATAAGTATTTCTTTAAAAATAAAAATGAATTATCTAAAGAAAGTGTGGAGAAAATTGGTAAAAATACTTTAAGAATTCTTGATTCGAATGATCCGTTTGATAATCAAATAACCGATTTAGCACCGGTTATTTATGACTTTCTTAGTAATGAAACATTAGACCAATATGAAACTTTTAAAAAAGAGTTAATGAATGAAGGTATAGATTTTGCAGAAAATCCTAAACTAGTTAGAGGATTAGATTATTACAACGATTTAACATTTGAGTTTATTGCTAATGGTACAGTCGTAGGTGGTGGAGGTAGGTACGACGGTCTTTCAGAGATTCTTGGATTAGGAAAAATATCAGGAGTAGGGGTAGCATTTGGAGTAGATAGATTAATAAATACAGTCAATTCCACTCCTCATAAAATTAAAGTTATGTTGATAGCTCAAAATTTATCAGATTTGAATTTTGTTAGTACTAAATTAGACAAAGCTGGAATAAGTTATTTATTACCTGTTAGAGACAGCAAAGAAAATACTCAATATAAAGAAGCAATCAAAAACAATGTCGATTATGTTATAAATTGTTCTGAAAATACTATTAAGAACATTAACAATAACGAATCAATGAAGTTTAATATAAGTAACTTACGAAAATTAATATGAACATATCAGAGTTAAAAAATAAAGCTACAAACAGTGAAGTTACTAACTTAATGGGTTGGGTAAGTAGTGTTCGTGATCATGGAAATCTTATATTTATTGAATTAAGAGACACCGATTCAAGAATACAGTTAGTACTAGACGCTGAGAAGGTTGAGTTAGACACATTTAAATCAGAATACTATATATCAATTGATGGAGAATTTATTAAAAGAGATCCTGCAATGATAAATGAATCACAACCTTTAGGTGAATTTGAAATCAATGTTAAAAATTTCAATATTCTTTCAAAAAGTAAAACGTTGCCATTTCAATTAGATGACTCACTTGATACAGACGAAAACATACGACTTCAATATCGATATCTTGATCTAAGACGAGAAGATATGAAAAAAAATATTATTACTCGATCTGAAACATTTAAATCTATAAGAGGAACAATGAACGAATTAGGATTTTTAGAACTTGACACTCCAACGTTAACTAAGTCGACGCCAGAGGGTGCTAAAGACTTTCTTGTCCCTTCACGTAAACAAAATGGGGCTTTCTACGCATTACCGCAATCACCTCAAATGTATAAACAATTATTCATGGTGTCTGGTTTTGATAAATACTACCAAATTGCTAAGTGTTACAGAGATGAAGATTCAAGAAAAGATAGACAGCCAGAGTTTACTCAACTTGATTTAGAAATATCGAATGGATCCCCTGAAATAGTTAGAGAAGTTACTGAATCAATAGTAAAAAATCTTTTAACTGACGTATATGAATTAGAAGTTGAAATACCTTTTATAGATATGACATATGATGAAGCTATAAATACATATGGTACAGATAAGCCTGATCTTAGAATAAAAAATAAAATTCAAGACTTTACAAATATCTTTAAAAAAACTGAAATTAAATTTATAAAGTCTGCATTAGAAAATAATGGATTTGTAAAAGGATTTGTTACAGAAGATATTTTATCTAGATCACAAATAGATGAATTAGATGAAATAGTAAGAGAAAATGGTAGCAGTGGTCTTGGTTGGTTTAAGATCGAAAATAATGAAGTTAGTGGTCCTTTATCTAAAATTATTACTGATGATGAAAAAAATGAAATATTACAACTTGGTGAAGGAATGCTTATTTTTCAATCAGGCACAAAGGAAATATATCCAATTCTTGATATTTTAAGAAGATCAATATTTAAGCCAGATGATACGTTAAATTTTTTGTGGATTTACGACTTTCCTTATTTTGAAACAGAAGATGGGGAAATGCAGCCGTCACATCACCCCTTTACATCACCAAAAGATGTTACAAGCTTTGTAGAAGATCCTACTTCTTCAAAAGCATTGCATTATGATTTAGTCCTTAATGGATCTGAACTAGGTTCGGGTTCACAAAGAATTAATGATCCGTCTATTCAAACAAAAGTACTCGAAATGTGGGGTTTGTCAGATAACGATATTAAAAATAGGTTTGGATGGTTTATAGAAGCCCTGTCTTATGGAACTCCTCAACATGCAGGAATTGCACTAGGCATAGACAGATTTGTTGCTGTTATGTTAAATACCGATTCAATAAGGGATGTAATTCCTTTCCCGAAAACTCAATCAGGTTTAGATCCTTTAACTGGTGCACCAAGTGTTATTTTTGAAAATGAACTAACTGAATATAATTTAAAATATATTGAGGAAATTAATGAAGAGTAATGAGATAAGAAACGCTTTTTTAGAATATTTTAAGAATTCAGATCATAAAATCATGCCGTCTGCATCACTAATTCCAATTGATGATACGTTGTTGTTCACAGCTGCTGGTATGGTACCGTTTAAAGATTATTTTCTTGGTAATGCAAAACCCCTAAGTAATAACTTAGTTTCTTCCCAAAAATGCATAAGAACTGTTGATATTGACATAATTGGAGATACAGATAGACATTTAACTTTTTTTGAAATGTTAGGAAACTTTAGTATTGGTGAATATTTTAAAGAAGATGCAATTAAACATGCATATAAATTTATAACAGAAGATTTGAAAATCAATCCTGAGGACTTGTGGTTTACGGTATATAAAGATGATGATGAGTCATTTAATATTTGGAAGGACGTTATAGGTGTTCCTGAGGAAAAAATTCAAAGAGGAGACAAAGATAATTTCTGGCAGATGAATATACCTGGTCCTTGTGGTCCCTGTTCTGAAATATTTATAGATAGAGGTGAAGAATATGGTGATGATGGTGGACCTATTGGTGGTGGAGAAGATAGATTTATAGAAATTTGGAATTTAGTCTTTATGGAGTCTATACAGGATGAACCATATAATGTAATCGGCGAACTTCCAGCTAAAAATATTGATACAGGGATGGGTCTTGAAAGAATTGCTATGGTTCTACAAGATAAAAGTTCACCATTCGAAATTGATACATTTTTACCAATATATAACCTTTTGAAACCGAAAATTAAAAATGAAAATACTAAATTTGAAAGAATTGTATTAGACCATATGAAGGCTTCTACATTTATGATATCTGATGGAGTTGTTCCTACAAATGAAGGAAGGGGTTATATTTTACGTCGGTTAATCAGGAGGGCAATTAGAGCTTTTTATGGCTTAACAACCAATATTGAAAGCTTAGAGTTTTTAATTAATCCCATAATTGATGTTTATGCTGATCACTATCCAGAATTATTAAAGAATAAAGACAAGATATTAAAACTTTATTTAACTGAGGAAAAATTATTTCATAAAACATTAGAAAAAGGAACAATCGAAATTCAAAAGTTAATTAAAGATAAAAAATCATTTAATGAAGAGAAAGCTTTTTTCTTATTTGAAACATTTGGATTTCCATATGAATTAACAAAGGAAATAGCATTTGAGAATGGCATTACACTTGAAGATAGTAAATATATGAAAAAATTTGAAGAACATCAGGCTAAATCAAGTACGTTTAAAAAAGAATCGACTGAAAATTCAAATATTGACGTTGATTGCAATATTTTTACAGGATATGAAGAAACATCAACTCTTAGTGATGTATTGATGGTAAGTGTAAATGAATTGTCTACAACTATTTTTATGGAAAAAAATCCATTCTATTTCGAAGCTGGAGGACAGATATCCGATCAAGGTAAAATTATTTATGAAGATAGTGAATATCAAGTAGATGAGGTAATCCAAACAAGTTCTGGGGCTATTGGGATTACAATCAATCAAAGTTTAACCATTTCTAAAGGTGAAAAGATTGAATCAGTAGTGGACGATTCCTTTAGAAGGTCTGTTTCAAAAAGTCATACGTCAGCACATATTGTACATTCATCTCTCAGACAAATTCTTGGAGATCATGTCGCACAAGCGGGTTCATATGTTGCACCAGGTAGATTTAGATTCGACTTTAGCCATTCTGAGAAAGTATCATCAGAACAATTATCTGAAATATTCACATTAAGTAACAAAAATGTATTTCAGGATTTAGATGTTTCTACAAAAGTAATGAATATTGATGATGCCAAAAAAGAAGGTGCATTAGCTTTTTTTGGTGATAAATATGAAGACGATGTAAGAGTAGTCAACATAGGGGAATTTTCAAAAGAATTATGTGGCGGAACTCATGTGGGGAATTCCAATGAAATTGGATTAATTGTATTATTAAACGAATCGTCAATAGGTTCTAATTTAAGAAGAGTAGAGATGTTATCTGGTTATGAAGCTTATGATTTTATGACTAATGCTTACAATTCCTATAAAAATGTAAGTAACATTCTTAAAACTAACATTGATGATGTGCCATCAAAATTAGAAACCTTTTTAAATACCTATGAAGAGTTAAAATCAAAAATAGACAAATATAAGCAAATTGAAAATAATCAGATTGTAGACAGCATATCAAATAATTTAAACGTAATAAACAAATTAAAAACATATGTTGGCTCTATTGAAACTGATAGCGTTGATAGTTTAAGAAATATTGCTGTTACAGCCATCAATAATGAGGTAGCTGATTATGTTTACTTGATTGCAAAAATTGATAGCAAATATGTAATTGTTTCGATGAAAAATGAAAAGACAATTAAAGATTTTAACGTTTCTAATTTAGTTATTGAAACTTCCCAAAATTACGGAGGTGGAGCATCAAAAGATGAAACTTTATCTATTGGAGGTGGACCAAAAGATTATTCAATAGATAAAACTTTGATGTTCGTTAACGAGAATCTAAATAAAATACTCAAGTGAAAAATATAATTGGTATTGATTATGGAGAGCGCTTTATAGGTTTGGCAATTAAAAAAAAGTCACTGAACACTCCATATCCATTAAAGATATTAGACAGTAAAGAAGCAGATATTTTGGTTGAAATTAAGAAAGTATTAGATGATAACGAAATTGAAGAAATTGTAATTGGATATCCAATAGGTTTAAATAATCATGAAACTAGGATGACAAAAGTTGTAGATAAATTTATTTCAAATGATTTAAGCAAAATTTGTGAACTGCCAGTTGTAACAGTTGATGAAAGAATGACATCAAAATTAATAAACGATAATACTGAAAGAACTGACGATCTAGCAGCTGTTGAAATACTCAATTCTTATTTGATAAATGATTAGTTATTACTTTCGTAATAGATTGTTGATATCTGTACTCTTTACGATAATTGCTGTTATAGTTGCTGTTTCTTTCGCATCTGACATTGCAGCTTCTATTGATAGAACAGCAAATATTGTAACAAGTGATGAAGAAGTCGAAGAATTCATTGCAATTGTAAATATTCCTCAGGGTTCATCAGCAGCTGAAATTGCATCAATATTATCATCAGAAGGAATAATCACGTCATCACTTGCATTTGAATTGTATTTAAGAAATGAAAATCTCTCAGATAAATTAAGAGCTGGAGAATATGAAATATCAAATAAACTAGAATTTGAGGAAATATCATCAATTTTGCTTAAGGGGCCTCCTTTAAAAACATATACAATCACAATTCCAGAAGGTTTATGGATATCTGAAACTTTAGAATCAATTTCATCTCAAACTGGATATGACAGTGACTTACTAGCTAACTCACTAATATCTGGAAATGTGAACAGCAAGTATGTATATCTTGGTGATTTTACAAACTTGCAACATTGGGAGGGATTGCTGTATCCGAATACATATCAGATTGCATTAGATGCATCAGGTGAGGATATTCTCCAAATACTAGTTAATGAATTAGAGTCTGTTATTGATACTCTATTACGTGAATATCAGCTACCTTCCTGGTTAAAAAGCACGAATGAATTGTTTACTGTTGCAAGTCTCGTCGAAGCAGAATCAAAACTTCAAGAAGACAGACCCTTAGTGTCGTCAGTAATTAAAAATCGATTGTATGATGATATGCTTCTTCAAATTGATGCAATGGTTCTTTATGCACTCCAAGAAAGAAAATCTCAAGTTTTACTTGTTGATTTACAAGTTGATTCAATTTACAATTCATATAAATATACAGGATTACCGCCTACACCAATTTCTGGTTTTGGTGAAAGGTCGATGAAGGCTGTTCTTGAAACTCCAGAAACTGATTTTATTTATTATCTTTTAACTGATAAAAACGGCAAGATGTCCTTTACGAATGATTATTCAGATTTTATTAATATGAAGAACAAAGCTAAAGAAGAAGGTGTTATTCCATAATGGTATCTACAAACGATATTAGACCAGGTCAGTCGATAATTGTTGACGATGTCATCTATCAAATAATGGAATACGCACATGTTAAGCCAGGTAAAGGTAAAGCATTTGTTAAAACAAAATTAAAAAATATGAAAGATGGTGGAATCATTGAAAAAACATTTCGTGCTGATGAAAATGTTGACCAAGCATTTATTGATAAAAAACAATTTCAGTACTTGTACAGCGAAGGTGAAGCTTTTATTTTTATGAATAATGAAACATACGAGCAGATATCTTTAGATCAAGAAAAAATTAAAGAGATTGAATTACTACTAGTTCCTAATAATGATGTCACTATACAAATGTATGAAAATAGTCCTATAGATGTTGTACTTCCACCAAGCGTAGAATTAATGGTAACAAAGGCAGAACCTGCCGTTAAGGGCGATACAGTTACTTCATCTACTAAAACGGTAACTTGTGAAACTGGATTGGAAGTTGTAGTACCAATGTTTATAGCTGAAAATGACATTATAAAAATTGATACTAAAGATAAATCATACATGACAAGAGTTTCATGAACGATTTTAGAATTGATTCATTTGAAAAAGTATTCGCTGCCAGTCTCGATGAAATTGAAAAAATTGATAAGAATTTTACTGAACTAAGTGATAACCAGAGATTAAGAGCTCAACAATTACTTCAAAACACTCAAGATAATAAAGAAAGGATAGAAAATTCCATTCGTACATATTCAGAAAATTGGTCTTATGAAAGAATAGGTAAAGTAGAAATTATAATATTATCACTAGGAATTTCAGAATTAATAATGGATTTAACTCCAAAAAAAGTAATAATTTCTGAATGGGTAAAGCTATGTGATAAACATTCATCCTCTCAATCTGCGAAATTTGTAAATGGTATTTTAAATACAATTTCAGAAAATATTAACAATGAATAACGAGTACATTTTAGAAGTTAAGAAAAAAAGATTATTGTTTATAGATGAATTTGAGAAAAACATAGAAAATATATACGATGAGTTAATCAAAGCAAAAAATGATAACCAATTATCGTCGATAAGGGTGCATAAATATTTAACTGCTGGTGGAACATTAGGTAAAGTTAAGACAGCTAGATACCTTAATGAAATTGGTCTAGGTGAAAAAACAAAATTTAAAAATTTAAAAGAAGCTGATATAAAAAAATTAGTAAAATACGTAATTGAACAATGATAGTTATATTTAGTGGTCCATCGGGAGTTGGTAAGTCAACAATCATTAACTTACTTAGATCTAAAATTGATTTTTATTTTTCAATATCTCACACAACCCGTCCTATGAGAGATGATGAAAAAGATAAAGAAGATTATTACTTTATTTCTGAGGACGCATTTAAAGACATGGTTTCCAATGAAGAATTTATTGAATATGAAAGATATGGAAGCTTTTTTTATGGTACTTCCAAAAATGAAATTACAAAAAGTGATTTCACGATATTAGATTTAGAAGTTAATGGGGCAACCAAACTTTTATCTAGTAATTCAGAGTTTGTAGGTATATTTGTTGATATTGATGACGAAATTCTGATTAATCGACTTACAGAAAGAGGTCATGATCATCAATTTATTGAGGAAAGAATGAAATTAGCTTCAGAACAAAGAAAATCAATGCCTAAGTTTGATTATGTACTTAAAAATATAGATTTAAACACTACTCTTAAAGAAATATTAGATATATTATATGACCTGGAGAAAAAATGATAAAACCACCTATTGAAGAATTATTAAAGAACTCACCTGGAAGATTTGCTTTAGTCATTACTTCAGCAAGACGTGCTAAAGACATAAACTCATATTTTAATCAACTTGGTGAAGGTATAGGCGCTTATACACCTCCACAAGTACAAAGTTTAAGTCGAAAACCACTTACCGTTGCATTTGAAGAAATTGCATCTGGAAAAGTAGAGGTTAGCGAAAAAGAATAAATCAATGAGCGAAAATATACTACTTGGTATAACTGGTAGTATCGCTTCTTCTAAGTCTGAGGTACTTTTTCAGCTTCTAAATAAACAAAACAATGTTGAAATTTTTTCAACTAATGAGGGTCTCAAATATGTATCTCAAGATTTTCAAAATGAGAATACAATATATTCATCATGGGACCAACTCGAAGGATCACCACATATAGAATATGCAAGATGGGCAGATAAAGTTATTATTTACCCTGCAACTGCGAATTTTATCAGTAAGTATGCTCATGGATTAGCTGATGATCTTCTTTTATCTACATTATTGATGTTTGACAAGGATATATATATTGCACCTGCAATGCACGAAGAAATGTTTATGGATAAAAAAATCCAAGAAAATATTTTAAATTTAAGTAACAAAGTTACATTTTGTGGACCTAGATTTGGAAATCTGGATATAGGGGATCAAGGAATAGGAAGACTAGTTGAACCAAATGAACTTTTTGATATATTATATACAAAAAAAGATAAAGTAATTGTTACATCAGGACCAACTTCTGAATATATAGATGATGTAAGAGTTATAACAAATAAATCATCTGGAAAACAGGGGAGAGCAATAGCTATAGAACTAATGAGTCAAGGTTATGAAGTTGTATACATTCATTCAAAAGACATAGAACCTGTGGCAGGAGTAAGAAATATTATTTTTGAAACTTCTGAAGATTTATTAAAAGCGATGGACAGTGAAACAAATAACTTAAAACACCTTTTTATGGTTGCTGCTGTTTCAGATTTTGTTATTAAAAAAACTAAAGGAAAAATTGATCGATCAAAAGGAGAAGCGTCTATTAATCTGTCACCCAATATTGATATAGTAAAAGAATATAAATTAAAGAACAGAGATGTAAATGTGATAAGTTTTTCTGCGCAAACAAACAATGATTTAAACTTCGAAAAAATTAAAAGTAAAGATTCTGATTACCTTGTCATAAATAATTTAAGTGATAATTATTTTGGGTCAGATATGAATAAAGTAACAATAATTAATAAATCTGAAAAGATTTATGAATCCGGAGATGAAAATAAACATCTAATTGCTCAAAAGATAATTCAGAATACAATAATTTAAAGTGTTTGCAGATGTTGAAATTTTGTCGAACAATACATATAAATTTAATATATTTACATATTCAATTCCTACTCGCTTAACACAAAAAATTAAAATAGGTTCGATAATAAAAGTTACGTTTAGAAACACTATAAAAGATGCAGTTGTAATAAACACACATAATGAATCACCAAATATAAAACTGATTAAACCTATTGAAAAAGTAACAAGTCAACTTAACAGCACACAATTATTGTTTTTAAAACATGTTGCCTCTGCAAATTATCTAAACATAGGTATGACGCTATTCAACCTTTATAAAGATACTGATTACAAATTAGATAGTGAATTAGGTTTATCAGAAAACTTAATTTTTAACAATAATGACATCTACTCAAATCTTGAAAATAAAGAACGAAATATAATATTTACACCATCTCTAAAATCAGCAAAAACTCTGTATGAGAATATGATCAGAAACAACATTCAGATTGATTTTTATCAAAAAACAGGTGGTAACGAAGAAATATCGAACGTTATTCAGAGTCAGAGTAAATATACAAATACAATTCTATTATCAAATAATTACCCAAAAATTTTTCAATCAAAAAACACAAATTGTCACTTTTTTGATACAAATGATATTGGATTTAATTTACCAAAATTAAACTCCATGAATATTATCGAGTTAGCTTCTCTCAAGCATCATTACTTTGGTGGTAAATATTATTTTTATAATGAATATCCTTCTTTGAATATTTTTGATAAAGCAACTCATTATAAAAAACCTGATCTTACAAATGTAGATATTTATCATGGAAATGGCATAAATGAATGTATCGAGTTATTAAAAACAAAATATGACCTTTCAACAAATATACTTGCTCATGATCAACCATCCGAAGAATATTTAAATGACTTTAACATAATCAAAAATAATCAAGAAGATTACGATATAAGCGTATTAATAAACCCAAGAATTGTATATAAAAATAATTTAAATTCTGAAAGGCTCATTTATTTAATAAAAAAAATAAATGAAGTAAATACTAAAAATAAAAAATTAATAATATTATCAACTCAAAATATAGATCTACATAAAGCACTTGAATATGAATATATAACAAAGTTAACAAAAGAAGAATTAAAAGAACGAAAAAAATGGGGTCCAAACTTACATCATAAAGTTTATAAAATACTTTCTGATAAAGAACTCTCTCTTGAAAACACTAATTTAGTATTAGGTCCAAGAGTTAGAGATGATGTCTTTGAATATGAAATCAACATTAATTTAAGAAACAATATTAATTACAATAAAATTATTACAAGCTTCAGAAAGCTTCAGACTTATGAACCAAGGAAAGTGATGTCAATTTAATGGAAGAAATAGTAATATTTGGACATCCATCATTAAGAACAAAGTCTTCAGAAATAACTGAATTTAATAATGATTTAGAAAAACTATCCGAAAGAATGATAAAAATAATGTATGAAGCACCGGGAGTTGGTTTAGCTGCACCTCAAATTGGAATTAATAAAAATATATTTGTATTCGATGCGGGTGATGGTCCAAAAACAGCAATAAATCCAACTAAAATTGAAGTAGAAGGAAGTGCTGTGTTTTTAGAAGGATGTTTATCTCTTCCTGGTTATTACTGGGAAATCGAACGACCTGAATTCGCAAAAATATATTGTCAGAATCTTAAAGGTGAACCTATAACTTATGAAGGTGATGAACTAACTGGAAGAGTATTACAACATGAATTTGATCATTTAAAAGGAAAGTTATTACTTTCATCTCTAACTAGAAAAGAAAGAAAAGAGGCAATTAAAAAAATAACAGTGAACGGTTTTCCAGGCGATGACTTATAAATATTTTTTTGGGAGTGATAAGAGAAGCGTTCCATATTTGAACTTTCTTTCAAAAGAAATAAAAGAATTAGTAGTGGTAACAACAAAGCCAAAAAAAAGTGGGCGTGGAAATAAATTAAGAACAAATCCTGTAGAGGATTTTTGCCAAAATAACAATATTGTATTTAAGCACTTTGACGGTTCTGAGATATATTCAGATATGGATTATGGATTATGTGTGAGTTTTGGTGCAATTTTTAAAGCTGACTTTATAAATGGTAATGCACCTATTTTTAATATTCACTTAAGCAGGCTTCCAGAACTTCGTGGCCCTTCACCGGTAGAATCAGCAATATTAAATGGGAATACATTATTTGGTTATACAATATTTAAAATTGTGCAGGAAATTGATGAAGGACCAATTCTTTACCAAAATGATGTGGAAGTACTCGATAATTATTCATCAAATGTTTATGAAGCGTTGCTTGAAGATTTTATAAGGAGTTTTAAATCTATTGACTTTAAATCACCATTGCAAATTCAGGAAGGCGATGTTTCTGTAACCAGCAAATTTGTAAAAACTGACTACATGATTTCAAAAGAAGATACAATCTATGAAGCTAAAAATAAAATTAAAGCATTCGATATTTTAGGGCCTGCATATATTCAATATGATTCCAAAATAATTAAAATTCATAAATATACTGAAGATAATTCAGATTTTAAATATGAATTAAAAGATGGAAATTTATATTTGGATGAGATTACACCCGAAGGGAAAAATAAAATGACGGCTAATGATTACATACGTGGACGTCAATGAAGATTTCTGCAAGTATTCAGGCATCTAACATTTATAATCTTCTAAATGAGCTACATGATTATAGTGATAGTTTTGATCAATTACATGTTGATATAACTGATGGGAACTTTACAAATAATATATCCCTTCCTGTTGCAATTATTGAATACATCAAAAAAAATACAGATTACGTGATTGACACCCATTTAATGCTGAATAATAACGAACTGTTTACACAAAAAGCTTTTGAATATGGTTCTGATATTGTCACTGTACATTGTGAAACTACAACTCCAGAAATCTTTAAATCACTAGTGAACGAATTTACATATGTTGGTGTTGGAATGCTTCCTACTACAGATATGAAAACTTTATCTAATTACATTGATGAAGCTTATAGTGTCTTATTATTGACAGTTAATCCTGGTTTCTCAAATCAGACTAAGGCAGTAAATTTAATAGACAGGGTACAAGAATTTAAAGATCTCTATCCTGATTTCTCCAACTTGTTAATTGTTGATGGGGGAGTAAAAAAAGAAGAATTAGAATCCTTAAGAAATCTTGATGTTGATATAGCTGTTCAGGGGGGAGCTATATTTGCAAAATAGTCTCAAATACTTACAATTCTCTGAATATATGATTGAAGCTATAAAAGTTGCATTGCGTTACAACCCATCACCAAACCCGAGAGTGGGGGCTGTTCTTGTTGATAAAAATAATAAAATTAAAAAAGTTGCGGCACATCAAAATAAGGGATACGATCATGCAGAATACAGTCTATTTAAGAATTCAGAAGTATCACCTGATGATACGTTATACGTAACTCTAGAACCTTGCTTTCATGATGATACTTCACCTTCCTGCGCTTCAACTGTTATACAAACTGGTATCAAATCGGTAGTGGTAGGAGATATTGATAAAGATAAAAGAACAGATGGAAAAGGTATAGATCTATTAAGACAAAACGATATAGAAGTAATAGTTGAAGAAGGTGTTAATGAATTTCTAAACCCTGGATATAAATACTCTGATACAAAAACTTTTTTAATTGGTAAAGTAGCAGTCTCAAATGACAATATTATATATAAAGAAAACAATAAATATATTAGTAATCAACAATCTCGTGAAATATCACACTTTATCAGGTCAACCATAGATTGTATAATCATTGGAAAGAATACATTAATAAAAGATGAACCTCAACTTAATGTACGCCTTGATGATAAATTTTCAAGTCCGAAACCAATCGTAATTTGGGGAAATAATACAAAAGATTTAATGACCTATAAGAAAAATAATAGTAATTTTTTATTCTACGTTGAAAATGAAGAAGGATCATTTAATGACTACGTATTAAGAAATCACTTCAAGACAGGCCTTATTGAAGGCGGTAATAAGATTCTTTCATACTTTTTTGAACAACAACAAATAGATAAGTTTTATATGTTTAAATCTGATTCTAATTTAGTTAATGGTTTGAAATTAGATGCAAGAATTCAAAATAGTTTAAAAAAAGATTTTATTCTCAATGATCAATATCAGATTAAAGATAATTTATTATCTACTTATACTATTAAGTGATGTTTACTGGAATTATTAATTCAATTGGGAATATTGAGAATTTATATGATGATTTAATTCAAATCAGTACTGATAATAACTCATACCAAAATCTTGATTCTGGAACAAGTATTGGGATTGATGGAACGTGTCTAACTTTACGTGATTACGAGAATGATTTATTAAACTTTCAAGTATCAAGTGAAACATTTGATAGAACAATTGCTAAAGGATATAAAACTGGTTCAAAAATTAATCTAGAATTACCAGCAACCATGTCAACATTCTTAAGTGGTCATATTGTTCAAGGACATGTTGACACAACCTCAGAAGTAATAAACATTGAAGAAAATGAAAATAATCTATGGACTTACTATTTCAAAATTATCGATTCTAAATATATCGTTGATAAAGGTTCGATTACGATAAACGGTATATCGTTAACAGTTGTTGATCCGAATGAAGAATCATTTAGTGTTGCAGTTATAAGTGAAACTTATCAAAGAACAAATTTACAATACCTAAAAAATGGCTCATTAGTTAACATTGAATATGACATACTTGCTAAATATATGGAGAAAATGATTAATGATAAGTGACATAGAAGTTATTATCGAAAAATTTAAAAAAGGTGAAATGGTAATCCTCGTTGATGATGAGGATAGAGAGAATGAAGGTGACTTAATTGTATCTTCTCAATATCTAACACCTGAACATATAAATTTTATGATTACTAATGCAAAAGGACTTGTATGCGCGCCTATTGCTAAAGATGTTGCTAAAAAATTAAAGTTATCATTAATGCAGGGTATTGATAACGAAGAAGATACACAATTTACAACATCTGTGGATCTTATGGGCGATGGTGTTTCAACAGGTATTTCAGCTGATGATAGATTTAAAACTATTAAAGGATTGAGTGATCCAAGTGCAACCAGAGATGATTTTAAAGTACCGGGACACGTTTTTCCCTTGCAAGCTATGGACGGAGGAGTTTTAAGACGTGCTGGACATACAGAAGCAGCAGTAGATTTGTGTTTAGTCGCTGACCATTATCCTGTAGCTGTAATTTGTGAAATTATTAACGATGATGGGTCAATGGCAAGAATAGATGACCTTATTGAATTTTCAGCAAAGCACGACGTTGCTATTGGAACTATAAAAGATTTAATAGAGTATCGCTTGAAATTGTCCAACCCAGTAAGTTTGGTGTCTAGTGCAAAAGTACCTACAGATTATGGCGAATTTACTGCACATGTATACAAAGATAATAATGACAATACAGAGCATATTGCTCTTACCTTCAAAGATTATCTACAAGGTGAATCATCTATGGTAAGAGTCCACTCTGAGTGTCTTACAGGTGACGTTTTTAGCTCGAATAAATGTGACTGTGGATATCAACTAAATAATGCAATGGAAACAATAGTTAAAAATGGTTCTGGAGTTATTTTGTATATGAGAGGTCATGAAGGAAGAGGTATAGGTCTTGGTAACAAAATAAAGGCTTACTCACTTCAAGATGAAGGTGCTGATACAGTTGAGGCAAATTTGAAATTAGGTTTTGAAATGGACCAAAGAGACTACGGAACAGGAGCGCTTATCCTTAGAGACTTAGGAATAACAAATATGAACCTATTAACGAACAATCCCAGCAAAAGAGCAGGCCTTGAAGGATTTGGTTTAAATATTGTAAAGAGAACACCATTAAAGGGTAAAGTAACGAATGAAAATTCTTCATACCTTGACACTAAAGAAAATAAAATGGGTCATAACTTTAATGAAGAGTAAAATTGCAATAGTTCATTCTGATTATTATCAGGATATAAGTACATCACTTGTCAATGGTTTTAAAAAGTCAATTGATGATAGCTTTAACTGTGATACGTATAATGTAGAAGGTAGTTGGGAGTTAATCCATAAAATAAACTCTCTAATTGGCGAATATGATAAATTTGTCGCAATAGGAGTAATTGTGAAAGGTGAGACAGATCATTATGAGTATTTATCTTCAAGTATTGCTAACGCACTTTTATCAATGACTATTACTAAAGATGTCTATATATCAAATTGTGTACTTAACGTTCAAACTCTAGAACAAGCAAAAAATAGAGCTTCGGATGATAAAAATAAAGGATCCGAATCTGCATACGCCATAAATAATCTTTTTATTACATAATAAAAATTAAGTTATATAATGAAATCAAGCGAACAATGTTCCACCTACTGTGAAAAATAGTTAGGTTTGTAAAACAGCTTCGTGCTGTTTTTTTTATTGAAAGGAAAACAAATAGCAGAATTAAATGTAAACGAAGAGATCAGATCTAAAAAGTTGCTCGTCATTGCACCTGATGGAGTACAAGTTGGAGAATTGGAGTTGAAGAAAGCTTTGATTCTTGCTGAAGAGCTTGATCTTGACTTAGTAGAGGTCTCTCCGGAAAGTAAACCTCCTGTTGCAAGGCTGATGGATTATGGAAAATATAAATTTGAACTAAAGCAAAAAGCAAGGGAATCAAGAAAGAAACAAGTAAAAATTAACGTAAAGGAAATACAGCTAAAACCAAAGATTGACACCAATGATTACAGAATTAAGTTAAATCAGTCAAAAAAGTTTTTAGAAGATGGAGATAAAGTGAAGTTCACAATGAGATTTAGAGGTAGAGAAGCAGAGTATCCTGAATTAGGACAAAAAATTCTTGATAATTTGAGAGATGAGCTTGAAGATCTATCCATGGTTGAATCTACGTCAAGACCAGATGGTCGTTCACTTACAATGGTTTTAGCACCAAATGGAGGTAAGAAATGAAACACAAAACTCATAAAGGTATGAAAAAAAGAATTAGAGTCAGTGGAACTGGAAAATTTATGAGAAGACGTGCCCATAGATCGCACTATAAACTAGCCAAAGGAAGCAACTCCTGGTCTAGGCTAAAACGTGATGTAGAATCCTCAAAGGGTGATTCAAAGAAAATCAGAAAGTTGTTGAGTTAAATGGTAAGAGTTAGAAGATCTGTTAGTAGTAGGAAATCAAGAAAAAAAGTTCTTAAGCAAGCTAAAGGTTATACAGGTGCACGAAGTAAAAGATTACGAACTGCAAAAGAACAAGTTATGCATGCTGGCAATGATGCTTTCGCACATAGAAAAGACAAGAAAGCAACATACAGAAAAATATGGATATCAAGAATAAATGCCGCTTCAAGAGAACATGGACTTCCATATTCTAAATTTATTAACGGTCTAACTAATGCAGAAGTAAAAGTTGATCGTAAAATACTCGCAGATTTAGCAATAAATGATCCTGATGGTTTTAAAAAGCTTGTTGATTTAGCCAAAAAAAATATAAATGCCTGAGGTTAATACAGAAAAGATATTTGCATCTTTTTTATTAAGTGTTGAACAAGTTACTTCAATTGATGAATTCAATGACTTAGAAAAAGAATACTTAGGTAAAAATTCGCTAATTTCAGAAGAACGAAAGAAATTATCATCTATGAGTGAAATCTCTAGAAAAAAATATGGAAAAGTCCTTCAAGAGCTATCAACCCAAATTTCTGAAAGATTAAATCAAGAAAGATTAAGTTTTCAATCTAAATTTTTTAAAGAAAAGGAATTAAATGACAATAAAGATATAACAATCAATTGGTACAAAGATTTAGGAAGCAGAGAGCACGTATTAACAAGCGTTATGAATGAAGTTGTGGATATATTCTCTGCAATTGGTTATACGGTAGCAACAGGCCCAGAAGCAGAAACCTCGTGGCATAATTTTGATGCTTTAAATACACCTGATTGGCACCCAGCTCGATATGAATCAGACACACTTTATTTAGATGAAAATTTAGAACAACTTCTCAGAACTCAAACAAGTACGGTACAAGTAAGGCACATGCAAAATAATAAACCACCGGTTTATATAGTTGCTCCTGGTCGTGTTTATAGATCCGATCAATTAGATGCAACTCACTCACCAGTTTTTCATCAAATCGAAGGTTTGGCCGTAGATGAAAATCTAACATTTTCAGATTTAAAAGGGACATTAGAGTATTTTGTTCAAGAATTTTTTGGTAAAGAAATTAAAACTAAATTTATTCCACATTTTTTTCCATTTACTGAACCATCAGCTGAAGTATTAGTAAGTTGGAAAGATGGTGAATGGCTTGAGATATTGGGATGCGGTATGGTCGATCCTAATGTGTTTCAACATGTAGGATACGATAAAAATTCTCAAGGTTTTGCGTTTGGTGTAGGTGTAGAGCGATTAGCAATGATTCGTTATAAAATTGACCATATCAAAAATTTCTATGAAAATGATCTGAGATTTCTAAGGCAGTTCTAATGAAAGTTTTGAAATCTTGGCTTAATGATTGGATAGATATATCTGAAATATCAAATGAAGACATTTCTGAAGGACTAGAAAGTTTAGGATTTGAAATTGAAGAACAATCTGATTTAAAACCGAATTATTCAAATATAGTCGTAGGAAAAGTTCTTGAAATATATCCACATCCTAATGCAGACAAAGTGAGAGTAACAAAAACTGATGTTGGTAGTAAAACTTATGAAATCGTATGTGGGGCATGGAACTTTGATGTTGGTGCTGTAGTGCCTGTAGCCCTTCCTAATTCTGAAATTAAAGATGGTTTTAAAATTGATAAAAGAGACATTCGAGGAGTTGAATCTAACGGTATGATTTGTTCAGCCTCTGAGCTTGATCTATGGGATGATCATGAAGGCATACTTATATTAGACGATAACATTCTGCCAGGTACTGATTTCTCATCTATATATGCAAGTTCAGATTATTTATGGGATATAGGTATAACACCAAACAGAGGTGATTGTATGTCATATTTGGGAATTGCAAGAGAACTGTCCAATTACTTTGATAAAAAAATAAACATTAAAAAATCGAAACTTAATCCATCGATAACAAACATTTTAAACACTAACAGTGGAAAAATTAAGGAATGTGATTCATATGGTTCAGTTGAAATAGAAAATTTTAAAGTAACAGATTCATCATTTTTAATTAGATACCGATTATCAAATGTCGGAACAAGAATAATTAATAATGTTGTAGATATTACAAATTATATTTTGTACGACGTAGGACAACCTCTACATGCATTTGATAGGGATAAACTTTTTAATACGGTATCTGTAAGAAAAGCTAAAAACAATGAAACAGTTACAACTCTTGACTCACAAAAAAGAAAACTTACAAATGATGATCTAGTCATAACTGATGGAGATAAACCGATTGCTTTAGCTGGAGTAATGGGGGGACTTGAAACTGAAGTTACTGACAGTACAGTTAATTTACTAATTGAAAGTGCTTACTTTGATAAAGTTTCAATAATGAAAACTTCAAGAAAATTAGGACTTATTTCAGACGCCTCAATTAGGTTTGAAAGAGGAATAGATTTTAACATTCAAAAATACGGGTTAGAACAATTTCTTATGACATTAAAAGATAGTCAAGACATAAAATATTCCGAATTAAGTATTGATACTAAAAATAATATTAAAAATGAAAAAGTTACTCTCGAAAAAGATGAGATTAAAAAATTACTTGGGATTGAACTTAAAGATTCATTTATTAAAAAAACTCTTAAAAATTTAATGATCGATGGGGAAATAAAAAACGATAACATCGAGTTTACAGCACCATCATGGAGATATGATTTAGATAGGCCAGTGGACCTAATTGAAGAATTTGCAAAACATCATGGATTTAATAATTTTTCTTCAAATCTTCCACAAGGACTATATAAAAATGAAAAGGGTAATTTTTGGAAAGTAAAAGAATATCTTACAAAAATACTTATTTCAAATAACTTTCAAGAAATACAAACTTTAAGTTTTGTTAATAAAGAAATGAATACTGTATTTAATCCAGAAAAAAAATATGTAACGGTCTTTAATGCAATTGATAAATCAAACAACTACTTACGATCTAATTTAATGTCAAGTCTTATAGATACTTATATATTTAATCTTCAGCAAAACAACATTTTAAATAGCTATTTCGAAATAAATACAGTTTTTAACTCTTCTCCGGATAACACATTTAATGATGTTCCGAATCAAAACGTTGTACTTGGGTTTATAACATCAGCTAATTTAACAACTCAAGATATTAGAAAAAGTGATCAAAATATTGACATATACTACGTAAAAAGTTTGATAAATCAATTAATAAACGATACACAATTGGAGCCGATAATAAAACCAGGATTTCATCAAAATTATTCTTTTTCAATTTTTAAAAATAATGAAATTGTTGGACATTTTGGTCAATTGTCTACAGAGTTACAAAATAATTTTGAGATCGAGAATGAAGTTTTTCTAGGAGAAATATATGTAAATAAACTCAATTTAAATGAATTAAAACTAATCAACTACAAACCACTTTCCCAATATCCCTTTATTAAATTCGATTTATCATTCTCAGTTCCACTTGAATTTTCTGCTCATTTAATCGTCGAAGAAATCAATAAATTACTAAGTAAAAATGAAAATGAAATAGAAATATTTGATGATTTCCAACATGAGAATTCAAGAAATTTAGGAATTAGAATAGTTACTAGAAGCTATGAAAAAACTTATGACGATAATCAAACAAGGCAAATACTGATGAAAATCTCTGACTCATTAGAGACAAAATTCAAAATCACTCTCAACAGTGGTAATAATGATTGATAATCTTGGTCTAAACAACAGGGTTTTTAAAATACTCTCACAAAACTCCCAAAAAGCTGCAGTTGATATCTTAGGTATGAGAATATCAACAAAATATAAAAATAAATTTACTGAAATAATGATTACAGAAACAGAAGCATTTGGTACAGCCAATGGAGATGAGATGTCTCTAGCAAATCAATTAAATAGAAAAATACCAGTATCTTTACCCCTGGGGCCACCCCACACAATGGTTTTAAAAACATACGGCTCTAACAACAGTCTCTATTTTTTAACATCTAAACCTGGTTCTTGTCAGGGTGTATTGATTAGATCTGGAAAGATTATTCTTGGTAAAAATTATGCCGAGACAAGAAGAAAACAAAAAATGAAAAATGATAATTTATATGGACCTGGAAATATAACAAAGGCTCTTGGTATAGATGTTAAGCAAGATGGTGAAAATCTTTTAGATGGGACAATATCTTTATCACCACGTATACATCCTGTCGAGAGAGCAATAGCAAAGCAAAGAAAAAATTCCAAACCACGTGATAAACACTTATGGAGATTTACACTGGTCATATAATGAAATATTTAGAAGACAGAGCAACAAATATTAATCCTCAGAATGACTTTAAGGATCTTCTTCAATCAAAAAAGAAATTAAGAGTAAAGTTGGGTGTTGACCCAACAGCTCCCGATGTAACCCTAGGTTGGTATGCAATTTTAAGGATGTTAAAAAAATTTCAGGATAACGGACACACCGCAGTCTTAATACTTGGAGAGTTTACAGCACAAGTTGGTGATCCTTCTGGTAAATCTGAAACAAGAAAAGTTATTGGTGAAACAGAAATTAACGATAACTCAAAAGGGGTGCTTCCTATTATTAAAAATATTCTTAACGATGATAATTTAGAAATTGTATCTAACAAAGATTGGTTATCAAAATTATCAATTCAAGACATGATGGAATTAGCATCAAAAACTACATTAGCTCAAATGATGGAGCGAGATGATTTCTCAAATAGATTTAGAGACAACAACCCAATATCTCTCTTAGAATTTTTCTATCCGCTATATCAAGGTTATGATTCTGTAGCTGTTGAAGCTGATATTGAAATTGGTGGTAATGATCAGCTTTGGAATCTTATGTTGGGAAGAGAAATACAAAAATCTTACGAGATGGATCCACAGATTGCAATGACATTTCCATTGCTAGTGGGAACAGATGGCAACAAAAAAATGTCACAGTCTTTAGGTAATTATATTTCAATAACTGATTCACCGAATAATATATTTGGAAAAATTATGAGTATACCTGATCAAATCATGTGGGATTACTTCATAATGCTTACTGATTTGGATATTTCTGAAATTGAAAGTTTTAAAAAGGATGTAACAACTAATTCAAAAAATCCGTTTGAATTTAAAAAAATTCTTGGAAAGTTAGTTGTTTCTGAACTTTTTGATAATAAAACTGCTGAAGATGCTGAAAAAAGTTTTGAAAACATAACAATTAATAAAAATATTCCAGATGATATGCCAGAAATTTCTCTTGAACACAATTTAAAAGTACATTTACCAAATTTTTTAAAAGAAAATAATTTATCTAAATCAAATTCTGATGCAAGAAGATTAATTGAAGCAGGAAGCGTAAAAATTGATGATAAAAAAATTGATTCCATTGATGTAAATTCTGATATTTTAATTAATAATGTGTTACAAGTTGGTAAAAGAAAATTTCTTAGAATAAATAAGAAATAATACACATTAAACCATTTACTGTTATTCTTATAAGTACGAGATTTTGGCTTTTTGACAACTGAGTAATGTATGAACGCCGGTAGTGCAGAAATTAATTTTTCTAGCACTCTTTTTTTGTCAACTTTTTACTAAGTTGATTCAACTTTTTTAAGTTGAAATGGGTAAAACCCATGTTGATTCTTTGGTCAGATTTAAATTATTCAAAGATTTTGTTGGAGAGTTTGATCCTGGCTCAGGACGAACGCTGGCGGTGCGCCTTATGCATGCAAGTCGAGCGAAGCTTTTCAGTAGTTTACTACAGAAAATGACTGAGCGGCGAACGGGTGAGTAACGCGTGAGCAACCTACCTTAGTTACTGGGATAGCCCGAGGAAACTCGGATTAATACCGGATATTCTTATTTAATCACATGATTTTTTAAGGAAAGGTCAGCCGAACTAAGATGGGCTCGCGTTCTATCAGCTAGTTGGTAGGGTAACGGCCTACCAAGGCTACGACGGATAGCTGGTCTGAGAGGACGATCAGCCACACTGGGACTGAGACACGGCCCAGACTCCTACGGGAGGCTGCAGCAGGGAATATTGTGCAATGAACGAAAGTTTGACACAGCGACACCGCGTGTGGGATGACGGATCTAGGTTTGTAAACCACTTTCAGGAGGGAAGAAAATGACGGTACCTCCACAAGAAGCCCCGGCCAACTACGTGCCAGCAGCCGCGGTAATACGTAGGGGGCGAGCGTTGTCCGGATTTATTGGGCGTAAAGAGCTCGTAGGCGGTTCAACAAGTCGGTCGTGAAAGTTCAGGGCTCAACCCTGAAATGTCGATCGATACTGTTGTGACTAGGATACGGCAGAGGTGAGTGGAATTCCGAGTGTAGCGGTGAAATGCGTAGATATTCGGAGGAACACCAATTGCGAAGGCAGCTCACTGGGCCGCTATCGACGCTGAGGAGCGAAAGCTAGGGGAGCAAACAGGATTAGATACCCTGGTAGTCCTAGCTGTAAACGATGGATACTAGATGTAGGAATTGGTTTAACGATTTCTGTATCGTAGCTAACGCGTTAAGTATCCCGCCTGGGGAGTACGGTCGCAAGACTAAAACTCAAAGGAATTGACGGGACCCCGCACAAGCGGCGGAGCATGCGGCTTAATTCGATGATACCCGTAGAACCTTACCTGGACTTGACATATAGGGAAAAGTTATAGAAATATAATGTGCATTAGCGCCCTATACAGGTGGTGCATGGCTGTCGTCAGCTCGTGTCGTGAGATGTTGGGTTAAGTCCCGCAACGAGCGCAACCCCTGTCCTATGTTGCCAGCAAGTAATGTTGGGGACTCATAGGAGACTGCCGGTGATAAACCGGAGGAAGGTGGGGACGACGTCAAGTCATCATGCCCCTTATGTCCAGGGCTGCACGCATGCTACAATGGCAAGTACAACGAGTCGCAATACCGCGAGGTGGAGCAAATCTCTTAAAGCTTGTCTCAGTTCGGATAGGAGTCTGCAACTCGACTCCTTGAAGTTGGAGTCGCTAGTAATCGCAAATCAGCAAAGTTGCGGTGAATACGTTCTCGGGGTTTGTACACACCGCCCGTCAAGTCACGGAAGTCGGCAATACCCGAAGCCAGTGGTCCAACCCTTTTAGGGAGGAAGCTGTCGAAGGTAGGGTCGGTAACTGGGACTAAGTCGTAACAAGGTAGCCGTACGGGAACGTGCGGCTGGATCACCTCCTTTCTAAGGAGCATAGAACTTTAGGTTCCTAGAATTTATTGTTCTAAGGTTAAACATCGGTTGTCTACAAGACTGATACATTACTCAGCTGTGAAAAAGTCATTTGGCTTTTTGAAAATTGTATAGCAAGCGCAATTGCAAAGTATTCATATAGTTCAAGCTACTAAGGGCTATTGGTGGATGCCTTGGCGCTGGAAGCCGATGAAGGACGTGGAAGGCTGCGATAAGCCACGGGAAGCTGTCAAACAAGCTTTGATCCGTGGATTTCCGAATGGGGAAACCCAATTTATTTATAAATTACTCCTGTTTGAATATATAGAACAGGTAGAGGGAACTAGGGGAAGTGAAACATCTCAGTACCTAGAGGAAAGGAAAGCAAAAGCGACTCCCTGAGTAGCGGCGAGCGAAACGGGAAGAGCCTAAACCAATTTAATGTCAAGACTGATGTCGTTGTTAAGTTGGAGTTGCGGGACCTCTTAGAAAGAGCATCAGATCTTTCAATAAGTCAAAAATAACTGAATTAGAAAAATTAACTGGAAAGTTAAACCATAGAGTGTAATAGTCACGTATTTGAAAATTCTTTTACTTATTAGAGTAATCCCAAGTAGCAAGGAGGATATTCCTTGTGAATCTGCGAGGACCACCTCGTAAGGCTAAGTACTAACCAGCGACCGATAGTGAACAAGTACCGTGAGGGAAAGGTGAAAAGTACCCCGGCGAGGGGAGTGAAATAGTACCTGAAACCAATAGCTTACAAGCAGTAGGAGGAAAATTTATTTTCTGACTGCCTGCCTTTTGAAGAATGAGCCAACGAGTTATCCGTATGTAGCAAGGTTAAGGAGTAATTCCGTATCCGCAGCGAAAGCGAGTTTTAATAGAGCGTCTAGTTGCATGCGATAGACCCGAAGCCAAGTGATCTATCCATGGGCAGGGTGAAGCGAAGGTAAGACTTCGTGAAGGCCCGAACCCACTGATGTTGCAAAATCAGGGGATGACCTGTGGATAGGGGTGAAAGGCCAATCAAACTTGGTGATAGCTGGTTCTCTCCGAAATGTCTTTAGGGACAGCGTTATATGTTGCGCTTTGGAGGTAGAGCACTGATTGGGCTAGGGGGCCAACAAGCTTACTGAACTCAGTCAAACTCCGAATGCCAAAGTGTTTAAATATAGCAGTGAGCCTATGGGGGATAAGCTCCATAGACGAGAGGGAAACAACCCAGATCATCAGCTAAGGCCCCTAAATGTATGTTAAGTGTGAAACGATGTGAGAGTGTTCAGACAGCCAGGAGGTTGGCTTAGAAGCAGCCATTCCTTTAAAGAGTGCGTAACAGCTCACTGGTCGAATGTTCTCGCGCGGAAGATGTAACGGGGCTAAACATACTGCCGAAGCTATGGGATCTTATTAATTCAGATTTCGATCCAGAAGATAAGATCGGTAGGAGAGCGTTGTATGGACGTCGAAGCGACAACGTGAGTTAGTCGTGGAGACCATACAAGTGAGAATGTTGGCATGAGTAGCGAAGGAAGAGTGAGAATCTCTTCCGCCGAATGTCCAAGGGTTCCTGGGGAAGGTTCGTCCGCCCAGGGTTAGTCGGGACCTAAGGCGAGGTCGAGAGACGTAGTCGATGGATAACAGATTGATATTTCTGTACCACTAATTAAGCGCCCAAACCGAATATATGTTGCTAAGGAAAGCCCTTCGGGGCCTACCGACCCACATATTACTAGGTTAGCAATGGAGCGACGGAGAAGGATAGATGATCCCAGGCGATGGTTGTCCTGGGGTAAATGTGTAGGAAGACTGATAGGTAAATCCGTTAGTCATAAATTCTGAGACATGATGCCGAGCCGCTTTTAGGCGAAGTCATTGATTCCATACTTCCAAGAAAAACTTCTAGTTAGTTTTTTTAGTGCCCGTACCCCAAACCGACACAGGTGGACAAGTAGAGAATACTAAGGCGAGCGAGATAACTCTGGTTAAGGAACTCGGCAAAATAGTTCCGTAACTTCGGGAGAAGGAACGCCCAAGTAAAGTGATTAATTAACTTTTTGAGCTTGAACGGGCCGCAGTGACTAGACTCAAGCGACTGTTTATCAAAAACACAGGAGGGTGCAAAGTTCTAATACAACGTATACCCTCTGACACCTGCCCGGTGCTGGAAGGTTAAGTGGAGAGGTTAGCTTCGGCAAAGCTTTGAAATTAAGCCCCAGTAAACGGCGGCCGTAACTATAACGGTCCTAAGGTAGCGAAATTCCTTGTCGGGTAAGTTCCGACCTGCACGAATGGTGTAACGATTTGAGTACTGTCTCAACCAGAGACTCGGCGAAATTGCAATGTGAGTAAAGATGCTCACTATGCGCGACAGGACGGAAAGACCCCGGAACCTTTACTGCAACTTGATATTGAAGTTTGGTGTGCAGTATGCAGGATAAGTGGGAGACTTTGAAACAGCGGCGCTAGTCGTTGTGGAGTCATCCTTGAGATACCACTTTCTTCATATTGAGCTTCTAACCTAGATCCGTTATCCGGATCAGGGACATTGTCTGGTGGGCAGTTTCACTGGGGCGGTGGCCTCCTAAAAAGTAACGGAGGCGCTCTAAGGTCACCTCAGCGTGGACGGCAATCACGCATTGAGTGTAAGTGCAAAAGGTGGCTTGACTGTGACACAAACAAGTGGAGCAGGTACGAAAGTAGGAACTAGTGATCCCATGGTTGCATGTGGGTGCGCCATGGCTCATCGGCTAAAAGGTACTCCGGGGATAACAGGCTTATACCCCCCAAGAGTCCATATCGACGGGGGTGTTTGGCACCTCGATGTCGGCTCTTCTCATCCTGGGGCTGGAGCAGGTCCCAAGGGTTAGGCTGTTCGCCTATTAAAGAGGAACGCGAGCTGGGTTCAGAACGTCGTGAGACAGTTCGGTCCCTATCCGTCGCGCACGCAAGAGTTTTGAAGAAAGTTGTCCCTAGTACGAGAGGACCGGGATGAACGAACCGCTGGTGTGCCAGTTGTCCTGCCAAGGGCACGGCTGGTTAGCTACGTTCGGAAAGGATAAGCGCTGAAAGCATCTAAGTGCGAAGCCCCTTCTAAGATAAGAACTCTCACCGGATTAACCGGTTAAGACTCCTTATAGAACATGAGGTTGATAGGTCAGAAGTGTAAGTACAGTAATGTATTCAGCTGACTGATACTAATAAGTCGAGGGCTTGAGCTGAATACGGCGTAAGCGCGCTTGCTATAGAATTTTTAAGAAGTTGAGTATTACGGTGGTGATAGCAGTGGGGATACACCCGTTCCCATTCCGAACACGGAAGTTAAGTCCACTAGCGTCGATGGTACTTGAGGGGCAACCCTCTGGGAGAGTAGAACACTGCCGATATTTATTGAAGAGCCCTTAGGTAACTAAGGGTTTTTCATTTATAATTACAATGTGAAATTAAAAGAGATTATAAGATTAGCAATGATCCCTCTCATCTTTTTTTTTATTGGTCTTTTCATATTTGTCAATTTTTTTGATTACGCAAAAACGTTCTACGACCTAAACCCCGGTGACTTAGTTGGTGAAGTTAATTTTTCGACATATCCAGGAGCAGTTTATATTTTTTTTATTTACTTATTGTTTCAATATATTAGAACAAAAAATTTAAAATATATAGATATATCGATTATGTTTCTTTCATGTTTTGTTTTTGCAAGAACTTTTTCAATTATTTTTAATGGATTAAGTTATTCAATTTTTATACCTGTTGCGCTTATTCCAGAATATATTGGTTTACCAGTGTTAATCTATGTAAGAAAAAAAATTCTATGAACAAAACTAACTTCCTAAAATTATTGAATTTATATGTATTCTTTTTACTCACAACAAGCAGCATATTGACTATATATTCTGTTTTTTTTCCTAATTCAACATTCCTATTTTTCCAACAAACATACATTGAAGTCTTAGGTTTGACCGATTCTGGAGGAAATGGACATATAACTTTATTAACTTATCCGTTAAGTTTATATTCAATGAATACATTTGCTTGTTTTCAATATTTACGAACTCAAAAGATCTTCTACCTTGATTTATTATCAATAATTTGGACTACTGTACTTGTTTCAAGAATTATTTCCATATTAATAAAAGGAGATGTAATAATTGATTTATATTTCTTTTTTGGAATACTTACCGAGTTCTTAATTGCTCCATCACTTATTTTCTTTCGAAATAAGCTATTTAAAAAAAGTTGATTAGTTCTTGGTTAAGTAATTTCTGATACCATTAATCTGCATTATGAAATTACCATTTCCAATATAATTTATTATTGTTTCATTATCAATATCTAATGATTTATAATTTTTAGTTAACCACTGTACTAATTCATTACTTGCCTCATCATCACTCATATGTTCAATATTTTTTATAAACATTATCCAATTTTCAATGCTTTCCTTTGCCTCGGTTATAAGTTGATAAGGTTTTTTGTGTATACCAAAATGTGCAATTGCTAGCTGATTAATTTCTAAATTTTCAAGTCTGTCTAAAGTTTGGAATAATGTTTCTTTATTAAAGTCAGGTGGAGGAAGATTCGGTTGAACAAAATCGCCATGCGGGTAAATTAATCCAAGTGTATCACCCATAAATAATGTCCCTGAGTATTCATCATAAAAAGTGTAATGATGCTTGGCATGTCCAGGACTATATAAAGCTTTAAGATTTCTATTAATGTCAAGCTTTATATCGGCTCCGTCATTAAGTGATTTAATATTTTCTATAGGGATAGGTTTTATTTCACCCCAGTTTTTTTTAAGCCATTCTTCAGTGTATACATCACTTACTGCCCTCCATAATCTCTCAGGGTTAGGTAAGTGTTTAATACCTAACTCATGCACATAAACAAAATTATCTTTATATTTTTCATTTAAATGTCCAATACCACCTACATGATCAAGATGTAAATGTGTAATAGCTGTTCTTTTAATATTGTTTATTCCAAGCGATTCTAATGCTGAAATCAAATATGGAAATGAATTCGAAGGTCCAACTTCAATTAGTATTGGCTCTGATGAATCTATGTAATAACATGACATTCTTTCTGTCTTGCCTTCCATATGAACATCTATTTGAAATATACCATTATCAAATTTAGTTACATCAGTGTTCATATATACATTTTTGCATACAAAAGTTATAAACTACAATGTTTACAATGAATGTTTCATTAGCAAGTACTGCAGAATATAGTTCAAAAGCAGCTGAATTTATAAGTGATTTAAAACCTAACGCTGCGGATATTTTGATTACGAGTGTTATTACTTCAATGGTAACTGACCTTGGAGTAGTTTCTCCGACAGCGTCAGGATTACTAACTTTTTACGATGGTCAAAGGAATACAACTCATACGGTGGATGGTTATTTCGTAGCGCCCAAATCATTTAATGGAAACGATCATGAAGAACATAGAATTTCAATGACGTATGGAGGTCACGTAGAGACATGTAAGGGTGGAAATACATTTGCTGTTCCAGGAATCTATAAAATACTAGATATAGTTTATGAAAGATATGCTTCACTTCCTCTTGATAAACTATTAGAGTATCCAATAAAAATTTCTAAAGAAGGTTTTAAATTAACCCAACCAACAAAAGATTATTTCGTTCACTCACTTAAACCCATGTTTATGTGGCATGAATATTCGAAATCAACTTTGAACAACGTTAATGAAGATCTGGAAAACGGTATCGTAAAACTAGATAAATTATCAGACACACTTAACCATATGTCTATTGAGGGATTCAATGATTTTTACATTGGTGATATATCAAAATCAATTATTCAAACACTGGAAATAGAAGGTGGGCATGCAACTGCTGATGACTTTGTTAATTATCAGTTAATTGAGGAAAGTAAGTTTAATTATCAATATAAAAATTTAAATTTAACTGGTCATGCAGGTCCATCTATAGGAGGTTTAATGGTCCTTAAATACCTGAATGGACTGACAAGTGAGTCTGATGATTTAGAACAAGCTCTTAAAAATGTGTATTTAGAGAGACAAAACAAATATGAATTTTTTGGAGAAAGACGAAATGCAATAAATAACGAAATTTTAAAAATATCTCAATCAGCATCAACAATTCAAGTAAATACATCAGATGAAAACAATTTTCATTTTTCAATTACTTTTTCTAGTGGATATGGCTCTGGAGTATTGTGTAAAAATACAGGTATGTACTTTAATAACTCCTTGGGTGAGGTTGAACTCAATCCGCAGGGATTTCTTGGTGATACCAAGGGAGATAGGTTAATTTCAAACATGAGCCCATTAATTATTGAAACAAATGATGGAATTTGCACAATTGGTTCACCCGGAGCAGACAGGATCAGTTCTGCAATAGCTCAAGTTTTAAAAAACTTTACTGATGGTGATAGTTGGCTGGAAGCCATAAATAAACCAAGATTTCATGTAAATTCAGATGGAGGAGTACGAGCTGAGCCAGGCTATAAAAATATAAATAAAGATACAACAGTAACAGAACCATTTGATATGTATTTTGGGGGTGTTTGTGTAACTGGAAATACCAATGAAATTTTTAGCTTCGGAGATAAGAGACGAGGAAATACTTCTTGGAAAAATTAAATAACCTCCCTCATAAAAACTTGTTTTACTTAGGGATTATTTCTGTATTAATCTTTCTTTCATTGTCCTATTGGCAACTCACTCGATACCAAGAAGATAAGTTAATTATGGAGTCTATAGAATTACAGGACAATGTAAACAAAATTAGTGTTGCAGAGTTGAATGACATTAATAATTATTTTGAAGAATTTACGAAGATTGAGTTGAAAGATAATCTAGAAAATATCAGCTTATTACGCACATGGTATTTACGATCTCGTGTTCACAACGGAGAAAATGGTTATCACCTAATAAACTTATACAAAACAAACTTAAACCAGTTTTTTTTAGTTAATAACGGATGGGTTGCGTTAGATAAAAATGCTGATACATCATTAAAATATCAAACTTCAAATTTTAAAGGTAGGTTGCTAGATTATGATGTTCAAGGAGTTGGGCAAGATGATATACCTGATTCAGAATATTTATTTAGGATTGATAAAGACTTCATAGAAAGTGAAACGAACGTAATCCTTCCTGATAAATATATTGTGTTAATAGATTCATGCGGTAGTGGGGTAGAGTGTATAAATTTAGAAGAACCTTATGATGCTCCACACTTAAGTTATGCATTTCAATGGGCATTTTTTGCTATTTGTTTAAGTATTGTTGTGTTGAGAAGAAATAATTTAATTACGTGGAAAAAATAAATATTAATAAGGTTACGTTATCTTACGAAACAGTTGGTGAGGGGAGTGACATATTACTTCTTCATGGGTTTCCCTCAAATTTGTTTATGTGGGAAAAAATTAAAAATGATTTAGTTAACAATGGATACAGAGTTACGATCGTAGAACAAAGAGGTTACCCATTATCAAGATTAGATAATGCAGAAATAAGTATGTTCAATATTAAAGAGTTATCTAAAGATATTGAGGATCTAGTTAAAACACTTGAACTTGATCAAAATCTAACACTTGTTGGTCATGATTGGGGATCCATAGTTGCATGGGCAATTGTCTCACGAGAAAATATCACAATTCAAAAACTAATTTCAATTTGTGGAGGTACAGAGTTTCCAACTTCAAATGTTTATTCTGAATTAAATTATGATGGCAAGCCACACTATATATCATCATTTCAAGATGTAAAAAAATCATCGCTAATTATTGATAATAATCTAGAGTCATTCTTTAGATCTTCATATAGATTAAATAATCAAAATAACATTAACCCTGATCTTTCACTAGAAAATGTATTTATTCAAAGCCAAGTTAATAAGTCAATTTTTAAAGATAGTGATATTGATAAGCTTGTAAAGCATTTTAAAGGGTTATCAATTGATCAACCTTTATCATGGTATGCAAATATTGATCTAAATTTTAAACTATCCGCTCAATGGAGAAAGCTAGTAAAAACTCCTGTAAGTTTTATTTTTGGAGAAATTGATGATGCTGTAAAGTTAAATGAAAAAATGTTTGAAAGACTTAGTCAGTCTGGTACAAATGTTACAATAAATGAAATAACAGGGGCAGGACATTGGCTGCCAATCACCCATAAGGAGAGTGTCTTGAAGGAAATATATGCATAAACATTGCAACTCTCTTTGTCCTATAATATATATTATGTTGCGTAGTGAATAAAGCTGTTTTACACGATCATCTAGATGGTGGTCTAAGGGCTATAACAGCGAAAGAACTCGCTATTAAAGATTCATACAAACCCTTATTAGATGTTGAGGACATCGAAAGTTTTTTTAATCGCGAGTCGTCAGAATCATTAGAAGACTATCTTGATGCTTTTACTCACACAACAGCATTAATGTCAAGTTATGAAAATCTTGAAAGAATAGCTTTTGAGGCAGCTGAAGATATGCATTTTTCCGGAATATCACTTTATGAAAGTAGGTATGCTCCCCTGTACTCTGTTAGCTCTGATTTAAGTGCCGAAGATGTTATCAATGCAATAAATTCAGGTTTTAAACAAGCAGAAAATTTGTATGGAATTAAATCTGGTTTAATTCTTTGTGGAATGAGAAATGATAAAAAAAATGTTACCTTAGTAAGCGAAATAGCAATTGAATTTAAAGATAAGATAATTGGCTTTGATATAGCTGGGCCAGAATATAACTTTTTACCATCATTATTTTCATCTGAATTTAATAATTTAAAAAAAAATGGAATAAATCTGACTATTCATGCTGGAGAAGGTGACGGGGTAAATTCAATCCAAGATGCACTTGATAATGGGGCACAACGTATAGGTCATGGTGTAAGAATCATCGAAGACATTGACTTATCTAATAATAAGCTTGGAAAAACAGCTCAATATATATTGAATGAGCAAGTTCCATTAGAAATATGTATAACTTCAAATATTCACACAAATATGTACGATGAATATAGTAAACATCCTGTTGCAGACTTAATTAATCTTGAATTTAACGTAAGTATTAATACAGATAATAGATTAATGAGCAACACAAGTATGGATAAAGAAATTGATATTGCTAAAAATTTAGGAATAAATAATGTTGAAAATATTTTAGAAAAATCAGCTCGCTACAGCTTTTTGAATAACTTCTGATTTATTTTTACTAAGAATATCATAAAAATCTTGCTCATTTAATAATTTAAAGTTCATTTCAGGATAAAGTTTTTTTGCTAACTTTAGTTTTTTTCTTTTCTTAGTAATTAAATTCTTATTCATTGTTGTTATCTCAACAAATAAATCTAGTGAAGGTAGATAGAAATCAGGTGTGAACATTTTTTTTATTGATCCACTACCCCACTCCAATGGAAAGCTTACAGGTTCATATATCCATTCAATATCAAATAAATCTAAATGATCGGAAAATACTTTTTCTGATGGATGAGCAAATTTCATGCATTTTTAGCTGAAATCTTCTCTGGATATAGAGAATGAATATCTGCTTCCGTTTCAGTGTGAATTGGCCCTAGTGAAATACCAAATACTGCTTGCCCTTGTTTAATTAAATCTAACATTTCATTATTACTGGTAATAACGTATATTGATTTTCCATCTGAAAATAATGAAACGTCTGATAAATTGATATTTTTTCCAAGAATTTGTTTAATATTTTTTAAAGCAAGCCTTATTTTTTGCAGACTAACACCAGCTTCTCTTAATTTATTAACTAATTTTATTTTTATAATATCTTGAAAGGAATAAATCCTATGGTAACCAGATCCTTTTATATTTCTAATTGAAGCATCAACAAGTTTTGTTGAAGTCCAATGATCTAATTGCCTATAAGAAATGCCAGTAATATTACAAACTTCTGGACCTGTGTAACCCTGTTGCATAAGGTAAATCTACTATATTAAAATATTAAATCAAGGTTTTAAACAAAATCCTCGGGTTCAATATTTTCTAAAAAAGACTTAAATTCCTCGATTTCGTTTGTTTTATCATGAATTAAATCAATAGAATTATTTAGAAATAAGTCACCATTTACTGAAATAGTTGTATCTGTTCTAAGTGCTAAAGCTATAGCATCACTCGGTCTTGAAGATAAGGAAACTTTTCCTTGATCACCAAGAATTACAATTTCAGCAAAATATGTATTGTCTTGTAAGTCAGATATGATAACTTCATCAATTGTTCCATTCAATGATTCAATTATGTCAATTATTAGGTCGTGTGTTTGAGGTCTTTGATGCTTAATTCCTTCTTGTGCATAAGCTATCGAAACAGCTTCTATAGTGCCAATCCAAATAGGTAATACTTTTTGTGAAGAAGGATCTAATAACAGCATTATAGGTGTTTCGGTATTCTCTTCTAGTCTTATGCTATTTACTTCAACGATAATATTTTTGTTCACAATATAAGAATAGAATAAAAATTAATTTGTTATAAATTATATAGAATTATTGCTTATTTTGATTTGCATTTAAAGATAAGAAATTTGTAAAATTGAATTTCCAAATTTTTTTATCTGTAGTGTTAGAAATTTTTATATTATGTGATTCATTATTAGATAGAAATTGAATTCTGTTTGTATTGATCTCAATTAATTTTATATCGTTTTTTTTATATTTATTGCCAAATACTATCCATGATTCATTAGTTTTGATATTTGAAGTTTTAATACTATTACGAATGAGATAGACATCCTCGTTGTTGTCCAGTAAAACATTATTTGCAAATGTATCAATCGATAATCTATAAAGTATCTCCGTATCTGAGAAATGATTATCTTTATTATCATTTACAGTTGATTTATTAACGATAGTCAATATTTCCCTATTATTTGATTGGTTAAGTCCTATGAAGGTAAGACCGGCCTTATTCGTCCACCCTGTTTTAAGACCTAAATAATTTTTATCTATTAATTTATTGGTATTTAAATAAACTTTATCAACTCCCCCAATGTCTGATATAAAACTGGGCTTCATAATAATCGTAAGTAATTCAATGTTATCAAGTACTTCTTTTGATAAAATCAACAAATCGTTCAAAGACGAATAATGATTAATAGAATCAAGTCCGTCTGGATTGTTAAAGTTTGTATTACTCATTCCCAATTCTCTTGCTTTATTGTTCATCAATACTATAAAATCTTCATAGTTGTCAGAAACAATAATTGATGCAGCAATACATGCATCATTAGCTGAATAAATAAGTATAAATTCAAGTAAACTTTCAATGGTCATCTGCTGACCTGATTCTAAATATGCGACTTTTCCTTCATAAACATAATTGTCAGGAAAATTAATTTCAATAAAATCTCCTAAATTATAAGAATCTAGTAACAACAATGCAGTCATTAATTTAGTTAAAGAAGCAGGTGCTATAGGCTCATCTGCATTATTAGAAAACATAATTTGATCATTTACTAAATCATATGATAAATAATATTCAGTAGTTAAAAGCTGGTCTTCAATTTTTTCACTGTATGCTGCTGAGTTAAGTAACGTGGTAAATATAAAAATGAAAACTATAAATCTTCTAATATGTAACTCCCAATTATCTCCGAAAATTTTTCGACAGATATTTTTATCTCATCAGCCTCATTGTCAGAAAATTTAAAAAATGTTTCAAAAAATCCAACTCCCCTATCAGACATTGACTTAAGAACTGATAAATTCTTTACACCTAGTCCCATTGAAAATAAATAAGCTAATGCAGAAAATCTATCAACATCCATCTGGGTGTAAGTTTCCTTCATATGTTCATATTTATAATCAACTAATTCTTCAAAATCTTTTTCCTTTAATCCTGATTTTTTTAATGCATCGTGTTTGGAATAATTATCAATGACAATTTTTGATTTTTCGGTATTTCCTAAAAGAAGTTTCGGATTATTTTTAATTGCTTTTAACGTATAATATTGATTTTCTTGAAGATCTAGTATCTTTTTAATTTTCGTTATATCTTTTTCTGAAAAACTTCGTGTTCCACCCTTTGATCTTTTTGGTTTGATTAGGCCTTCTTTTTCTAAAAATCTTATACGTGAAATCGATACAGATGGGAATTCTTTTTTAATTAATTTAGATGCATCTCCAATATTCATTGCTTTTCAACTTTTGTAATTATTAAATTAAATTTTCCAATTTGTATTCTAAATCCTGATTCCAATTTACTTTCTGTTGTGAGCTCACCATTTACAAATATTCCGTTTGTTGATTTTTCATCCGAAATTGTTATTTCTTCATCATCAACACTTATAAACCCATGATTTCTTGATACAGTAATATCGTCTAAAATTATTTCTTTACTCTCTAATCTTCCTATTTTATGAATACCATTTGTAAGAAGCCATGATGATGACTTTATGTCATCATTGAGAAGAGAAAGTATATAACTTGCTTCCTGATTTATAAATATTGAGTCTTCAAATGGTATCGTATCGTTATTCATCTTTAATAATTCTATAAAGATATTCTAATGCAACAAAGTAGTAAAAAATTAATGAAATTGCTCCAAAAACTATAAATATTATTGACTCATTTGTGATATTTATAACAAAAAAACATATTGAAAAAAATATGAATACTGTTCCAAATTTCCCATAATTTGATACTGTTATTGTCTTTGTAGAAAAAAGTACATATATAGATCCAATTAAAACTAAAACTTCACGTAATATAACCCCATAAAAAAACCAATTGGGGAAAATTTCAAACAACCAGAATAAAAGTAAAATAAAAACAGTCCTATCGGAAACAGGATCTAAAATAGTACCAAGTTTAGAAACTTGATTAAATCTTCGAGCTACTATTCCGTCAATAGAGTCAGATATCCCAATTAGTGCAATAGTTATTACAAGAATTGTTGTTGAAAAATCACTTAAAGAATAATTGAGGAATAAATAAACCGATACAAAAAGCCTAGAGAGAGTAATGAGATTTGGAATTAAAAAAATATCTTTAAGTTTCAATAAAGAAATCCTTCGTATCGTGAGTTGCAACTAAATGTTCGTTTCCAATATCTACCATTTTTTCATTTGGATTACTTGATATAATTTTGTCTAGTTCATCAAAATTAACTTCATAACGTTCTCTCTTGTAACCTGGATCCGGTATTGGTATTGATGATATCAGTCTTTTTGTATAAGGATGGATTGGATTATTTAGTAGCTCTTCAGTTTCTGCTATTTCAACTAATTTTCCATTAAACATAACAGCGATTCGATTGCACATATATCGTGCTACAGCAAGATCATGTGTTATATATAAATAAGACACATCAAGTTCTTTTGCAAGATTTAACATTAAATCCATAATTGATATACGTATTGAAACATCGAGCATAGAGGTTGGTTCATCACAAATTACAAATTTCGGTTTCATAATTAATGTTCTAGCAATTGATACTCGTTGTCTCTGTCCACCAGATATTTCATGCGGATATCTTTGTAAGTAATTTTCTGGAGGTGTCAAACCAACAGTTCGTAATATTTCAACTATTGCTTCTTCTCTTTCGCCTAAGGAACCAATATTGTGAATATCAAGAGGCTCTTTAATAATATCTTTAATCGTCCATCTTGGGTTTAAAGATTCATAAGGATCTTGAAATATCATCTGCATATTTCTTCTAAAAACTCTCATCCCATCTTCATCGATTGCATCGATTGATTCCATAATATTTTTTTCGGGATTAAAAAAATTAACACTTCCAGATGTTTTTGGTTCTAGCAAACATAAAGATCGGGCAGTTGTTGTTTTTCCACAACCACTTTGGCCTACTAACCCAAGAGACTCCCCTGCTTTAATGTTAAAACTAACCTCATCAACTGCTTTTATAATTTTCTTTTTCCCAGTAAAGAAACTATTAGATATTTCAAAATGTTTTGCTAAGTTACGTACTTCAATTAGATTTTTACTCATAGTTTTCTCCTAGACTACAAGAATCAACAAAATGATCATGCCCTACTTCAATTAATTTCATATCTCTTTCTGGTTTGCATGAAATGTTTCGATTAGGACACCTTGGTGCAAAAGAACATCCTTCAATTTTATTTATTAAACTTGGAGGTTCTCCATCTAGAGATTTTAATTTTTTCTTCTCACCTTTTATAGAAGGTGTAGAATCTAAAAGTGCTTTTGTATAAGAATGCTTAGGCGAATTAAATACTTCACTCGTAGGTCCAATTTCTACAATTGATCCTGCGTACATTACTGCAATTTTATCAGTCATTTCTGCTATAACAGCAATGTCATGTGATATATAAATTAGGCTTAAACCTAGCAATTCCTGTACTTTTTTAATCTCATTAAGTATTTGATCTTGTATGACTACGTCTAAAGCAGTTGTTGGTTCATCAGCAATTATTATTTTTGGATCGCAAGAAAGAGCTAATGCTATCACAGCTCTTTGTTTCATTCCTCCAGATAATTCGTGTGGAAATCTATTTGCAGTACTTTCATCCAAGCCAACCATCTTAAATAATTGATTTATTTTGTCTATGTTTGTTTGCTTCGAGTTTTCAGGATAATGTTCTCTTAATGCTTCTCTTATTTGTTCACCAATTTTAATAACAGGATTCCAAGCATTCATAGCACCTTGAAAAACTATACTTATGCTGTCCCACCTTACTTTTCTTAACTCATTTTCAGATAGTCCAATTAATTCTTTTCCGTCAAGCTTGATGCTTCCTTCTGATATTACTGAATTCTCAGGTTGAAGCTGAAGTAATGTCATTGCAACAGAAGTTTTGCCACAGCCAGATTCTCCTACAAGACCAAATGATTCCCCACTTTTTACATTAAAAGTTACATCTTTTACAGCCAAAACGTTTCCTTCTAGAGTTTCATAGTGCATTGATAAATTTTGTACATCTAAAATTATGTCTGACATATCATCTTTTCCTTAGTCTTGGATTAAAAACGTCGTCCAAACCTCTACCAACTAAATAAAATCCACCGGCTAATAATGTAACTGCGAGACCAGCTGGTAAAACTAACCACCAATACTCCATCCCTTGATTAATATAACCATCGGCCTGAGCGACTGATATCATTAGACCCCAACTCATATCAATGTTTAACAGCCCCAAAAAAGAAAGAATTGATTCTGAGGCAATAGCACCTGTGACGCTAAAGACCATATAGAGTAGAGCAAGTGGTGCAACATTAGGAAGAATGTGCGATATTAATATTTTCATTCTAGATCCCCCTGTTATCCTTGCAGAATCTACAAATGGTTTAACTTTTACCTGCAAGGCTTGAGATTTAATTGTAATTACACTTCCACCTAACCCACCAAAGATTCCCAAAACTAAAGCTAGATGCCATACTTGTAATTCAGCGAATGCAGAAATAATGAATAAAAGTGGCAAAGTGGGTAACATCAAAACCAAATCTGATTGACGCATTAAATATGCATCAATGGCCCCTCCAAAATATGCAGCTATAGTTCCTAGCAATGTTGATATTCCAACACCTACAATTGCACTTAGTAGACCCAGAACAAATGCAACTTGACTTCCCTCCATAAGTTGAGAAAATACATCCCTTCCAAGTGAGTCAGTACCCAAGATGTGTTTAGAAGATGGCGGGGCTGGTTGTATAAATTGTTCAATAACATCACCTTCCTGAATACCAGGGTTATAAGGTGCAACAGCAACAATATTTACTTCTTCAGGTCCAGGACAATCATTCGGTGTCTTATATTCAGGAGTGGGATAATCAATATCTTTACAGGATACAACTGTAGCTTGAATTTTTTGAGAATCGTAACCAACTACAGGGTGGTATGTTGCTTCATCCCATATATTAGTAAGAAATAAAAAAGGTTGTAATAATGCAAGTAAACCAAAAAAAGCAACTATTACAAGTCCTAGTACACCAATTTTACTTTGTTTGAATAAATTGAAATTTCGTTTTAGTGATTCATATTTTAAACTATTATTTTCAGAATTATTTACCGTATCCATCATTACCCCTGTGACTTAATTCTTATTCTTGGATCTAAAAATGCATAGGAAACATCTGCTAAAAAGTGTGCAATTAAGGCAAAAACACCTATAAAAGAAAACGATGCCATTGCAACAGGTATATCTTCACGTAAAACACTTTCAAGGATTAACTGACCCATGCCAGGCCATGAAAAAATAGTTTCTGTTAATACTGAGCCGTCAATAATTGTTACGATAGTAAAAATAAATGACGTTACAACTGGTAATAATGCTGTTCTTGCCGCATGTCTATCTCTAATTCTTTTTTGACTCAATCCTTTTGCTCTTGCAGTAAGTATATAATCATCCTTTAACACCTCCATCATCGTTGTACGTGTAAGAAGAGCTGTACCAGCAAAAGCGACAATTGTAACAGTGAGTACTGGCAATATAGTATGGTAAGCGATATCTCCTGCGTAAAATCTCATTTCAGATAATTGACCTGTGTTCCAGTAGAAGTTTGAAATAAAAAGTAATGCAAAGAAAGATCCTAATCGTATATTACGTCTCAAATTTAATGATTCGATTTCTTTTGTTAATAATGTGATAACAAAATATAAAACTGAAAAAATTACCATGTATTTAATCATTTCTAAAAAAACTACATCACTATCAAATGGTGAGTCATACCATTTACTAGGAGTTAAAAATTTACCAATTGGGACCCACCCCATTCTTAAACCAAAGAACCATAACATTAATAATGCAAACCAAGGATAAAAAACTGTATAAGAAAAGACAGAAGTAATAGTTATCCATGTTTCACTTTTAGAACCCCTTCTCCAGGCTAATATTTTGCCTACAAAAAAACCTGTATAAAATGCAAGAATATTAACAACTGAAAATAACATTAAAGTTCTAGGAAGTCTTTCAGCTATCAATTCAATTGCAGTTTTAGGGAATTGAATGTAGGAATACCCTAAATCACCTTTAAAAAAGTTAACAATATATTTTTGTAAACGGACAGATAAGGGTTGGTCTAAACCATAAAGAGCTATAGTTTCTTCATATGCATAAGGAGGAAGTGATGGATTCAATAATAAGTTTTGAAATGCATTTCCAGGTATCGCATCAAAAAGCAGATAAGAAATAATCAAAAATAGAAAAAAAACAACAACCATTTGAATAAATCGATTGACTATATAACGTAACATTTCACCCCATAAAAAATAATTCTAATTATAAATCGGAACGAGCAGAGCCCGTTCCGATTTAATAATAATTTTAGTCACTAACACTAACGTTGCTAGGATTACCACTTAATTGTTGTAACCCATCAAGCATATTAGTGAATGGGAAAGATATATTATCTTTATATACCTCAAGTATTGGTGTTGTTACCAATACTAAATAAGGCATATCCTCAAATAATAATGCTTCCATTTGCTTACTTAATGACTGAGCTTCGCTTACGCTTTTAGCTCCTTTGAATTGTGATACTAATTCAGCAAATTCAGGGTTTTGATAACCATCTGGACCATTGTATCCAGTTGTATTAAATCCTTCATTTACACATGTATCGTTAGCTCCATCAAAGAAGTTTGTTGGGTGATCTGGAAATGCAGATAGTCCCCAACCAAGCATATAAACGTCCCAATCCTTACAAGTAGCTGCTGTAAACACTTTGTCTACAATAACACCAAAACCTGTAGGTCGAGCAACTATATCAACACCCAATTGTTGCATGTAATCAGCAACGAATAATGAGAATGTTGATCTAATTGGATCGAATCCTGGTCCTGGAGCATATAGCAACATGTTTTCAGGCATTGCTTCTCCATTAGGACCTTTCAATCCTGTAGGAGCAATAGCTCTTTCACTACCACCTGGGTGTTCGCCCCAGTCAGTAGCTTGCCATCCAGCATCTTGTAATATTTGGATAGATTTCTCCCATTTTTCAGCTGATGAGAGATCTGCGCATTCCTTGAGAACACCAGTAACAGGTGCTACCCACGATGTTAATGCGGCAGGCATTTGTCCATCCATATTAATTGCGACTCCTTGTAGAACATTGTTAATAACATAGTCTTTATCAACAATACAACCTACAGCTTGTCTATAAGCTTTATTACTACCAGGGAAAACTCTGGTATTAAACGCCATGTATCTCATACCGTTAGAAAAGTTAGAAATAACTTCTGTTCCAGGAATCCTGGAAAGTTTTTCATATGTAGCTCTCTTTACACCACTAGGGTTAAGAACGAAATCTACATCTCCATTTTCAAATGCAAGATATGCTGAATCTTGATCATTATAAATAGAGAACTCTACTTGTCCAACGAATGGACCATTTGCATATGTGAAAGATTCTCCAGAAAGGTCACCAAACTCACCAGAAACTGCTGGGGCAACTCCATTATCTTGTGAAATTGCTACACCACCATTAGCGTAGTTTGTTGTCTCTCCACCGAAATACATTGTATCTGGATCATATGTCCAGGTATAAAATGCACCTTGTTCAATCTTCTCATATACGAAAGCGCTAGCAACAGGTGCATCCGCACCGGAAACTGCTAAAAGATCCTCTCTTGAAGTAGCGAATTGTTCCCAATATGCTTGTGATAAAGCTGGTGCAACTGCTGCACCGTATTGCCATCCAGTTAATCCTGGATCATAGTTAAAAGTAATTTTAACTGTGTAATCATCAGGCGCTTCGACATTTGTTACACACTCGACTTCACAATTGGAAGGCCATACTGCGGCCCATTGACCTAACAATGGAAGTCCTTTTGCAGTATTGTATGTAAATACCCAGTCGTTTGCTGTTATTGGGTTTCCGTCACTCCATTCGTATCCTTCAACAATAGGAACTGAGTAGCTAAATGTTCCATCACCATTATCTGTTGATGTTTCAACTAGTTCAGTTGCCATTGAAGGTATGAGGGTATAGTTTGGATATGAAATTCCAAACAATGAAACAGATTGGCCTGTCATCTGATATAGAGAATAGGCATCTGTGTCTGTGTCATACCATTTGAAGAGATTCTGAGTTGCAGGATCTTGAAATATAGCTAACTTAAATACACCGTCAGGTGCAGAAGATGACGCCACAGTTGTTGCAGGTGCTTCGGATTCTGCTGCAGGTTCAGTAGTGTCGGATGATTCCTCTACTACATCATCAGCAGTATCATCACTTGTGTTTCCACAAGCAACAACAACCATTGCAAATACAACAAAAAGCATTAATAATCGCCAACTTCTAGAGTTAGTTTTTATATTCAATTTTTCTCCTTTTTGTATACAAAAAATCCACTTAAAAAAAAGTGGATGTCTCTATATTAGGTTACAAATCAACCATTTCAAGGTATAAATCGTTTTATTTATACTTGAAGTTGATATTTTTATTAGATAGTTCAGAAAAGCTCAATAATCATTTGATATATTCTAATAACTAAATAAAAACCAAATAAAAAAACACCAAACTTAAATCCAAAATTTTCCATATTAGTTCTTAAATTTAATCATGATTGAAACATTCGAAAATTTAAATTCTTTTCTTATTTTATTTTCAATAAAAGACTCATAATTTTTTGGAATTCTTGAACTTAAATTAAATGAAAAAGAAGGTGGATTTGTATCGTACTGTGTTACATATTTCAATTTTGCACGTCTACCTCTAAATGGATGTGGTGGGCTGGAAACCCAGAGCTCTCTAAAGTATAAGTTTAAATCTGAAGTATTTACTCTGGTATCTAATTGTAAATATATTTCAGTAATTGTTTTTGAAAATTTATCCAAACCTTTTTTTGTTAATGCTGAAATTCTAATTACCTTAATCCAATTATATTTTTTTAAATGCGAACTAAGACTTGAGTTTATATTCAATTTTTGTTCTTCATTTAATAAGTCCCACTTATTCAATACCAAGATCGGAGTACAATAATTGTTTATTGATTCATTTATTAATCGCATATCTTCAAAATTTATACCCTGAGTTGAATCAACAACTATAAAAGCAATCAGAGATGTTTCTAAGGAATATAACGAAAGGCTTGATGCATATCTATCAATTTGTTCTTTTTGCTTTTTTCTCGGAACTCCCGCTGTATCAATAACGTTGTAAATCTTATTATCAAAAACTACTCTTTCATTTAAAGAATCTCTTGTTGTTCCTGGAATGTCCGAAACTATCGATCTATCTTTTTTTAGTAATGAATTAAATAATGTAGATTTTCCTGAATTTGGTTTGCCAATAATTGATATTGAAAATTGGGAATCGTTATCGTTTTGCTTTTTTTTTCCTGAATATTTAATTAGATTATCAAGCAACTCATCTGTTCCAATTCTGTGATACCCAGAAACATAAAATTCTTTATCGTAAATATATTTAAATAATCTTTTATCTAGTTCGTAATTATTAAAATTTTCACACTTATTGAATACAGTTAAAACTTTATCCTCTGCTTTAATTTCTTGTACTAATTGGTTAATTTTATCAAGACCTTCAAAATTTTTTGAATCTATATCTATTACAAATAAAATTTTATCTGCTTCTATTAAAAAATTTTTTACTTTTGACTGAAATTCGTTATTTAAGAAATCTGGTTTATCGTCCAGTCCTGGTAGATCTGATAAAACAATTTCCTTATCGTTAACATTGATTTTTTTACTAACTTTGTCTCTAGTAGTATTTGGCTTTGAACCAACTATTGATGTTTTGTTTTTAGACAATGTGTTAATAAGTGTTGATTTACCTGAGTTAGGTAAACCAATCAGAATTACTTCATTATTTTTGTTTTCATTCATATTTAAAATATAGCTAATCTTATTTTATGGTAAATAAGCTCTATGTTGTAACTCCAAGAGGGTTTTGTGCTGGCGTAGAAATGGCAATAAAAGCCTTGACCTGGATGCTAAAAATATACGACGAACCTGTGTATTGTTATCACGAAATTGTACACAATGACTGGATCGTAGAGAAATTCAAGAAAAAAAATGTAATATTTATTGAAGATACTAATGAAATACCTAAAGATGCAATCGTTATGTTGTCTGCGCACGGTACTGCACCTGATATTGAAAAAGAATTTAAAAATATATCATTAACAAGCGTCAATTCTGTGTGTCCATTAGTAACTAAAGTTCACCATGAAGCTAAGAAATTTAGTGAAAGTGGAAAACAAATAATTTATGTAGGCCATAAAAATCATGATGAAGCAATTGGAGCATTGGGAGTAGCGCCAGAAAATATGCATTTAGTAGAGTCTGTTGATGATATTAAAAATATTAATTTTCAGGATAAAGAAGTTGCATTACTTGCTCAAACTACTCTAGCCATGTCTGAATGGGAGCCAATACTAGATAAAGTAAAAGAAGACTTTGATAATTTAGATCTTCCAAGAAAAAGCGATCTTTGTTACGCAACTACAAATCGTCAAAAAGCTTTAATTAACATTTCAAGTAATGTTGATGTTGTACTTGTTGTAGGGTCAAGCACTTCAAGTAATACTAAAGCATTAGTGACAACCATAAAAAACTTAGGAAAAGAAGCCTACAGAATAGAGACTTTAAATGATTTAGAAGATATAAATTTAGAAAGTAAAGATGTAGCTATTACTGCCGGCGCATCCGCTCCCGAACATATTGTAAATGAGATTTCCAATTTTTTAAAACCTAAAAACTTTGAGTATTATATAGACACAGATGAAGATGAGTACTTCCCACTTCCAAAAGAGCTTAGAGCAAATATTTCATCTCTTTCAAGATTGTTTGAAACAATGTTTCCTAGTAATAAGATAGAAGCTAAAAATAGTATCTCGAAAGATAAGAGTTGGTCAGCTACTGAAGCCCTAGCTTCTCTATAATCAAATTAATTGTTTCTTGAAGAGTTGAATCTGTATTGTTTATTACTAAAGCTCCATCGGGAACTTTTAATGGAGAAATCAATCTATTTGAATCTTCTAAATCTCGTTTTTTTAAATCAGATACAGTTTCATTCATTTTTGACTGATCCTCTCTTCTTTTACCTCTAGTTATCAAATCAGCATCTAAATATATTTTATATTTTGCATTTTGAAATACGACACTGCCCATATCTCTACCTTCGATAACTAAGGATTTATCTAAAGATTGATAATATTTCAATAGACTTTCTTTAACATAATTTCTAATCTTCTCTTCCTTGGCAATTTTAGAACTAGTTATTGTAACTTCATTTGAATACAAGTCTTCCGAACTATATGTTTCTTTATTTACGTAACAAATACCATCTAATATCTCAATATCATATTTTCCATAATCCTGATCAATATTTTTATTTATAAACATAGCTAGAGATCTATAAACATTTCCACTTGAAAAAAAATTACAATTAAGAATATCAGCTAAATGTTTGCCAATTGATGTTTTACCCACTCCTGATGGACCATCAATTGTAAGAATGAACTTTTCCATAATCTAATACTATATTTTTTTCATGAATTAATTTCTCTTAATTCACCTATTTTTAAATTTCCTAGTTTGTAGTCACCAATAGAAACTCGCTTTAAAGTCATAATCTTTATATTATTTGAATCGAAAATTCTTCTAATCTCTCTATTTTTACCAGTTTTTAATGAAACTTTATATGTTAACCTTTTGAGTTCTTGAATATCTAAAATTCTTAGATATTCTTTTTTATCAACAACAGCTTTATTAAATTTTTGAAGGTTAATCGGGTTGCTAACACTTACAATATATTCTTTTATTAATCCTTTAGAGGGGTGAATTGTACTATTAAGCCAATCACCGTCATTACTGAGAAGCATTAATCCTTCCGAATTCTTATCGAGTCTCCCATTGAACTTAAGTGATTTATCTGGAATTATTTCATATATAATTTTTGAATTACTCTGGGCTTTGTGAGAACAAATATAGCCTTTTGGCTTGTAGAACTTATAGTATTTAAATGTTATTGATGATTCTATTATTTTTGAATCATATGAAACTTTATCATTAGCTAATACTTCATCTCCTAATTTTGCAAGCTTTCCATTAATTTCTACTTTGTTAAAACGTATCAATTCATCGGCTTTTCGTCTAGAGGTGTTTAAATGAAGTGCTAAAAATTTATTTATTCTCAATTATTCTTCTTCTGCAGGTGATGAAAAATACTCACCAATACTAGGAAGTTCATCAATACTTTGAAATCCTGTTTTTTCTAAAAATATATCTGTCGTTGTATATAGAATTGGGTTTCCTGGTACATCAAGTTCTCCAGATTTCTGTACTAACCCTCGAGACTCAAGAGTTTTAATAGATGATTCTGATTCCACTCCCCTTATCTCAGAAACTTTTAATTTAGTAACTGGTTGTTCATAAGCAATTATTGCTAAAGTTTCTAATGCCGGTGTTGATAAACCCTTCAAAATAGAAGGTGGTTTTACAGAGTCAAGAAATTTTGGAATATCATTTACGGTAACTAAATCAGATTTTATTAAATCAAACCGTATATAAAATCCAAATTCTAAATTTTCAAGATCATTATTGATTTCTTCAAATAGATTTATTAAATCTTTCTGTTGAATTTGTAATAATTCATAAAAATATTCATTTTCAACTGGACCGTCGCTTACCAATAACGTGGCTGAAATAATTTTTTTATTGTTCATAGTTTTTCTCAATTTTAATTAAATCATTATTATTTAATTGTTCTGCTTTTACAAATCCCCACCTTATTGCTTCTAATAATGCTAAAAACACTGCAACAGCTTTTTCTGAAGAATCAACTTCTGAAACCAATTCTTCAAATGAAGTGTTTAGCTTTTTATCAACTTTTGATAATAAGTCATTAATTGCCTGGTCGATATCCGGTAAATCATATTCTATATGATCAAATCCTTTTATAGACTTATATCTTTGAAATACTTCTTCAGCAGTACCATTGAAATTATTTATATCAATCGTTACTTCAATATCAGGTTTTTTATATAGGTTTAAAGTTTGATAATATTTGAAAGCACTAATTGATGTTTCATTTTCTCTTATTCTTGAAGCCAAAGCAATACCCACCTCTGAAAAAGCCTTAAATTGTAAAAGTCTTGCAAATGCTAAATCTTTATCTTTTATAAGCTGAATTTCATCAAGCCAATCAACATTTTCATTTTGAGGAATTAAACTTTTTGCTTTTAGCTCAAAGAGTGACGCAACAAGTAGTACTATTTCAGAGAAACTATCAATATCTTTTCTTACATGATCTAAATTAAGTGAATTAAATAGATTTGTTAAATTAGTGTTTTGTTTTGTGTTATTATCATCGGAAAAATCGATTAATAATGTTTTAAGATTAGATATTAGCTCTTCAAGTTGCATTAATAATCAGTCTTATCCAATACAAAATGTTTATTCTCTAATAATTCTTTTTGATAATACTTCAAAACTTTATCGTCAATGGAAAGTTTTTTCATTTGCTCTAATCCAATTCTTTCATGATTGAGATAAATTTTTGACTTTTGATTATTTACAATATTTAATTCCGAAAAAATTCTAAATAACCATGAAAAATTACCTGCTGATTTTCCAATATCATGTAACAAACATAGGGTATATAAATCATTAAGAGACTCTAGTTCTTTAAGCGAAAGTATTTCATCATCAAGAGTTTTATTTATAGTTCTTTCAAGCACTTCAATAGAGTGATGTCTGTCCTGCATCGATAATTGCCAAAAAAGTCTAGTTAAATCGTCATTATTGAATTGTTCTTTAACTTTTAACTGATCTTCAACAGAAATATGTTTGTAAAATAGATATCTTATTGCTCTTTTAATTTTCAAATATGTTTTCATGCTCTTGGATGACTTTCTTTAAAAATTTCAACTAAAAATTCTTTTGTTAATTTAGTATAAATCTTCGTTGTAGAAACAGATGTGTGTCCCAAAAATTCTTGAAGGGTTCTTAAATCACATCCAGCTTCCAACATATGTGTTGCAGCACTGTGTCTAAGAGTATGAGGATGTACTGATGAATTTATACCTGCAATTAATGCAGTTTTTTTAATTAGTCTAAATACAGCAGATCTATCTAGTTTCTTTTTATTTTTAGATATAAATAAAAATGATTCATTATGCTCGAATTCTTTTCTTATTTTTAAATAAAATTGAAGGGTTTGATTTAGTTCACTACCGATAGGTACAATTCTTTGTTTTGATCCTTTTCCTTGTAATTTTACAAAATTATCATCGAAATCAATATCTGAAATTTTGACATCCGTTAATTCAGAAACTCTGCAAGCTGTAGAATACATAAAATCGATAATGGCTTTATTTCTAGCATTTAAAAAATTGTCAAAGTCATACGAATCAATCATTTTTATAATATCAGATACTGCAAGCGTCTCAGGAAGATAGGAACCAGTTTTTAATGATATTTTTTCAATATTTATTTGTTTTGATAAATCAACTGAATTAGACCATTGAACATACTGATTAATTGATGATATTTTTCTAACTTTTGAATTTTCAGATTGATTTTTATTGGAAAGTAAAGTTACATACTGTTGTAAAGATTCATTACTTATTTCATCTCCTTCAAGAAATTGTAAAAATTTAAGAATATCTGACTTATAAGCTTTTATAGTGTTATCTGACAAACCTTTGTTAAATTGTAGGTAGTTACAAAAGTCTTGAACTAAAGCAGATTTACTTTTTTTTGACTGTTTCTGTGACAATATTATTAGATTCCGATGATTTAGTTTTTATAGATGAAGCAATAAAATCATTGAATAATGGGGCAGGTTCCCAGGGTCTAGATTTAAATTCCGGGTGAAATTGTGAAGCAACAAAATAAGGATGATCTTTTATTTCAATCATTTCAACTAAATTATTATCTGGAGAAACCCCACCAATAATCAAACCATTCTCAATCAATTTATCTCGATATTTATTATTTACTTCATAGCGATGACGATGTCTCTCGTAAATTACTTCATCACTATATATTTTCGATGCAATGGTATCAGGATTGATTTTACAAGGATAAGTTCCTAGTCTCATCGAAGCTCCCACATCATCTTTATCTAGATCTTGATTTGGTAATAAATCAATTACATAATTTTTAGTATTTTGAGAGAATTCTGAAGAATTTGCATCAGATATTCCACAAACATTTCTTGCAAATTCTATTACAGCACATTGTAACCCTAAACAAATTCCAAGAAAAGGAATCTTGTTTTCTCTAATGTACTGTATTGCTGATATTTTTCCTTCTATACCTCTATATCCAAAACCTCCGGGAACTATTACACCATCCATGTCAGCAAGTGAATCTAATTCGAAATTATCTGCATCTATCCAGTGAAGATCGAGTTTAACATTGTTGTGTAAACAAGAATGCTTTAACGATTCAACAACTGAGAGGTAGCTGTCAGGTAATCCAAAATATTTACCAAGTATTGCAATTTTTACCGTATTTATAGCATTCTGTTTTAAATCAACCATTGTTTTCCATTGGGATAAGTCTTGGGAGTTTGAATTAAGTTTTAAACGATCATTCACAGCATTATCTAATCCTTCGTCAAACATTCTCAATGGGACTTCATAAATATCATCCAAATCAGGAGCATTAATGACATTCGATAAAGATACATCACAAAATAAAGAAACTTTACTTTTTATTTCTTCATTTAATTCTCTATCAGATCGTAGAACTATCAAATCTGGAGAGATTCCTGCTGCCCTTAGTAAAGTTACTGAATGTTGCGTTGGTTTAGTTTTCAACTCCGTACTTGGTCCAATAAATGGAACTAAAGTAACATGTACAAACATGACATTTTCACTTCCTAATTCTTTTCGAATTTGACGTGCGGCTTCTAGAAATGGAAGGATTTCAATATCACCAACAGTTCCTCCGATTTCTGTAATTTGTACATCTATATCATTTGAAATCCCTTTAATTCTTCGTTTGATTTCATCAGTAATATGAGGAATTACTTGAACTGTTGCACCTAAATAGTCACCTTTTCTTTCACTCTCAATAACTTTTCTGTAAATACTCCCTGTAGTGACATTAGAGTCTTTTCTTAAATTAACACCTGTAAATCTCTCATAATGACCTAAATCTAGATCAGTTGTAGCTCCATCTTCTGTTACAAATACTTCTCCATGTTGAAATGGATTCATAGTATCTGGATCTACATTTATATATGGATCTAGTTTTTGATTAATTACAGATAATCCACGAGATTTTAGTAGGTTTCCAAGAGATGCAGATGTAATCCCTTTTCCAAGACCAGAGACTACACCACCAGTTACAAAAATGTATTTGGTCACATTGAAACTTTAACAGGTAAAGAATTAAATCAAAGTACTATCTTAAAATTTGATTAAGAAATAAATCAAGTTTTGGATTGTTATCAGTGCCTAAAATTTTTACTGATTTATTAGATAAATTATAAGAATATTTAGTATTTTTCGTATTTTTTTCTTGTATCTCAGCAACACCATCAAATTGTATTGCATAATTTTGATTTTTGTTAATAGATATATTTATAAGAGAATCTTTATTTACTACAATCGATCTTGGAAATTTGGAAAAAGGTGATATTGGAGTTATCGAGATTACATCAATATCGTTTTGAATAATAGGACCACCTGCTGAATAATTGTATGCTGTTGAGCCAAGCGAGGTTGATAAAATGATTCCATCGCCTCTTAGTTTAACCTTTTGTTGGTATGTTTCGATTTCCAAATCAAGTATCCTAGTTGGAGAATTTTTTATTATGACTACTTCATTAAATGAAGGGAAATTTTGATCTTCATTTTGAATAATTGCTTTTCTTTCAACAAATTCATAATTGTTACCATTCCAATCATTAAGTATGGATTGTAAATTATCTGGAGAACTAACTAAATATCCCAGTCTGCCTGGTCCAATATTTATTAAGGGACTATTTAATTGCCATGCAATTCTCATAGCTTTTAATGCAGTGCCATCTCCTCCTATGCTTATAACCAAATCAACTTTATTACTTCTGTATTTTTCATCTTCCAGTGAATCAATTTCATGCGTTGCATAATTAAATTTATTTTTATCCAAGATTTTAAATAAATCTTTTGATATTTTTTTTGATAGATACTTTTTTGATGAAATTATTAATAAATTCTTCACTAGGATATATTATACGTATCTTGTTAGGAGTACAAAGTGATACCAATATCAGATATCAATCCCCCGAAAAATAATCCGGTTATCTCAAGAATTTTTATATTTCTTTCAATATTGGTATACGTTCTAATTCAACCAAGAAACCCCAATGAACTTTTTAATTTTTTCTATGAATTTGCTGCAATTCCATGCGAAGTTTTTAACAATCAACCTCTATCTTTAGATCAGTATTACAACAATGAATGCACATTAAAAAGTTCCAATATTGTATTTGAAAATAAAAATATATTTTTAAGCTTACTGTTTTCAAACATGTTTCATGCAAATTTTGTTCACATATTAGGCAATCTATGGAGTTTCTGGATTTTTGGAAATAACATTGAAGATAAATTAGGAAAAATTAGATTTATAATCTTTTTAATTTTTACCGGTCTAGCAAGCATGTTTTCGCACATCATACTTAATGCGTTTGATATTAATCCTATAGTTGGAGCATCAGGAATAGTATCTGCATTAATGGGTGCATATCTATATTTATTTCCAAATGCTCAGTTACTTGTACTTGTCCCATTTGGATTTTTATTTCCAACAACTATAAAAGCAAAATTTTTCATGATTTTTTGGTTTATTTCACAAATATTGATAGCACTACAAAATACAAATATTTCATGGGAAGCTCATATTGGAGGTTTTATTGTTGGATATTTAATTCTGAAGGTTTTTAATTATAGAAGATATACAATCTGAAAATTTATCAAACTTAAAATCTGCGATTTCATCACTTAGATAATTTTGAATTGAGGAGTTAACAAGATAAGATTTAGCATTTATTTCATTAGCTAAAAGTATATCTGTATCTACCCTATCGCCAATTACGTAGGCTATATTTTCAAAATTTCTAAGCAGGAAATTAGAATAAAATTTATCAGGCTTACCAAATGATTGAATCTCAATATTTAGTAATTTTTCTATCTCTTTTACAATTGCACCATTTCCTTCTTCAAACTCAAATTCATTAATTGGAAATGTTAAGTCTTTATTTAAAGCGTAGATATTACTTCCATTTTGATAAGCACTCATAATATTATTAACTTCTGGCTGTGTATATTTCTCTTTTCTACCTATTAAGACCATTTGAGATTCATCAATATTTGTTGTTACATTAGCAATACTATCTACGAAGCTTGATAAATTATCAGATCCATGAACATAAATCATCATGTTTTTGTTTTCTAAATACTGTTTTAAAATAACTAAAGGCGTGACTATTTGATCTAAATCAATATCTCTTAATAATAGTTTCTCTAACTTGTTACAAATTTCCATAGGAGCTTGCGAACTGTTATTGGTTATAAATATTATTTTTAAATTATGTTTATCAAGATCAAGTAATGATTCAATTACGCCAGGGATAATTTCATTATTTAAATAAATAGTCCCATCAAGGTCTGTAGCGATTGTTTTCACGTTTTCTTTCCATAACTAAAAGTTTTGCAGTTATTAAATTGCTTTCATAGAAATTTTTCGCTTGTCTATCACTAGGTAATGCATAAGTTCTAATCTCTGATTTGGACGATTTAGATTGATTATTTATAAATTCGAAGAGTTGGGTCCCTAGGCCAAGTTCTCTAAAATCATATTCAATGAATATTTCATATAAGTTCCAGTAAAACTCATCGATAACGATTCTTGCATATCCTACATCGTTAATATTGTCTGAAGCTTTATAAGTTAAAACATAATATTTTGAATCATGATTTTTTACAATATTTTGATAGTAGCTAAAAAGTACAGGATCAGTCTTACTTATTTCGTTGTCAAATTTTTTTTGGAGGACTGATGGTGGTTTATCTTTCTCTAATATTTCAAAGGTTAAACCAAAATCTTCAAATTTTGATTCATGCACAGTCCGAACACACCTTAGCTCTAGGTTTTTCAAGCTGAGTTCTTTTCAAAACCAAAAAACATATAGAACATGTAAATTCATCAGCTTGTATATCTTCTGCTGTTTCATCTAATTTCAAATCGGAACTTTTTACATTCCTTTTTTCTGCAGCATCAACTGACATAAATGAGCCTTCAGCTTCATCATTATCATCTACTGATTTTTTTTCGGTCTCAACACGGGCTTCAAGTGATTCTGTCTCAACTTCTTCTTTTTCTTCCTCTTCTGGAGGAGATTCGTTTTCTTCAGAATCTTCTTCGAGGTCTTCCATGGTAGGCTCTTCTATCTCTTCAATATCTTTATCTGCCATGTTTCTCCTTAAATTTCTGTAAGAATAATACTAAATTTTTAATAATATAGCTTCTTTTTTAACATTTATCTCAGCTGGTCCCTGGTCGAAGTAATCTCCGTCAACTTCAATTGTATTTGGGGTTAATAATGTGAGTTTATTTGATTTTTTTAAAATTACGTCTGGTTCTGTTAGGTGAAGACCTTTTTTAGCAAGAAAAAATAATTTCATAGCTTTTAGCTTGGTTACTTTAAATATTTGAATATTTAATAATCCATCTTGAAGGCTTGATTTTGGTGAAATATTCCAACCACCGCCAAAAAATTGACCGTTACAGATTGATATATTAAAAGCCAAATTATTGAAGTTGAATCTATCATTTTCAATTTGAAATAACATACTTTTTGCAGGTAGGAGTTTTAACCAAAAACTAATAGGATATCTAAATCGTTTAAACATTCTCGGAAGACTTTCACTTGTATGTACTGTATCTGCCAGAAAACCATAATTTAAGACATTTACAAAATATCTACTGTTATTAGAAGAGCTTATGTGTGCAACATCAATTTTATAATTCTGATCATTTTTAAGCCTTTTTATGCCCTCATTGATATTTTTTGGAAAAGCAAATGTTCTCATGAAATCAGATCCACTACCAGAAGGAAGACAAGCAACCTCAGGATTACTAACATTATTCTTTAGTAAGTTATCGATTAAATTACTAAGGGTGCCATCGCCTCCTATTGCACAGAAGATGACACTATCGTTTTTGTGATTTAAAATTATTTCTTCAACTTTAGATGCTTTAGATGTTTGATACACAACTGCATTTAAATTATGGCTAGAAAATAGTTTTTCAATTTCACCTTGGGATAACTTCTTACCTCTTGAATTTTTATTGTGAATTACAACGTATTTTTTCATATCATAGTTTTCTGAATAATATTATGTTTTAATTTTTTTGCAATTATATCAAAGCTTTCAATCTCATAAATTGAATAAACTTTTTGTGATATTTCAGATGCTTCTCGGCAAGCTTTAATAAAATCTCCCAGTGTTACATTAAATTTACTTAATGTGTATTCGATATTGTCAGAATTATAAAATTCTAAAAAAATACTAAACCAAGTAATGTCTAAATTGATTTTATTTTTAACCCCACTAAATGCTTCAAGTTTATTTACTTTTTCTTGTGTGATTAGAAATTTAGTTAGCAAATCATTATATTTGTCATGAACTGATATTTCATATTTTGATGTTGATATACCAGAAGCAAGAAACATAAGACAAAATTCAATATCATTATTTTCATTCAACAATTCAATTCCTAATATCAAATTATCCCTATGAGTTTCAGTTAATAATTTATTCTTATTTAAATCAGTAAAATAATTCATTTCATTTAAAACTTTTAATTTTGCTTTATAGTTAGTTTCAAGAGCTTTGTCGTTTAATTTATTTTGATATGAATAAAAACTTTTTTTAATCATTTCTATACCTTTTTTTTCACCATATTTATTATTCAAATTAAGTACCGATCCATATGAATTTGAATAAGAGGATTTTAGATTATTTGGTTTTAGATCAAATAAGTCGTTGTACCAACTGTTCTCAATTCTTTTATCATAATTTATATACGCATATCCCTTAGAATCAATTCCTCTTCTACCGGCTCTACCTGTAAGTTGTAAGAATTCAGATTTTGAAATTAATCTAGTTTTTAATCCGTCATATTTAAATGATGAATCAATAATAATAGATTTCGCCGGCATATTAATTCCCAGGGAAAGTGTCTCTGTTGCAAAAAGAATATCTATGTGTCTATTTATAAATAAAAACTCAACAAATTCTTTAACAATTGGAGCCAAACCAGCATGATGGTAAGCAACCCCTCGTGACCACATCCAATAAAGTTCGTCTAAATTCAAAAGTTGATATTCTTCATTAGTAATGTCGTCAAAAATATCTTCAAACAAATGTCTTAATTGAACATTCTTTTTAATTTTAAAATTTAAATTTGCGGCATATCTTGCTTTATTTTCAACTTTTTCACGTGAAAAATAAAATAAAATACACGGCGTTGCTTTTTTATTTATAATATATGAAATTTGATCAGACAAAGATGGCTTCCTAAATCGTTTAAATTTTTTATCTAGTTTAAAAATAGGTCTATTTCTTTTATCCTCTGTACTTTTAATAGCTAATATTTGTTCATCATCTTTAGACGCTGTGATCAAAGATATTTCTAAAGGAACTGGGCGAATCTTAGATTGAATTAAATCTGTTGGACCTCTTTGAGATACAATCCAGTTTAAAAATTCGTTTTCATTTCCAATAGTTGCAGATAGGCATAATAATTTTATATCTTTTGGTAAGTGAATAATAATTTCTTCCCAAGTAGATCCACGTTCCTTGTCCGCTAGGTAATGAACTTCATCAAGTACAACTAAACCAATATCATTTATTCTCTCGTCGTTAGTAAAGATCATATTTCTTAAAATTTCTGTTGTTGCTATTATGAGACCTGCATCTGGATTCTCATTTCGATCACCTGTTAACAGACCTGTGTCAAATCCTGAATTTAAGAAGTCATGGTACTTTTGGTTTGATAAAGCTTTTATTGGTGTTGTGTAAATTACTCTATTTCCCTTGTCTAAATACTCTTCAATTCCTCGTTCAGCAATTATTGTTTTACCAGCACCAGTAGGTGCAGTAACAAGTACATTTAAGTTTTCATACAAAGATTCGATTGCATCTATTTGAAAAGAATCTAATTCAAAATTCACTTTGATATTTTTTTATGAATAAATATAACAATTTCAATTAGTAAATATAAAGGTATGGTGAATGCAAATAATGTAACGGGATCACCTGTTGGAGTAACTATAGCTGATAATATTAAAATGAATATAAACAGCTCAGGTCTGTTATTTGTTAAAAAATGAATTTTTAATAAATTTTTATTTAAGAGAAATAATGTAATTAATGGAAGCTGAAATGTAATAGCAAACAAAAAAGTAAGACGGATAATGAATTGATAGTAATTTTGAGACCTAAGAATGACTTCATTTTCATTAAATGAAAGTAAAAATTCAATCCCGTATGAGCTCAGATTTAAGGCTGCATAAACACCAAGATAATAAAAAATTGTAAAAAACAAATTGTAAAGAACAAAAGAAAGCCAAGATAAATCGATTACTGCCGGTTTAAAAAAGAAACTTAAATTAAAAATTGTTAATGGAAGTAATAAAATCAGTGACATTAAAAAAACATTAGTTATCTTAACTTGAAAGCCTTCATAAATTGTAAGAGCAAATATATTTGATTTATCATATCCTGCATTTATAAGTGGCTCATTCAAAACTTCTATAAAAAATGGATATTTTGCATAAATAAAAATTGAAAGTACAACAATTAATGAAAAAGAAAAAAAGATTCTTAAGTTTAGTTCTTTTAAATGTTCAAAAAAGGGTTTTTTCATTCCTCTTCTTCACCGATCCATTTCCAAGTCTCATTCAAACTAGAATCTCCAATTATTTTTCTCGAAGGTCCTTTGTTAAAATCAGAAAAAGCATCATAGTATTTCTTCAATTTTTTTTTATCTAAAATACCCAGTGAAATAAACAGTATGAGTACTAATTCAGTTAGGCTCATTTACTCACCATGATTCTTAATTTATTGATTTTTTCATCAAATTCATTTTTAAGGTTTTCAGGTGAAAGAATCTCAACATCTTTAAAATTTTCTAGAAAATATTCCATTGCTACGTAATAATCTCTGAATATATAAATATAAATTTCATTGCTCATCTTGATTTTATCTTTATTTAATTTACTTATAGATTTTTCAGAATAAATGTTAAATTTAACTTCGATATTTTTTGTTTTATCTTCCTTTGTTGACTTATTTAAATCTAAATCTCCTACAGACAGAATCCTATTAACTAAAAAAGTTTTAATTTTATTATCAACTAAATCAATCGCTTCTAGAACATTTCCATCAGCATTGTTAGATATTGATAAGGGTTTAATTGAATAAATTCCAGCATTTTTTCTTCCTAATTTTATATATTCAATATTTACTTCATTTTCTAAAAAAATTGATAAATAATTATCCTGATTTATATCTGATTTTTCATCAAAGAAGATACCTAAAGTATCAGTGAGAAATGACAAGTCATTTTTATTTATGTTCTTAATATAAATTTTATCTTGGTTAATCAAAATATTATATATTTTAAAAAGTTCAAAATCAGTAATAGTCTCTAAATCTTTTAATTCGATCGAATAATCAAAAGTTATATTATTTTTTGATAAATCTAAATCAAAATTAATAAAACTTTCACCATTAACAGAATAAACTTCGGACATAATATTAAGCATGTATAAAAGAGTATCGAGATCTACAGTGAGCTTATCAGCAAGGTCTTGTATGTTCCAATTGTCCTGATCCTTGATAATATTGATCAAAAATGTAAAATCTTGAAGTTTAAGTTTTTTATTCATTAATTAATTCCAATAACATATTTTTTTCAGATTCTGACATTTGAATTATTTCACTTTCAGTCAAAAGTAAGAATTGTGTCAGTCCTTGAAGATCGTATGTTTCTAACTCGATCCTTAATTTGTCTTGAAATATATTTTTATTTTTAACCTTATGATTAAATTTATTTTTAAAGATGTAATAACTGTCTTCTGACAATTCGATAGTTAATAACACAGGATTCATGCTTTCTTCCCATGAAAAATTAATCTTGACATTATCAATATTATGTAAATTAGGTAAGGAACCAATTTTTAAATCATCTATATTGCTTAATTTAAATGTTTTAAATATAGAATGTTCATTTACTCCTACATACCACTGGCCATCATATTGTTTAAGACCAAGCGGATATACTTTTCTAACAGATCCTTTGTATTTATAAGATATACGTCTTTTTTCATTAATCGCTTGTACAATTTTTGATATATTTATGCTTTGCTCATCGAATTGATAATTTAAATTTAAATATTTTTTTATTATTTGATAAATACTAATAAATCTATTTGTATCAATATTCTTAGTTTTTTTAATTTCTTCGATAATTCTTGTTCCTGATATTGAATAACCATCTGAAAGTTTCCATTTGTCATTTTCGAATTCAATTAAATATCCCATTTCTTTTAACAATGATTTGTCTCTTTCAAAAGAGCGTTTGAAAGCAGAATCTCCTAATTCACGATAATCTAATATATTATCTTTAATAAAATCAGTGGTTATATTTTCATTATTTGAAGAGAACAAAGTTAATAAATTAAGTCCTCTTTTAAATACATTTTTCATTAATACCTAATTTTATTGTATTTAAATTTAATAATTATTTTTTATCTGTTGTATTTGTATAAAGCAAAACTAATGTATTATTAGATATATGAAAGTCTGGATAGATCAAGATTTGTGCACAGGTGACGGCCTTTGCGAAGAAATTTGCCCTGATGTTTTTGTTGGCAAAGATGATGGGCTTTTTTATGTAAAAGAAGGCGACAAAATATTTTCTGAAGAAGATGGAAATGTTGGTGGCGCACAAGGTCTAGCAGTAGTTCCAAAGGGTCAAGAAGAGGCAGTAATTGAATCAGCTGAGGAATGTCCAGGCGAATGCATAATGATCGAACCTAGCTAAATAAAAATCTTCCACTAACAACAAATCCTGTATGACCAACCATCTCATTTTTTGGCCTCACTATTCTATTGTCTACTATCCATTCTCGATTTAAAGTTTCGGTTACATTGATATTGATAAAATTATTTTTTGAAAGTTCATTAACAATTTTTTGAACTTGTGTAATTGATGGTAAATAAGAAACCCATTGTAAATTTTGCTTCACTGAGTTGTTATCGAAAAATTCCCAAGGCTCAGGAATATCAGTAATAACAGTATCGACTTTGTTACTCACGTGATCAAATATAAAATCTGAAAGTCGTAAATTTAAATATTCTATTTCTAAAAATTTGGTTTCAGCATGATTTGATGAAATATATCTTTCAATGGTTTTTTTGGCTCTTCTTTGGTTTTTATTACTTTCATCTAAAGTTATAAGATTACTGTCATTGTCTAAAATTAAACTTAAATAGAGAGTTAAGGCTCCAGAACCAGTTCCAATTTCTAAAATATTTGAAAATTTACTAATATTTCCAGATATTATTATTGCTCCAATATCTTTTGGATAAATTATTTGAGGACCTCTTTTCATTAATAAAATGAATTCATCAAATGAAGGAATATAAACTTCATATTCTTGGTCTTTGGAAGTTGTAACTTTAGTAGGTAATGTTTTTATATCATTATGTTTAATAATTCCGTTTTGTGTAACAAAAGTTTGATCTTCTTGTATTACGGATAAGTGTTTTGTGTTGTTTGATTTAAACACAACAACAGTATTGTCAAATTTCACTATTTCTTATAGTAACAATAAAAAATATGCAATTGTTGATAAAACTACACCAGCAGAAATAGCCACAGCAACAAATTTTTGTAATGATTTATTCATTTTTTTAAACGTATATTTCTTTTAAATTTTTTGATTTTTTCATAAAGTCTTCCAATGAATATGCCATAGATCAGGAAACTTAAAATTTTTGAATTTTCACTATTAATATTATTATTTAAATTAGAAAAATTATCTTTAAATTCAGTCACTTTAATAATCTCCAAATAATCAAACTAAATGACAATATGCAAAGAAAAGACAATGAGAAGTAAACCATTGCTTGTACGAAAAAATTACCTGTAAACAACTGTGTTAGTACGTTTGAAAGACCAAATATAATGAAAAATGTTGCTATTGCAAAATAATTTCCTGCTTTAAAGTTTTTCTTTAATGATTTAATTGAATCTTCAACTTCATCATATGTTTCTTCCTTAGCGTGTTGAAAAAGAGAGTCAGCAGTTTTTATTGCATTTGTTGATAAATTAATAAAATTATTCATTTTGTTTATTTTCTAAAAGTATTTCAATTATACCTTGAATGGTAGCCGCAATTGGTAATGCTAGAACAGCACCTATTACTCCAGCTGTATAAGCACCAAATAAAGTAGCAAATACTGCAACAGCTGGATGTATCACCATAGTAACTCTTGTAACACGTGGGCTAATAAAGTAGTTTTCTAGGAATTGATAAGCTGTCAACACAACAAGAGTATATACAATATATGTTGGACCTAAAGATATAGAAGCTAAAACAGGGACTATGCCACCTAGAAATGTGCCAACTGCCGGTACTAATTGAGATAATAATCCAGCCGAAATTCCCAGAGCGAATGGTGAAGGAAGACCTATTATAAGAAAAGCTATGGTAAAAACAATGCTAGCTAAAATACCAAGAATTACTCTTGCAGCAATCCAACCACCAGCTTTTGAAACACCTATTGTCCATACTTGATCAATTGCATTTGATATATTATTGGGCAAAGCCTCCTTTAATTTAATTCTCCAGCCATCACCTTCAGCTATTAAGTAAAACGAAAAGAAAAATATAACAAAGAAATGAAAGAAAGCATTCAAAATACTTCTTCCTGCAAATACAACTGTATTTCCAACTGCACTTCCGTACTCTCTAAATAAATTATTGAACTCTTGCTCTAAATTTAAAGATTGACTAGATATGGCAAAACCTTCACTATTAATATACTTAATAATATTGTCTAGATATTCTGGCATTTGTGATGATAACAAATATAACTCTTGGACCATTATCGGTATTATTGAAAATATTATTCCACCAATTATAAGAATAATTGCTGCAACTGTGATAATTGCAGAAAGCCTTCTGTTAAATCTTTTTGTTAGCCTATAAACTATTGGTTCAGCAAGAACAGATAGAACCACCGCAACAAATAAATCAAAAATCAAAGATCTTACCCTAAGCAAAATTACGGAAGAAATCCCTATTATTACAATATATAGAAAAGCGCGATTTAGTAATGCCTGACGAGTTTCACCGTTAAAATTATTCACTATATTTAGACCGAAGTTTTTCTTTTATAGTTACGATTTATGAAAGCAATATATAGAAAAAAAATAATCAAACCGAGTGAAAAATAAAGTTCGAATTCTGATATTTCATTGAACAAAATATTTCTAGATAATAAAATAACAACTTGAAAACCAGCTGAAATAATTAGAACAATATTTTTTAAATCAACTCTTCTAATTGTTAAATTTAATAACAATAAACCGGTTGCAATTTTGATAAATGCTTCAAATGTATTTCCTGAGAGAAAATATAAATTTCTTAAAGTAAAAAACCCTGATAGTCCTATTCCACCAAGAGTAACTTGAAAAATGCCAATTAAAATCAAAATTGACGAAACCCAAGCAAGTGAAAAATTAGTATATGACAACTTTGCTTTCAAAGGGCCCGGCCAAGGTTGCAAAGGATTTACTCTTCTAATCAAGTTGGATGATAACTTAAAAACCGATCTTTCATAATCACCAAAGATTAAGGCAAAAACTATAAGAATTATGAAATAAAAAACATAGTCTATTTCCAAAACGTAAATATAAAACAAGACAAACATGTGCCATAGAAATAAAGTAAAAATATTTGCATGAAAAAAAGAAAATAAATTCCATACAAGATTATTTTCTAAAAGATTTTCTATAGGTTTTCTTAAAAGCAAAAATAAAGATGCCAAACCTATTGCAGCAACTAAATAGTAAATAGTTGGTGGATCTTCATTTGAAATTGTAATTAGCCTGTAGCTTGAAAGTGACATAAAATCACTAGAAGAATTAAATTTATAAAATAAATAACCAAAAGTTATAACTGATAAGCTTGTAAAAAAAGATAACTTATATGTAAATATTTTTCCATCAGCAAAAAAATAGCCAAGCTGATGGATTGTAAGCCAAAATATTAAGTAATTTATTAGTTTTAAGTATGAGAACGCTAACGAAAAATCAAATGTATCAATAGCTACAGTTGTAATGATAAACATTGATAAAGTTAAATATGGATTTGTCTTGTGTAAGAGTAGAGTTAATGGTGAAAAAATAACAACCACAAGATATATTGATACAAGCCATAAAGGCCACATTATAAATTCTGTTAAAGGTACTACCCCGTCATCTTGACTAGTAAAAAAAAGAGGAAGTGTATATGTCTTTGAGTAAACATTAAGAATTAATGTTACCACTGAAATCCAGACAATTACAGGCCCTAACAATGCATTGACTCTATCTGTTAAAAATTTCCATTGACTTCCATCTCTACCAACGTTTGCATACCATGCTATTTTATTTGTAAAACCTACAGAAAAGAAAAATAAGGTCATTCCAACCGTAAACCATGTATAGGCTGTTGTAAGTGAATCATCGAAGGATAAATTATATATGAGATATTCTCCGTAAGAGTCAGTAAATCTAATTAGGTAGAATGTATTAAAAATTATCATCATTAATCCAATTACCTTGAGAAAGTCAATAAATCTTTCTCTGGATACTGAAGTGTTTTCAATTTCTGTCCATACAACCCTAAAGCTTGCAAAGCTTGGTAAAAATAATTTAATAATTTTTATCACAATAATATTTTACTGCTCTAATGGCTGTTGAATAGGAATATAATATTTATGTGGAAATTGTTTTATATAAACCTGAAATTGCTGGAAATGTTGGATCATGTATAAGGTTGTCCGCAAATACGGGATTACCATTAAATCTAATAAAACCTTTCGGATTCAATTTCCAAGAAAATAAAATTAGACGAGCGGGTTTAGATTATCATGACTTAGCATCAGTAAGTATTTTTGAAAATTGGAATGTTTTCTACGAGCAAAAGAAAAATAATAATATAGCAATGTTATCAACAAAAGGGTCCAAAAATATTTGGGACACTGATTTGAAAAATTATGATTATTTTATTTTTGGGCCAGAATCAGTAGGCCTACCTGAAGAAGTACTTAGTCTAAATCATGATATGCTAACAATCCCAATGAGTGATAATTCAAGAAGTATAAATTTAGCAAATTCTGTATCAATTGTTAGTTATGAGTTTCTCCGACAAAATTATCAGAAGTAATTTAAAATTAAATAATGCCAACCTTTGATATTACATCAACATTTGATAAGCAAGAGGTAACAAATGCTGTAGATCAAATGAATAGAGAACTTGTGAATAGATATGATTTCAGAGGAACAAATACAACTGCATTACTAAGTGAAAATAACATAACTATAAAAAGTAGTACTGAGGAAAGAATGAATGCAGCAGATCAAGTCCTTAAAGAAAAATTTGCAAAAAGAAATGTATCAATAAAATTTCTATCAAATTTCGAAGACGAAAAAACACCATCTGAATCAAAAAGAAATTACTTTTTAGAATCTGGGATTAATAAAGAGATAGCTAAAGAAATCGTTAAGGAATTAAAAAATAATTTCAAAAAAATTCAAAGTAGTATTCAGGATGGGTCTGTAAGAGTTTCGGGGAAAAAAAGAGATGAGTTGCAAGAAGTTATTGCTCACTTGAAATCAAAAGATTTTAATATTCATCTGAATTATGGAAATTTTAGAGACTGAATTTAGTTTTAAAATATTTAAATCCGATTCTTGAAATAAAAACAGAAAAGACAAAAATTAAACCTGTTTGAAAATAATTTAATTCGTATTCTCTTGAAAAATAATAAGCAAAAATAACTATAAACAATCCATAAATTGCTCTAAATATAGAAAACAACACAAAACTACGAAATAACTTATTGTCTAAAAATTTTCGTAAGTTCAATTTTTTTTAAATATTTTATGCCTATTTGCAGCTACAAATTTATAAACAACATCTCTGAAATATTTTGGAAAAACTTTAAGTAGAATTACAGTTTTATATATTCCTCCCAAATCACTCGTCGACTGGATAAAAGCTTCTGCTCCGTAAAATTTTTTTTTACTTCTAAAATAAACTATTTCATCTCTTTTTATATCTTCAATGCTTAATTCAGATTGATTCATTATTAAGACATCAGATGATCGATTAGAAAGAAATTTTCCATAAGTTGAACACATTATGCATTCTTCATCAATATATGCTTTATTCATTTTCACTAAAAGTAAGACTTAAAGAATTTACACAGTATCTTTGCCCGGTTGGTTTAGGACCGTCAGGAAATATATGTCCAAGATGCGAGTCACATTTTTTACAATTAATTTCAATTCTTTTCATACCGTAAGAATTATCTTCTTTGGTGCTAATAGTATCTTCAAGAGCATCATAAAAACTTGGCCAGCCGGTTCCCGATTCATATTTTTTATCGGATTCAAATAAAGCAAAATCACAAACTACACAACTATAAATGCCATCTCTTTTTTCATATAAAAGTTCTCCAGAAAATGGTGGTTCAGTCCCACAATTTTGAGTAACTTCAAACTGATCTTGACTTAAATGCTTTTTGTTTAATTCCATGAGCTAATTCTAAATCAGGCAGGATTAAAGTAAATCTCAGATATTTCATCAAACTTGGAACATACAGTGTTTTTTAATTCTAAATTAATTTCAATAATTTCATTATCCATAGTTGTGTCAATATAATCTAAATTACAAAGTGCTAGGTATTTATTTGCACCAATTGATATAATTTTTAAAGATTTGATCTCTTTAATCTTCTCGTTCCCACTAATAATGTCATGGATCATTTCTTGTTTTTTGACACTGATGCTTTCACCAGTAATGAGATGCTTCATTTCATACCCAAGAAATACACCAGAAACCATAAGAAGTATACCGATCATAATTGAACTAACAGCATCAAATACAGGATTAGATGTTATATTTGCCAGAATTGTACCAACAAGAGCAATTCCTAAGCCTAATGTAGCTGCAAAATCTTCAACAACTATAGCTATCAATGGTCCATCCGTAGATTCTTTAAGAAGCTTGAATACAGATAAATCTTTATTAACTGCTTTACTTCTCAACTCTTTTACTGCTTTGTATAGAACATAAAGTTCTAAAACGATAGACACAGATAGAACAGCAATTGAAATAAATAGATTTTTTAATTCCTTAGGATGCGATAAAGCCTCAATGCCATGCTCAAGGGAGATAAGACCACCAATAGTAAAAATAAGAACTGCAACAACTAATGTCCAAAAATATTCCTCTTTTCCCCTTCCAAGTGGGTAAAGCAATTTATTTGGTTTTTTTGATTGTTTTATGCCAAACCATAGAATAAATTGATTTCCAGAATCTACATATGAATGAACCGCTTCAGAGAACATGGCTGATGAAGATGTAATAACGGCTATAACTGTTTTTATACCAGCAATAAAAAAATTTACTGAGAAAGCTAAAAATACAGTTTTGGATGAATCGCTAGATGCCATTTTCTTCGAACCATGTTACGAGCTGAGGATAACCTCCAACTCTTGTATCATCTATAAAAATTTGTGGGACTGTTTTTACACCCTCTCCAATTTTTTTATAGAATTCACTCCTTTCAGTATCATCTGATAAATCAATCTCATCAAATGAAAGATTTGCTGAGTTAAGTAAATTTTTTGCCCTATCACACCAAACACAATTATTTTTTGAGTAAACAACTATATTCAATTATTTTCACTTCCCGTATATATTTCATTAGTTGTTTGAGTAACACGAATAAAAGTAGTACTTTTTGGCAGGTCTTTAAGTTTTTTAGCTCCGACATAAGAACATGCTGATCTCATGCCACCTAAAATTCCCTGCACGGTTCCATCCAAATCACCTTTGTATTTAAGCCTAACTTTTTTTCCTTCTGCTGCACGATGCTCTGCAAGGTCGCCATAATAGGTTTGTTGTGCTTTAGTAGACGACATGCCATAAAAATCTTTGTACTGTTCACCATCATCATCTGTTACTAATTCTCCTCCGGACTCCTTATGTCCAGCAAACATCCCACCTAACATTACATAATCAGCTCCAGCACCAAAAGCTTTTGATACGTCACCAGGATATTTACAACCCCCATCTGCCATTACATGGCCACCTAATCCGTGGGCAGCATCTGAACATTCAGATATAGAAGATAATTGAGGATACCCAACACCTGCCACACTTCTAGTGGTACACACAGAACCAGGTCCGATTCCAATCTTTACGATATCAGCTCCAGCTAGTATCAATGCTTCAGTCATTTCACGAGTTGCTACATTGCCTGCAATAATAATTTTTTCTGGAAAAGTTGCTCTATAGTTTTTAACTGAATTTACAAAATCTTCTCTATATCCATTTGCCACATCAATACACAAATATTTAATATCATTATTTAACTCAAAAATTTCCTTACCAAGCTGTAAATCTTCTTGAGATTGACCAACAGTTACTGAAATATATTCTGGATCTAAATTATCTATATTCTTTTTCCACTCTCCTAAAGTATAAAATTTATGAATTGCAGTGAGCATTTTGTGCTTCTGAAGAGTAACTGCAGTCTCAAATGTTCCAGTAGTGTCCATGTTTGCAGAAAAAATAGGAACACCCGTCCATGTTGCGTTAGTATGTTTAAATTTAAAATCTCTCTCAAGGACCACTTCAGATCTTGAAACTAATGTGCTTCTTTTTGGCCGAATAAGTACATCATCAAAAGTTAATTTAATATCGTCTTCAATTCTCATTATTTTTTATTTTCCCTTATCCTAAATAACAGAAATTATGATAGTTGAATTCCCATTTTTTGGTGCAGGTATTAATTATTTTCCTACAGAAATATCAGCATTAAGAGTATTCGAACCTAGATATTTGCTGTTAATTGGTGATTGTATAAATAATGAAAGTACATTTTGTGTAGGAAAAAATTTAGAAACAGTTGGACAAATTGTTTCAGAAGTTAAAATCATAGAACATCAAGATATATCAAATGCTGAACAACTTGTGATTATTGAATGTGTTGGCATTTATAAAGTTACTGACTTTGAACTTACAAAAGAATACCCTATATGCCAATCAGATGAGTTAATAAATGTTGGATTGCCTCCTTCTGAAAAGGAATTAATGGATCTTCAAACAGATATCAAAAAGGCAATAAGTATTCTTATTGAGCAAGGCATAGATATGCAAATCCCAGATTTTGAAATTGATATAGAAAATAGAATTCTCAGTCTTTGGAATTTATGTACAAAAATGCCTATGTCTTTAGAAATGCGAAATGAAATACTATCAATTAATTCTATTGATGACAGGTACGATTTACTTAACAATTACGTAAAAAGAATTTTAAAAGATCCTTTTAAGTAGATATCCATTTATCAAATAATTTATTAACCGATTCGGAGATCAAATATTCGTTTTTTTTTAATTTTTTAAATTCCTTGTCGATATTAAATTCTTCCAACTCTTGCTTTGTCTTTTCACCTTCATACCATTTTAAAAATAGATCTTCTGTAATTTCTGGATGATATTGTATGCCTATTGTTTTTTTTATTGTAAATATTTGAGGAAATGATGTTTTAGCTATTAATTTAGCCTTTGAGGGCAATTTAAAAGTATCCCGATGCCATGTAAATATTTCTATATTTTTGTAATCATCAAAAATATAAGAGGATGTTAGAAATGAAAGCTTCTTAAAACCGAATTCAATATTTTCTGCTAAATAAGCCTTTCCATCTAATGAGTCTGCAATTAATTGAGAGCCCAAACATATTCCCAGGATTTTAATGTTCGTATTAACTGCCTCAGCAATCCATTTTTTTTCACTCTTCAAATATGGGTAATCCTCAGATTGATAAGCACCCATGTGACCACCTAAAAGAATATAATTTGATTCTGGATTTAAATCATTCCAATTAATTTCCCAAGCATTTAAAGTAACTATGCTTCTTTTTTCAAGATGGCCTAAAGTTACTTCAGGATCATTAATTATGGCAACAGTTTCAGATTTATTCATAATTATGTGCGCGGAAGAGGACTCGAACCTCCACGGGTTTTACCCCACAGGATCCTTAATCCTGCGCGTCTACCAGTTCCGCCACCCGCGCTAATATCAGTCTAAAAACCAAAATAAAGATAATGTTGTTACAGCAAAAAGAAAAGCAACAAATGCAGTGATTCTACTTAAGTTTCTCTCAGCTAAAGTTTGGCCAATATTTCCTGATGCTCCTGGTCCACCAAGCATATCAGACAAACCTCCACCTTTTCCGCTATTTAATAAAACCAAAGCAATTAATGCTATTGAAACGACAACATGCACTGATATTAAAACTGCTGTAATTGTATCCATCTTTAACCTTTTTTTATTCTAGATTGTTGTTCAACTTCTTTTTGTAATTTAATAATTTGTTTTTGGTCTCCAAGATATCCAATTTTAGTTAGTTTATCATCTTGATAGTTAAAAGCTAATGGTATTCCAGTTGGTATATTTACTCCAATAATATCTTTGTCACTAATATCTTCAATAATTTTTAGGATTGCTCTAATACTATTTCCATGTGCGACTACTAAAACATTTTTTGTTTCTGAAAGATTTAATAGCATAGAAATCGTTTTTTTAACTCTTGATACTACATCTTTTAAAGATTCCCCTAATGGAAGATCTTGATTGATATTTTTGTATAACTTATCATTATTTGGATCAAAATCAGAATTTTTGGCTGCTAAAGGAGGTGGGGTGTCATAACTTCTTCTCCACAGTTGGACTTGTTCTTCACCATATTTATTGGCTGTTTCAGATTTATCCAAGCCTTGTAGAGATCCGTAATGACGTTCATTTAATGTCCAGTCATTCACAATTTCTATATCTTGTTTTACCTTATCTTCATATTGAGATAACAAAATATTTGCAGTTTCTTTTGATCTTTTTAAATAGGAGGTGAAACAAATATCAGGAACATATTCTTTATTTAATAATGTATTACCTGCTTTTAAAGCTTCATCTACCCCACCATCAGAGAGTCCAACATCAACCCAACCAGTAAATCTATTTTCTAGATTCCAAATGCTTTGACCGTGTCTTAAAAAAATCAGATTCATAAATCTACAGATTCAATTATTTTTATAAATTTATCTACATCAAGTGAAGCACCTCCAACAAGAGCACCGTCAATAATTTTTGAATTTAATATCTCGTAAGAATTATCAGGAGAAACAGAGCCACCATATATAAATTTAATTTTTTCTTCATTAAAAAATGATTTTTTAGATATAAATTCTTTTACTTTTGAAATTACTTCCACAATATCTTGAAGAGATGCATTCTGACCTGTTCCGATTGCCCATATTGGCTCATAGGCAAATATTATTTCATCTACTTTATCTTTTCTTAACCCTTTTGTTGAATTCTCGATCTGATTAATTAAAAAATCCATATAGTTCCCATCAGTCCTTTGGTCATTACTTTCACCAAAACAAATAATGGGAGTAATTTCTTTATTTATTAGATTGTTTACTTTTACATTTACGAATTCATCTGTTTCATTAAAATGTTGTCTTCTTTCCGAATGACCAACAATACAATAGGAAATATTTAATTTAGCTAACTGATGTGCGGAGACTTCACCTGTATATGCTCCATCATTAAACATTGATACGTCTTGCGATGATAAAAATATATTTAATTTATCAGCATTTATTATCGTTTGAATAGATCTTAAAGAGGTGTGAGATGGTGCTACAACAATTGAGATTTTTTCGTCTATATCAGTATTTAAGGAGTAATTTAATTTTTGAAAAAGTTGGATAGCTTCTAAATGATCTAAGTTAAGTTTCCAGTTTCCAATAATTATTTTTTTCATTATCAAATTATAAGTGGTTTGTAAATGTTTACTCCAGGTAAATTTTTACCATCTAAGTACTCTAGAGATGCCCCGCCACCAGTAGATACATGATTAAAGTTATTTAGATTTGAAAATTTGTTTATAGCACTCACCGAATCTCCCCCTCCAACAGAGGTATATCCTCCTGCTTTAGCTATTGCTTGAGTAATTGCCTTTGTTCCATGACTAAATTGATCTAGTTCAAAAATACCCATAGGTCCATTCCAAAATAAATTTTTAGATGATGATATAATTTCAGAAAATTTAGTAATTGTATCTGGTCCAATATCAATACCTATCTGGTTTTTAGAAAAATTATTACTATTTATTTCACGTCTAATATTGCTTTCAATAGATTCAGTGACTCCAAAATCTGTAGGTAGGACAATCTTTTTTCCATATTTTGAATTGATTAAATCTTTTGCTTTTGAAATAAATGAATTTTCAACAAGAGATTTTCCAATTTCATAATCCATTGCTTTAAGAAAAGTAAAGCACATTCCCCCTCCAATCATTAGATGTTCAACTTTTGGTAAAAGTTTATCGATTATACCCAATTTATCTGATATTTTTGCTCCACCCAACAAAACAGAATAACCAGATTTTTCATTATTTAATAATTTGTCAAGTTCTGAAATTTCTTTATTCATTAATGGTCCTTGATAAGAATTAAGAAAATTGCCAAAACTTACTACAGACGCATGTTGACGATGTGAAGCACCGAATGCGTCAAAAATATAAGTTTCAAATGGGCTCGTTACTAATTTTGAAAATTCAATATCATTTTTCATTTCACCTTCATCGAATCTTAAGTTTTCTAGGAGAAATATCTTTGAAGTAAGATTTTTTATAGATTTTTTCACATCATCACCATAAATACTTTTTATAAAATGTACTTTTTCGTTTTTAAGTATTTTTGACATATTTTCAGCTATTGGTCTTAGAGAATTATCCACATCATTAGCCTTTGGCCTACCTAAATGACTAACAAATGTAATAGAACGAGAATAATCATAAATCTTATCAATAATTTCAAGAGATTTAGAAATTCTAAAATCATCACTAATTTCATTATTTACTATCGGTACATTCAAATCTGATCTGACAAGGACATCTCCAAGATATTTTTCATCACTTATTGCATTTATTATCAACTTAAAAATCCTTTTTTTATAAATTATTTCAAAAAAGTATTATCAAAATTTAAAGATTAATTTTCTTTCATATCTCTATGAATAATGACAGCATCTTTACCATCGGATTTTAACCATTTCCCAATTTCTTCAGTCATAACTACACTTCTGTGTTTCCCGCCAGTACAACCGATTGCAATCCCAACATATGATTTTCCTTCTGAGGTAAACCTTGGCAAAAGAAAATCAATCATATCTTTTGTTTTTTCAAGAAATATCTGTGCATCTTCAAAAGAGAGTACATAATTTCTTACCATTGGCGCTTGACCTGTGGAATCTCTAAGTTCATCTCGCCAATGGGGGTTAGGTAAAAACCTAACATCCAATACCAAGTCGGCATCTCTTGGAGATCCATTTTTAAATCCAAATGAAGTGACAGAAATTTTTAAATCTTGATTGCTTGCTGTTCCCTGAAAACCCTCAATAATTCTTTTTCTTAAATCATGAACATTCATGTCTGATGTATCTATTACAAGATCTGCTAATTCTCTTATAGGCTTTAATAATTCTCTTTCATTTTTAACGGACTGGTCTAAAGAATCCTTTCCCATAGGATGTGGCCTTCTATTCTCTTCATACCTTTCTATGAGTGAGTCATTGTCTGCATCTAAAAATATAACTCTAGTTAGAACACCTGATTGACTTAGCCTATCAAGACTTTTTGTTAACTCACTCTGAGCGGAAGTTTCTCTACCATCAACAGTAAGTACTAACTGTTTGTTTGTTTCAGCAACATCATTAGACTCAACTACTGATTGAATTAAATTAGTTGGTAAATTTTCAATGACATAATACCCAAGGTCTTCAAATACATTAGCACTTGCGGAGCGACCAGCTCCTGACATTCCTACAAGTAATAATACTTCTGGGCGTTTAGATACCATAATTAACCTAATGATATTCTAATTGTGATGTATTTACATGGATAAATTTTCTTATTGTATGATATATAACTTAAAAATCCCCATTGAAATAAGAGTAAACTTTTTTGGCTATGTTATCAGATACGACTTCATTGAGCTCCTCAAACGTAGCTTTTGAAAGTCTGGAAACATCCTTAAATTTTTCTAATAATATTTCAGAAGACTTGTTGCCAACTCCTTTAATACTTAATAAGGTTTGATCGTCAAAATTTTTAATTCTTAATCTTCTATTTTCAGTTATTGCAAATCTGTGTGCTTCATCTCTTATGTTTTGAAGTAAAAACATCGCTTCAGAACTTTTATCAAGAATAAAAGGTTCTTTACGATTAGGTTTGAAAACCTCTTCAAATTTTTTGGCCAAACCAATTATTTCAATGTCTAACTCAAAATGATCAACTACACCTTTTGCCGAAGATAATTGGCCTTTGCCACCATCAATTAAAATTAGATCAGGTTTCCTCTTGAAACTTTTATCTTTCTCATCAACTTTTGAAAGTCTTTTGAGTCTTCTAAAAATTACTTCTTCCATTGATTTATAATCGTCTTGTCCCGAAAAAGATTTTATATGAAATTTTCTATACATTGATGGTTTACAAATACCATCATCCATGACCACCATTGAGCCTGCTCTATACTCAGCTCCAAGATTTGAAATATCAAATGCTTCTATACGATAAGGAATATTTTTAAGATCTAAATTATTTTTTAATTGTTCTAATGATTGTGATCGAAATTCTAAATCTGTTCTTCGTCTAAAATTAACCACCCTTCGTATTTCTTTAGCATCTAAAATAGCTGTTTCTAATAAGTCTTTTTTCCAACCCTTAATTGGTGTTTTTAATTGAATATCTTTATCCCATTTCTTAGATAGGCTTTTTTGAACAGTCTCAACATAAGGGAAATTGTGACTTACTAATATTTCATCTGATGGTTGATTTTCTGAAAAAATTGAAAGTATTATCTGTGGGAGGTATTCTTCATATTGCTCTGTATCAATTGGTTCTAGTGTTTTCTTAACTTCACCAATTATTCTTCCATTTCTTATCAGCAGACAAGAAATAACTACATCAAAATTACTGATATCGATTCCTACAACATCTACTGATTTTTTATCTGCAACCATTAATGTTTGTGTTGTCCTAGCATTTTCAAGATGAGTAATAATGCTTTTTGCTTGTTGAGCCTTTTCATATTCTTGGTTTTCTGAAAATGTCATCATTTCATTTATTTTTTCATCAATATATTGATCAGACTTTCCAGAATAAAAATTTTCAAGTTTTGAAATTAAATCAACATATTCATCTCTACTAATTGCATCAATACAGGGTCCTGCACATTTATCAATATCATATAGTAGACAGGCTTTTCCTAATTTTTGGTGTCTTTCAAAAACATTTTTTGAACAAGTTCTTACTGGAAAAATATTAATTAAATGATCAAGTGATCTTCGTGCTGATCCTATAAACGGAAAGGGACCAAAGTTTTTATTTTTTTGACTAATTCTTCTGGAAATATATGCTCTTGGCCATTCTTCATTTGATAAGGTAACGTATGGATAAGACTTATCATCCTTAAATTGAACATTGTATTTAGGTTTATATTGTTGAATAAAAGAATATTCAGCTAATAAAGCATCTGCTTCATTTTTTGAAACAACAAAGCTTATGTTCTCAGACTCTGAAACAAGCCTCTTTACTTTCCATGAGGATCTATCTCTAAAATATGAAGGTACACGTTTTCTTAAATTCTTAGCTTTTCCAACATACAATGGTTCCTCGTATTCATCTTTAAAAATATAAATACCGGGACTTGTTGGAATTTCTTTTATTTCTATTTTTTCCATTACAAGACTGATTTTAAATGATAACCTGTCAAAGAAGTTTTATCTAATGCTAAACTTTCAGGAGTTCCCTCTGAGATAATTTTTCCTCCATTTTCTCCTCCTTCTGGTCCGAGATCTATTACCCAATCTGAATTTTTTATTACATCAAGATTATGTTCGATAACAAGTACAGTATTTCCTTTGTCAACGAGCATATGTAAAACTTCTAATAACTTTTGAACATCTGCAAAATGTAGACCCGTTGTTGGCTCATCCAATATATACATTGTTCTACCTGTTGATCTTTTGCTCAACTCTTTTGCTAGTTTCACCCTTTGAGCTTCTCCTCCTGAAAGAGTTGTGGCTGATTGACCAAGTGTTATATAAGATAATCCAACATCATCTAATGTTTTTATGATTCTTGAAATCTGAGGTTGATTTTCAAATATTTTAAGAGAATTTTCAACTGTAGAATTTAGTATGTCAGAAATTGTATTGCCTTTCCAACGTATATTTAATGTCTCATTGTTATATCTTGAACCTTTACAATCCTCACACATCACATAAACATCAGGTAAAAAATACATTTCAACTTTTATTGTTCCGTCACCTCTGCATACTTCGCATCTTCCTCCAGGTACATTGAAAGAAAATCTACCTGGCTTGTAACCGCGGATCTTAGCTTCTTCTGTTTGAGAATAAAGAGAGCGTATCATATCAAAAACACCAGAATAAGTTGCAGGATTTGATCTTGGAGTTCTTCCAATAGGAGATTGATCGATTTCAATTAATTTGTCTATATAATTTAGTCCACTCACACTTTTATGAACACCGGGTGGGCTCCAATTTTTTCTTGAAAATTCATTTTGTATTGCCTTAGATAATATTTCTGATACCAGTGTTGACTTTCCACTCCCTGATACTCCAGTAACTGATATAAATTTCCCTAGAGGAAATTCGGCTGTAAGATTCTTCAAATTATTTTCTTTTGCTCCTCTTACAACAATTTTTTCATTATTTCCTTTTCTTCTGATTTTTGGGTACGGTACTTTTTGTTTTCCAGATAAATATTGTCCAGTAATTGACTTTTTATTCTTTGATACTGTTTCAAAATCACCAGCAGCAACTATATTTCCACCTTCTTCTCCAGCTCCCCAACCAATATCAATTATGAAATCAGAACTTCTCATTGTTTCTTCATCGTGTTCAACGACAAGTACTGTATTTCCTAAATTTTTCAATCTTAATAATGTTTCGATTAGTTTTTTATTATCAGACTGATGGAGGCCAATTGATGGTTCATCTAAAACGTAGAGTACACCGGTTAATCCAGAACCTATCTGTGTAGCTAATCTAATTCTTTGTGCTTCACCTCCTGATAGAGTTGCAGCACCTCTATTTAACTGTAAGTAAGTAAGTCCAACTTCATTCAAAAAAAGTAATCTTTCATTAATTTCTCTTAAAATTGTTTCAGCAATTTCTTTTTCGTTACCAGTTAGTTTTAAATTTTGAATCACCTTACTAGCTTTGTTAATTGATAACTTATTAAAATCACCAAGTGTAAGTGATTTTACTTTTACATTTCTAGATCTTGGATTTAACCTTTCACCATCACAATCAGTGCATGGCAATTCTCTCATAAATTGCATATAATATTCTCTTCTGTGATCAGATTCTGTTTCTTCATAAATTTTCTTAAATAATGGTATAACTCCAGGAAATTCTCTTTCCCAAGTTCTGGAATTTCCAAATCGATTTGTATATCTGATTGGAGTTTTTATTCCATCTGAACCGAAAAGAAGAATAAATTTATCGTTATCAGACAAATCTTTATATGGAATATTTCTTGGTATGTCAAAATATTCACAAACCCCATAAATCTGTGCACGAAAATATTTTCTTTTTGACATTTCCGGAAAGACATTTTCATCAATAGATTGGATTTCGTCCTTTACTAATAGATTTTCATCAATTTCGTAGTTAATACCAATACCATTACATCTTTCACATGCTCCAAACGGAGAATTAAATGAAAAATCTCTTGGCTCTAGTTTGCCATATGAAGTGCCACATTCTTTACAACCAAGATTTTGACTAAATGACTTTATATCCTCGTCAATCTTAATATCAACTAATCCGCTTGTTAAGTTAATTGCTGCCTCAACAGATTGTGGAAGTCTTCTTCCACCGGTTTTTTTAATTTTTACTCTATCAACAACTACTGAGATATTGTGATTGAAGTATCTATCCAGCCGTTTTGCCTCATCTAATCTAACTAACTCCCCATCAATATAAGCTCTACTAAAGCCTTGTTTTAACAAATCTTTAAATAAGGTTTCGAACTCTCCTTTTCTTGATTTAACAATTGGTGCAAGAATTTCAACATATATGTCCTCACCAATTTCTAATATTTGATTTACTATAAAATCAGTAGATTGTTTTTCTATTTTAGAACCACAGTTTGGGCAGTAACTGATACCTATTCTTGCCCAAAGTAGACGTAAATAATCGTGTATTTCTGTGACAGTGCCTACCGTTGAACGAGGGCTTCTTGATGAAGTTTTTTGGTCAATAGCTATAGCAGGTGAGAGACCCTCAATTTGTTCAACATTTGGTTTTTCCATTTGCCCAAGAAATTGACGTGCATAAGCAGATAAGCTTTCAACATATCTTCTTTGACCTTCAGCATAAATGGTATCAAAAGCAAGAGAAGACTTACCAGAACCTGAGAGGCCAGTGATTACTACTAGTTGATTTTTTGGTATATCAATACTGATATCTTTTAAGTTATGCTCTTTAGCACCTTTAACCTTTAAATAATCATTTACCATTAGCTAGGAAGCTCCATAATTTCTTTTTTTATCTCTTTAAGCTCGTCCCTTAATCTAGCAGCAACTTCAAACTCCAATAAATCTGCTGCCACTTTCATTTCTTTTTCAATATCTTTTGATATTTTATACAAATCATCTTTAGAAGCATTTTTCAAATTCAAATTTGATCTAAATAAAATATCGTCTTTTGAAGGTCTGTTTCTTTCAACGATTTCAAGAATATCAGTTATTTCCTTCTTGACAGTCTCTGGATTTATATCATATTTTTTATTATGTTTATCTTGAATCTCTCTTCTTCTTTTTGTTTCTCCAACTGCTTTCGTGATAGAGTCTGTAATTTTATCGGCATACATTATTACATAACCATCTTTGTTTCTAGCTGCTCTACCAATTGTTTGAATTAAACTTGTTTCAGATCTTAAAAAACCTTCTTTATCAGCATCCATAATTGCAACTAATTGGACTTCTGGTAAGTCAAGTCCCTCTCTGAGTAAATTTATACCTACAAGAACATCAAATTCTCCTTTTCTTAGATCTCTTAGAATTTCAATTCTTTCCAGAGTGTCAATATCTGAATGGAGATAGCGTGTTTTTATTCCCATTTTCAAAAAATAATCACTTAAAGCTTCACTCATCTTTTTTGTTAAAGTTGTAACAAGGACCCTATTCCCATTATTTATTACGGATTTGATTTCACTTAATAAATCTTGAATTTGATCTTTAGTAGGTCTGACATCTATATTTGGATCTAATAAACCAGTAGGTCGAATAACTTGTTCAATAAAAATTTCTGAATTTTCATTTTCCCATTTACCTGGAGTTGCGGATACAAGAATAGTTTTATTTACTTTATTTCTCCATTCATCAAATTTTAATGGACGATTATCAAGGGCAGCTGGCAATCTGAATCCATAATCCACAAGAGTTGATTTTCTTGACTTATCACCTTCGTATTGCCCTCTAATTTGAGGTATAGCAATATGGCTTTCATCAACAACCATCAGGAAATCATCTGGAAAAAAATCAATTAATGTATATGGTGCTTCTCCTGGTTTTCTGCCATCAAAATATCTAGAATAGTTTTCTATTCCTGAACAAACGCCAAGTTCACTTAACATTTCTAAATCAAACATTGTTCTTTGTTTGATGCGTTGTGCTTCAAGTAATTTATTGTCTTTTTCAAACTTTGAAATTTGTTTTGCCAAATCATTTTCAATTTCCTTTAATGCATTTTTTCTTTCTTCATCCGAAGTTACATAATGAGATGCAGGAAATATAGCCAACTCAGTTAATTTTTCTAATATCTCACCTGTTACTGGATCAATTCTAGATATTTTTTCTATTTCGTCCCCAAAAAATTCAATTCTAAAAATAGTTTCTTCATAAACAGGAAATATATCTAACGTGTCACCCTTTAATCTAAAGGAACCTCGAGTAACAACTAAATCATTTCTAATATACTGCTGCTTTACTAACTGACCAATCAAATCATCTAAATCAAATTCTTTACCTTGAATAATTGGAATGATTTTATTTTTATATTCTTTAGGAGAGCCAAGACCGTATATGCAAGAAACAGATGAAACTACTATGACATCATCCCTTAATAGCAAAGCACTTGTTGCTGAATGTCTTAATCTGTCGATTTCTTCATTTATATTTGCATCTTTTTCTATAAAAGTATCTGTTCTTGGAACGTATGCCTCTGGCTGGTAGTAATCGTAATAAGAAACAAAATATTCAACTCTATTTTCAGGAAAAAATTGTTTGAACTCATTTGCTAACTGAGCTGCAAGAGCTTTGTTGGGAGCAAGAACTAAAGTAGGTTTTTGAACTTCCTCTATCAGCCAGGCTATTGTTGCAGATTTACCTGAACCAGTAATTCCCATTAACGTTTGAAAATCAATATTACTATCAATCCCATTTTTTAACTTTTTAATTGCTGCAGGTTGATCCCCTTTTGGTGTAAATTCTGAGATCACTTTAAATTTGTTCATTATAAAGATTCTATTACTTGTTTAAGTTGGCCTTCTAAATCTTCTTTGACATCATTGTTAATAAGTGTTCCTATTGAGTACCACCATTCATCATTTGGTTGGTTGCTTATTCTATTTTTAATATCCTCTATCTTCATTCCTCTATTTATTAATCGCTCTACTCTTACTTTTTCAGGACTCCATAAAACTATTGTCTTAAACATATCAATTATGTTTTTAGGAGCAGATACTTCAATAAATGTTAATTGGTCACTATTACTTAAAATATCTATTAATTGAGATTGAACTTTAGGATGTAAATAAGTTTCTAACAATTTTAATTTTTCTTTATCTTGAAAAACAATATTTGCTAATTTAGCTTTGTTGACTTTATTATTTTCTAAGCAATCTAAAAAATTAGTTTTTAAAAAATCAATTGAGTTTTCATCATTTAATATGTTGTTTGAAATAATGTCTAAATCGACTGTTTTATATCCTAACTTAGCAACTATTGATAAAGCTTCCGATTTCCCTGAACCAATCGGACCAGTCAATATAATTCCATTTTTATACATATATATAAGATTAAGGAAAATTAGAATTTAACTTGAATTGTTAGTTACTTCCAATTCCTCTGTCTTTAAGTTCTTGTAATATATTTTCTAGTGATTCGTCCACACCTTCAACCGTTTGTCTTTCGGCAGGTTTGTCTTCTGATTCAGTAGAATGCGTTTTAGGCTTATTTTTTTCTTCTTCTTTTGCTTCCCAGTTAGAATCAGCTTGTTTAATAGATAAATTTACTCTTCTCTTAGGAATATCAAGTTCTAGTATTCTAATTTTTACACTTTGGCCAATTGCAAGAGTTAATTCAGGTGAATCAATTTTTTCAACTGATATTTCGGATATATGAACAAGACCTTCTACGCCTTTTCCGATAGTTACAAAGGCACCAAAAGGGACGACCTTTGTTACCTCACCATCTACAACATCACCTTCATTAAAATTTAATTCAAAATCCAGCCATGGATCCTCAGTAACTTGTTTAATAGATAATGAAATTCTCTCTTTGTCATTGTCGATCTCTAATACCTTTATAGTTACAGGGTCACCAACTTTTACGATTTCATTTGGATTTTCAACATGTCTCCATGAAAGCTCAGATACATGTACCAAACCATCCATACCGCCTATGTCTACAAAAGCACCAAAATTTACTATAGAAGAAATTTTTCCATCTTTAATATCTCCAACCTGTAAATCACCCAAGAATCCTTGACGTTCTTCAGATAATTCCTCCTCAAGATGTGCCTTTCGAGATAAAACAATATTGTTTCTCTGTTTATCTAATTCTAAGATTTTAGCTTCTATTTCTTCACCAACATAAGAAGTCAGTTCTTTTACTCTTCTAACATCAATTAATGATGCAGGTAAAAAGCCGCGGACACCTATATCAACAATAAGACCACCTTTGACTGATTCAATGACTGTTCCTTTAACAGATTTATTATTATCAGATATAGTTTGAATATCTGTCCATGCTTTTTCATATAGAGCTCTTTTAACTGAGAGAATAAGCCTTCCTTCATCGTCTTCTTTTTCCAAAACTAAAGCTTGTACTTTATCACCTATTTTAAAAACTTCATTGGGATTTATAGACTTTCTTACAGAAAGCTCTCTAGACGGAATAACTCCCTCAGATTTATAACCCACATCAACCATAACTTCATTTCTGTCGATTCTGACAACAGTACCTTCAATCACATCACCATTTTTAAATGACACCAATGTTTGTTCTAATAACATAGGAAAATCATCCGGGCTTATATTTTCAGGAAGGTTTACGTCATTGATTGGTTTAACCGTATCATTTAGGTTATCAGACATGTGTTTTGTTTTTTCCAATCATAGTATTGCGTTTATTAGGATAACATATTTATGAATTTTGCAAGTATTTAATTTAAATTTGATAAATTTGAATTTTCTTTGATATCAACAAACAATGGTACTTTTAATGAAGAGGCATCCTCCATTTCCTTTTGCACTATATTCGAAACTTTATCAGACAAAACTTTTGGAGTTTGAATGATAATTTCATCGTGTATTTGCAGAAGAAGGTTTGTGGATTCTAAAGATGACAATTTTTGGATTAATTTTATCATTGCTATTTTCATAATGTCTGATGCAGTTCCCTGTATTGGGGCGTTCATTGCAATTCTCTTTCCCATAGCTTTTACTTGAAAGTTTGAAGATGATAATTCTCTGATAAATCTTTTACGACCATAAAGAGTTTCCGTATATGTATTTTTTGTCGCATCAACAACTATCTTTTCAAGAAAACCTTTAATTTTTGGAAACTGACCAAAATAAGCATTTATCAATTCTTCAGCTTCTTTTTTTGAAATATCCAAGCTTTTTGATAATCCAAATGATTCCATTCCATAAATCAAACCAAAATTTACTTCTTTAGCTTTTCTTCTCATATCTTTAGTTACAGAATCAATATTTGTATTAAATATTTTGGCTGCTGTTTCTGAATGAATATCTGCGTCTCTATTTTTAAGCATATTTATCATATTTTTATCATCGCTTAAGTGTGCAAGAACTCTTAATTCTATTTGTGAATAGTCAGCTATCACAAAAGTATGTTTTGAATCCGCAACAAAAAATTCTCGTATTTTCTGGCCCATTTCTGTTTTATTAGGAATATTTTGTAGATTAGGTTTTTCTGATGATAAACGACCAGTTGTTGTACCGAACAAATTATAAGAGGTATGAACTCTATTATTCACAATGACAGTTTTGAGACCCTCTATATATGTAGATCTTAATTTTTCATATTCCCTATATTTTAAAATTAACTTAGGCAGCTCATGTGATTTGGATAATTCTTCTAACACAGAAGCATCTGTTGAAGGAGCTCCTTTCGGAGTCTTTTTAATAATTGGATATTTCATATCTTCATAGAGGATTTCAGATAACTGTTTTGGTGAATTCAAATTAAAATCTTTCTTAGTTATAGATTTAATATTTTTTTTATAAATATTTAAATCAACATTTATTTCATCAGAAAGTTTATCGATTTTTTTTAATGAGACTTTTACGCCTTTCTTGTTCATTGAGCTCAAAATTTGAAGCATTGGAAAGTCTAAATCCTTATACAATAAGGTAAGTTTTTTGTTTTTCTTAAATTCTGAGATTTCATTATTAATAATTGAAGTTTTCTGTTGGAAGAATTTAAGAAAATCTATAATGTCTGACTTTTTGGAAAGACCTGATGATCTGTCTATATGTTTAGCTATGTTCAAAAGATTGTCTGGCTTAATACTTGGATCTTTTAAAAACAACATGCAATCATATGCTTCAAATTTATCAAAATCTAACTTATCTTCAGTTAGTGAAATCGTGCTTTGTGATGTAATTAGAACATAATTATTTATCTTTGATAAATTCCCAGTATATTTTCCAAATTTATTGTTATTAAAAAAATAGGTTTCATTATCAAAACTTAAGATAAAAATTTCACCCTCTATAGATTCATATTCATCGATATTTTTATCTTCTGGATTATCTTTTTCTTTATAAATTTCATTTTTGTTTTTTAAGGTGTATTTGTTTAGTTCAAGATTTTTTACTTTTTCCTGTGCACTTTCTAAAACATCATCAGAGAAATATGCAGAATCACTCAACTTCAAATCAGGTAGATCAAGTTCTAAATCAGTTTTGATAGTGGCTAACTTTTTACTTATAAATAAAATATCTTTATTTGTTTTAAATGTATTTTTTAATTTTGGTGTAAGCTCATCAAGATTTTCAAGAATATTGTCTAAATTTTTATATTTTTTTAAGAGTGTAATTGCTGTTTTTTCACCTACACCTGGCAATCCAGGAATATTATCAGAGGGATCACCTTTTAAAGCTAGATACTCAATGTACTGTGCAGGTGTAATTTCATATTTTTCTTTAAATGATTTTTCATCCATAGTGTCTGTGTCTGATATACCTTTTTTTGTATAAAGTATTTTTGTTTTTTTTGAAATAAGCTGAAAAATATCCCTATCTCCAGTGACAATTAATACATCTTTTTTAATTTCATTAAATAATTTTGACAATGATCCAAGTACATCATCTGCTTCGTGTTCTCTTTTGGAAACTTGTGGAATATTGAAGGAGTCAATTAAGTCGTGAAGAAGGGGTATCTGAATATTAAAATTATCTGGAGCAGGAGTCCTATTGGCTTTATATTCTTCATATATTTCATTCCTAAATGTCTTGCCTGGTAAATCCCAAGTAATTATTAATTGATCAGGTTCATGATCTTTAATGACTTTATTTATCATCGATAAAAAACCATGGATCACATTAGTTGGAGTACCACTTGAAGTCATTAATGAGTCTGGAAGAGCATAAAATGCTCTAAAAGCAACACTAAAGCCATCGATAAGAACTATCACCAATCCAGTCTAAACTTAAAAAATAAATTCACTTATTTTTATAGATATCAAATATAATCTTTAAATAGGCCCGGATGGCGGAATTGGCAGACGCGCTGGACTCAAAATCCAGTATCTTCGGATGTGGGGGTTCGACTCCCCCTCCGGGTACATTTTAAAAACTAAAATATTCAATGGTTAATAATATAGTGTGAAGAAAATGCCAATATTAAGTGTCATAATTTTTATAATTTTAGGCATTTCATATATCGTGTATCAAAATTTATATAGTGAATCATACGGAAGCGAATTCGTTAAACAAATAAGAATTGCAGATGCAGAAAATACTCTTGAAAATATATCACATAACTCCTTAGTAAATATTGGTAAAAATATATGCCTATCATCTCCAGAATGGAGTAACGTAGAAATTTCAGAAAATCTTATAAGGGTAGAGTTACTAAATAACCAAATTGAAGTTCGGGAAGACAACAGGATAATTCCAATTCTTAGATTTCAATCTGTATACGAATTATGTCCTGAAAATATTCCGTACCTTGAAAAGATTTTCACTTTAAATGAATAGAAAAATAATTAAAAGATTACCACAGTGTTTTTTTGGATTATTCTTATGTGGTTTTGGGCTAGCTTTTACAATTGAAGCAAAACTTGGACTTAATCCTTGGGATGTGTTTCATGATGGCTTCAGCAAGCTAATTAATGTACGGATTGGATTTGCAGGAGTCATAACAGGCTTTATAGTTCTACTTGGTTGGATCCCACTAAAACAAAAACCATTTTTAGGAACAATTTTAAATATTCTAACAATTGGTAATGTTCTTGATCTAACTATGTACTTTATTCCTACACCTGAATCAATAATGATGAGACATGGATATTTGTACTTTGGAACAGTTCTTTTTGCAATGGGTGTAGGCATATATATTGGGTCAGGTCTAGGGCCAGGACCTCGAGATGGAATTATGACTGGAATTGCAAAAAGAGGTCCAAGTGTCAGGGTGACTAGGATAGCTATAGACTTCACAGCGTTTGTAAGTGGAGTATTACTTGGAGGATCGTATGGATATGGAACAATTTTCATGGTTATTATTGTTGGACCAATTGTACAATTTTCACTTAAAAGATACGATAAAGGAGCTATTTTTTCTTTAAAGTAACTCTGGTCTGCAGATTAACTTCGTCATTATTTTTTTTAATTAAACGATTTTCAAAATATATCATTCTAGAAATTGAAGAAACTATTTCAAATTTGTTTGATTTTTTTGGTAAAACAATATCTTTTACAAAATACCACTCGTTATTTATTGAACCAAGAACATACTCATCAACTTTTTTTATCTGATTTTTATTTTTAAATTTACTTTTACATTTTTGCGAACACAATAAATATGTATCTGACCGATTTATCTTTAATATTCTTGCACAATATTCGCAACGTAGCATTAATTAAATCTTTGACATTTCTTGTAGACCATTCTCATTAGTAATAAGAACCCTTCTAGGATTACCACGATATTTTATTCTTGATGCTTGTTCCTGACCTAGAAAACAACCCTTTTCAAAATCAACAAAATCGTCTAACCATTTTGTTTCATTTGGAAGAAGACCCTCATTTATAATTTTTCTTGATGGTATCTCATTAATAATTTCATAAACTTCCCATGAAACTGCATCATCCAAAATTTCATCAACTATTTTAATTTCTGAATTTCCAATTTTTCCAATCAATGAGTAGTTAACTTTTTCTATTAAAAAATCGCATTCAACTCGTATTGCATATTTCATTAAACTATCTAATATTTTTTCAAGTTCGTTACTTTCTTGATAAATTGAAATTTCTTTATTCTTTATATGCGTAAAAAACCAATGATTTATTTTACCGTCAGGTCGAAGTAAATATGAAGGCTTTAATTTTTCATTATCTAAGTTGTTAGATATTAAAGAATCAACAAATGACAAGGCATCATTGCCTTTAATCTTTAAACATTTTTGTATATTTAATATATTTGACATATTTAAATTGTACTCAGCCACTCAAGATTTAGAAATACAAACAATTCCTGAAAAAAGGATGCTAACACATACATTCTGTCTGAAAAAATAAGTACCCCAATAGCAATTAATGTGGAACCTGAAAGTAATGATGAATACTTTTGGAATAAAGTAAATATCTTAGATTTTAAATTTATCTTGGAAGAAAAAATAGGCATTAATATAAATGGAATTGCCAAGCCTATTGAGTAAAAAACCAATAAAATTATTCCCTCTCTAATTGTACTTGTACTTGATGAAAGAGTAAGAAGTGCACCGAGTACAGGACCAATACAAGGAGTAAATCCAAAACCAAAAGTAAGACCTAATATAAAATTTCTGAAAAGATTAAAATTTCTCACATCAATAAAGTTTGAACTATAAAAATATTTTTTATTGAGATTTGGGAACAATAAAATTAAACCAAATAATATAATAATTACTCCACTAGCCCTAGATAAAGATTCAGAATTTCTACTAAAAAAAGAGCCTATATTTGTTGCAATAGCAGCAAGTGATATAAATACAATTGAGAAACCTAGGCTGAATTGTATTGACCCAAATAACCGTACTTTGACATCTTTTTCTGATTCAGAAAAAATTGCAAGATAACCAGGTACCAGTGGTAAAACACAGGGTGATATGAAAGATAAGATTCCAAACAAAAAAGCTATAAAGAAATTTACTTCCATCTATTTCATATCCTTACGACCATACTTACTACATATTGGGCATAAATCTCTTATATGTGAAATAGCAGGACAATATTCTCTTCCAAAAAAGATAATTTGAAGGTGCAATTTATTCCATGATTTTTCAGGAAAAAGTCTTTTTAGGTCTTTTTCTGTTTGCTCAACACTTTTTCTATTAGATAAACCCCATCTCCATGCCAATCGATGGATATGGGTATCAACCGGAAACGTTTGAACACCAAAAGCTTGTCCCATTACGACTGATGCACTTTTATGACCAATTCCAGGTAGTGACTCAAGATCTTCAAAATTTTTTGGGACTTTTGAATTATATTCTTTTACAAGAATCTTTGATAAATTTGATATTGCTTTTGATTTTTGGGGTGAAAGCCCACAAGGTTTAACAATTCTTCTTATAGTCCGAACATCAATTTTTGACATATCTTTTGGGTTATCTGCAAGACTGAATAATTCTGGTGTAACCTCATTTACTTTTTTATCAGTACACCTTGCAGATAGTAAAACTGAAACTAATAATGTATAAGGATCTTTGTGATTCAAAGGTTTTGAAGGATCTGGATAGAGATCATCTAAAATTTTGTGAATTTTTTTTACCTTATCTTGTTTTTTCATATCATTATTTTATACAAGATATTAATGTTCACTTATTCAGATGATTTTAAAAGATAAAAGCCGTGCAATTATTGCTCTTGTTACATCAGCTTTACTTTTTGGGTCAACTTTTGCAGTTGTAAAAGATCTAATATCGGACCTAACACCAGTAAACATTGTTTTTTTAAGATACCTTTTAGCTGCGATACTTTTTCTAATTACTGGTGGCATACCCGAAAAAGAATATCTAAAACCTGGTTTGCTAATGGGTGTATTCTTATGGATTGGATATATCACACAAACCATAGGCCTTGAAACAACTTCTACAATAAATTCAGGAGTAGTAACTGGGTTCTATATTGTATTAACTCCAATTTTTTCCAAGTATATAAATAAAAACTTAATCCAAAAAAAGAACTTAATAGGATCAATCGCAGGATTCGCTGGCATTTTATTGATAGCACTGAATGATCTCGATCAATTATTTGGAAATCTATTCACATTAATTTGTGCAACAGGCTACGCATTACACATTGTTATGGTCGAAAAATATGTTAAGGATTTAAATATTTCAAAATTAATGTTTGTGCAATCAGCTGTTGGCAGTATTTTGTGTATTCCTTTTATAAATTATGGGAATTTAGATATAAGTTATAAATTCTTTGTACCAATCTTTTTTCTTGGATTTGTTGTAAATTTTTGTGCTTTCTATTTACAGCTATTTGGTCAAAAATTTATAAATGCTTCAACAGCATCGCTCTTGTTTGGTTTAGAGGGTGTATTTGCATTATTGATAGGTGTATTTTTTGTTGGAGAAGTTTTAAATTTGTTAAATTGGGCGGGAGTGGTTTTAATGTTAATAGCGATATTTTATGTTGTTAAAGAATAGTTTCCTCTTTGTTAATACTGTTAAGATATTTCATAATTATTCTTAAAACAGCTACAAGAAAGAAAAAAGTAATTATTAAAATAATTAAAATTCTAGGTCCCTCAATGAATGGTATTTCACATGCAATTAGGTCATTACATAAACCAAATCCGTCTCCACCATTTGATAAATTAAAAATAATCAACAAAGGGTAAGCAAGAATTACAACTAGTGAAACTAAAATTAAAAAAACTACTAATCTTAATAAAAACATTATGAAATTATTTTAATATATATCTTGAAATGAAAGTAAAACTTATAAGCTATTCAAAACCAACTGATTCAATTAGTAATGATGGTATAGATAATGCTCAGGAATTAGTCGCATTTTGTGCAAGAGTTTCCAATCCATCGAACCAATTAAATACAGAAACTAGTGAAAAATTAATTAACTATCTGATTAAAAATGCTCACTGGTCCCCTCTTGAAATGGTAAGTGCATGTTTAGAAATTGAAACTACAAGAGATATTGCTAGACAAATTCTTCGACATAGATCTTTTAGTTTTCAAGAATTTAGTCAGAGATATGCAAACCCCGTAGAGGACTTAGAATTTGTCATTCGAGAAGCTAGATTGCAAGACCCCAAAAATAGGCAAAACTCAATAAGTACAGATAATGAAAAAATTATTGAAGAATGGGAACAAATGCAATCTAAAGTTATAGACAAAGCGAAAGAAGTCTACAACTGGGCTATTGAAAATGGTATAGCTAAAGAACAAGCTAGATCTGTATTACCTGAAGGAAACACTGTTAGTAGGATCTATATGAATGGAACTTTAAGAAGCTGGATACATTATATTCAACTGAGGGAAGAAAATGGAACTCAAAAAGAACATATGGAGATAGCAAAAGCATGCGCAGAAGTTATCAACAAAATTTTTCCTATGGGAAAGAATTTAGCTTAACTATCAAGCTTATATTTAAAAATTAAAAATTCATCAGTAACTTCAAACATTGAGTCTGAAATTATCATGTAATCTTGAAAGTCAAGTTCTGCTTGTTTCATGAACAACATTCTTTCATCTCCTCCAACAGGTGGCATAGGTCTGTCTTTAACAGCGTCCGCTCTTTCTTTAAATCTTTTTTTAAATTCTTCTACATTAAAGGACATAGTTAGATATTAGTTAATTTGTAAGTAAAGTATTGATCTCGTTTTTGAGTTGTTGAGTTTTTTTAATTTTTATTGATTTTAGTTCAAGAAGTTTGACACCCTCAGAAGAATTTACTTCAAGTTCAACTTTTGAATTACCGGGATATTTTTGTAATAACTCTTTTAACATTATTAGGTTTTGCCTATCTAGAGTCTCCTCCTCAACGATTATTCTCATTGGGGTTGTATCCATATCATTTAACATTTTTGATGGTTCTATTGTTATTAGGTCTCTAGCTCTAATTATATTTTCAGCTCCTCCAACGAAACTTCCAGTTACTTTTACATAATTTTCACCATCAACATCATTATTGAATTTATCTACAAGTTTGTTAAAAAGTAAGACGCCCACTGTTCCAGTTGTATCTTGCACATCAAATTGAATCCACGGATTTCCTTTTCTTGAAACTCTTTTTTGTACATTGGAAAATAACCCAGATATCACAACACTTATCTCTTCTTCGTCCTCTGAGCTCACTAGGTCAATAATTGAATGGGATGATTCTGACCTTAAAACCTCCCCATAACCATCAAGAGGATCTTCGCTTACAAAAAATCCCAACATCTCTCTTTCTCGATTTAAATATTCTTTTTTATCCCACTCAACATCTTGAATAATGGTTTTATTGATTTCATTATCGTCAAATTCAAATAAAGAACCCTGGGCGCTATTTTTGCTCGATTTTAATTCTTTAGCGTCTTCAATTAGATCTATAATTTTTTCGAATATGCCTTTTCTTGGAAATCCAAATTTATCGAAAGCGCCACCCTGTACAAGTGCTTCTATTCCTCTCTTGTTTAATGATCTTGAGTCCATTCTTGTTAAGAAATCTTGAATGCTTTCATAATCTGAATTTTGTCTTTCTATAATAATTTTTTGTGCAGTTACATCACCAACATTCCTGATGGCGGATAAACCAAACAAGATTTCACCATTATTTACTGAAAAATCTTCGGAGCTTAAATTTATATCTGGAGTATTAACTTTAACACCCATCTCTCTTGCTTCAGATAAAAAGATAGCAGTTCTATCTTTATCTCTTTTAACAGCTGTTAAACATGCAGACAAATATTCAGCTGGATAATTAGCTTTCAAAAAAGCAGTTTGATATGCCAACAATGCATATGGGACTGAATGACTTTTATTGAACCCATAACCAGCAAAATATGCAATCTGATCAAAAAGTTCTACTGCAAATTGCTCTGAGTATCCATTCTTTATTGCTCCATCAGTAAATTTATTTCTTTGTTGTTCCATGACTTTTGGGATTTTCTTGCCCATGGCTTTTCTAAGATCATCTGCTTCATCTAATTCAAATCCTGAAATTCTTTCAGCTATTTGCATAACTTGTTCTTGATATAAAATTACACCATATGTTTCTTCTAAAATTTCTTTTAAGTCATTATGGAGATATTCAATTTCCTTTCTGCCCGTAGCTCTTTCTGCGAACTCAGTGTGCATACCTGCACCTAAAGGTCCAGGTCTAATTAGCGCGACTAAAGCAACAAGATCCTCGAATCTTTTAGGTTTCAAGTTTCTTGAAACTGATTGAGCAACTCGACTTTCAAGTTGGAAGACGCCTGTCATTTTACCTTCGGAAAATAATTTATATGTGGCTTCGTCATTAAGATCAAGGTTATCAATGTCTAAAGAATTCTCATTTATCAACTCTAAGGCACGATCAATAATTGAAAGATTCCTAAGTCCAAGAAAATCCATTTTCAACAAACCAAGCTGTTCGACTGTATGCATTTCATATTGGGTTACTAGTTCTGCTCCATCTCCTTTTTGTTGAATAGGCAAAAATTTAGTTAATTTATCAGGAGAAATTACAACTGCAGCTGCGTGGATACCATCTTGCCTTCTTAAGCCCTCCAACCCACGTGCAATATCAATTATTTGTTTAACTTCTGTGTTTTCTTTATATTGTTTTCTCAACTCTGAAGATGCTGAATAAAATTCTTTACTGTAACCACTTTGTGATATGTCATCTTTATCAAGACACTCTCCCAAAGTTGCTGAAATGCCTAAGATCATTGGTGGCATTAATTTAGCTACCTTGTCACCTGACGAGAATGGAAGTCCCAACACTCTAGCTGAATCTCTTATTGCTTGTTTAGCTTTTATTGTTGCGAATGTTACGATATGGGCAACTCTATCACTACCATATTTGTCTGAAACATAATCTATAACATCATTCCTATAACGTTCATCAAAATCCATGTCTATATCAGGTAACTCTTTTCTTCCCTTGTTAAGAAAACGTTCAAATAAAAGACCATATTTTAATGGCTCAATACCAGTTATACCAAGGCAATACGATACTATAGATCCAGCAGCTGAGCCTCTTCCTGCACCTGTCCTTATTCCTCTTGACTTTGCATAATTGATTAAATCACCAACAATTAAAAAATAAGATGCAAAACCCATTGTATTTATTACCTCAAGTTCATAATTTATTCTTTTTTCAAGCTCATCATTTAGATCGCCATATAAATTTTTTGCTCCCTCAAAAACTTTATCCTTTAAAAATTCGTCTGCATTTTGGGATTTATCTTCAATTGGAAAATCAGGTAAGTAGTATGCGTTTTTTTTAAATTCGTAATGAACTCTATCGAGTATTTTTAAGGTGTTGTTACATGCATCTGGAAAATCGTTATTTGGAAACAGTTTTCTCATATCCTCAGAAGATTTTATATAATAGCCACTTCCGTCAAATTTAAATCTACTCTCATCATCTAAAGTTGCGTTGGTTTGAACACATAGCAACGCGTCGTGAGCAGATGCATCGCTATCATTGACGTAGTGTGAATCATTCGTTGCAACCAATGGTGCTGATATTGAATCAGATATCTTTAATAAATCAGGAAGAATTTCTTCTTGTTGCTGTATTCCATGTTTCATAATTTCAATGTAAAAGTTTTCTTTGCCAAATAAATTTTGATAGAATTCTGCTTTTTCTAAAGCACGTTGAAAACTTCTTTCTTGACCTTGGTTGCCTTCTTCTCTTGAAGCATCAGGAGCTAGTAATTGAGCAATCTCTCCACCAAGACAGCCCGATAGTGCAATGATTCCATTACTGTATTCTTTTAAAAGGTCATAGTCAACTCTAGGCTTATAATAGTAACCTTGCGTGAAAGCCTTGCTGGCTATTTCAACAAGATTCCAATAACCCTCTGTATTTTCTGCCAATAGGGTTAAATGAAATCTTTTATTTTTATCTCTATCGGGTTTTTCAAATCTGCTACCTTCAATCACATAAGCTTCGTAACCAATAATTGGTTTAAGATCTCTATTTATTGCTGAATTATAAAACTCAAGTGCGCCATATAAATTACCATGATCTGTAATAGCCGCGCCAGGTTGATTTAGTTCCACAATGCGATTTAAAAAAGAGTCAATTTTTGCTGCACCATCAAGCATTGAATATTCTGTATGTGCATGAAGGTGAACAAATGAATTTTCCATAAATTTATTTTAAATGATTTAGCTCAATTAAACATTTATGACAGCATTAAAAAAATCTGGTTCGGAAACTTCAAACTCATAATTATTATTCTTATGATTAAATTTAAGTTTTTTTGACATTAAGCATATCTGATTTTTGTTTAGAGATTCAACTTTTTTTGCACTATATAAAATATCATTTATGATTGGATTTCCTAAATACTCCATTTGAGATCTGATTTGATGATTTCTTCCCGTAATTAATTGAATCTTTAACTTGGTACAAGTTTCATATTCGTGAATAACCTCAAATTGGGAAGTTGAAATTTTACCTCCACTACTTACGGATCGTTTAGTTCTATTTTGTTTTGATTTTGATAACGGTAGCTCTATAACACCAGATTGTGTTTTTAAATGTCCTTCTACTAAACATGAATATTCTTTATACACTTCTCTTTTTTTGAATAAGGATTGTAAATTAGTAAATGTTTCATAGTTTAATGCACCAACAATGAGTCCTGAAGTTACTTTATCTAGTCTATGGACGATTCCTTCCCTTTTTTCAATCCCCCATTCAGTTATTGAAGGTTCTATCTCTAATAACTTATCACGTACAGAGATTTCTGAATTTGAGTTTACGGGATGAGTTAAAACACCATTTGGTTTATTAAAAACAACAAAATCTTCATTTTTAAAGATAATTTCAATCACTAAAGTTTATTAGCTCCGATAAGATCAACAAGAATATTCCAATACTAATAAATGTGTCAGCTAGATTAAATGATGGAATAAATAATAATTCAATAAAATCTGTAACTTTTCCATCATTTCCATTAATAAGATTTACAAATCTTTCACCTAAGTTCCCAAAGGCTCCCCCTAAAACTAATATAAAAGCATATTCTTCAATTTTTTTATTAAATTCATTTTTAAATTGAAAAATTAACCAAACTAGAACTACTGAAGAAACAATAAAAGTAAATGGGGCTTGATCTTTTAAAAACCCGAAAGCAATCCCAGTGTTGTAATTGAGATCAATTTCTAAAACATTTTCGATAATTACTAAATCTTCAAAGTTATTTGAGCGAATATATGACTTTAGTAAGTTATCTAGGATACCCAGAAATATTGAGATAATTAAAGGTTTTCTGTTGAGATTAAGAATCAAGTAATTCAGCACACTCTTTGCGTAAGGTTGCATAAGGCAGGGCCTCAAGTCTTGCTACTGGAATAGGTTCACCACAGTTTTCACAATTGCCATACTTTTTCTTTTTAATTAGTACAAGTGCATGTTCAACTTGGTTAAGTAAATGTTTGGTGTTTTCATCGAGTGTAAGCTCTTTCTCAAGCTCAAAAGCCATAGATCCACCATCCGCAGAAGATGGGTCTGGACTTCTTTCGGCAGATGCCTCAGATAGTCTTACTTTTTCCCTCTCCTCTTGATGTTGTTCTAACATAGACAAAAGCTGCTCTCGTTCAGCTTCAAGTCTTTTTTTAAACTTATTTATTGTATTTTGTGAAAGTTTTCTTGCCATATTATTTTTTATTGTTGAACGTATATTAGTTAAATTTCAATTAAAAAAAAGATATTTTAAAAAATTTAAAATATATAAAAAAATAAGTCTTTTATTGAATAAACATTAAAATTCTAAGGATATGTTCAAAAGAATTAATAACAATATCGATTTTGCAGAAAATGAAAACAAAATTTCTGATTATTGGAATGAAATAAATGCGTTTGAAAAATCTTTAGATATACGAAAAGATGCAAAAGTTTTTAGGTTTTATGATGGACCACCTTTCCCAACAGGTAGTCCTCACTACGGCAATTTACTTGCAGGAGTAATTAAAGACATTGTTCCAAGATACTGGACGATGAGAGGTTTCTTTGTTGAAAGGAGGTTTGGGTGGGATGTCCACGGACTTCCAATTGAAATGGAAGTACAAAAAGACCTTGGTTTGGAAGATCCACAAGATATTGATGATTACGGAATTGATAAATTTAATGAAGCTTGCAGATCTCAAGTTCAAACTAATACAGAAAACTGGGAAAAGATTACAAGAAAAATTGGTAGATGGGTGGATTTTGAGAATGATTATAAAACAATGGACGTTGGCTTCATGGAAAGTGTTTGGTGGGTATTTAAAGAGCTTTATGATAAAGGTTTAATTTATAAAGATTACAAAGTTCTTCCTTACTCATGGGCTGCAGCAACGCCCCTATCTAATTTTGAAGCAAATATGGACTATAGGGATGTTGAAGATCCTTCAATTTTCTTTCAGTTAGAAGCAAGGAACGACTTTAACGAAATTAAAAAAGGAGACTATTTTCTTGTATGGACGACAACACCCTGGTGTATACCCGCAAATTTAGCAATTGCAGTTGGGAGAGATATAAATTATTCAAGAGTGAAAATTGATAGTCAGTATTACTGGATTGCTACTGAAAGATTGCACGAACTAGACAATTATAATTATTCCGTCCAAGGTTCATGTGATGGTGCAGATATGATTGGAGGAGAGTACGTACCAGCATATTCTGAATTCGAAAAGGAAAACATAGGTAAAGCTTTTAAATTAATCCATAGTGATGATACAAATACTGGCTCTGGATCTGGTCTGGTGTCTCAAGCTCCTTCTTATGGTGAAAGTGATTTTTATTGTTTAAAAAATGCAGGAATTACTGTAATAGTTGATCCGGTTACATTGGCTGGTAAGTTTGATGAATCTATAGCAGGCCTTTAGGGTTTAAATGTAAAGGATGCTGACAATGTAATAATTAAGCAATTAGATGAAAGAGGTCTACTTTTTAGTTCAAAAAGGGAGATGCATTCCTATCCTTTTTGTTGGAGAACAGGCACACCGTTAATTTATAAAGCTATACCAACATGGTTTGTAAATGTTGAAAAAATTAGTAATCGAATGGTGGAACTTAATTCTCAAACCCATTGGGTCCCTGGATTTATAGGTGAGAAAAGGTTCTCAAACTGGTTAGCTGATGCAAGAGATTGGGCTATTAGCAGAAATAGATATTGGGGAAGCTGTATTCCAATATGGATAAATGATGATGATCCTGATGACATAATATGTGTTGGTTCCATAGAGCAGCTTAAAGAACTTTCAGGAGTGGAGGTAGATGACTTACATAAACATTTTTTTAGATGAAATAAAAATTGAAATAGATGGTAAAACATACACAAGAACCCCCGAAGTTCTTGATTGTTGGTTTGAATCTGGGTCAATGCCCTACGGTCAACAACATTATCCGTTTGAAAATTCAGAAAATTTTATGGATGGTTTTCCCGCTGACTTTATTGCCGAGGGTTTAGATCAAACAAGAGGATGGTTTTATACACTAACTGTTTTGGCCGTATCACTTTTCGATTCTGTTGCCTTTAAAAATTGTATCACTACTGGAATGATCCTTGCAGAGGATGGTAGAAAAATGAGTAAAAGCCTGAAGAATTATCCTGATCCAGAAGATTTACTAGATAAGTATGGTGGTGATAGCTTGAGAGCTTATTTAATAAATTCACCAGTTGTTAGAGGGGAACCACTTAAATTTTCAGAAGAAGGGGTAAAGTTAGTCACAAGAAATGTAATCTTACCTCTGTGGAATAGCTTTTCTTTTTTCTCAAATTATGCAAATGCAGACAATATAACAATTGAAGAATTAAATAAGGCTGCTCCAATAGAAAATAGAGCTTTGATGGATCAATGGATAATTTCTAGCCTTCAATCACTAATAAAGACTGTTAATGAAAAAATGGAAAATTATTATCTTTACGAAGTGATACCTCCACTCATAGGTTTTATAGATGAGCTCACTAATTGGTATGTTCGAACAAACCGAAAACGATTTTGGAAGGAGAAAGATATTGATGATATTGATAAATTAAATGCTTTTAAGACTTTACATGAAGTTCTTTTAGAATTTTCTAAAACAATGGCACCTGTTCTCCCGTTTATTTGCGAAGAAATATACCAAGGACTTATAAAAGAACAAAACTCAAGCATTCATCTTGAAGATTACCCTGAAGCAAATGATCAAATCATAAATAAAAAACTTGAAGATCAGATAGCTATTGCTAAAAAAATTATCAAAACAGGAAGAAATATAAGAATGAATTTGGATCTTCCAAATAAACAACCATTAGAAAAAATCTCAATAATATCTAATAACTCAGAATTAGTTAAAGATATTGGAAGTGTAAAAGAAATAATATTGGATGAACTTAATTTAAAAAACATAGACTATATTAATGAAGTTGATGAATGGTATAAATATGAATGTAAACCAGATTTCTCTAAGTTAGGTCCAAAATTAGGTAGTGAAATTACAAATTTAACCACTTTTTTAAATGATCTTGAACAAACTGAAATTAAAAAAATTATTGAAAAAAAGGGTTTGTCTTATAAAAATAATGAAATTTCCTTAAATGATTTAGACATGAGACTTGTGAAGCTTGAGGATAAAGAAAGCCATGAAATAATTGAAGAATTTAGTATAAATCTTGATTTTCAAATATCAGATGAATTATTTTATGAGAGAATATCTAGAGAGATTGTCTCGATTGTCCAAAATCAAAGAAAAGATTTGAAGTTTGACATAACTGATCGAATAAAATTAGATATTTTAACTGATGACGAAAAAGCAAAAGCAAGTTTTAAACTTTTTAATGATTATATAGCAAAAGAAACTCTTGCAACTGAAATTAACTTAGTTGAGAAAAAGGCATCAAATATACTTCTTGATTTTAAATTAGACACAGTTATTGAAAAGATCTAGCAAACAAATCTGAGAATAATTGGTTGAAGAAAATTAATTCCCAATATAAGAACAATTGGTGATAAGTCAATACCTGCCATTCCGATTCTAAGTGGCCCTATTCTGCTTCTGATTGGCTCTAACAATCTTCCATAAAAGCGGTCTAAAATCATTTTTAACTGTCCAATTGGATGATCATCTGAAACCTGTATCCAGCTTAAGATGATCCATAAAAACAGAGAATAACTTAAAAGCCTAAATCCCAGTAAAAATAAACTACACATTTATTTTATAGAGACCAAGAGTTTGCAATCTCTCTCGTTCAGTAGATGGAAGCGACATATTTGAGGGCATAACTAAATAGACGCCATCCTTATGAATAATTCTCATTTTTGAGTCACTGATAAAGGCTATACCTGTAATAAAATCTACAATTCTTTGTCTGATACCCTGATCGCTAATATCTCTTATGTCTACAGCAACAATATATCCTTCTTTTATTGGTGGCCCAATAAGGTGACTGTCGTTAAAAGTCCTTAAAACTTTAATTTCAACTTCATCTTTTGGTTGGTGGATTTTTAAATCACCAGTGTAATCCTCATTTTCAAATCTATTTTCTGAGGAAGGACGCACAGTTCTCGTTTTTTCAGCTACCAGATCTTCAACATATTCTGGCTGTTTTAAACCTATTGAAATTAAGAATTTTTCTAACATTAATTAAAAATTTTACTACCTATGCGTATTATTGTAGCACCATAATCTAGAGCTATTTTATAGTCACCTGACATACCCATCGATAATTCACCTTTATAATTATTAAAATTTTTCTTTAGCTTTTCATTAATTTTTGACATCTTATTAAATGAGCTTTTAGAATCAGCATCAAAATTTGGTATACACATAATTCCAACGGGAAAATATTTTAATCCTTCAAACTTATCAAAAAATTGGTCGACATCGTTTATATGAATGCCGCTTTTGCTCGGATCATCATCTATATTAATTTGTACAAAAATATCTTGATTTTCATAGCACTCATTTATTATTAAAATTTCTTTTGGTCTTTGCAGTGTATGAATAAAGTCACAGCTATCCATTATTTCACGTATTTTTCTTGATTGAAGAGGAGCAATAAAATGAAAACTGGATTCTGGTAAAAACTTTGCATGATTTGATAATTCATCTAATCTATTTTCACCAAATTCTCTAAGTCCTTCATTGTAAATTTGTAGAATGTCTTCTTCGTACCTACCTTTAATTACAGGAAGGAGTTTAGAGTTATAATTTTTAACTAATTCCAAAATTTTATGTAAATTATTTAAATCCAAACGATACTCCATTGTCTTAAATTAGTTCTGTCACGTCGATACGAGTTAAAAGAATCACTATCTATTGTGCATATTGAGGAATTTTCAAAGTCAATATTATTTGAAATACAAAATCTTTGAATTTCTTTACTCAAATCAAGATATTTTTTACTTTGTTTCATAACTGTCGATTTTGGAAATTTCTTAAATAAATCATCTTTAATTTCATAACAACATTTTTGTGCGTGTGGTCCGATAGAAACTTTTAAATTACTTAAATTAAATTTTTTTATTGCTTTAAAAAAAATTTTGTTTTCGACACCTTTCCAACCAATATGTACAACTCCAACCTTTTTTTCATCAGATATTACTACAGGCATACAATCAGCAGTTTTAACTATAAGTTTTAAGTTTTTTGTTTCAGTTACTAAAGCATCTGCCTCGTATGTGCCTTTTTTATCAATTTCTAAGACTATATCACTGTGGGTTTGATTCATATCTGCGAATGAACCAAGTTTCAAATTTGGTTTTGAATTATGTTTATTTCGAAATTCTGCGTTTTTGATTAAATTTGAATTAATCATCCCCTGATGAAATCAGGAAGACTTTCTCCCCCATTTTCATCAAAATCAGAAGAAACTCTTCTATTAGGTCTCTGCCCAAATCCAGCAGCAACAACAGTGACTTCTACAGCATCACCTAAAGAATCATCGACTAAGTGGCCAAATATAATTTCAGCATTATCATCAGCTCTTTCAGTAATAACTCTTGCTGCTTCATTTACTTCTTGAAGTTTCAAGTCTTCGGATCCAGCTATAGTTATTAATACACCTTCAGCTCCATCCATATTTGCTTCTAATAATGGAGAGGATATTGCTGCTTGTGCAGCGTTTGGAGCTCTTTGTTCGCCAGTTGAACGTCCAATTCCTAAAACAGCATTACCCGCATCTTTTAATATGGTTTTAACATCTGCAAAGTCAACGTTTATTATTCCTGGATTTGTAATTAAACCAGTAATACCTCGAACACCGTTTGCTAGTATTTCATCGGACTTTAGGTAAGCTTCGCTAATTTTTATATCCTTGTCACTTATTTGTAATAATCTGTCGTTAGGAATAACAATAAGTGTGTCAACTACATCTCTTAAAGCTTGAATACCTTCTTCTGCCTGAACAGACCTTCTTCTACCTTCAAACCCAAAAGGTCTTGTCACTACTCCAACAGTTAGTGCACCCATTTCATGTGCAATATTTGCGAGTATAGGTGAAGCACCTGTTCCTGTACCTCCACCTTCACCTGCTGCAATAAAGACCATATCAGCACCTTTGAGAGCTTCATTTATTAATTCCTCAGAATCGACTGCGGCTTGTCTCCCCACTTCTGGATTAGCTCCAGCTCCTAAACCTCTAGTTGATTTTCTTCCAAGATCTAATTTAAGATCAGCTTTTGAACCAAGTAAACTTTGAGCGTCGGTGTTACATGCTACAAAGTCGACACCTTTAATACCCATTTTTATCATTCTATTTACGGCATTAGTTCCACCGCCACCAACACCAATAACTTTTATAACTGCTGCATAATTTCTTGGTCTCATATTTAAATTGACTCCTCTTTGTTTGTTATTTTTTCTTGAAACAGCTTTTTTTGACTTAGCAGCTGTTTTTTTTGGCTTCGGCTTAGAAGCCTTAGCTTTAGGTTTTGATTTAGTTTGTTTTTTATTTGCCATAAATTTTCCTTAATAAAGAGATTATCAAATGTAATGATTTATACAAAAAATTTTTATATTTTTATCTATATCTAAACTTTAGATTTAGATTATTATTTAGCAATTAAACAAGGTTTCAATGTCTTCATCTGAACTTTCGAGAATCTTTACGCTCCCCTTACAATCATCATTTTCAAGGATGTAACCTACTACGCTTCCTTTCTTTGAAAGATCTGAGGCTTTTCCTGCCTCAATAATCGTATCTAAATACTTTACAACAAGCGTATCTCCGTCAAAAGTCATAGATATGTTACTAAGATCAATTTTGTATTTTCCTACAGTTAGTATAAATGAGACGATTTCATTGTAGAATCCATCATCAATTGGACCGTTTGTAATTACTAAATGTGCAAGGTCTTCTTCAGAAACACTAACGGTGCTGTATAAATTTTTATATAAGACTCTTTGTTCGGGACTAGAATCTCTGAAGTCTGTGTAAACGACAATTTTTTGGTATAGATTAATATTTATGTTGATGACATTCGGCAATTGCTTTGAGATTTCTAAGTTTTCGACATTTTGATTATCAAAATAAAATTTTTCGAAATTATCATCGTTAACTAGCCAAATTGATAAGTTTTCGACTTCTTTTAGCCCTTCATAATTTAGATCTAGTCCATTATCATAATTAATTACTGATACTCTGTATTTAGATGAAAAAATTGAGACTACGAGACCAAAAATTATTAATACAGCAAAAATAAAAAGAGTGAATGTTCTAAAAGAATTACTTTCAACTTCACTTGAAAGACTCATAAGTCAAAATCACCAATAAAGATAATTTCTTCTTCTAATCTTATTCCAAATTTACTATCAATTACTTCTTTTACATGTTGTACAAGTTTGTATAGTGAAAGTGATTTAGCTTCCTTTTTTGCAATAAAGAAATTTGCATGTTTTTCACTCACACTTACACCATCTATTTCATATCCTTTGAGGCCAGCTTCATCAATCAACTTACCGGCAGTAAAATCTTTAGTATTTTTAAAAACACTTCCAGCATTATAAATTGCTGGAGGCTGACTGTTTTTTCTTATTTTATTAAAATTCGCAAGATTACTATTAATTTTATTGATATCACCTTTTTCAATTTTGAGAGTTGCACTCAATATAATTTTGTTGTCAAGGTTTTGAGAACATCGATATGAAAAATTAATATCATCTTTAGTCAATTTAATTATGCTCGATGTATTTAAGTCAAAACATTCAATGTACTGAATAAGATCTGAAAATTCCCAATCGTAAGCGCCAGCATTCATTTTCACAGCACCGCCTACTGTTCCTGGAATGCCGATCAAAAATTCACCATTTGAATATACATTTTCTTTAAAGTATCTTGATAAGTCTGGCAAAAATACTGAAGCACCTACGGTGATTTCCGTTTCACTTTTTTCTTCGATTGATGTAAATTTTGGAGAAATAACATTGCCTTGGAATTCTTTATCAGAGAATGCTACGTTAGAACCTTTTCCTATAATAATGTTTTCTTTTCCAAGAACTGTTTCATTTAGCTTATTTAAATCTTCCTTACCTTCTAATTCAATAAAACTTTTACAAACTCCACCAAACCTATAGGTTGTTATTTTTGATAAATCTACACTACTTATTTTCATTTATATACTTTAGTATTTTAGGTCCAAGTAAAGTTATATCACCAGCACCAAGAGTTAAAATTACATCTCCTTTATTAACTTCCTGTGATAAATATTCTGGCACATACCGTGTTGATTGTAAGTATTTTATATTGTCACCTTCAAAATTTTTACTCGAAATTCCAGGAATGGGATCTTCGCCAGCAGGATAAATATCTGTAACAATTGAAAAATCTGATATCATTAGAGAATTTTTAAACAAATTAAAGTACTCTTTTGTTCTGGAATATCTATGAGGTTGAAAAACTACATATAATTTATTTTTAGTTATCTTTTTTAACGAGTTAATTGTTGCATTCATTTCTGTGGGGTGATGACCATAATCATCATATATTGAAATTCCTTTTGCAATTCCTATAAGTTCGGTTCTTCTTTTAACTCCTGGAAAAGAGGAAATTGCATCAAGAGATTTCTCAATACTGATTCCATTTTTCATTGCTAATATAATGGCACCAACCATATTTGATCTAAAATGATCTCCTAATATTTGTGAATTAATAACATATTCTTCGCTTCCATATAGGAATTTTTCTGGAGTTAAGATTAAGAAATCAGAGTCTTTATTTTTTCCATACTTAACTGATTTATCAAAATCTTCAAGGCGTTGCAATACTGAGTCATCATTATTAATGACTAAGTTATCTTTCACATTTTCCATAACTTTTAGAAATGCATTTTTATAGTTATTAAAGTTTTTAAAATAATCTAAATGATCACTATCTATATTAAGAACTAAGAGATCTGAAATAAAAATATTTTCAAATGTATTAAATGCTTCATCGGCCTCTAAAATTATTGGCAGATCTGAGTCTCCAAAATGCCCACCAATACCATTAAAATTTGTCACGCCCCCATAAATGTATGAGACATTGACATTATTGAAATGAAAAATATGTGAAAGTAATGCAGTCGTAGATGTTTTTCCATGAGTACCAGTAATCCCAACTATTTTATTTTCACGTGATAAATTTTTTAAAAATTCTGGGCGTGAAATTACATTTTTCTTGTTGTGCAATTCTGAGAATTTTTCTGATTCTATGGGTATTGCACTTGAAAATATATATAAATTATTTTTATCATATGGAATATCAGATTCAGAAAATACAACGTCAATTCCGTCTTGTTTGAGTAAATTTGTAACATATGATTTTCTCTGATCATAACCTATTACATTAAGTCCTTTTTGTTTGAGATATTTACCAATAGAGCTCATTCCTGAACCACCAATCCCTAAAATATAAATATTTTTATAATCCATATTTAATTTCCTGAATAATATTTTTAATTATTATTGAATTTCCACTCTCTATTGTGTTTTGTTCTTTGAATTTATCTAACCAATCAGTGTTTTCATTATCGATAAGTAAAAGTTCTTTTTCAACGTCACTATAGTTATTGCATATTATGGCATATTCATTATCTACAAGATATTTAGCATTCATCTCCTGATGTGATGATGTAGTTCCTAATTTATAGGGTATGAGTATTAGAGGTATATTTAAATATAATGCTTCAAGAATACCACCACCAGCTCTTGAAATCTGGATATCAATTTGTTGATAGAAATCATTCATATTATCTACGAATTCCAACTGTTCATAATTATTAAAATTTTTTGATTTATCAATATTTGATGGGCCAACAATATGTAATATTTTGACTTTATTCAATTCATGATTCTCTAAATATTTGTATATTAAATTATTTATTTCATCAGAACCTTGGCTTCCACCTTGTACGCCAATCACAATATTTTTATTAACATCTTTTTTAGACCTTTTTATATTTTTATGAATTACTGGGCCAACAAATACTAAATTTTTTTGATTAACATTTTTTGTATCCGGATATGATGTAAACACTGTACTTTCAAAATAAGAAGCAATCTTATTTCCTAAACCTGTATAAATATTCTGTTCTTGAACAAACAATTTTTTTTTGTTTCTCCAGCTTAAGTACGCTGCAATAGGAGCAATGTAAGAGCCAGTAGTAAAAATTAATTTTGTATTTTTAAAATCTATTTGCCTATTTATATTCGAGATTGTCTTAAAAATTTTATTTAGATTAATTAAATATCCTAATTTTCCAATATCGGATCTATAAACATTAATCGTATAGCTTTTTACATCAATTTCTTTTAAGAACTTAGAGCCCCTGCTATCTGTCACTATTTCAATTTGATTTTTTGATATTCCTTTATCTAATAATTCGTCAATAATATTCTTTACTGGAAGTACGTGCCCTCCAGTTCCAACGCAAAAAAACATGATTTTATGTTGATTCATATTTTTGAATACCCTATTGCAATTCCAGTAAATATAGAAACCATCGCACTACTGCCGTATGATATAAATGGTAAAACCATCCCAGTTATTGGTAAAAGACCTACTGCTCCACCCAGATTTATAGCTGTTTGAATAAATACCCATGAACCTAGTCCTACAAATATTAATTTCTTGAATTCACTTTTGGTTGAAATTGCTAAACCATAGAATGAAATAATTAAGAATCCTAGGATGATAACGAAAATTAAAAGTCCAACAAAGCCATATTCTTCACCGATTATAGATGCTATAAAATCTGTATGTGAGTTAGGTAGCATTCCCCATCTTGCGCGAGAGGTACCAGGTCCTAATCCAAACATTCCACCCGAACTAATTGCGATTCTACTTTGATTCAACTGAAAACAGGCACCCAGCAAATCAATACCTAAATCACAATCTCTTTCTAGCCAAGTAGTTATTCTATTTAACCTATAACTTCCAGAAATAGCTAAAAAGTAGAGAGGAGCAACGGAGAGGGATAATATTCCAACTGGGTATTTGAAATCAATCTTTGAAAATACTATCTGAGACAATAAAATACCAAATATTGTAATTGTTGTTCCATAATCTGGTTGAAGATAGATAAAGAAACAGCAAACAATTGGTAGAAACATGGCTCTTCGCAAATAGAAAATATTGTTAAATTTTGAATCTATATTAGTTAACTGGTAAGCAACCCAAAGTATAATTATCGGCTTTGCAAATTCACTTGGTTGAAAATTAATTATACCAAGATCTACCCACCTTCTACTACCACCTCGAACAATCCCATAAGTTAAGACAAAAAATAAAGCCGACGTAGCAAATACAATCGAAAAGTTAATTAACCGGCTGTAGGAATAAAAATTAATTTTTTTACCTATATTAAAAATTAAAATTCCAATTAATACAGCAGTTAAATGCCTTTTAATAAAGTAAAAATTATCATCAAATTGATTTAAGCCTTGTACCGATGAAGCGGATATATTTACTAAAATTCCAAAAGTTACCAAAAACCATAAACTAAATAGATTTAATCTTTGAAAAAATGAATATGTTAAATTCATCTTGTATTTTCCTTTAGATTATTTACTATTTTCTTAAAAAATAATCCTCTATCCTTGTAATCTTTAAAATCAGAAAAGCTTGAACCTCCACAAGAAAATAATATTGACTCAAAGTTTTGATATTCCTCTTCAAGATAGGTTTCTAAACTTAAGATAGAATCTAACTTAACAATTTCACAGTTAAGTACGTCAATATCAATATTCATGTTTTTCGGAATAAGTATCTTTTTTATTTCATCAGAAATATTTATTTCATCTTCTGGAACATTCTTTGTTATTCCATGCATAATTAATAGTGCATTCCTAACTCTTGATGTAGCTACGGACATGGAGTGAAAATTGGTAGACTTTGAATCATTAATAAAATTTGTACCATTAATTGAATCAACAAATTCAAATCGATGTTCAGACTGAACTTCCTTTTTCAAATATTCATATCCTTCGTCAGGATTTATATCTAATTTTTCAATTATCTTAATAAAAGACAAACACGTATCTACTGGAAAATTAGTATCATCAAAGTCATAACTTTTCATTAAAAGCTCATCTTTGTCCTTATCAATAGGAACATTTAAAATATCCTCGAGATGTTTTTTTGATAATGTATTTAAACCAGTTACTAAATTTTCGTATGAATTTAAAAAGGTCAATAATTTTAATTTTGATTTTCTATATTCTTTCTCATCTCTGTGCCAGTCAAGGTGATCCGAATGAAAGTTAAGAAATATCCCAAAATCAATATTAAGATTTAATGCATAATGAAGCTGAAAGCTTGAAAGTTCTACAATAGCAAAATCTTTATCTTCAAAATTAATACTTAATGGAGAAACACCAACATTTCCACATGCAACAGCGTCAATGCCTTTTGAAATTAGAAAATCAGTCAATAAATTTACAAATGTAGTCTTTCCATTTGTTCCAGTAACACCAATAAAGTTTCCTTTAAACTCTCTGGAAAATAAGTCAATATCTGTAATTATTTTGTTTTTTGTTCCAAAATTTTTAATTTGTTTGTGACCTGGATTTATACCAGGAGAAATTACAATTTCATCAATTATATTAATTTGTGATTCATCAAAAAGCAGCTCTTTTTCGATATCAAGAAGTACGTTTTTGTTATCGTCATAAATTAAATATTCTATTGATTTATTTTTTAAATAGTTTTCTACAGCTTTTCCAGTTATGCCATAGCCAAAAATTAATGTTTTCACTTAATTTCCAAACAATACCCAGTCTCCATAAAATAGACCAAGCCCTATTACAATAAATATTCCATTGATGATCCAAAACCTTACAATTATTGTGGTTTCAGCCCATCCACTCATCTCAAAATGATGATGGATTGGTGTCATTTTAAAAATTCTTTTCTGATTAAATTTAAATGAAGAAACTTGGATTATTACAGACAAAGCCTCAAAAATATACAGAAAACAGAAAAACAAAATTAAGCCATCAGCACCGATTGAAATCAATATAATTGGAAACATTGAACCAATAAAATGAGAGCCAACATCTCCCATAATGATTTTTGCAGGATTGGTATTCCACCATAAAAAACCAAGTGCTGAACCAGCTAAAGCAGAAATTAGTATAGATAGATCTAGATCAAGAATCTGGTTGTTCATAAAGCTTGAATAATATTCTGGATGTCTAAATATCCAGAATGAAATTATTAGAATTCCTCCAAAAGAAACTGATGACGATCCAGCCACTAACCCATCAAGTCCATCTGTTAAGTTTACAGAATTAGTAATTCCAACTATTAAAAAAGTAATGATTATCCATTTAAGAAAACCTACTTCGAAACCAAATCCACTAAAAAAATAAAATGTTGATGAGTAGTCAAGATAGTAAAAATAAAAACTTGTAATAGATGCTACAAGAATTTGCAAAAATATTTTGTTCCTTGCTCTAAGCCCCAAATTTCTATTCTTTCGAACTTTTAATAAATCATCAACTAAACCTACGCAGGCCATTAGCGTTCCTAATGAAAGTGATATTAAAATTACCGGATTAATATCTATAAATTCAACCTTGAAGCCTTCTCCAATAGTCCAAAAATTTATATGTGAAAGAATATATCCAGAGTAGGTACCAAAGATTATGAACACTCCCCCCATAGTTGGAGTTCCTTTTTTATGATCATGAAAAACAACTTCTTTCTGTATCGGTTGTCCAATATTTCGAGTTTTAAAATAATTAACCCCAATAGAAGTTGAAAGAATTACACAAATAAATGAAATTGCTCCAGCGACAATAATTCCAATCAACTTATCTCTCCTAAAAGGTCCAAGATATAATCAAAGTCATTGAAATTTATTTTTTTATTTTTTATCTCCTGATACATTTCATGACCTTTCCCTAATACTAATAAAACTGAATTGTCCTTGAGTTGGTTAATGCCATAAGTTATTGCATCTTTCCTATCAAGTATTACAACAGTTTTCTCTTTATCGCATCCTTCTAGAATATCATTTGCAATCTTTTCAGGATCTTCATGCCGTGGATTGTCATTTGTAATAATTATTTTATCTGCATTTTTTGTTGCATTACCCATAAGTAGACGCTTTTCTGTGTCTCTATCGCCTCCTGCACCAAATACTACGATTACATTTGAGAAATATTGGGTTACAAAATCCACTGTTGTTTTGATTGCGTCAGGGGTGTGTGCATAATCTATAATTATTTTGTTACTCTTGTAATTAAGCATTTCAAACCTGCCTTTAGGATTTTGAATATTTTGCAAATTTTCCTGATAGTTTTCAATATTTAATTTTTCAGAAAAATGAGCCATTGACAAAGCAAGTAAGAAATTTAAATTGAAATTTGGTCCAGTAACATTGAGATTTATATCGTGTTTAACTTCATTGATTTGAATTTTCAGATTTATATTTGGAAATAATTTTTCTCCTAGGATTCTAAGATTTGAATCATTATTATTTCCTATCTTAAATGATGGGATAACAGAATTCTCTTCTATTTTATTTCCCCATTCACTATCAAAATACACAAACTTATCTGATAAGTTTTTTGAAAAAAGTTTTAGCTTAGCTTCAAAATATTTGTTTATGTTTTTGTGATAATCAAAATGATCCCTTGAAAGATTCGTAAATCCAGAAGTATTAAATTTTATACCCTTAAATCTTTCTTGATCAAGAGCATGGGAAGAAGCTTCTAAAATTACATTTTCATAAGTTCTATTTTTAGGTTTACTTAAAAATTTTAGAATATTGAACAATTTTGGCGATGTTAGATGCTTCTCATTTGTGATATCTTGAAATAGATTTTCATTGTTAGTTCCAATAAAAATAGTGTTATTGCCTAAAATTTGTTCTAAATAATAACCTGTTGTAGTTTTTCCGTTAGTTCCAGTTATCCCAAAGTAAGTTTTTTTCTTATAATCAGGGCAGATAAAATTATAAGCTTGATTTAAAACTTCTTCGTAATTTGATACTTTTAAAATTTTTTCATTATTTATATTACACTTTTCGGATGTTAATATTTTTTTTACATTTTTCGTCAAAGCATCATTAACGTACATATTAAGCTTTTCAACATTTACGTTATCTATGAAAAGAATTGAATCACGTTCAACATCTTTTGAACTATTTACAAATTTATCAATGTCAATCTGTGATAAGTTCAAATCTCTCAAATTTAACTTTTTCATATTAACCGCCTGGAAGAAGATTTCGTACTATTGTTTTGAATATAGGAGCAGCAGTAGAACCTCCTGTTACATATTCAGAGATTGGTGAGCCGTTTGCCCCCCATAATATTACAGAACCTACAATTGGACCATTGGATGTCTCAACAAAGCCTGTAAAAGAAGTTGTAAATCTATCATTTGAATAACCTATGCCTTCTAAATAAGTTCTGCTAGTTCCTGTTTTTCCGCCAATAACATAATCATCCATTTTTAATGATTTTCCTGTTCCGTCAGGCCCCTCTACAACGTTAATAAGAAGCATCTTTAACCTTTTTGCAAGATTACGATCTATAATTTTTTTGTTATTGTTATTTTGTTGATTACTTCTTGTTAATGAAAGATTTAAATCTGACCCTTCATTCGCAATTATGCCATATGCTTTCACCATTTGGTATTGCGTAGTATTGATTGAATATCCTATTGATAAAGAACTTAAACAAGTTGTGCAGGTTTTGTATTCAGTAAATGCACCTTTTGACTCTCCCGATAATTCAACTCCTGTTTTAGAACCAAAGCCAAACCTTTTTAAGAACAACTCAACTTCATTTATATTTCCTTCATTAACAATTTTAACTGTTCCTACATTTGATGATCTTTCAATAATTTCTTTCACTGAAAGGTTAATAGGTTCATGCTTAAGAAAGTCCCTAAAGCACCCTTTGTAACCTTCAAAATCTTCTTTGCATGATCCCTCAATAATTTCTATCTTATCTTCAACTAAATAAACATCATTTTCATTAACAATCCCATTTTCAATTAATGATCCAATAGTAAAAATTTTTAATGATGAGCCAGGTTCATAATTTGCTCTTGCGCTAATTAAGTCAATATTAAAATAATCATTATTTGTTGATGATACTTCTGTAGAAATAAGAATTTCTCCTGTCACAGCATTAGCAAAGACAACAGAACACATAAAGGCTTGAGTGTCTTTCAGGGCATCTTGGCAAAGATTTTTACTAAGATATTGTAGTTCTGAATCAATTGAAAGAATTAAATCTTCCCCGTGCCTTGGTTGAATCGTTCTTATCTCTCCTTGTGGAATAATTGCACCATTAGGGGCCGATTCATATCTTAATTCACCATTTTCTCCTTTAAGAAGATTATCATAATAAAGCTCTAACCCTTCAATTCCATTTCCATCAGGATCAACAAATCCAACAATATTTGAGGACGAGGAATCGTAAATATTCCTTTTGTTGGAATGTTCTAAGTGAATACCTTTAAATTTCCAAGATTTTATTTTATTTCCTGTTTCATAATCAACATTTCTTTTTAAGTAGAAAAATTTTGAATTATCATTAATTTTTTTTAAAACTTCAGCTTCATCTAAATTAAGCAAAGAAGAAAGAACACTAACAAATCCTAAATCATCAATTTCATTCGATTTGACTACAACATTGTAAGATTGGACACTACTTGCTAAAACATTAAAATTTTTATCATATATAGTACCTCTTTTAGCTTCGAGTATTTCCACCCTCTGTCTATAAGACAGTGCTTGAGATTCAAAAAAATCTGATTCAATAAATTGTAAGGCATAAACTTTTTGAATGAATAGAAATGAACCGAAAGTAACAAGGATTATGACCAACACAAAAAGAAAATTAAGTTTCATTTTATTTGAAGAAAGTTTCATCTTCCAAAACCCATAACAATTGTTTCATTAGCGTCTTCGGTGTTGATTTTATAAGGAGTTTCTAAATCTAAATTTAAATTGCTTACTTTTAAACGTACATATGATTTTAATTTTGATAAATTTTCTATATTTTCAAAAGAGTATTTTCTTAAATACTCAATATTAAGATTTGCTTTTGATCGTTCTAGCTCAACTATTTCAGTATTGATTAATGAAAGTTCTTTTGAAATTTCATTAATTCTCAAATTTATAAACAAAGATAAAATTACTGAAGCTGATAAAAGAATGTAAGCAAATCTAAAAATATATTTTTTTCTCATATTTTTCTTACATACCTTAATGTTGCTGAATTGGCTCTCGAATTTGAATTAATTTCTTCTATGTTTGGATAATATTTTTTTCTTTTTGGATATTCAAAATTTTGTATATTATTACAAACACATATTGCAATTGAAGGATCGCAAATACATCCCAGTGTTAAATCTTTCATAAAATTTTTAATAATTCGATCCTCTAATGAGTGGTAAGAGATACAGATAATTACACCATTTTTTTGAATCAAATCTTTTACTTTTAATAAAGAATCTTTTAATTCGTTAAGTTCATCATTTATATATATTCTTAAAGCTTGAAATATTCTTCTAATACTTTTTTCAATAAATATTGGATTTTGCTTTGGGACAGAATTTCTAATTATGTTTGATAATTCACTAGTTTTATTTATGGGTCTATTTTCTATAATTTTTTTGGCAATACTTTTTGAAAACCTTTCTTCTCCAAATTCATTAAAAATTGTATAAAGATTTTCATATGAAAAAGTATTCAAGACTTTTTCAGCTGTAAGTTCGTCTTTTTGATTCATTCTCATATCAAGCTTTGAATCAAACGAAAAAGAAAATCCTCTATTTGGGGTATCAATCTGATGACTTGAAACACCCAGATCATATAAAACACCGCTAATTGGTGATAGAGATTTATTGTTTACATAATCACTTATCATTGAAAAATTAAGATTAATTACCTCGTGAGAAGAATCACTACTATCAACTGCTTCTAGGTCACGGTCAAATCCGATAGCTGTAAGGTGATTGTGTTTCAAAATAATATCGAAATGAGAACCGTAGCCGTAAGTTGAATCGATAAATATACCTGGAGGAACATCATCTAAGATAGAAGATATTTCTTCTTTCATCACACCATTGTGTGGCATGTACCCAACCCTGTTTTTGTTCATACCCAGCTCTCTAGAACTGGCACCAATTGGAAAGTTGGGCGGAGTAAGGATGTTCCAATTTAGTTGTCTAGAGAGCTGGCTATGAACTTATCCTTTCACTTCATTAATATTTGCAAATTCATAATCTGCATCATTTTGAATTTTTTTCCACATTTTTGTTGACCATATTTCAATGGCGTTACCTATTCCTGTAACAGTGACTTCACCATTTATATCTATCTCACTATATTCTCTTAAATTTTCTGGTATTGGAATTCTTCCGGCAGAATCTAATTTAGAGTCAACAGCACCACTAAATATAGCTCTCCTTAGTTGTCTAGAAGATTTTTCTGTTACTGGTAAATCAACCATTTCTTCAGAAAGAGAAGTCCAACTTTTTTTTGTTAGAATTTGCAGACAATTATCTTGTCCCTTGGTGACTACACAGCCCTGTTGGAGCTCTTTCCTAAACTTCGATGGAATAACTACTCTACCCTTCGAGTCCATTATGTGTTGATACTCACCAAGGAACACTTTATCCGCCTTTCGTGCCTTGAACCACTTTGTGTCATTATATGACACTATATGACACTTTGCAACACAATTTGAAAAAAAAATTATGCTGAAATTAGGTACTCTTCCCACTCAGGGTCTGGGTTTGAACCTATAATGGTTTTTATCCAAAAATTTCCCTCTGGGGCGAGAGGTGATTGGATAAGTTTTAGTATTGTTTGATTCAAATCTTTATCTGCCTTAATTAAATTACACCTTTTACAGCATGCAACAACATTTTGCCATTCATGTTTTCCACCTTTTGATTTTGGAATAATATGATCAATCGACTCAGCTTGAACTCCACAATATTGACAAATGTTATGATCCCTTATAAATATATTTTCCCTATTTAATGCAACCCTTCTTGCGTATGGAGCTTTTACATAGTAATTTAATGCGGCAACTTTGGGGATTTTTATAGTTGAAGATTCTGACCTCAATTCAAGATTTGATGTTTTTATTACATTAATTTTGTTTGAAAGCATGAGAGCAACTGATCTTTTAGCTGATGCAATTGATAAGGGTTGGTATGTTGCGTTGAGAATTAAAGTCCTATGATTATGAAAATTTTTATTCATAATTTAATTTTAGATGAGAAAATTTATTTACGCTTGTAACTGTTGTGATTGAACATCATCTTCAACTTTTGTTAAAAGGTTCAAGAATCTTTCTTTATCTAATTCAAATTTTGAAACATCTTCTTTTACTTCTTTTGCAACGTAATCAATTGTTTCAAAGAATGCTAGTTGTCCAAGCTTGAGTGCATCAAAAACTTCTTTGTCCTCAATTGTATAAATTGTTTCACCATCTGAAATAAGTTTTGTTTTAGAAAGTTCGTCTTGCAAGTCTCCATTTCTTGTTAAATATCTCCAAGCTCGTCTAACTCTTTGAATGCTCATCCCATTGTCTAGTAAAGTTTTAATAACTTTAAGAGACACAATATCTCTGAAAGAATATAATTTTGGAACTCCAGGCTTACCTTGCGATGACTGTATGCTCGGAGAGACCAGACCTACTTTGTCCCAGTATCTGAGTTGATGTGAAGTGCAATCAGACAAATGACATGCTTGTTTAGATGTAAATGCGTCCTTATTCAATTCCTTACTCCTTATAAATTAAGACGTATTATTTAATTTAATTAATACTATTTGTTTTGTCTAGAGGTATCTTTGTTTCTTACTAATTTATAGATTTGTTTAAAGTTCCATTCATTTATGTTTTCAGCACTTAGTAAGGATTTTGTATTTGTAACAAATACAAATCCTGAAAGTGCCATCAGAACAAAACCAACTATGGCAAATATGGGTTGAATAGTATAAGTTCCAATCATGGTTATGAAGCCTAATAGGAATATGAAAAACGAAATTGTTATTCTTGCACGAGAAAAGTTTGAAAGGGTTAAATTTTCAACTGCTTTTTCTAATTTTGGATCATCCTCTGAGAGACCCATCTCAATTTGTTTTAAAATTTCTTGTTCTTTTTTATTCAAACCCATATGAAGATTTTAATATATTCTGAAACTACTCTGTAATTAAGATGAATATATTTTTGAGACATGGTGAAGTGCAAAATCCTAAAGATATTTTATATTACAATATTCCAGGTTACGAACTTTCTGAAAAAGGAATAAAACAAGCAGGGCACATTGCTGAAAAATTAAAGAAAGATTTTAAAATTGAAAAAATAATTACCTCCCCTCTTCTTAGGGCAAGGCAAACCTCCAATATAGTAAATAAAATATTGAAGAAAGAAATAACCATTTCAGAACAAATTACCGAATGGGGTGGAATTAAAAATTGGATTGGAAATAATACTTTTGAAATACAGCAATCAAAGGAATTTGAAATTTATATAAATGATCCGACAAAACTTAATACTGATGAAAGTTTCTATGATACTTTTAAAAGGGTCGACAAGTTATATGAGAATAATAAAAATGTTTTATTTGTTACCCATCAAGACACGATTAGATCATTTATGTTTTATAAATTAGAGTCTGACAATTTTAATAAAGATAAACCAGGGCACTGTGATTTACAATATATTGATCAGAATGGTTTTAAAAAGTATACTAACCCAGTCTAGGTTAGTATGTTGTAAAGAATAATTAAAAATAATCCAAATGATGACGTAAAACTTATTACACCTATCAATGGCTCAATAGATCTTAAAAATCTTGAATCTACATTTTTGAGATATAAGATAACAAAGTATTTACTCATTAAAAAAGACAACAATCCAGCGGCTATGAAATAAACAAAACTAAATAATGAAAGCCATGGATTTACAAAATTCATCTTCTATTACAATAATGTTGAAAATGGTTTTTAGTAAAAAATTTAAATTTATAATTTATTTACTTGTTTTAAGTTTGTCTATTTATATTGGTTTTATACTTGGAAATACATTCTGTTCAACTAATTGCACTTACACTATTGCTTTAAATATATTGATTACAAATATTGTAATGATTGGTGGTGTATTTACTTTAATAAGATTATCTGAAAAATCCATAACTGAATGGAACGATGACAAATATTATGAAAAAGATTGAAGGGTTTTAATTATTTTTTCTTTATTATCTGAAGATACATCTTTGTGAAAAACAAATCTTATGACTTTTTCTCGAAGATAACCTGCTTTAATTTCATTATTAGCTAAATATTTTAAAAACTCATCTGAATTACTCAAAGTATCAAAATTTAACAAGATCATATTTGTTCCTTTATAGGATACAGAATCTATACAGTCTATATTATTTTCCATATTTTTAATTTCGGTAAATACCTCTTTCGCCATTGTATGATCAGCAATAAGATTGCTTCTGTTTTCTAAAGCATATTTTGCAGCAGAGGCGATAATCCCGACTTGTCTCATTCCTCCACCAATTTTTTTTCTATATTCACGTGAATTGGTAATAAAATCTCTTGACCCTAATAGCATGGATCCGATAGGAGCACCAAGTCCTTTTGAAAAGCAAAATGTTAAACTGTCACAATATTTTCCATAATTAGATTTTGTTTCTTCTTCCAAAATTGCGTGCCATACTCTTGCTCCGTCAACATGAAGCTTTAAATTATTAGATTTTGTAAATTCAGATAACTTTTTTATGTTTTCAAATGGAATTATTGTACCCCCTGAAGCAAGGTGAGTATTTTCAATTGCAACCGTACTAATTTTAGGTTTGTAATATGATGATTTAGAAATTTGTGAGACTATATCATCTAAATCCAAATCACCATCATTATGACTTATATTCCTAAATTGAATTCTAGATAAAAATGAAGCTGCCCCATGTTCATAATTTTTAATATGCGAATCTTCAGTTGTTATTACTTCTTCTCCAGGATTTGTGTGGTTTAGTAATGAAATTTGATTTCCCATCAAGCCAGAAGTAACAAAGAGTCCAGATTCAAACCCGAGTAAATCTGCTGCAAATTCCTCAAGTTCATTAACTGTGGGATCTTCTTTATACTCATCATCCCCAACTTCAGAATTTACGATTACTTCCAACATTTCTTTTGAAGGCTTTGTTACAGTATCAGATCTAATATCAATCATTTTTTAATTTAACCAGTATTTACTAATATCATCAATCTGATCTTTAAAAGTTTTGTTTTCACTTAAAACATATATGATTTCTATTTTTTCACTTAATTCTTTTGTAGAAAACTTTAAGTTTTTTGTACAGTAACTAATTTTTGACTCACTGATGCTTGATTTTGTGAAAAGGTCAATCTTATTGTCAATATTTTCAATACTTCCTTGCCATTGATTTAATCCAATCGAATATTTTAAAGAAAGATCAATTAAAAATTTTGAGTT
>CACGBK010000004.1 GCA_902571385.1 uncultured Candidatus Actinomarina sp.
TTAATCAGTCACGATTTGTAGAAAAATTTAATACCAAACTTGTTGGAACAAATGATTATAAAGATACAGCAGGAAGTGATGTTGTCGTAATAACAGCTGGTCTACCTAGAAAACCTGGAATGTCACGTATGGACTTACTTGAAGTAAATGCAAAAATTGTGGAAACCGTAACCCAGGAAATATTAAAATATTCAGACAATCCTTCAATTATTGTTGTTACTAATCCTTTAGATCAAATGACAACTCTTGCTTCACAGGTCTCTGGATTGCCAAAAAATAAAGTAATTGGGCAAGCAGGAGTATTAGATTCTTCAAGGTTTGCCTACTTCATTGCTGAAAAACTTTCTGTTGATACATCTGATGTCTATGCACTAACTTTAGGAAGTCATGGTGAGACAATGGTTCCTGTTCCATCTTTGTGCACTGTAAAAGGTGAGCCCTTAACTGATATTCTGAGTGATTCAGATATTGATGATCTTGTTGAAAAAACATCAAATGGTGGTGCCGAGATTGTTGGGTTATTAAAAACTGGAAGTGCTTATTTTGCTCCAGCATCGTCAGCAGCAACCATGGTGAGGTCAATCATCAATAATTCAAATGAAATTTTTCCAGTATGTGCTTGGCTAGAGGGGCAGTATGGTATTAATGATGTTTATCTTGGAGTACCAGCAAAACTTGGCAAGGACGGGGTTACTGAAATCGTCGAGTTTGATCTTTTAGAAAATGAAAAGAATGCTTTAATAGAAGCATCAAATTCAGTAAAAAGTAAAGTAGAAGAGCTTAATAACATAAAAAATCAATAAAATCAGCCTTTTAATAAAAAAACCCAATATTTATTGTATTTTTAAGAAATTTCCTCTAAAAAAACTATAATTATTGTAAGAAATATTAAAGAAAGGCAAAACAGCTATGAATAAAGACCAATTGGCAAGCGTAGTGGCATCTGAAGTAGGATTGTCACAATCAGACGCAAAGGCAGCTGTTGAAGCAGTTTTTGATGGCATAACAAACGGTATGAAGAACGGCGATAAAGTAAGCATCGCAGGTTTTGGACAGTTTGAGTCAAGATACAGGGCTGCAAGACAAGGTAGAAATCCAGCAACTGGAGAAACAATCCAAATTGCTGCAAAAAATGCACCAGCTTTTAAAGCTGCAAAAGGATTAAAAGATAGTTTAAATTAATTATTAATTTTAATCATTTGAAAAGACGGCTTAGCCGTCTTTTCTTATTCTTGTAGAAGCTTCAAGTCACCAGAAATTTTTATTTTTTCTTCAAACATTAAATCTTCTGGATGTTTTTCATTATTTTTTAGCTGGTTAAATGTTTCAACTGTCATTTTGATTATTAAACCATAATTATCGTGCTTGAGATTTTGAACTTTTTCTCCGGTATCTAAGTTTATAAAAAAGTCATCATCATTTTCGTCTATTAGATTCAAATAAACATTACTTAAAGATTTTTTTGCTAGCTTTAAGTTTTTTAATACCTCGTCAATATCTTTATTTAAATCAGACATTAATTATTTAGAAGTGTTTCTCTTTTTATATCTTCAATTGCTTTTGTAACTTGAATTCCTCTCGGACATGCTGATGTACAATTAAATGCAGTTCTACATCGAAAAGCACCATTGACATCTTTTAATATCTCAAGTCTTTGCTTTGAACCTTCATCTCTAGAATCAAATACAAATCTGTGAGCATTAACAATTGCAGCAGGTCCAACATACGATTCAGCAGTCCAAAAAACGGGACAACTAGTTGTACATGCTGCACATAAGATACATTTTGTTGTGTCTTCAAATCTATCCCTATCCTCGGGCGATTGTAACCTTTCTCTATCGCCAGGTTCTTTTTCATTGATAAGATAAGGCATTACCTTTTTGTAACTATCAAAAAATGGTTCCATGTCTACAATCAAATCTTTTACTACGGGAAGTCCACGAATAGGTTCGATTTTTAATGAATTTCCGACTTCTTTTACTAAAACTTGGCATGCCAACATGTTTTCTCCATTGATAACCATTGCATCAGACCCGCATACTCCATGTGCACAAGATTTTCTAAAAGAAAGTGATCCATCTTCAAACCATTTTATTTTGTGAAGTAAATCAAGAATTCTCTCTTCGGGTTCAGCATCAACAATATAATTTTCCCAGTGCCCTTTTCTGTCAGACTCAGGATCATAACGTAAAATTTTTATTGAAACATCCATTAGTATTTTCGCTCCATTGGCTCGTATTTGCCCAATTCCACATCTCTATATTTAAGATTTGCAGAATTCTCATTTTTAAATGCAAAAGAATGTTTCATAAAGTTAGTATCGTCTCTATCTGGATAGTCTTGCCTTGAATGAGCACCTCTAGATTCGTTTCTAGCGAGTGCACTTGATACTGTTGCTTCGGACATATCTAGAAGATAATCTAACTCTATTGCTTCTACAAGTTCTGAATTGTGAACTTTACCTTTGTCATAAATTGTAACATTTTCATATCTTTCTCTTAATTCCTCTAAAATTTCAGTCTGCTTTTCTAAAGTTTCTTTTGTCCTAAAGATTTTTGCATTTTCTTCCATAGAATCTTGCAAATCTTTTCTTATCTTTGCTACAGAGAATTCATTGGTATGTTCTTTTTCTATTAAATTTGTAATCTTTTTTGTTAGATCATTAGAAGCATTGTCGCTGAGTTGGTTTGGTTTTGTCTGTGTTACATAATCAACCATACTTTGGCCAGCTCTCTTACCAAAAACTACTATGTCTAAAAGTGAATTTGTTCCAAGCCTATTTGCTCCATGAACACTTACACAAGCAGCTTCCCCTGCTGCATAAACCCCAGGGAGTACCGTACCTTTTTCATCACTTAATACTCTTGAATTTACATCTGTCGGAATTCCACCCATCGCGTAATGGGCGGTAGGCTGAACTGGGATAGGTTCTTCAATTGGTTCTATTTTTACATAAGTTCTAACAAAATCAGTAATATCAGGAAGCTTTTTCTTTATTGTCTCTGCTCCAAGATGAGTTAAATCTAAATATACATAATCACTGTCCGGACCTGCACCATTGCCTGCACTTATTTCAGTAGCAATCGCTCTAGATACCATATCTCTAGGAGCTAGATCTTTAATTGAAGGGGCATATCTTTCCATAAATCTCTCTCCATCTTTATTTCTAAGAATTCCACCCTCACCTCTGGCAGCTTCTGAAAGCAGTATTCCTAATCTATAAATACCAGTGGGATGGAATTGGTAAAATTCCATATCTTCCAAAGGTATACCTTTTTGATAAAGTATTCCTGGACCATCCCCTGTTAGAGAGTGAGCATTAGAGCTTACTTTAAAAATTTTCCCAAAACCACCAGTTGCAAAAGTAACAGCCCTAGTTTCAAAAATATGGATATCTCCTGTTGCAAGTTCATAAGCTACTACGCCTTGACAAATACCATCTTCGATTTTGATATCTAAAACTTGGAATTCATCAAAAAAAGTGACTCCCATTGAGACACACTTCTGATAAAGGGTCTGAAGAATCATATGCCCTGTTCTGTCAGCTGCATAGCATGCTCTAAATGCTGGAGATGTCCCTTCCTTGACAGTATGTCCACCAAAACGTCTTTGTGCTATCTTCCCATTATCTAATCTGCTAAATGGAAGACCCCAATGCTCTAATTCAATAACAGCATCAATTGCTTCTTTACAAAGAATATCAACTGCAGGTTGATCAGCAAGATAATCGGATCCCTTAACTGTGTCAAAAGCGTGCCAGTTCCAATTATCTTCTTCTACGTTTGCGAGAGCAGCACTCATGCCACCTTGGGCAGCACCGGTATGTGATCTTGTTGGATAGAGTTTTGTTATTACCGCAAGTTTCATATGCGGAGCTGCTTCAATAGCAGCTCTGAGACCAGCGCCACCTGCTCCGACTATTACTCCATCAAATGAATGTTTAATTACTTTCATACTTGCCTTACAAATGCAACAATTGCATAAGTTCCTATTATAAAGAAAATTAAAGAAGTTCCATACAATGCACTATGAGCTAGCTTTTTTATTGTTTTATCAGCAATATTGTCATGAATTACAACTCTTACACCATTTGTACCATGCAATAAACTTAGTGCTAAAAGAAGCCAATCAAATGCTCTCCAGTATGGAGTTTCCCACCTTGCAGCCACAAACTCATAATCTAAGTTAAGTGTGTCATTAAAGACGTGCATTATAAACATGTGCCAAACTGCAAGAAAAACTAATACAAGTCCACTTACTCTCATAAAAAACCATGCTTGAAGTTCAAAGCTTGATCCACCAATAGGAGGTTGACGCCTTCCCCAATCTGTTCTAGTAGTTTGCATTATTTTATTTCCAATCCGGTATAGGTCTTATAATACAATCAACAACTGTCGTCTCACTTGAACTTTTTTCAAGACACAAGTCAAAGTAAGAAGTAGTCATTTTATAAGTTGTTGGAATAAAAATTACGAGGAAAACAAATAATGAAACGAAATTTAGCTGTTTTTGATAGTCTGATCCTTTACTCCATAAATCTACTGTAATTATTCTTAACCCGTTGATTGCATGCCCTAAAACAGCAGCCATAAGTCCAATCTCAGCAACCCGAAAATAAAAATTTTTGTATACTGCTTCGGCACCCTCATATATCTCTGGTCCTAAAAGAATCAATGCAGTTGAGATAATATGAAGAAGCAAATATCCAAAAAGTCCAACCCCAGTAACCCTATGAAAAACATATAGCCACATTCCAGTTTTTCCTTTATAAACAGAACCAGTTGATACAATTTTTTGATATGCCATTAATTAATTATCCTATAAAAGCAATATTACATATAATTATTTAGGATATAAGCCTCTTGACATTACGACTTTACAATAATAAATTACACTTATGTAATTTAGTTTTTCAATATAAAAGGGGTGGTATGGAAAAATCAATAATCGAGGAACTTATAGGCGGAATGCCTTCCTGGACCGAAGAAGCAAATTGTAAAGGAGCTGACGCGGACATTTTTTTCCCTGAAAGGGGAGCATCTACAAGAAAAGCTAAATCTATTTGTAGGGCATGCTCTGTACAAGAAGATTGTCTTGAATTTGCAATCGAAAACTCAGAAAAGTTTGGTATTTGGGGTGGTTTATCTGAAAGAGAAAGAAGACGAATCAAACGCCAAAGAATTCATGACAGTGATATCAGAGAAGTTGGCTAAGAAATACTAAATTTTTCTTTATAAGCCTGAAAATCTCTTTCTACTCCAATCTCATCACTTTTAATAATTTCAGTAATAACATTATTTTCGTCAGTTATGTATGTATAACGTAATGATATTCCAGCACCTTCATTAAAACATCCAAACATTTTTGAGACTTCACCATGTGGCCAAAAATCTGCAAGAATTGGAAACTCTATCTGATTATGTTTTGCCCAAGCTTCATTCGTTGGACGGGCAGCAACTGTTATCATCACTGTGTCAGTTTCTGCAGATTTAAAAGAATCCAAATTATCTCGTAGTTCACAAATTTCTCCATCACAGACACTGCTAAATGGGAAAGGCATAAAAACGAACATGGTTTTTCTTCCTAAAGAATCTTTAGATTCATATTTTTCTTTATCATAATTTATTAATGAAAATTCAGGTATGGAATCACCAATATTTAAGCTCATTTTTTCTCCTTTTTTAAAATATTTTAATAATGTTGATTATATAGGAGGCATTGACGTACGTGTTGCCCAATTAATCGGGTCATACAATTCATCAATAGTTGGAATTAAATCTGAATCACTTAAAATTTTTTCTAAGCTGAAGGTACTCTTTGAATCAACGAGATAATTTAAGAAACTATCAGAATAATTATCTAATTCAGAAATTTTTGTTTCAATGTCCTTAGTTGGGCTTTCATAATTAGAAAAAGATAAATCCATCAATAAATCAAAGATGCTTTCATCTTGAAGAATTCCTAGATCTTTAGATTTCTGTTTTATCACTGATCTATAAAAACTTAGTGGGGCAGCAATATTTTCAAATACTTTACTAGGATCAATACCCTCTACTCCAGAAATATTAGTAAACATGTCTTGAGGGTTATTGATTGTTTCAGGATTCATATCAAGATTAAGATCTTTAAGATTTTCAATCATCTCTTCGGAACTTTTTGTAAGTGTGTTCATTATATTTTTAAATGGTTCCGTATAAACACCAAGACATAATGTTGTATATTCAATTGCAAACAATCCTAATGTAAGGTCATTTTCATCTGCTTCGAAACTCGTAATTTTTGCATTGAAGTTCTTTTGGTTTATCCCAAGTGTTGAAGATTGTGGGAGTATTAGACCAAACTGGCTCAAACCCCATGAAAATTTACCTAGTAGGCCGGCTAGATTACCAAATTGCATTCCAAAAATAGATGATTTGATATTATTGCCCCCCATTCCTCCAAATAAAGATAATTCTGGTGAGTCGATATTTTCAAAATTAAAGTGTTTAATGGATTTAATAAACCACTGGCCATATTCTTTTGGAGTTAAAAAAGTAATTTCTCTAGGTCTAGGTTCATTTTTGCTTATTTCTTCGGAATTAAGTTCAATTACCCTAAAAATTTGTTCATAATTTATTTCATTATTTGAGAGTTCGAAAGGAATATTTTCCTCATCTTTTGTTATGTGGTTATTAATTTGATTTGCCAATTCCCAATTTACGTCTGACTCTTCATTATTGAAAAGATTAAAGAATTGGGAAAAAATATCTTCAGACATTAAACATCAGAAGGTCGTAAATCAAGAGTGAAATCTAATGTAATTATATTTTGATTTCTGAGTATTTCTACAGTGATTTCATCTCCTGCTCTTTTATTTCGGAGAATAGTTATTAATTGATCTAGAGTAGATATTTTTTCATCATTAATTTTTTTTATTACATCACCAGGTAAAGCACCGGCCTTACCGATTGCATATATGTCGTTTGCTGGACCATAAAGTTCTTCAATCAAGACTCCTGAAAATATGCGTGCTCCATCATCTGCAACTTCAAAATATTGAGCACCTAAGATACCTAAGAAAGCATGAAGAACCTTTCCATCATCAAGAATGTCTTCAACAATACCCAATGCAAGATTGATTGGAACAGCGAAGCCTAATCCCTCAGCCCCAACATCTGCTGTAGCGATTGCAGTTGTAATTCCAATCAACTCTCCATTATTATTCAACAAAGCTCCTCCACTAGATCCTCTTGTTATAGGCGCATCAGTTTGAATTAAACCAAAAAGCGTAACTGGATTATTCATATTTTCACTTCCAACATCTAACCTTCTATCAAGGGCAGAAATAACACCTGTTGTCACTGTTGGAGCCGCACCTAATGTTAATGGGTGTCCTATTGCAACTGCTAAGTCACCAACGAATACACCTTCACTGTTACCAATGGAAATTGGAGTAAGATTTTCATTTTCAATTTTTATTACACCAATATCTGTTAACCTATCTGACCCAATAATTTTTGCTTCATACATTCTTCCATCTTCAAAAATAACTCTTACATCAGTAGCTTCATCAATTACATGATGGTTAGTTATGATCAAACCTCTTTCATTTATGACGACACCAGATCCACCACCTATAGAAATAAAATCATCCTCACTATTCCTCTCTCCAACTTGCAGTTGGACAATAGTTTTTGTGGCGATCTCAGCTATTGAAACAACTTTTGAAGAATCCACCCTTGGTACAACAAGTTCTTTTTCTTTAATTGTTTCTGTAATTGTTACAGGATCAGGAAGGACAATTTCTTCTTCTTCAAAAATGCCAAAAAAGAATAAAAAAGATAAAACAATAATGCTTGTAAAAAAAGATGATAGAAAAACTAAATTTAATGATGATCCTCTTTTTTTTGTTTTCTCTTCAACCAGATCAGATATATATTTTTCTGTTTTAAATAATTCTTGTTGTTGAAATTCTTCTTCTTCCATAAACATATGTTAAATGCATTCTAGTTGTACTTGATTTTTCAAATCCTATCTCTTATTTTTAGTAAAATTGCACCAGATAAGTTAAAGTAAATACATAATGCTTTCTGTACAAAATTTAGAAGTTGTTTATCAAGATGTAATTTTAGTTCTCAGAGGTGTTTCTTTCGATATTCCAAAAGGTCAAATTGTTTCTCTTCTTGGTAGCAACGGTTCCGGCAAAACAACTGCTCTTAGGGCAATTACTGGTTTGTTAGATACGCAAAATGGTGACATCACCAAAGGTAAAATATTTATTGAAGATGAAGAAATTACAAATGCGCAGCCCTCAAAAATTGTTCAACTAGGGATTGCCCAAGTTTTGGAAGGGAGAAGAATTTTCTCAGAGTTAACAGTTAGAGAAAATTTAAGATTAGGTGGTTTTACTGCCAATGATTCGATTGACGAAAATATCGAGAGAGTATTTACCTTATTTCCAATTTTAAAAGATAGAGATAAAAATACTGCTGGCTATTTGTCAGGTGGCGAACAACAAATGCTAGCTATTGGAAGGGCTTTAATGTCAAACCCAAAATACCTGTTATTAGATGAACCTAGTCTTGGCTTGGCTCCGAAATTAGTACAACAGATTTCTGAATTGATTCTTGAAATTAATAGCCAAGGTGTAACAGTTTTATTAGTTGAGCAAAATGCAAATATGGCTCTCAAGATATCATCTCATGGTTACATAATGGAGACTGGCAATATTGTAATGGATAACCCCAGCTCAAAGTTATTACAAGATCAAGATGTTCAAGAGTTTTATCTAGGTCTAAATGCAGAAGGAACTGAGAGAAAATCTTTTAAAGACGTAAAACACTACAAACGTAAAAAGAGATGGTTGTCATGAAAAATGCAGTTGAATTTGTTAATGTAAGTTTAAATTTTGGAGGCGTCAAAGCATTGGATGATATCTCGTTTGAGGTGAAAGAGGGTTCTTTATTTTCAATCATAGGTCCAAATGGAGCAGGAAAGACATCAGTATTTAACTGTGTTAACGGAATTTATAGGCCGACTTCAGGGGAAATAAAAATTTATGATCAAGAAATAGCAGATTTGAAACCTGATAAGATTGCAAATTTGGGTGTCTCACGTACTTTTCAAAATATAGAATTATTTGAAAACATGACTACATTAGACAATATTTTAATTGGTGCACATAAGCATATAAATTATGGTCCAGTGACAAGTATGCTTCGAACAAAAAAAGTTAAAAATCAAGAAGATGAGGCAAGAGATATTGCAGAGGATGTTATTGATTTTTTAGAAATAGAAGAACACCGATTTTCTTATATATTATCTTTACCTTACGGAATTCAAAAAAGAATTGAACTAGGAAGAGCACTAGCAATGAAGCCAAAAGTTCTTTTATTAGACGAGCCAGCAGCAGGAATGAACAATGAAGAAACAGAAGACATTGCAAGATTTATACTAGATATACACGAAGAATTAGGAGTAACAATAATATTGGTTGACCATGATATGAACATGGTAATGGACATAGCAACAGATGTAATAGTTATGGATTTTGGTAAAAAATTATTTTCCGGCTCACCATCTGATGCTGCAAAAGACCAATCAGTTATAGAAGCCTATTTAGGAGTAAGTGATTAAATATGTTGACGATGGAAAATATTTTTAGTGAAATAAGTGAAAATGGAGGAAGCACTCCATGTAGGAAAGTGAATGAGATTGCTTCACGATTCCCTGAAAAAGTAGCATTTAGAGATAAAAGATTTGGGATTTGGAGTGAAATTTCATATCAAAGTTTTTGGGAACAAGCACAATGGGTTGGTTGTGCTTTGAATTATTTTGGAGTAGATAGATTTGATAAAGCAGCAGTTCATTCAGAAAATAGACCTGAATGGATAATTGCGGATATTGGGATTCAATCTATACGTGCAATTACTGTTGGACTTTATCCAACGAATCCTCCATCAGAAGTAAAATATTTACTTGGACATTCAGAATCAAAAATACTATTTGCAGAGGATCAAGAGCAAGTTGATAAAGCTTTAGAAGTTAAGGATGAATTACCAAATCTTCAAAAAATTATATATTTTGAAGATAGAGGAGTAGTTGGCTACAAAGATGAAATCCTCATGTCTTGGGAAGAATTCTTATCTATTGGAAAAGAAGAGCTAGAAAAAAATAACAGTTTTGTTACTTCGAGGATGGAAGAAATTGAGACAAGCGATGTTGCTTGCTTAATTTATACATCAGGAACAACGGGTGCCCCTAAAGGTTCCATGATTTCTCATGGAAATTTAGAGTGGTGTGGATCAATTATTCCAAAACTATCTTTTACTCCCGGAATAAGCAATCCTGAATTTCTTTCTTATTTGCCAATATGTCACATATTTGGAAGATTAATAGATATTATTGTGGCTATTCATGTTATGGGAACAATCAACTTTGCAGAATCAATTGATACTGTTCAAAGAGATTTAGCAGAGGTTCAACCTTCAATGTTCCCAGCAGTTCCAAGAATTCTTGAACGCATGCATGCTGGTACTTTGGTAAGGATGAAGGATGCATCAAGATTGAAAAAAGCTCTCTTCGGCTTAGCTTCTAAATTAGGGAACTTTTCAGCAAATAGAAGACTTGAATTTGGGGATAACGACTTATTAGCCAAAGTTACAAATTTTGTTGCACAAGTGATATGTTTTAGAGCTTTAAAAAAGAAATTAGGTCTTCTAAATGTAGATAATGCTGTATCAGGGGCCGCTCCAATATCACCTGAAATTTTGAAATTCTTTATGAACATGGGAGTCCCTATATATGAAGGCTATGGGATGACTGAGAATAGTGCTGTAGCCACTGGGAACAAACCAGGTAGCGTTAAATTAGGAACAGTAGGTGTCCCACAGCCAGATGTTGAGATCAAACTTGCCGATGATGGTGAAATACTTGTAAGGCATCCTGGAGTTTTTCTTGGATATTATAAAAATGAAGAAGCAACTAAAGAGACAATTGATAAAGATGGATGGCTCTATACCGGCGATGTAGGTGAGTATGATGGTGAATTCTTAAAAATTATTGATCGAAAAAAAGATATTATTATTACAAGTGGTGGAAAAAATGTTTCTCCATCTGAAATTGAAAATAATTTAAAAACTTCTCCCTATATTAAAGAGGCAATTGTAATTGGTGATGATAGAAAATTCTTGGCTTGTTTAATTGGTATTGAATATGATATTGTATCCAATTGGGCGCTCAGAAAAAATATACCTCACACAACATATAGAAACTTATCTGAAAACGAAGAAGTTCAAAAACTTATATGGAATGAAATTTTAAAAGCAAACAAACTTACATCAACACTTGAGATAAGAAAATTTCGAATGATCACAAAAGAACTAGATCATGAAGATGGAGATTTAACCGCTACTCAAAAAGCTAAGCGAAATGTAATTATGGAAAAATTTAGTGACTTAATCGAAGAAATGTATAAATGAATATTTTTCTTCAAGCAACATTCGAAGGACTTTCACTAGGTGCCGTTTATTCTCTAGTTGCAATTGGTTTTGTTTTAATATTTAGAGCAACAGATGTGCTTAGTTTTGCACAGCCTGCAATGGTTGTTGTCGGTGCAGGTATTATAAGTTATTTTTCTACTCAAATTGGTATACCCTTTCTATTTGCTTTTTTTCTAGGTATTATTTTGACAGGTGTTCTAGGTCTTATTTTAGAAAGAACTTTTTTAAGACCAATGGTTGGTGAGCCAGTTTTTTCCGTTGCAGTTCTGACCATAGGAATTGATATATTGCTTCGTGTTGTTTTGGACAATTGGATAGGTATTAATCCTAAATACATGGGGGATCCCTTTCCAAGTTATGGAAATTTTGGTTCCGTTAACATAGCGGGATTAACAGTAAAGTACCTAGAAGTAACCGCATTAATTACTGCTTTAATGTTAATATTCGTCCTTTCCGTCTTCTTTAAAAAATCAAAATATGGTGTTGCTATGAGGGCAACATCCCTTGACCAAGAAGCAGCTCTAGCACAAGGAATAAATGTAGGTAGAGTTTTTGGATTAGTCTGGTTTATTGCTGGATTGTTGGCAGCCTTTGCTGGCTTTTTCATTACTGGAGGATTCAATACTTTAACAAATACCAGTTTCATCTCTGCATTAAGAGCGCTTCCAGCAGTTGTAATTGGAGGTCTTGATTCCATAACAGGTGCAGTTGTAGGTTCGCTTATTATTGGCCTAACTCAAGCATATGTTGGTTATTATCAATTTGATATAGAAAGTGCATACAACATTAAATTAGGAAATGGATTTTCAATTGTTGCTCCTTATGTAATTATGTTCGTAATTTTAATTGTTAAACCTGATGGATTATTTGGGACAGAAGAAGTGGAAAGAGTATGAGTAAGCGTCCAGATTTATTTACTTCTTACCAAAAAGAAATTTCAATATTCCCAAACAATACACAAAAGTTTTGGTTTGTAACACTATTGTTATCTTCGATATATATTTGCTTTATAGCTTCCGACTATTGGATAATCTTGATTACAAATGCACTGCTTGTATCTATTGCAGCTTGGGGCTTAAACATAGTTTCAGGTCTTGCAGGTCAGATTAATTTAGCTCATGGTGTATTCGTTGGAATTGGAACATATACATCTGCAGTATTAGGCGGAGTTGCAACAAGAAGTGTAATTGGGTTTGAGATGGATTTACTAATATGGCTTCCACTTTCAGGAATTGTTGCAGCTTTAATTGGTGTGCTTATTTCCCCAATCGCTGTGCGATTGAAAGGCCTAAACTTAGGTCTTGTTACTTTAGCTTTTGTGTTTATTGGATCACACTTTTTTTCAAACTTGACTTTTATTACAGGAGGTTCTGGACTCGGGAGAAAATCAGCAAAACTAAATATTCTTGGAATTGATTTCAATTCAGGATATGAGATAGGAAATTTTTTAATTCAGAAAAATCAAATTTTATATTTGATATCTCTACTAGTGACAGTTTTATTAGGGTTAGGTGTCAAAAATCTAGTTAGGTCAAAAACAGGACGAGCTTTTGCAGCAATAAGGGATCGAGATATCGCTGCTGAGGCATTAGGTATAAATTTGTTCAAATATAAAGCTACAGCTCTTGCAATCTCATGCTTTTATGGAGGTGTAGCAGGTGCCTTGTTAACTACTACATTTGGTGGTGTTGAGCCAGGTACGTTTAACTTACTTTATTCAATTCTCTTTATTGCGATAGTGATTATTGGTGGAGCTGGCACAGTTCTTGGACCCCTATTTGGTGCTTTTTTCTATGTACTTTTTCCGGCAATAATTCAGTATGTGGTGTTATCGTCAAACTTGAGTGAACAGGATCTTTTAATAACGCCTCAGCAAATTGAACGTATAATTTTTGGTCTTTTTATCATATTATTTTTAATATTCGAACCCAGGGGATTATGGGGAATATGGTTTAGGTTACGAAATTATTTTAAAGCCTGGCCTTTTTCCTACTAAATTCAAAAACATATAGTAACCTACTTATATTAGTACTAATGATAAGGGGGAAAAATGAAACCATTGCGTAAGCAAGGAATCATAATTTTTTCAATTCTAGCCTTAGTTCTTGTTGCTTGTGGTGGAGCTACCGAAGAAACTTCTGAGGAAGAGGTAGTTGCAGAAGAAGTAACAGAAGCACTTGACTCACCAGCTGTAACAACAGCCGGCACAGTAAAAACAGGTGTTGGAATTACAGAAGAGGCTTGTCCCGAAGTTATATCCAACATTCCAACTGGAGCAGATCCAACCAAAGGTTGTATTTATCTAGGAATGTTAAATGACTATTCAGGACCTTTCGGAGCTGCTGGGCCAGCTCTTGATATTGGACAAAGAGCATTTTGGCTCTGGGCTAATTCAACTGGTGGAATTGGAGATTATAGTGTGGCAATTCGAGAAGGATTCGATGCGTCATACAATCCACAAAAACATTTAGAAGGTTATAACTCATTAAAAGATTCAGTTGCAGCTTTCTCAATGTCACTTGGAACACCGCAGACATTATTTATTTTAGATAATTTAAATGAAGATGACATGGTAGCAGTACCAATGAGCTGGTGGTCAGGTTGGGCCTATAAGGGCGTAGATGCCTCTACAGTAATTGAATTCGGAACACAATATTGTGCAGACGGAATGAATGCTATGGATTGGGCATCTGCAAATGCGGGACCTCTAACAGGTGGTTTAGTTGATATAAACACTGTTGGAATTATCGGTTACGAAAGTGACTACGGTAAGGATTTCGCATTTGGAATCAAAGCAGCAGCAGCAAATGCAGGCGTTGAAGTTGCATGGGAATATTTAGCACCTCCAACAGAGTTTGATGTAACTCAAGCCGTTGGTTTACTGGTTACAAAACCAGTTGATGCTTATTTCTTAGCAACTGGATTAGCCGTAGCACCTCAAGTTGCTGGTGGAGCAGCACAACAAGGAGTCACTCCTTTTGCAATGTTCCTCGGAACATCTTACAACGATGCTTTTGTGGCTGAAGGATCAGCTGTAAAAGGTCTATTTGAATCAGGACTCATATATGCAATGTCTTTTGGTATTGCACCTTATGAGGCTGACACTGTTGGTCACGCAACAATGAGACAAACATTGGGTCAAATAACCGATAGTGCAAGCACATTCTTCGTTGGAGGATGGGGTTCACAATATCATCTTAAAGGTGTACTTGAAGGTGCATTAAAAGGTGGAGATCTTACTAGAGCAGGTATTAGAAGAGCAGCAACAAACGTTACAGTTAGTTCTGACGGTATGATGCCTGAAAAGAAACTAGGATCTGGCTTACCTGATGTTGCAAGTACCATTACAAAACCAGACGGAAGTGTTGGTAGTGGAGCTGTCGTAGTTAAAAAAGACTATGTAGGTCCATCCGCTGGCGCTTATGATTGGTCTGTAGGGCCTTGTTCATAATATAATTTGAATAAGTAAAAAGAGCCGGTTTATCCGGCTCTTTTTTTATATATATTGAAATAAATTATCATCAATATATGAATAAATTTTTCCAAAAAAATAAACTTTTAAAAATTACTTTTATCACTTATCTAGTTGTTATTTTTCCATTCGGTTTTGCTAAATCAGAATATTATTTTATGTCACCTGGGCCACCATATCAATGGGATATTGAAATCGAAAATGCCCAAACTTATGAATATGATGGGAATCTTTATCAATTAACTGTTCGAAGAGATGAAGCTAATTATTTTGTATATGTATGGGCTAGATTAAACAGCCAAATCGATTTATATCCAAGAGAAGTGATTTTACCTGATGGTGTGACACCACAAGAATTATCTGAAATAAGTATGCAAAATATGATGACGTCTGAAAATGTTGCAATCGCTGTAGCACTTAATTCTTTAGATTATGACGTACAATCAGAGGGTGACGGAGTTTTGGTTGTAGGCCTACTTGATGACTCTCCAGTAAAAGACAAACTTATTAAAGATGATTTAATTGTTTCTATAAACAATCAACTTGTTAGATCAACTACTGAATTCATATCAAAGTTAAGAACTTATGAAATAGGTGACTTAGTAAATATTGGGTTAATTAGAAACAATCAAGAAATAACTATCGAAACAAATCTCATAGAACATGTAGAGTACAAAAATGAACCAATGGTTGGATTTTTAGCTTCCACACCAAATCAACAATTTACTTTTCCTTTTGACGTAGATATTCAGACTGGAAATGTTGGAGGTCCTTCTGCCGGTATGATGATGGCTTTAAATGTTTACAACTTACTAACTGAAAATGATATAACTAAAGGAAAAAAAATTGCTGGAACTGGCACAATTGAAATTAATGGATCAATTGGGCCTGTTGGAGGAGTAAAACAAAAAGTTATTGCAGCAAAAAGAGCTAATGCCGGTTTAATTCTGGTGCCAACTGCTAACTATGAAGAAGCTAGTGTTTTTTCAGATGAAAATACTGAAATTGTTGCTGTTGATTCTTTTGATAATGCATTAAATGTAATTTTTGACTTTAGTTCACGTTAAAGACGAAACATAAATACAATTAATTGTCATGGTAAATATAGGAAATCTAAATACTAATTCTGAAAGAAGAGGTCTTTCTTTTATTGTCTTTATAGCAATTATTGGATTTTCACTCGCCAGAGCTATTGCTAATTTTTATACAAACTACTTATGGTTTGATTCGGTAAATTTAGAAAGTGTCTGGGTTAAAATTCTCTTTACAAGATCAGCACTTGTTGGAGCAACCTCTCTAGTTGCTTTTATATTCATATTTTCAAACTTAAGACTTGCAACAAGAGCGACTCCAGTTATGGATATATTTGAAGCATTTGATTCAGAAGACCCATTGGCTAGGTTTAGAAATTTTGTAAGTGAAAGATTTGCAAGGTTTAGATTAACTGGGGCTATAGCTCTATCTTTATTTTTAGGAGCAGGTGCATCTTCACTATGGGAACAAGTTTTATTATTTTTAAACAGGGAGGGATTTGGCGTTAATGATCCTGTATTTAACTTTGATGTTGCAAGTTACGTATATGGCCTTCCACTTTATAGACTATTTGTTTCATGGGGATTTCAGTTAGTTACAATAACTTCTTTAGTAGTTGTTTTATATTTTATTGCAACAGGAGCTCTTCAATTAAGACCTGGAAGATTACCTGAAGTTAGTAGTGGAGCCAAGGCTCATTTATCAGTTTTACTTGCTTTCATCGCCCTTTTAAAAGCTGTAGCTTACAGACTTGATTCTTTAGAACTTCTTTATTCTCCTAGAGGGAAAGTTTTTGGTGCAAGTTACACTGACGTAGTAGCTCACCTACCCGCACTGAATTTATTAATTCTCATTTCATTATTTGGTGCAATACTATTACTTGTAAATATTAGAAGAAGAGGCTGGCTTCTTCCTTCAACAGCAATTGGCTTGTGGTTGGCTGTATCAATTATTGTTGGCGGGATTGTTCCAGCAGCAATTCAGAGGTTTAGAGTCGTACCTGATGAGTTGAACAAAGAATTACCTTATGTTGAGGAGCACATTAATTACACACGACTTGCATATGGACTTGATTCCATCGAAGAAAGACAATTTCAAGCGTCACCAGATTTATCACAAAATGATATAAACGTTAACACTCAAACAGTTGACAATATCCGACTTTGGGATCCAACCGTTTTGGCAGAAACTTATAGTCAGCTCCAAGAAATAAGAGCTTATTATGCTCTTGATGAAGTAGATGTTGACAGATACGTGATCGATGGGGAGTTAACTCAGGTCATGGTCTCTGCTAGAGAATTAGATCAAACTAATTTACCTGCACAAGGTTGGGTCAATCAAAAATTGCAGTACACCCATGGATTTGGTGTCGTATTTAGTCCTGCAAATAATGTTGCAAGTCAAGGACAACCAGATTTTTATGTCAAAGGCGTTCCCGCAAATACTAGTGTCCCAGAGCTTGAAGTTGATCAACCAAGAATATACTTTGGTGAATCAGCTGACTCAGATGACTATGTTGTGGTCAATTCTCTTCAAGATGAAGTCGATTATCCACTCTCGACAGAAGGCCAATCTGTTGCTTATACAAATTACTCTGGAGAAGGTGGGGTAAGTATTGGCTCTTTCTTTAAAAGGCTTGGATTTGCACTTCGTTACAGTGAATTAAACCTTTTGATTTCTAATCAGCTTGGAGATGGCTCGAAACTAATTATGGAACGAAATATCATTAGTAGGGTTAAAAAGGCAGCGCCGTTTTTATATTCTGACAACGACCCATACCTTGCACTAGTTGATGGCAATCTTTTTTGGATAATTGATCTTTACACATTAAGTGATAGATATCCATATGCTCAACCTGCAGATACAACCAGAATAAATGATAGATCTGGACTTCCTATAAATTTCAACTACATTCGAAATTCAGTAAAGGCTGTAGTTAACGCATATGATGGCACAATGAAGTTCTATGTATTTGATGAGGACGATCCTTTAATTAAATCTTATTCATCAATATTCCCATCACTTTTTGATAAAAAATCTGATATGTCGGAAGATCTACTTAATCACATTAGATATCCGGAAGATCTTTTTACTATCCAGTCAGATATGTATAGAGACTACCACATGAAAGATCCAAGAGTATTTTATGCAGATGAAGACCCTTGGGAGATACCTACTGATTCATCTACGACTCCAAGGCTTGCTACTTTAAGAGGTGAGTTCAGTCAGATTGGATTTAAACCAATGCTTCCTTACTATTTATTGATGTCTTTACCTGGAGAGAGTGATTTAAGCTATTTAATTTTCCAACCATTTAATCCTGAAAACAGACCAAATATGCAATCATTTTTGGTTGCCGATGCTGACCCAGAAAATTATGGTCAAATTATTGATTTCAAACTACCAAAAGGCGAGTTTGTTGATGGACCATCACAGGTCTCAACGAGAATAAATCAAGATCCAGATATATCTCAGATTTTTACTTTATTGGATCAACAAGGATCAAGTGTTATAAAAGGAAATCTTTTTGTAGTACCAATCAATCAATCAGTCCTTTATTATCAGCCAATTTATCTTCAGGGAGAGCAAAATCCACTCCCAGAATTTAAATTTGTTGTAGTTGTATTCCAAGACCGAATCATCATGGCTGAATCTTTAAGTCTTGCTCTAGAGGGAGTGTTTGGTGATCTTGATATAGACATAGATGTAGATTCTGATGACTCAGAAGAGACAAGTGCTATTGACTTATTAAACAGAGCAAATCAATTATTTGATCAAGCACAAAAAGCATTAACTGATGGAAATCTTGGTAGATATCAAGATTTGATTATTCAAGTAGAAGAGTTGGTCAATAGAGCTATTGAAAGCTTAAATCAAAAATAAAAAAGCTTGAGTTAAATAATTTCTTAATTACTATTGATATTCAGCGCGGGGTGGAGCAGTTTGGTAGCTCGCTGGGCTCATAACCCAGAGGTCGTAGGTTCAAATCCTACCCCCGCTACCAAGCTATCTTATAAACAGATCTATTAAACGCTTTCTACCGGTTGTGGCTGCAATTAATTTTAAAGTGAATATTCCCATTATCCCTAGAAAGCCAAAGAATCCTAAAAGCAAAATTATTCGCCAAATTATTATTACATCCATAAGTTAATTATACGCAGAAACTATTTTTGTATTAACTTACGTAATCAAGAATCATTTCGTATGTCACTGGACCATTAAATGTATGCAATACTTCAAAATTTGGATCTAACAAAAGGGTGGTAGGTATGCCGCTCCAAAAAAATTGAGTAATAAATGATTCAATTTTATCCTGTGATAATACATTCTGATAAGTTAGATTTTGTTCAAGGATAAACTCCTTGGCATTAGTTTCTGAATCGTCAACTAATAAACCTATGACATAGAAGTTCCCAGTATCGTGTAATTCTTGGAGGTATCCTACTTCTTCTATACATGGAGTACACCACGTAGCCCAGAGATTAATAATCACATACGACTCTTCGGCAATTTGAAAATTAGTATCTAAAACTTCATTAATATTCGATAAATCAATTTTTTGATTGCTTGGGAGAATCTCCTCATCGACAGTTTCATTATCAAAAAATACTGAAACAACTCCAACCAGGACTATCAATGCAATTAAGATAAAATTTCTTTTCAACATAATTTCAATTTAATAAAGAATTGAACATAAAATACATAAGTATGAAATTTGAGAATGTTATTTATCCAGGATTCAATAAAACCTTTGAGGAACTTGGATGTTTCAATTTAAACAAGAATAAAGAGTTAGAGGTTTTTGATTATTTCAATATTGATTGGGTCCAATCTGCTGTTACTGAAATGATTAAAGAGATAGATAGCTCTGTTACTTTGAAATTTATAGAGCCAACAACTGATGATATGGCTTCAGCAAGCAAATTGGTCAATGCAGATCTATCTATCGAAGATGTAAAGAAAAACTTCAATGTAGGAAAACGAATAATTGGTATTTCCTCTGGAAAAGGTGGAGTAGGGAAGTCAACAATCTCATCATTGGTTGGCATGGGTTTCGCAAAGCAAGGAAAGAAAGTAGGTATATTAGATGCTGATATTTGGGGATATTCAATACCCAAAATGCTTGGTGCTAAATTTCCACCAATTCCTTTTAACAATAGAATTTTTCCATCAAAAATAAATGGCTTAAATGTAATTTCAATGGAATATTTTGTTAAACAGGATGAAGCTGTAATTTGGAGAGGACCAATGCTCCACAAAGCAATAGAACAGTTTTTGTATGAAGTCTTATGGCAAGATATTGATATATTATTAATTGATATGCCGCCTGGAACAGGGGATGTTTCAATATCATTATCTCAATTTTTAAATTTCTATGAAACAATTATTGTTACTACACCTCAAAGTAATGCAACTGCAGTAGCCGAGAGAGCTGGAATCATGTCACAAAAAGTTAATTCAAGCATTATTGGAGTTATTGAAAATATGTCATATTTAGAAAATGGCAAAGAAAAATTATTTCCTTTTGGACAAGGAGGGGGAGAAGAGCTTTCCAAAAGACTGAATGTAGATTTTATAGGATCTCTTCCTCTCTACAACAACGTATCTAAATATTCGGAAAGTGGCAATTTGGCTGAATTTGCGTCTGATGAGAATTTTTCAATCATTGAAAATATGGTGAATGCAATTAACAATATAGCTCCGAAGAAAAAACCTATAAATTTAAAAATTAATTAATTACTAAACAAATAATTCCGAGTAAAAGACAGTAGTATCCAAAATATTGAAGTTTAGAATTTGTTGTGAAATCCACAAGGAGTTTTATTGCAACTAGTCCAGTTATCATTGCAACCATTGTTGGAAATATAATTCCTGAATTAAGTTCATAAGACTGAGTCACAAACGTAAGGCCCCAAGCACCAAAAATTGTTGGAATGCCAAGAAGTAAAGAAAAGTAAATCGCATCTGCTTTCTTCATCCCAAGATACATTGCAGTAATTAATGTGACACCTGAACGGGATACTCCTGGTAGTAAAGCAAACGATTGAGCCAATCCAATTAGAAATGCATTATTTACGGTCAAATCTGTAATTGAAAACGATTCTTTGTTATTAATTTTTTCTGAGAATATTAAAAGTATTGAGAATAGGAGGTAAGAGATTCCTGTTACTAAAAGAATCTGGGGACTTTCATCTATGGTGTTTTGGATTGGAGTAAAGAAACCAACTAAAGCTACTGGTATCACACCTACAACTACTACTTTTAGAAAAAATAAAAAAGTTTCAGTACTTTCAAATATTTTTCTTATTCTTATTCTATAAAATATCAAAATTGAAAATAGTGTTCCAATATGTAGAAAAGCAATATCATTTGTATTTAAATTTATATCTTGGCTTAAAGACGACAATATTACTAAATGACCGCTTGAAGAAATTGGTAAGAATTCTGTTATCCCCTGTAATACGCCAGTAAAAAATTCAAGCATCTATTTTATACTAGCTAAATGCCAGTCGTTGCAATCACTACATTTATAAATATTGAATCGTTGATTATATTCTGATTCAGCCCACCCACGCTCTTTTCTAGCCTCGTTTTCAGACTTAAATCTCTTTTTAGTACAGTTATCAATGATCATTTATCTCAAATACCACAATAAATTAAAAATACCTTAATGGAATAAAAACTTAATTTAATTTAAATCGGTAGAATCTAATCATGAATATTGTTGCAGTGATTGTTTGTTATTTGATTGGTTCAATCAATTTTGCATACCTTGTTGCAAAATACAAAAAAATCAATATTCAAGAAATAGGTAGTGGTAATCCTGGCTCATCCAATGTTTTACGCGCACTTGGTAAAAATTATGCAATTGTTGTTTTATTAGGAGATTTATTTAAGGGAGTAGTGCCATTTCTCCTTTTTGGAATACAAACAGAGAGTATTATTTATGGCGTTATGGCTGTGGTAGGTCATTGTTTTCCCATTTTTTATAAATTTAAAGGTGGAAAAGGAGTTGCTACTTATTTAGGGACTGTTGTAGGTTATATAATTTTTCTTGCACCAGATTTAGATATCTTATTTTGGCAGTTTTTCTTTATTCTTGGATTTGTTGTGCTTTATTTCGGAATATTTTATATTTTTAGAATTTCTGCAATATCTAGTCTGATTACTTGTACAATTGGTGCACTTTATATCATTTCTCAAGAAAGTACAGTGTTAATCACAGCGTCACAGATTCTAATTGTCGTTTTGATTTTCTATCAACATCGGGAAAATCTCTCAAGACTATCAAAAGGTGACGAGAATAAATTTTAGATTTTAAGAATAATAATTTATTTTGTTGTAATATATTTTTAAGAAGAGTTGAGGCAGGGCTATGAGTTCAACATTAGTTTTAATAGGATTATTATTATCGCTTTCGATGGCGGTTATACTTCCTGAAGTACAAATTTCAAAAAATCAAAGCAACTACTCCTTTATGATCTCTCGTGAGTATGATTTTATGGTCAATAAGCAAAGAAGAGGTTATTTGGTTCTAGGTTTGATAGCAATTTCAACTTTTTTCGTATCAATTCAAACCATGTCTGTTCCAATTTTTATAGCTCACCTCGTATTTGATGTTATCTTCGGCGTTTATGCATTTCTCTCGTTTCAAGTAAGAAGATCTATGCAAATGCAAAACGACCTAAGTCTTGGAAATCAACAAGAAATGAAAAAGGTAGAGGAAGAAAGCTACTTCAAAGAAGCTGTTTAAAACTTGAAATCACCTGAGCAGATTACAAATAGTCTCGTTAAAGAATTTGATAAATTAAACGAGATTAGAGAACAGTCCTTAAAACTCTCTAGGGAAATAATAAAATCTTGTTCTAAATCTATACGAAATGTTCATAGAAATGATTTAGCTGAGGCTAAAACGCATTTAGATGAAGCAAATAATAACTATAAAAAATTACAAACTTCACTCAAAGATATTCCTGAGTTACGTTTTGCAGGATATGTAAATGATTCTGAGAGAGAACTAATTGAAGCATTTTTAGTCTATGAGTTTGAAAAAAATAATATACTTCTCGAATTTTCTACAATGAATGTTTCAGCTTCAAATTATATACAAGGACTTGGCGATGCCATTGGAGAGTGGAGAAGAAAAGTACTTGATAAATTAAGAAAACTTGAAATTGAAGAAGGGGAGAAGTATTTGGATGTAATGGAGTCCTCAATGGAGATATTTAATGAACTTGATTATCCAGATGCTCTTACTGGAGGTTTAAGACGCTACGCTGACACAGCAAGAGCGATCATTGAGCGAACTCGCTCAGATCTCACAAATGCTATAGTAAGTGAATCATTACGTAAGGAATTAAAAAATAACGAATGAACTACAAATACATTACTGGAGACAATTTAGAAATTACAAGTTCGGGGTGGTCTGAAGGCACTGTCTTGCAAGACATATATCCAGACTCATCTTTTGTAAGCGGAGTAGAAAATCCACAAAGCATGAAGATGGTTCCAATTATCAGAGATCAAAAAATATATGCTAAATATACATTTGAGAAAAGATTCGAGGGAGGACCAGGTCTTGTTCATGGAGGTATATTATCAACTGTCCTAGATGAGATGATGGGGTACTCTACCGTTACCCATAATCTATGGTGTGTTACTGCCAATCTTGAAGTTAACTATAGATCACCATGTCCAGTGGAAGAAGAGTTTGAGCTAAGTGCCTGGGTTACGAGGATCGAAGATAAAAAGATTTATACCGAGTCAACAATATTTTCTGGAGAAAACATACATGTTGAATCTTCGGGATTATTTATAAATTTAGGTCAAGACCGCGCACAGACATTCTTTATAGCTGATAAGAACTATCCGTAATTTATATCTTCGAAGTCAAAAAGTGGCTTGTTGATTGAATAGTTATCATTGGATTCACTCCAGAACATCTTGGAAATACCGACGAATCAACAATATAGACATTATCTAATCCATGAACTTTTCCATTTAAGTCTGTGACACCTAAATTTGGATCAGGGTTCATTCTTGCTGTACCCATTTGATGTGCTGATCCAAGTAGCATTCGGAAAGGTTGATTTTTAATAGCTTTCACCTTATTCAAGAATTCTTCAATATCTTCATTTGATGATCTTTTCCAATGCATTGTTGGTGAAGTTGCAACCATAATCTCTTCTGCACCCGCTAAATAATTTGCTCTGACAAGGCTCTCCATTCCATGCATCAAATTATTATGATCAAAATCGTTTAAATTGTAGTCCCATAAGTGTTGAGGGTTTTTATTAATTATCGAACCAGAACTTGTATCTGAGGTAAGAACAATTCCTCCAGACCAATACTTATAACTTTCAACAAAATCCTCAAATTTATCGTTATTGTTTGGAAAAAACGGAAAGAAAAGACTTGGATGCATTGGCAACCCTTCCAAAAGGTATCCATAATTGTCTTTCCTAAACAAATTGTCATCTGAATAGATTCCCTGCATTGTTCCTGCCCATGGTTTTTGTTCTTCTGAGAATTTACCTGCAACACCTGAAACAGGATGAAGTTTTAAATTGTGACCAAGTTGTTTATTTTTATATCCACTATCAAGAAGAATTTTAGGAGTGTTTAGGGAACCAGCTGCAAGTATGACTTTATCAACCGACACTTTATGTACTGTGCCATTATTTTCAACATTAATGTGTGTTGCTTTTCCATTTGTTATATCAAGGCTTTTGATATTGGTATCACTGTATACATTTTCAGGTTTAAATTTATCTTCTGAGAACCAAATTTTATTTGTCGAGTTGATGCTTTCGTCATAACGACCAAATGTACTAAAACCAGATTCTGTACAATCTGCATTACTTGTATTCCTTGGAATAATCTTATAACTTAAATCATTGAGCTCTATTCCCTCTGCCAATTTAACTTCTTTTTGTGGTACTCGATTATTTTCTACATCAACGTTTAATTCTTTGCATATATAGTCCATACTGCTCTTAAACTGACTCGAGTTGAAATAGTTATTTTGTCCTGTAAGGGAATCCCATTCATCTAGTATCTTGTCTGGAGTTCTTAAAGAAGTTGTCCAATTTACACTAGTTCCTCCTCCAATTCCCATCCCAGCTAAAAGCAAGACTTTATATCCTCTAGTTTGTTGAATTCCATTCGTGTCATAAAAGTTGTGATACCCAAATGTTTCATTATTTGTCTCACCGTTTCCATAGCTACCTTTTTCGAATATACCTACTTCATATTTTTCTTGGAGTATATTAGCTGCGACACCTCCACCTGAGCCACTACCAATTACTGCTACTTCTATACTTTTTGGAATAGATACGTCTTTTTTATTAATTGTTGTATTTTTATAGATTGGGTAATCAAGGTATTTATATACTGAACCCTCACCATCAAGAGATCTTGCAGTACTTAAACCAAATAATGCAGTGATTCCAGAACCTAGCTTTCTTAATATTGATAAATTAGAACTTTGTAAATTTTTTACAAATTCTGGAATATTTGAGTCCTTTATGAAAAGCTTTCTTAATCCAAAAGAAAATATAAAGAAGAAGCCTTTCAATTGAATAATTTCAGATCTGTCTGGAAAATTTTCAATGATAAAATCAAAATACTTTTTTGAGTTTTTTATCTCTTCCTGGTCAAAATTTGGATACAAACTAGAAAATATTGTATTAAACGATTTATCTATTCTTTTCCCCACCTTACAATTTTACACTCTCAATTATGGATATGACACATAAACTGTACTGTTATATTTCATGAATCTGTCAAAGTTAAACTTTAAAAAAATAATTTATATGATTTTAGGAATTATAAGTTTTTCCCTGGGTGCAATTGGAATTATCATACCTGGCCTACCTACAACACCTTTTATGATCCTCTCATCAATACTTTTTTTACGATCTTCTGACAGGATGTACAAATGGTTAATCAACCATCCAAGATTTGGTAAGTATGTACTTGATTTTAAAAAAGGTAAAGGAATAACTTTCAAAACAAAGATTTATGCACAAACAATGATGTTAGTTACCGTAACACTCTCCCTTATTCCTATCTCACCAATGTTTATAGATAATCCAGCTATTCGAATTGTATTGTTTGCTTCTGGGATTTTTAGTTTTTGGTTGGTTGGTTTTAAAATTCCAACAAATAAGTCACATGTGAATGAACCTAATAAAAAATAAAAAGATTTTCATCTTTCTTTTTGTAATCGTTTTTCTATATTTTTTTCTATCATTTTTTGTGGCTTTTTCAGCATTTAGTATTGGAGATGAAGTCTATGAATCAACACCTGAAAGTCTTGGTTTAATTTATGAGGAGAATGATATCTTGACTTCTCAAAGCTCACTTTCTACGTGGTGGATACCAAATAATTCTGATATCACAATAATTATGTTGCATGGGCTGAGAAGTCAAAAAGCTGATCAGGAAATATTGGATAAAATCGCAGAGTTTAACAATCTTGGTTATTCAATTATTGCAGTTGATTTCCGTAATCATGGAAAATCTGGGGAAGGTGATTTTACTTTTGGAGTAGACGAAGTAAATGACGTATTTAATACGATTGCATATTACAGAGATGCCAAAGATTTAACTAGGTTTGGCATTTGGGGGTTTAGTTATGGCGCAACAACTGCATTACTTACAGGATTAGATTTTGATCAGCAGAACTTAGGTGTTGAGATTGTTGGAATCTTTGCAGAAAGTCCCTATATGGACCTTTTAGCTGTTTTTACCGACCAAGTTGCTTATAGGACGCCTCTTAATACTGCAATGGCAAATCTGCTTAAACCAGGGACAGTTTTGTTAAGTAATCTCATTTATAATTTTGAATTTAATTCTGTTCAAGAAAAGTTTGATTCAAGTAGTGGAATAGGGATTCCCACAATTTTAATTTCTTGTGGTAATGACGAAATCATCCCTGAAGGACAAATACAAGATTTGAGGGATTTATTGGGTGTAAATTCTTCTATTGAAGATTTTATTGACTGTCGTAACCATGGAGATGCCCTTAAAAGTGATACTGATAAATATAGGAGTCTATTTTTAAATCTTTTTAAATCTTAACGTAATAATGACTTTTGGCAGTTTTGGCAGTCATAAAGGCCTTTTGAAGCCTTAGATTTGCAATATAAATCATAAGCCTGTAAATAAATTCATTTTGAAATACCTAATCTTAAGAAAATTTGAATTATCTTTAGAAGTATGAAACAGGGTATCAAATTTTATAAAACATATGATGTAAAAAAAATATCACAGTGTCATGAATCTATTGGTCCAAAAACATTAACACCTAATTCACGATTAGATAGATGGAGTGGTATTAACAACGCAATATCTGATTGGCTAATCAATGATGCTAATGATGAGGTTGCAATTAAAGTTGCAGAAGAAAATTTTCAATTTTATGATCCACTTCAAAGAAAAATAATGTCAGATCTTTTTGAACGATTTAGGACATTAGTACCTAAGCCATTACCTCAAGTAAATATCGATTTTTTTAGACAAGAAGTTATAAAAGAAATTGATGGTGAACAAAAAGGTATGTATACGTCATTTCAATATCAGCTTCAGGACGAAGATAATTCAGAATATATAAAACTTAAAGCAGGAGTATCAGATTTAGAAGATATAGATAGAGCTATTGTTGCAGATACAAAACTTGATGGAGAAACATTTTTAACTGCTCAATTAATTAAAGATGATTTTGATGAAATAAAAGAACCATCAAATTCAAAAGAAATTATTGAAAGCTACTTTCAAATAATTAGAGAATTTGAAGAGAATAGAAAAAAAGCAACGCCTGGATTGCATTGTTATATGTGCGATAGACCATCGAGATGTGGTCAATATCCTGTGGTGGACGGTCAAGAACCAAAGTCAAACTTTAGAGGGATATTAATAAGCAAATCAAATTTGTTGAATCTTGAAACATGTGAACGTTGGACATCATGGCGGGCTCAATACGCAATTCCTAAAGATGTTGAAAATGAATCATTTGAGGCTGAACTTGGTCAAAAATTTCATTCTTACTCCCAAAAAATGCTTGAGAAAAATAAAAACATTTTTGGAGATAAAGAAATTGAGAGATTGAAAGAGATGCTGGTGGATGAAGAGGAAAAATTTTCAATACAAATTCTCAAGAAATATGAAGAATTAATAAATGCTTTGGATAATGAAGTAGAAGATCAAAAGGAATTAGAAATAAAATTATCCGAGTACGGTCTAGGATTTTCGATTGTAAAAGATGGAATAGTTTCAAATTCAAAAATGGAATTAAGAGATGATAAAGTTGCTGTCACATTTATGGGTCAGGCAGATTTAGTTGGAAGATATAAAGGAAAAGGGTTAGTTATTGAGCTCAAAACAGGTCAGGAAAGTAATGATGATCTTACTGAAGCAGAGTTATATGCTTTAGGTGCAAAATTATTGCTGAAAGAAGACGAAGTGTATGTTTTTCATATTTATACAAATAAAGATGGTGGAAAGTTAAAAAAGAGAAAATTTGGTGAAAGTGAGTTTGATTCTATAATTAAAAAATTCGAGGACAAGGCACAAAGAGTTGCTAATTGGAATCCTAATGATTCGCTATCACCTTCTTTTAATGTTGGTGATTGGTGTGCTAATTGTGACTACCAAACAACATGTACTGAATATAGATAAGGTTTTAGTAAGAACTATATGAGAATATAATTAAAATGATGGATTTATCAGTAACACCAGCAAGTTTAGTTTCCTCGGTTTATGAAAAGTTAACAGAGAATATAAACAGTTTGAGGGCAAGAAAAGACGCCCCTCTTACACTTGCTGAAAAACTTCTTTTTGGCCATGCAACAGACATTTCATCAGTTTCTTTGAATAAAGGTGAAGATTATGGAGATTTTGCACCAGACAGAGTAGCTATGCAAGATGCAACAGCTCAGATGGCTTTATTACAGTTCATGCAAGCAGATTTACCTGAAACAGCAGTGCCAACGACTGTGCACTGTGACCATTTAATTCAAGCATATGAGGGTGCAAGTACAGACCTTCAAGTTGCAAACAAAACACATAAAGAGGTTTTCGATTTTCTAAGAACTGCTTCAGAAAAATATGAAATAGGATTTTGGGGACCGGGAGCTGGAATTATTCACCAGGTTGTTCTCGAACAATATGCATTTCCTGGAGGAATGATGATTGGTACTGACAGTCATACACCTAATGCTGGTGGATTATCCATGATTGCCATTGGAGTTGGAGGTGCAGACGCTGTTGATGTCATGGCTGGTATGCCATTCAATACAAAGATTCCAAGTTTGATTGGTGTTAAATTAACAGGATCATTGAGCGGCTGGACGTCACCAAAAGATATTATTTTGAAAGTAGCAGAAATTCTTACAGTCAAGGGAGCTACAAATGCAATAGTTGAATACTTTGGCGAAGGAACTCAAACTATTTCAACTACTGGTAAAGCAACCATTACAAACATGGGTGCCGAAATTGGTGCAACATGCTCAATCTTTCCATACGATGAAAAGGGTAGTGATTATCTAAAAGCTACAGGTAGAGAAGAGATAGCTGAATTAGCAAACTCTAGAATGGATTTACTTACTGCTGATGAGGAAGTTTTAAAAAATCCAGAAAACTATTTCAATCAAGTTATTGAAATTAATCTTGATGAATTAGAGCCACATATTGTTGGACCACATACTCCAGATCTAGCACGCCCAATCTCTGGATTAAAAGAAGATGCAAACGCAAACGACTATCCACTTAAGATTTCTAGTGCATTGATTGGATCATGTACAAACTCCTCTTATGAAGATATTGGAAGAGCTGCATTTATTGCTAGAGAAGCAGCAAAGCATGGTTTAAAAGCAAAAGTTCCTTTAATGGTTACTCCTGGATCTGAACAAACTAGAGCCACGATTGAGCGTGATGGCTATCTTAAAGACTTAGAGGCAATTGGTGCAACAGTCCTTGCCAACGCATGCGGCCCTTGTATTGGCCAATGGAAAAGAGATGACATAAAAGAAGGGGAGAGTAATTCAATTGTTTCATCCTTTAATAGAAACTTCCCAGCAAGAAATGATGGAAACGCAGAAACATTATCATTTATCGGATCTCCCGAAACAGTTATTGGACTAGCTCTTGGTGGAACGCTAGATTTCAACTTTCTTGATGATACATTAACAAGTAAAGATGGTGAAGAGATAACCCTCAACCCACCAATTGCAGATGAATTACCTGATAAAGGATTTGAAGAGACTTTAGAGGGATTTATTCAACCTACACCAGGTGATGATGTAGAGGTGGTAATTGACCCCGAATCAAATAGATTACAAAGACTAACTCCTTTTGAAGCACCTAATGAGAGTGAATATTCATCAATGAGTGTATTAATGAAAGCAGAAGGAAAATGTACAACTGATCATATATCACCAGCCGGTAAGTGGTTGCAATTTCGAGGTCACCTAGAGAATATTTCTCAAAACTTATTTAATGGAGTGAATAATGCTTTCGCAGAAAATGCTGGAGATGGAGTAAATGTTTTGACAAAAGAAGTTGATACGTTACCAAATATTGCAAAAAATTATCATGCTGAGAATGTTAGCTGGGTTGCAGTCGGTGATGAAAACTACGGAGAGGGATCTTCAAGAGAGCATGCAGCAATGGAGCCAAGATTTAGAGGATGCAAAGTAGTTCTGGTAAAAAGCTTTGCAAGGATTCACGAAGCAAACTTAAAAAAACAAGGTATCTTGCCTTTAATCTTTGATGATAAAAATGATTATGAAAAAATTGAACAATTCGACAAAATGACAATAAAGAGTCTTAGCGATATAAAAGTAGATACACCAATAGAGATTGTCTTAGAGAAAGAAAACGGAGAGCAGGAAACTATTAAAGCCAATCACTCTTTATCTTCAGATCAGATATCCTGGTTTTTTGCTGGTTCTGCATTAAATTACATCAAATCTAAATAAATGGATAGCATCTCTGACAAAGTTAAAAAAATAAGAGTTGAGTACGAAGACAAGCCGCTCAATGTAGAAGACCTCAATCAAGATCCATTAGAACAATTCAATACATGGTTTCAAATTGCCATCGATGCTGAGGTAAATGAGGCAAACGCTATGGCTATTTCGACTATAACTCAAGAAGGAACACCAAGGTCTCGCTATGTACTGTTTAAAGATATTGTCGATGACAAACTAGTTTTTTACTCAGATTATCAAAGCAGTAAGGGTAAAGAGATGGATAACAATCCAAATATTTCTGGATTATTCTTCTGGCCTGAACTCCATCGTCAAATAAGGCTTGAAGGTATTATCTCGAAGACTTCAGATGAAGTTTCTGACAATTACTTTGCCTCTAGGCCAAGAGGTGCACAATTGAGTGCAATAGCTTCCAGTCAAAGTTCTGAAATAAAAGGAAGAGAAACAGTTGAAGAGAAAATTCAAGAATTAGAAAAAGAATTTGAAGGAAAAGATATACCAAGACCTGATAACTGGGGCGGATATGCCATTGATATAAGCTTCTGGGAGTTTTGGCAGGGAAGAAGAAGCAGAACCCATGATCGCTTTATTTACGTTAAAAATGATAATTCATGGGAAATAACTAGACTATCACCTTAAGAAAAAGTTTTATGAGAGATATCAAAGTAACCAAGAATTTTATTAACTCTGAAAATACATCAGTTCTCTATGAGTCTGGAAATACAAAAGTATTAATAACAGTCTCTATCTCAGATAGAGTTCCAAGGTGGCTTGAAAACTCAGACAAGGGTTGGCTAACAGCTGAATACAACATGTTGCCTGGCTCATCTGATCAAAGAGTTTCACGAAAATCTTTTGAAGGAGGAAGGTCAAAGGAAATATCAAGACTAATTGGAAGATCACTTCGATCTGTATGTGACCTTGGAATATTAAATGGATACTCAATCACAGTCGACTGCGATGTTCTTGATGCAGATGGAGGAACAAGAACAGCATCAATCAATGGTGCATGGATTGCACTTAATGAGACTTTCAATAACCTTGTTGATCAAAAAAAATTAGTTCAAAACCCCCTAACAAACCAAATTGCTGCATTGTCAGTTGGAATAGTTGATGGAGATTTTATTGCTGATTTAGATTATGAAAAAGATTCAAGTGCCCAAGTAGATTTAAATCTTGTACTAAATGACAACTATGAGATATTAGAAATTCAAGGGACTGCTGAGCAAAAACCATTTTCTAAAGAAGACTTAGATAAACTTTTTGAAATGACCAAAGAAGAGGTCAATAAAGTCTTTGATGTACAAAAGAATGTATGAAAATCTTATTTGCGAGTAAAAATAAGAACAAGTTCAAAGAAATAAAAGAGATTTTTAAAGATTCAAAATTTGAAATAATATTCGATGATGTCCTTGAAGATGTTGTTGAAGATAAAGATACTATCTTAGGGAACGCTCAAAAAAAATCAGAAGAAATTTTTCTCAAGCATAACATTCCTGTCCTCTCAGATGACTCAGGACTATTTGTAGAAGCATTAGGAAATCTACCTGGAGTCTCAACTGCTCGATATGCAGGGGAGAATGCTTCAGACCAAGAAAACATCGAAAAGATGTTAAAAAGTTTATCAAATGAAGAAAATAGAAAGGCTTTTTTTAAAACGGTCATATATTTTTTTGATGGAGAAATCAGGTTAGATACCGAAGGAACATTAAACGGTCAAATAACTACGTCTCCCCGAGGAAACAATGGTTTTGGATACGATCCTATTTTCGAAATAGACGGATCAACCCTTGCAGAGTTAAGTTTTGAAGAAAAGACTGACATAAGTCACAGAAAAATTGCTGCTAAAAAAATGTGTGATTTGTTAACAGATACTTTTACAGAATAAATATTTTTTGTGTAGACAAGCTAATAAACGAAACTATTATGAATTCATGATTAATTTCATAATTATTATTTAAGGACAACGAACTTTTCGTTGTTACCCTTGCGTTGCAGGGGTTTTTTTTTGGAAGAAGAAGAATGAAGATAGACATATTTGATACGACTCTAAGAGATGGCTTTCAGCAAGAAGGCATATCACCGTCTGTAAAAGATAAATTAGCTATTGCAAAGCTAATTGATGAACTAGGCGTTGATTTTATCGAAGGAGGTTGGCCTGGAGCATCACCAAAAGAGAAAGAGTTTTTTGATACTGCAAAGAAAGATTTGAATTTAAACAATGCAAAATTGGTTAGTTTTGGATCTACACGTAAATTAAATACCAAAGTTGAAGAAGATCCCCAAGTTCAAGCATTAATTGACTCAGAAACTGAATATGTTTGTATTGTAGGAAAATCCTCAAATCTGCACATCACTAAAGCTTTAGAGACAGATGTTGACAATGCTATCTCAATGGCAGTAGACACTGTGAGATTCTTGAAGGAAAATAATCGAAAAGTATTTTTTGATGCAGAACATTTTTTTGATGGATTAAAAGAGAATGCGGAAGTAACTCTAAAGATTCTTGATTCAGTTTTAAATGAAGGTGTTGAGTGCTTCATCTTTTGTGATACAAACGGAGGAACTCTTCCACATGAAGTTACCGAACTTTTAAATCCAATAATTGAAAAATATCCAGATCAAGAATTTGGTGTCCATTTTCAAAATGACAATGGCTGTGCTGTCACCAATTCTTTGGCAGCAGTAAATTTAGGTGTAAAGCACGTACAAGGAACAATGAACGGTTACGGGGAGAGAACAGGAAATGCTGATTTATGTACTTTGTTACCAAACCTATCTCTCAAGATGAACCTAGAAACAGTTCCTGAAAAGTCTCTAGAAAAATTAACTCCTATTGCTAATCACATTGCTGAACTCGTAAATATCGCAATAGATTCAAGACATCCATATGTTGGGTCATCTGCATTTACTCATAAGGCTGGATTGCACGCATCAGGTATGTCAAAAGACAACACATTATATGAGCATATCAATGCAAGCCAGGTAGGAAACTACACAAGAACTACAGTTTCAGAGTTAGCAGGCAGAGCAAGCGTCATTACAAAAGCAAAAGAGTTTAATATTGAGTTTTCAAACGATGAAGCAAAAAATTTGATTGAACAAGTACAAAACTTAGAATACGAAGGTTTTCAATATGAGGCTGCAGATGCATCTTTATATTTATTGATGAAAAAAATAAAAGGTGAAGAACCAGAATTTTTTTCTTTTGAGAGTTTTCGAGTTTATTCCGAAAGAAGAAATTCACAGAATGTAGTTTCTGAGGCAGTTTGCAAGATTACTGTTGAAGAAAATAGATTTGTAACAACTGGTGAGGGAGTAGGACCTGTTGATGCATTGAATAAAGCATTGAAATCTGCCTTAAAAAATAACTATCCCGATGTAGATAAAATTAAATTAACTGATTATAAAGTAAGAATTATTGATTCATCGGATGGAACAGAGGCAAAAACAAGAGTACTTGTTGAGTTTACAGATGGAGAGATGATTTGGAGCACAATCGGTGTGCATGAAAATATTATCAATGCATCTTGGAATGCTTTGTGTGATGGTTTTAATTATTATTTTATGGAAAGTTCATCGTAAAATTTTTATAATTACTTTAGGTAATTAAATATGTCAGAAAAAATTGAAAATCTACTTGGGGAAGATAGAACTTTTGATCCTCCTTTAAGTATCGTTGAAAATGCAAACGCTACTAAAGAATGGTTTGATTTAGCAGAAGAAGATAGATTAGCCTACTGGCAAAAACAGGCCCTTGAGAGAATTACTTGGTATAAAGAGCCAACCGAAATTTTAGATGATTCCAATGCACCTTTTTATAAATGGTTTAAAGATGGAGAATTAAATCTTTCTTACAACTGTCTGGATCGTCATTTAGAAACAGACGGAGACAGAGTTGCATTTTACTGGGAGGGAGAACCTGGAGACACTCAAGAGATTACCTATCAGGATCTTTATGAGAGAGTTTGTAAGTTATCCAATGGCTTAAAAGAATTAGGAGTCAAAAAAGGGGATAGAATAGCAATTTATCTCGGCATGACTCCAGAGATCGTAATTTCAATGTTGGCATGCGCAAGAATAGGTGCCGTTCATTCAGTTGTTTTTGGTGGTTTCTCCGCTGAAGCATTAGCTGATCGTATAAATGATGCAGAAGCAAAAGTAGTTATTACCGCTGATGGTGCCTGGAGAAGGGGAGATATTGTCCCTTTAAAAAAGAATGTAGATGATTCCTTGAAACTAACAGACCATATTGAAAGTGTTGTAGTCGTAAAAAGAACTAACAATGACGTAGATATGGTTGAGGGATTAGATTATTGGTACCACGATTTAGTAGACAAACAAGATGCAACATGTGAACCAGAGGTCATGAATGCAGAAGATATGCTTTACATACTCTACACATCTGGCACTACCGCAAAACCAAAGGGAATAGTCCACACACAGGCCGGATACCTTACCGGAGTAACAACTACACATTCAGCAGTTTTTGATGTAAAAGAGGATGATATTTACTGGTGTGCTGCTGATTGTGGATGGGTAACTGGTCATAGCTATATTGTCTATGGTCCTCTTGCTAATAAGACAACGAGTGTTATGTATGAGGGAGCACCAAACGCTCCAGATGAAAAAAGATTGTGGAGTATTGTTGAAAAATATAAAGTCAATATTTTTTACACAGCCCCAACTGCAATAAGAGCATTCATGAAGTGGGGAGTAGAACACCCTCAAGCACATGATTTATCATCTCTAAGGTTATTAGGAACAGTTGGAGAGCCAATCAATCCAGAAGCTTGGATGTGGTACCACGAAAATATTGGAAGCGAATCGTGTGCGATTGTTGATACATGGTGGCAAACTGAGACAGGATCAATCATGATCACTCCACTGCCAGGTATCACTAGTACAAAACCAGGATCTGCTTGTGGGCCTATGCCAGGAATTGACGCAATTGTTGTAGACGAAAAAGGAAACGAAGTTTCAAAAGGAGAAGGTGGCTACCTAGCAATTAAAACACCATGGCCTTCAATGTTGAGAACAGTTTTTGGAGATGAAAAAAGATATATCGATACCTACTGGTCAAAATATGATGGAATGTATTTTGCTGGGGATGGTGCAAAATATGACGATGACGGATATTTCTGGTTACTTGGAAGAGTTGATGACGTAATGAATATATCGGGTCATAGGATATCTACAGCTGAGGTCGAGAGCGCCCTTGTTGCACATGAGTCTGTGGCAGAAGCTGCAGTAATTGGAAGAGCAGATGAAATTTCTGGTGAGGCTATTGCTGCTTTCGTAACCTTGATTGGTGGCTTTGAAGGAAATGATGAACTGATTACAACTCTACGACAACATGTAAGTGATAAGATAGGACCTATCGCAAAACCAAAAAGTATTGTGATAACAAATGACCTTCCAAAAACAAGAAGTGGAAAAATAATGAGAAGACTACTTAAAGATATTTCAGAGGAAAGAAAACTCGGAGACGTCACAACGCTTGCAAATGCAGACATCGTTTCAGAATTACAAACCAGATCGTCAGAGTCAGCTGATGAATGAAAGAACTCACTCATGGGAAACACCAAAGGATGTTGCTGAAACATTATTAAATTTAGATAAGGAAGACCGTCGAAAATTCTTGAGAGAGTACCCACCTGGTTCAACTGGTATTGGCTCATTAATGGGATTCACAAAAATTGAAATAGATGATGATGGCCACACTTCTTTTTATTGCAAGGCTGAGGAATTTCACTATAACCCTATTGGTAGTGTGCATGGTGGTCTTGCAGCAACGCTTTTAGATTCCTGCAATAGTATCTCAGCACAATGCAATTTAGATAAAGGATTTATAGCTTTAACAACAGATATCAAAGTAAATTATTTGAGCCAGATCACAGTTGATACTGGTGAGATTGTAGCTACGGGAAAGATCGATAAATTAGGTAGAAAAGTCATTTTTGTATCTGGAGAACTTAAAGATATGAACGGTAAACTTTTGGCTACAGCATCCTCTACTGAACTCGTTGTTCAAATTTTCTAATTAATAGTGCGGATGAGAGGACTCGAACCTCCACGAGCAAAGCTCACTAGATCCTAAATCTAGCGCGTCTACCAGTTCCGCCACATCCGCTAAATGTCGCGTGGGTCGCCGGGGACTTGAACCCCGAACCTGCGGATTAAGAGTCCGTTGCTCTGCCAATTGAGCTAGCGACCCTTTTTACAGATTAACTTAACTAATAATACTTAACTATAAATTTTTTGATTTATTGTTTCCATAAAAGCGTTATCATGGAACAATAATTAGACGTGCGGGCTGTGGCTCAGCTTGGCTAGAGCGCCTGCTTTGGGAGCAGGAGGTCGTGAGTTCGAATCTCACCAGCCCGACTAGCGCGGGTGTAGCTTAATGGCAAAGCTCCAGCCTTCCAAGCTGGCTATGAGGGTTCGATTCCCTTCACCCGCTCGAGAGGCTCTCGTAGCTCAAATGGATAGAGCAACAGACTTCTAATCTGTAGGTTATAGGTTCGAGTCCTATCGAGAGCGCCGAGGTGATCGTAGCTCAGTTTGGTTAGAGCGCCTGGTTGTGGTCCAGGAGGTCGCGGGTTCAAATCCCGTCGGTCACCCCACCTTATTTAGGAGAAAAGTTGAAATATAAAGTAAAGAATGCAGGTGATTTTGAAAAGCAGCTCGATTTAAAAGTTGATTTTCAAGATCTTGATGAATATAAGAATGAAGCTATAAATAAAATATCTAAAAATTTGAATATAAAGGGTTTTAGGCCTGGAAAAATACCAGCAAATATAGTCACAAGAGAAGTTGGAGAAGATGCAATAAATGAAGAAGCAATTGAAATGTATCTTCCAGAAAATCTTTTCACAATTCTTAAAGATGAAGAATTAAATCCTGCTACTAGGCCAGTCATAAAGAAGATTGAGAAGAAAGATAAAAATTATGATATTGAGGTTTTAATTACTTTATGGCCTACGTTATCAAAACTTCCAAAGCTAGAGCAAGAAGTTGAAGTTGAATCAATTAAGCCAACAGATGAAGAAATGGATGATCAGATAGATAGAGTAAGAACTCAATTTGCTGAAGTTTCAAAAGTAGAAAGATCACTTGATAGTGGAGATTATGCCTTGATTAATGTCTCTGCAAAGAAAAATAATGAAGAACTTAAAGATTTTGCATACAGCGATTATTTATATGAGGTAGGAACGAATATGTTAACACCCCAACTTGATTCTAAATTGATAGGAGTTTCGCCTGGTGCAATCGTAAAACTAAACGATAACATTCCACAATTACAGATAGAAGATGCTGAGATAACTGTTTTGGTAAAAGAAGTTAGAGAAAAAATACTTCCAGACTTTACTGACGAGTGGGTATCAGACACTACAGAATTCGATGATATAAAAAACTTAAGAGAGGAACTCGAAAAAAATATTGAGATGATTAAAAAAAGACAAGTAGCTTCTCAATACCAGGGTGAACTAACGAATAAATTAATTGAAGAGGCAAAGATTGAACTACCAGAGCAATTAGTTATTGCTGAGATGGACAGTATTCTTCAAAATTTTATAAATGAATTGGCTCAAAATAATATAAAAATGGAGGACTACTTTCAAGTTACTGGATTAACGGAAGAAGCTTTAAGAGATGACTTAAATAAGCAGGCTACAAGAAATTTAACCATGGTAGTAATTCTGGATAAAGTAATTGAAGAACTAGATATCAAACTAGAAGAAGAAGATACTGCACTTATTGAAGAACATATGAAGTCACATGAAAGTCAAGATGAAGTTGAAAGTACTACTCATAGATTAAATCTTGAAGCTGAATCACTTAGAAATAAAGCTATGTTGCATGTTTTAAAGTCAGGAAGCTCAGTGGACAAAAATGGTGAAAAAGTATATCTTCAAGATGTGTACAATCAAGATACAGATACAAGAGAGGAAGAATAACATGAAAAAAGAGCCTTCAAATTATGTTGTACCTACAGTTATTGAGAATACAAATAGAGGCGAGAGAGCTTTTGATATATATTCAAGGCTTTTAAAAGATAGAATTATATTTCTTGGCACACCAATTGATGATGGTGTAGCAAACCTTATAATGGCACAATTATTACATCTAGAATCTGAAGATCCAGAAAAAGATATTTATATTTATATCAATTCACCTGGTGGCTCAATTACATCATTATTTGCAATCTATGACACAATGAAATACATCAAACCAGATGTAGCAACAGTGTGTATGGGACTTGCAGCTTCTGCCGGTGCAGTAATATTAGCCGGTGGAACACCTGGAAAAAGATACTCTCTTCCACATGCAAGGATAATGTTACATCAACCAGCTGGTGGTGCTGAAGGTACTTCAAAAGACATCGAAATTCAAGCAAAATTGATTACAGATATGAGAAATCAAATAAATGGTCTTTTGGCTGATTTTACTGATAAAGACGTAGAACAAATCGCTGTTGATACTGACAGAGATTTTTGGATGACCGCGCAAGAAGCATTGGAATACGGTATAGTGGATGAAGTACTAACTCAAAGGGAGTTAGCAGACAAAAAATAACGACAGGGTAGGTTTTATGGCTAATAAAGAATCGTCTACTGATCCGTTAAAATGTAGTTTTTGTGGCAAGTCACAAAAACAAGTAATCAAGCTCATCGCTGGTCCTGGCGTTTACATCTGTGACGAGTGTATTGAACTTTGTGTTGAGATCGTTGAAGAAGAGAAAATTGAGACACTCGAATCAACTAGTGAGACACATTTACCACTACCAAAAGAAATTAACCATGCTTTGAATGAGTTCGTAATTGGACAATCTGAAGCAAAGAAAACACTTTCAGTCGCAGTTTACAATCACTACAAAAGAATATATAAAGATGATGCAAAAAGTGATGAACTTGAAATTCAAAAATCTAATGTCTTGATTCTTGGCCCTACAGGAAGTGGAAAAACTCTACTGGCTCAAACTTTAGCAAAAATTCTACAAGTACCTTTTGCAATAGCTGATGCAACAACTCTAACCGAAGCAGGTTATGTTGGAGAAGATGTAGAAAACATTTTACTCACACTTATCCAAGCTGCTGATTTTGATATTGGTAAGGCTGAAAAAGGAATTATCTATATTGATGAAATCGATAAAATTACTAGGAAATCTGACAACCCATCAATCACTAGAGACGTGTCAGGAGAAGGTGTACAGCAAGCTTTATTAAAAATCTTAGAGGGCACAACTGCTCAAGTGCCTCCACAGGGAGGTAGAAAGCACCCTCAACAAGAATATTTACAAATTGATACCTCAAACATTTTGTTTATTGTTGGAGGGGCTTTTGATGGCCTAGATCAAATTATTGGTAAAAGACTTGGTGACAACTCAATTGGTTTTAACACTAGTTTGAGCACTAAAGATGATGTAAATTTAAGTACAATTTATGACAATGTCGAGCCAAAAGACCTGAGACGATATGGCTTAATTCCAGAGTTCATTGGAAGGTTACCTGTTGTTACTAGTGTTAATGAATTAGATAAAGACGCTTTAATAAAGATTCTTGTTGAACCAAAAAACGCAATAACAAAGCAATTTAAGAAAATCTTCGAGTTAGATGATGTTGAGCTTAGCTTTACTGACGGAGCTTTAGATGCAATGGCAGAATTAGCCCTTGAAAGAAAAACTGGTGCAAGAGGTCTTAGATCAATAATCGAAAAATTACTTCTTGATGAAATGTTCGAAGCTCCCTCAAGAAAAGACATTGAAAAAATTATTATTGATAAAGAAAATGTGGTTGACGATATTCAACCTAAGATGGTTTTAAGACAGAGCAAAGATAAAAAAGACTCTAAACCAGCCTAAATCTATGCTTGATGATTCATACGAACCACTAAGTATTGAAAAGAAATGGCAATCAGAGTGGGAATTAAAAAATCAATTTAAACCAGTTGAGTCTGATAAACAATTTTCGATCGTTATACCACCGCCCAATGTAACTGGTTCATTACACATGGGTCATGCTTTAGAACATTCAATCATTGACGTAATAGTAAGAATAAAACGACTACAAGGCTTTGAAACATTATGGGTGCCTGGTACAGATCATGCAGGCATTATTACTCAATTACTTGTTGAAAATGAATTATCTGAAAAAGGTCTTACAAAAGAAGATGTTGGTCGAGAAAATTTTATATCGAAAGTATGGGAATGGAAAGAGGCATCGGGAGAAAATATTTCGAGCCAAATGAAAAAACTTGGTATGAGTTGTGATTGGTCTCGTGAAAGATTCACAATGGATGAAGGACTATCTAATGCTGTACGAGAAGTTTTCGTAGGACTTTATGATTCTGGTCTAATTTATAAAGGTTCCCGAATGGTTAATTGGGATACAAAATTAATGTCAGCAGTATCTGATTTGGAAGTAAATCTTGATGAAGAAATGGGTAAGTTGTGGAGTGTTAAATATCAGTGTGGAGATGACTTCATTACAATAGCGACAACAAGACCTGAAACAATACTTGCTGATACGGCAGTTGCTGTAAATCCAGATGATGAGAGATATAAAAAATTTATAGGTAAAAAAGCAATAATTCCAATTGTTAATAGAGAAGTCCCAATAATTGCAGATGACTATGTAGATCAAGATTTTGGTTCTGGATGTGTAAAAATTACCCCTGCCCATGATTTCAATGATTATGAAATAGGTGTAAACCATGATCTAGAAATAATTTCTTGTATGAAATTAGATGGAACAATGTCAGATGACGAATTCATGCCTGAGTCATACAGAAGTTTAGATAGGTTTGTTGCAAGGGAAAAAATAGTTCAAGAATTAGAAGAACTAGGGCAATTAGTAGGGATTGACGAACACACTATTCAACTTCCAAAAGGGGATAGATCAAAAAGCATTCTAGAGCCAATGATTACTGATCAATGGTTTGTAAAGACCAAAGAGCTTGCTGATAGAGGAATAGCAGAAGTTGAAAATGACAATATGAAGTTTATTCCTAAGAACTGGGAGAAAACTTACTTTGAATGGATGTACAACATTCAAGATTGGTGCATATCAAGACAGATTTGGTGGGGGCATCAAATACCTGCTTGGTATGATGATGAGGGTAAAATTTATGTTGCCTCAACAGAAGAAGAGGCAAGAACAAAATATAATCTTTCAGAAACAATACAACTTACTCAAGACAAAGATGTCTTAGACACTTGGTTTTCATCTGCTCTATGGCCATTTTCTACTCTTGGATGGCCTGAAGATAGTAATGATATGAGCAAATATTATCCAACATCACTTCTTGTAACAGGATTCGACATTATCTTTTTTTGGGTAGCAAGGATGATCATGATGGGACTTAATTTCAATGATGATGTGCCCTTTAAAGATATATTGATTCATGGATTAGTCAGGGACTCAAAAGGAAGAAAAATGTCAAAAAGTCTCAAAAACACAATTGACCCTCTTGAGCTTTCTGAAAAACATGGAGCAGATGCTCTGAGGTTTTCTTTAATAGAAAAAGCAGCACCAGGACAGGATGTTCCTTTTGATGAAGAGTGGACAATTGCCGCAAAGAAATTTGCAAACAAGCTTTGGAACGGTGCAAAGTTTGTACATATGTACTCTCCTAATGATTTACAAGACGAAGAAATAGAAGAGATCTATTGTCCAGAAAATAAATGGATAATCAATAAATTTAACGCAGTGTTAATTGAATTTAATGAACTCTTTGAAAAATATAAAATTTCTGATGCTTATAAATTGGTTTATAACTTTGTTTGGTCAGATTTATTTGATTGGTATTTTGAATTTTCTAAAAATTTAATTAATGACGATGAGACAAAAAAAGAAACAATGTTTGTATTGAGATCTGTATTTCTTAAAAGTATAAAGATATTAAATCCTGCCATGCCTCATGTGACTGAAGAGATTTGGTCAACATTTGATGATAGTTTGTTAATCAACAATTCATGGCCTGAAACCTACAAAGAAAGTAATGATGAAAAAAGTGATATTGTTGAAAATTTGAAAGAGATTATTTCACAAATCAGAAATTTTAAAGCAACTTATCAATTTAAAAACAAAGATATTTTAAAAATCAATGCTAAAAAAGAAGTTGAAGATTGGTTCTGTAATCAACTAGAAAAAATTGGAAATATTGAATTCAGTCAGGCTGTTGATGATGGCAATAGTCAAAAACAAATAATATTTCAGTCGGGTGATTTAGAATTCTTCCTTTTTGCTGATGACTATATTGATATTGATATAGAGATTAAAAAATTAAATAAAAAAATTGATAATCTAGAAAAAACTCTCTCCGTCTCAAAATCTCGTTTAGAAAATGATAAGTTTGTTCAGAATGCTAAAGAAGAGCTTATTCTAAAAGAAAAGCAAAATATTCTAGATGTAGAAAACGAAATTAAACTTCTGAAAGAGACACGGGATCAATTCAGTGTCTGATGAATTTGATAAATATTTAAACTCAAAAATAGGTAAAAAAAATAAAAATTTAGATATTCTTCACAAATTTTTTGAAAAAAATCAATTAAAAACTCTTCGAGAAAGATCAGTTTCCATTGTTGGTACTAATGGAAAAACATCATGTTCCTTTTTTTTAAATGAATTATTAATAAGAAATAATGTTGCAACATGTATGTTTACCTCACCCCATTTGATAAAGGTCAACGAGCGAATAAAAATTAATAATATTGACATTTCAGATAAAGAACTATCTTTTTATTTAGATCAGTTAATTAAATTTGAAGAAGATAACATTATCGAACTCGCATATTTTGAAGTAATCTTTCTTATTGCTTGTCTCCATTTTATTCGACTAGATCTTGATATTTTTATTGTTGAGGCAGGTATTGGGGGTATGTACGATACAACGTCATTTATTAATGCTGACACCGTTTGTATGACAAATGTTGGTCTTGACCATACTGAATTGCTTGGAAATTCGTTAGATGAAATTTTTATTCAAAAAATTAACATATCAGAAAAACCTAAACAAATAATTTTTGGAGAACTTGATATATACGAAAGACACAAAGATTATCTACATAAAAAGTTTGAAATCGATGAAAAAGCTATTTACCTTTATGATCAACAAGCTTTAAGTAACGCATCAATTGACTATGAAATGATTAATTTTTCTACATCACTTCAAGTGCTAGATGCTATTTCATACCTTTTAGACACAAAAAATGAAACAAATAATTACTCATTAAATGATTTCAAAAAGGTACCGGGAAGATTTGAAATAGTATCAATAGAACCATTAAAAATTATTGATGGTGCTCATAATGTTGAAAGCTTGAATGCTTTACTTAGTTTTTGTAGTTCTAATTCTGAAATACATGGGTTAGATATTTACATCGGCATGAAAAAGGATAAAAATACGATTGAATTTATAAAAAGGATTGTAAAAGAAAAATTCTTAAATATTTTTCTTATTGAAGATAACTCATTTTTTGCTCAAGAAAACAAAAAAGTTTTTGAAGATTTTCTGAATTCAAACGATATTTCATTCAGTACTCGCACAATTAAAGATTTTAATCTATCAAAGAATCCATCTATATTAACGGGTAGTTTATATTTAGTTGGAGAGTACAAAAAGGAATACACATGAAAACTTTTTTTATGGTTAAGCCAGACGGAGTAAAAAGAAATATTGTAGGTCAAGTCATTGATAGAGTTGAGCAAGAAGGTTTTAAAATCTCAAAGATGAAAATGATGACTATAAGTAGTGAATTAGCTGAAGAACATTATGGAGAGCATAAAGACAAACCTTTCTTTCAAGATTTAGTGTCATTTATTACTAGTGGTCCTGTAGTAGCAATGGAGGTTGAAGGGGAAGATGTAGTTAGTGAAGTAAGAAGGATTATGGGTGCAACAAATCCTTCAGATGCAGACCCTGGAACAATTAGAGCAGATTTTGCTACTAAATTAGAAGAAAATGTTGTCCATGGTTCAGATTCAGAAGAAAGTGCTGAAAGAGAATTAGGCCTTTTCTTCAACAATTAAATTTTTATTTTACTTGATTATTGAGTCTATTAGTCTAGATATACATGGCTGGTTTTAATTTAAGACGTTCACTTTTTGGCGGTAATGATATTGCTATCGATTTAGGTACCGCAAATACTCTCATTTACGTAAAAGGTGTCGGAGTAATGGTTGATGAACCTACTCTTATTGCAGTGAATAAAGAAGATGGATCTATCCTGACAGTTGGTGAGGAAGCAAAAAATCTCGTAGGAAGGGTCCCTGACTCAATCCAACTTATCAAACCTCTAAGAGATGGAGTTATTTCTGAAATCGAGATGGCAGAAGAGTTAGTAAAGACATTATTAACTCGTGCAATAGGGAGGTCTTACACTAGTCCGAGAATTGTTATGTGTGTACCAAATGGTGTTACTAGCGTTGAGCAAAGATCAATTGAAACAGCTGCTCATGCGACTGGTGCCTCTGAAGTATTTACAGTAGAAGAACCTATGGCTGCAGCCATAGGGGCTGGATTACAAATATATGAACCTTTCGGAAATATGGTAATTGATATAGGTGGAGGAACTACTGAAATTGCTGTTATCTCCATGGGCGATATTGTAAACGCCAATTCAGTACGAGTAGGTGGAGAAGATATGACGGACCGATTAATTGAATGGTTAAGAGCCGAACATTCTATGTTAGTTGATGAAGGGATTGCAGAGTCCTTAAAACATGCAGTAGGTTCTGCTTATCAATTTGATAAAGAACCACAAGTAACTGTTACTGGCCGTGATATAGTCAAAGGTGTACCTAAGCAAGTGCTTTTAGAAGCTTCTGATGTCAGGCAAGCTTTAAGTCCTGTTGTTCAAGAAATAATTGAAGCTGTAAGAGTTTCTTTATCTCAAACACCACCAGCTTTAGTCTCTGATATTGATAAATATGGAGCATGGCTTACAGGTGGTGGATCGTTACTTAAACAAATAGATAGAAAAATTGCTGAGGACCTTGGTATACCTATAAACATGACAGAGGATCCCTTAAGTACTGTCGTTGTAGGCTCAGGAATTTGTCTTGAGAGATTCGCTGATTATAAGTCAGTATTAAAATCATCTCCAAAACCTAATTAAAGATGAGGGATGCTAATTTAACAGTTAGAAATTACATAATTTATATTATTTTTGTATTTTTTTCTTTTTCATTAATGGTTTTAGATTTTTTTTCAAATCAAGAAATTTCTACAACAATATCGAAAAGAATAAACTTCTTAGTTCCTTCTGATATAAATTTTAATGAATATTTTGAATTTTTTAATTCCGATTTATTTCAAACGAGAAATAATTTAATTAATGAAAATGTCCGTTTAAAAAATGAAATTTTAGAACTAAGAGAATTAAGAGTTGAAAATGATTTGTTAAAAGAAGAATTAGAATCAAACCAAAATCTGATTGAGTCAGTTGATGTTTTTAATTACTTTTACATCAAAACATCACCATTTATGAGAAATCAAGAAAACCATTACCTTGTTTCAGGTGGCTATGATAAAAATTTTGTTAAAAATGATATCGTTATTAATGAAGAGGGATTTGTTATTGGATTTGTCGATAAAATTTTTCAAAATCATTCAGAAGTTATTTTTATATATGATAGTGAATTTTCGATGCCCGCAATTGATAAGTTTGGAAATGAGTATCTAGTAGAAAATAATGGACAGGAGTTATTGGTCTACACAACATCTGTAAATGAATTAACCTCAAATATTGACTTTATATTTACAGATTCCAAATTTGGCCAACCATCGAGGTTTCCAATACTTTCATTAAACGAGATAAATGTTACAGTTGATGAAAACAAAATATCTACATCTCTTGAAATAGAAGATGTTAACTTTTCCTTTACTGATATCTATGTAGTTAAAGCAAATGATTTACCTTAGAAATATATTAAATATCTTATTTTTTGTTCTTTTACTTTTTTCTGAACTATTAATTAATACGATATTTGTGTTTGAATATATTCTATTTCTGCCCTTTTACATTGGACTTTTCTATATATCAACAAGACGGTTTTCAAATTTTTATATATCGATTTTTTTGGTTGCAGGAATTTACTATGATTCATTATTTTCATCAAATATTTTAGGTTTCACTAGTGCAAAATTTTTGATAACGTGTGTCATATTAAATTTTTTAACAAACAACCAAATCAAAAATACTTTTCAGGACTTAGCCGCTTTTGTAGCAGGAGTATTCTTGTATAGTTTCACTTACTCTTTTGATTTCCTTCAACCCCAGTTTTTGTACCTTCTTTTAGTATCATCATTAGTCAATTACTTTTTATTTAGAATTTTGAACATTACCATAGAGAAAAATGTTCTTAAACAAAAGATATAATGTATATGCTTTATTTTTAGTCGGATTATTTATATACATAATTTCATTTCTATTTGATTTACAAGTTTTATCAAGAGAAACGGCTTTAAGTGATATTGATAACCAAACACTGGATACTTTCTATATAACTCCGCCCAGGGGAGACATACTTGATATCAACAGTGAACGGCTCGCTACCTCCACTATGGAACCACATTTATTTTTGAACCTAAGAAAAATAAATGATGAAAATTTAGAATTTTATGAACAATTTATTAAATACAATTTTCCTGAACTTGATGAAGATGATCTAGTAAATCTCTTTCTAGATAGAAGAAAAATTCAAATAATTGAAAATATTAGTGATTTTTCTGCGACAGAAAGGCAGAAACTTCTTGAATTAGATGCATTTGAAATATTTGACTTTCCAATAAGAATATATAATTATGACAACCTCACTTCTCATGTCATTGGATACGTTGGTAGGCCAACTTCAGATGATTTTCAGGAATTTCCACATACAAAACAAACATTGCAAGTAGGCAAGAATGGACTTGAAAAATATTATGAAGATACTCTAACTGGAACACCTGGGGAAATAACATTTAGAGGAAGTGACATTATTGAATATATCCCTCCTACAAAAGGTCAAAACATTAATATTTCTCTAAATATAGATACACAGCGGGTTGTTAAAGAATCGTTATTGCAGGGCATTGAACTAGCAAACGAAAACGAAGACACACTGGATGAAGTAATAAGGAGTGCTTCTATCGTTTTAGATGTAAATACTGGTGAAATTGTTTCAATGGTTTCGATTCCTGACTTTGATCCCAATCAATTTATAGATGGAATATCTAATCAAGAATATGAAAAATTAAACAGGATACAAGCGTTTAATAACTTTGCAATACAAGGACTTTACCCTCCCGGTTCAGTATTTAAGGTTGTTTCATATTGGCTCGCAGAAAATGAAGGTCTTTTTCCAGAAGGTTTAAATTCTAGGAGGGGTCGTATAGATTGTGAAGGAAGTTTGTCATTTGGGTTCGATGATGGATCTCAACAAGTTTATCAAGATTGGAAAGAAGATGGACATGGAAGGGTAAATCTAAGCTCTGCAATGCAACAATCATGCAATGTATATTTTTGGGATATAGCTCTAAAAATTTGGAGAACGTATGAGGGAACTGAAAATGAGTCAATACTTCAAGACTATGCCCGAAATTTAGGTTTCGGTGAATTAACAAATATAGATTTACCATTTGAAAGAAATGGAATTATTCCTGATAGAGAAGTTTTTGAAGAATGGACTATAACCCGACCAGATTTAGTCAGACCTGAAGGATGGTTAGGCGGAGATTTGATGAATTTAATTATAGGACAAGGTGCAATTACAGTAACACCAATACAAGTGGCAAATGCATATAAAACTCTTTTAACATCAACTTCTTCAAGTCCTTATTTAAATATTGCTGTTTCTGATAACCTCAAACTAAAAAAATATAATATCTCAAATGAGTTAGTCACCTTTCTAAAAGATGATTTAAATCTTGTAACAAACAAAAATGGTACAGCATATGCAGCTTTTGAAATTATGGGTAGAAAAGCAAACGATATAGGAGGAAAGACAGGAACTGCGCAAAACCCTGGTGAAAAAAATAATACATCTTGGTTCGTAGGAATTGACTCTGTTAAAAATCCAAATCATGTAATAGTAACTGTTGTCGAAGAAGGCGGATCAGGTAGTGCAATCGCAGCACCTATTAGTAGGAGAATTATTCAACATCTAATTGGCTCTGATTTAACTCCTGTAAAGTATGGAGAGATTACAGAATGAACAATAGGCAAATTACTCTTTTAGGACCCCAGGGAACCAATTTATTTATTTTTCTGATATTTCTTATTTTTATTTTTATTTCTTGGTTTACTCTTTATACTCTTACAGAATTTGAGGGATTAGAGTTTGATGTCAACAACATACTGACCCGCCAGGTTGTATTTTCTGTAGCATCGGTAATAGTGTTTTTCTTGCTTACATATTTATCTATTGAAAATCTCCAAAATTATTCAAATATTCTATTTTTTCTTGCCTTTTCATCTTTGACTGTATTACTTACTACCCAGCCTAGATTGGGAGTTAGAAGATGGTTTGATTTGGGTCCAATCGATATACAGCCTTCAGAGTTTGCAAAAGTAATTATTGTGATATTTATCGCAAATTATCTTTCGAAAAACTTCAATAAAGTTTTATTAATTTTTCTAATTTTAGGGATTGTACTTACTATATTATTTCAACCAGATTTAGGAACAGCTTTAATAATTTCATTTGTGTTTTTATCAATGTTGCTACTCTCAGATTTGAAGATACGCTATTTTTTGTTAATTATTCTTATCAGTTTATTCTTGTTTTTTCTATTTCTCGAATTAGGGTCACGGTTTGATAATGTAAATATTGTTACTCAATATCAAATTGATAGAATAAATGAATTCTTTTCAACTGATTTAGATTTCTCTCAAGCGCAAAGTAGATTGCTAATTTCTAGTGGGGGTTTATTTGGACAATATTTCTCAACAGAAAACATTCAAAAAGTTTTTGTACCCGTTGAGACAACAGATTTCATTTTTGCTGCGTTTGCATATAACTTCGGTTTTTTTGGAATCTTATTTCTACTTGGTTTGTGGGGCCTTTTAATAAGCAGGCTGAGGAGGATTTTAATAGTTTCAAATTCTGATTTTGATAAATTTGTAATAGCTGGCTTCATTTCATTACTTTTATTTCAAATATTTATAAATATATCAACTGTTGTTGGAATAATACCTGTGACTGGTTTGCCTTTTCCACTTTTAAGTTTAGGAGGTTCTTCAATGGTCTCTATTGCTGTAATTTTTGGAATAACCAATAGAATATTTATAGAAAATAACATCACGATTTAATATTTAAAGCCTATTAACCTAAGAATATGAAGTTTTTAAATATATATTCACATCATAAATATGGAGGTTTTAATGTTTGGTATTTTCAAAAAGTCGAAAGTAGTAAGAAAAAGCGAAGATAAGTACAGTAGTACTGAGACTAAGCGGTACAACGGGCAAAAAGTAAAAATAAAGTCAGGTACTTCTAGATCAAGAACTAGAAAAGAAGACTACAAAAAAGCCAACCGCCAAACCTGGTTTAGAGAAACTCCATTACCAGTTCCTTTTGTTGATAGAAAACAGATGTTAATTAGCTTCAAGGGAGGATCATCTAAAATTGCAATATTAGAAGGAGCAACTTTAGTTGAATATTACACCGCAGAAGCTAAATCTAAATCTCTTGTAGGAAATATATATCTTGGAAAAGTAAAAAATATTTTACCTGGAATGGAAGCAGCATTTGTATCTATAGGCGAAGAAAAGAATGGTGTCTTATATGTTGCAGATGTTTCAAATTCTAAACGTAATTCGAAAATTGAAAACCTACTTAAACAAGAACAGGAAATTTTGGTTCAGGTTGTTAAAGATGCAATGGGAGAAAAAGGTGCAAGACTTACAGGTCAAATATCATTCCCTGGAAGGTATCTTGTATTAATTCCAAATTCAAGCACAAAAGGAATCTCACGAAGGCTACCTGATGAAGAAAGGAGCCGTCTTGATAAAATCATTAGAAAAATTAAGCCAGATGGATTTGGAGTTATTGTTAGAACAGCTGCAGAAGGTGTAAGTGAGGAGTCACTTAAAAATGATATTGATAAGTTAATTAGTGAGTGGGAAGCTACAACAAGTAAAGATTCTGGAAGCGCCCCTGTTCTTATTCACGAAGAACCAGATATCTCAATAAAAGTCATAAGAGAACATTTAAATTCAGGCTTTAAAAAATTATTAATCGAAAATAATAAACAATTTGATAATGTCAAGCAGTATATATCTGATACTTCACCTGAACTAAGTGGGATTGTTGAAAAGTATGAAGATAGCTTAGATTTATTTGAGAGATATCACATTGAAGATCAAATTAAAAAAGCTTTAGATAGAAAAGTATGGTTACCATCTGGTGGACATTTAATTATTGACAGAACAGAAGCTTTGACAGTTATAGATGTAAATACTGGAAAGTTTGTTGGTAAAGACAGTCTTGAACAGACTGTATTTGAAAATAATCTTGAAGCTGCTGAAGAAATTGCAAGACAATTACGTTTAAGAGATATAGGTGGAATAATTGTTATTGATTTCATTGATATGGAAACTCAAAGAAGACAACAAGAATTATTAAATAAATTTAAACAAGAATTAGCAAAGGACAAAACACGAACGCAAGTTTTTGAAATTTCAAGATTAGGACTTGTTGAAATGACAAGAAAAAATGTTTCTGCTGGACTTATTGAAAGTTTTTCAGATGAATGTGAAGAATGTAATGGTAGAGGCTTAATCATTGGTGATATTTTTTCTAATAATTCAGTTGATACTGATTTACTTGAAACAGATGTCGTAGTAGAGTAGTTGAGTTATGAGTAAATACGCTGTTATAAAAGTCGGTGCTTCTCAAGAAAAAGTAAGTGTAGGTGATATTTTATCTGTGCCTGCAAATTTCGTGATTGAATCAAAGACTCCAATCTTAATGAGTGCAAGAAAAGGCTCAATGATAACTGATGAAAAAAAATTATCAGGTTATTCAGTAGATTTTGAACTAGTAGACGAAAAAAAATCAAAAAAACTTAATATTTTTACTTACAAAAACAAATCAGGTATTAGAAGAAAATTAGGTTATCGAGAAGATATTAAAATTGTTAAAGTAAAATCTATTTCATCAGGCAAATCGGGAGAAGAAGAGTAAATGTCAAAAACAAAAGCCGGCGGCTCAACCCGTAATGGTAGAGATTCAGAGTCTAAACGGCTCGGGACTAAAGTTTTTGATGGTCAAAAAATCTCAGCAGGCTCCATCGTTGTAAGACAAAGAGGAACAAAAATTCATCCTGGCAACAATGTTCAAAAGGGTGGAGATGATACTCTTTATGCCAAAGTGAATGGAACTGTGAAATATTCAACTAGAAATGGAAGAAAACTAGTAAACATAATCCCTTAATGTCATGTTTGTTGACAATATTGAAATCGATCTTTTATCAGGTGCTGGCGGTTCTGGTTCTGTAAGTTTTAACTCTAAGAGTTCTCAAACTTCCCCTAATGGTGCAAATGGGGGAAACGGGGGTTCTATAACATTTAAAACTGATTCTAAACTTTTCGACTTTTCAAACTTAAAATCTAAAGGTTCATTTAAAGCTGATAATGGAGAAGATGCTCAAAAAAATCTTCAAAATGGTAAAAATGGACAAGATTTAGAGTTGAAAATACCTTTAGGGACTTCAATATTTTATGAAGGTGAACTGATAGCAGAACTAATTGAAGAAAATGTAGAATATCTTATTTGCAAAGGAGGACAGGGAGGTAGAGGAAATAAGGATATGCTATCTAAACGAAATCCTAATCCAGAAATATGTGAGTCGGGTGAAAAAAGAAAAAAAATGAAAATCAATCTTCAATTAAGTTTGATTACTGACTTAGCTTTAGTTGGATTGCCAAATGCAGGAAAAAGTTCATTGATCCAAACAATTACAAACTCAAACTCAAAAATTGACAGTTACCCCTTTACAACTATAAGCCCAAGCTTAGGAGCCTATACAAACGATTATGGGATGGTAACAATATGCGATTTACCAGGACTCATTAGCGGAGCAGCAGAAGGAACTGGACTTGGTAAATCTGTACTTAGACATCTTAAGAATACAAAATATATTATCTATCTACTCGATCCGGACAACTCTGAATATGATGTAAACCAACAAATTGATTTACTTGAAAATGAGGTTAAAAAATTCGATCCAAGATACAAAGATATACAGGTTCTAAAAGTTGTCAATAAATCAGACCTAAACAAAAAGGTTCTAGACTTTATAAATATTTCAACCCTAACAAATGAAGGTATTGATGAACTCGTAAAAGAGTTAAATAGAGTTAATTTTCAGGAATTAAAAAGAGTAAATAAAAGTTTTGAAAAAATATTTATTGAATCAGATAATTTTATTATTGATCAATATGAAGATAACTGGATTGTTTCAGGACCAAAAGTAGATAAAATCACTAACCTAAAGGGCAATTCCCATGAAGTCTTAAATGAAATCTCTTATAGATTTGAAAAATCATCAATTTCTAATGAGTTAAAAAATAGAGGAATTGAAAAGGGTGATATAGTAGATTTAAACGGACACGAGTTTTCATATGAGTAACAAATTAATTGTTTTAAAAATTGGAACAAATACATTGTTTGATAATGCTGAAATTAATTTTGATATGTTGAATACTCTTGCGAGCTCTATTAAAAAGTATAGAAAACAAAATATTAACTTTGTGATTGTTACATCAGGTGCTGTTCAATCTGGGGCTAATGAATTGAACTTATCAGAAAGACCAAAAAATTTAAAAGAATTACAAGTTGCATCTGCAGTAGGACAGGTAAGTCTAATAAATACTTATAAAGAGATATTTAATAAACACGATATAAACATTGCTCAAATACTTATATCTAAAAATGTTTTGGAAGATAGAAGTCAGTTTATAAACACCACTGAAGCATTAAATGGCCTAATTTCTAAAAATATATTGCCGATAATTAATGAAAATGATGTCGTTGCAACTGAAGAATTAAAGTTTGGTGACAATGATAGGCTCTCAGCAATAGTTTCTATCATATTGAAAGCAGATAAGTTAGTTTTAATTACAGATAAAGAGGGTTTATATGATTCGGATCCAGAAATAAGTGAAGAAGCTCAGAAAATAGAAAATATTGAGTACAACTCCGAAGAACTTAATGAATTGATCCCTAAATCTGTTTCAGGAAAAGGCATAGGAGGATTTTCCACAAAAATTATGGCTGCACAAATGGCCGGATTTTCAGGAATTGAAACCCAAATAATTTCCTGGTCTCCAAATTGTGTAGATGAAGTAATTGATGATGTAAAAATTGGAACAATTATTAAACCTTCAAATAAGAATATTAAGCTTAAAAAAATCTGGATTGGATTTGGAATGACAATTGATGGTGAAATTATTATTGATGAAGGCGCAGAGGATGCACTAGTTAAAGACGCTTCACTCCTTTCAAAAGGTGTATTAAAGGTTAATCAAACTTTTGAAGAAAATAGCGGTGTAGAGATAAAAAACACAAAAAACACTCTAATTGGTAGGGGAGTTGTAAATTTATCAAGTAAAGAAATTGAAGATTCAAAAAATAGTGAAAACACTGTAGTAATTCATAAAGACAACTTATTAATTCTTTAAAAAATTTTACTTTCTAACAAATCAAATTATTCTTGTTATGTGCTTAAAGAAATCGGTAAAAATGCTGTTATGGCTGCAGAACAGCTTAAAACAGTAAATACAGAAACAAAGAATCAAATTTTAGACCATATGGCATCTGAACTAGTAAAAGATGTTGATGAGATTATTGATGCTAATAAAGTTGATTTAGAAAACGCAAAACAACTTGAATTAACAGCTGCACTCACAGACAGATTGACTCTAAACAAAGAAAGAATTCAAGGTATGTCCGATGGACTTAAAAAGATTATCCCACTGGATGATCCTGTAGGACAAGTTACACAATCTTGGAAATCAGATGATGGACTTGATATTAGTAAAATTCGTTCACCATTTGGTGTAATAGGAATAATTTATGAAGCAAGGCCAAATGTTACTAGTGATGTTTCTGGTTTATGTCTCAAGTCAGGAAATGCATCTATTCTCCGTGGCTCCAGTTATTGCTTAGATTCAAATTTAATGATTTTAAAAACTTTACAAAAATCACTAGAACAAAATGATTTACCAAAAGAATGCATTCAGATTATTGAAAGTAAGGACAGAGAAGACACTATTGAATTTATGAATATGACAGATTATATTGATTTAATTGTACCCCGAGGTGGAAAAGGATTAATCCAAACTCTTGTTGATAATTCGAAAGTCCCTTTTATTTTGGACGGTGATGGCAATGTTCATCTCTATATTCATAGTGATGCAAAAGAAGAATATATAATTCCAATTGTGATCAACTCAAAAGTACAACGTCCAGGTGTATGTAATGCATTAGAAACTCTTATTCTTCACAAAGATACATACGATAAATATGGGTCAAAAATTATTGATGCATTAAAAGAAAATGATGTAGAAATAGTTATTGACGAACAAATGAAAGATGACTTTCCTGAGTTAGAGGTTGCAAATGATGAGCATTATGCAACAGAATTCTTAGATTTAAAAATTGCAATTAAAATTGTTCATAATGAAAATGAAGCAATTCAGCATATAAATCTTTTTTCTTCCGGACACACTGAAGGAATACTTACAGAGTCTGATAAAGTTGCAGAAAAATTTTCAAGTTCAATTGATTCTTCAGTAATATTTATTAATGCTTCAACTCGATTTACTGATGGAGAAAAGTTTGGTTTCGGTGCAGAGATCGGTATTAGCACACAAAAACTTCACGTCAGAGGTCCCATGGGGTTAGAAGCATTAACCACAGAACGATATGTAATTAGCGGTAAAGGAACTGTAAGAGGATGAATAAAGACTTATCTGTAAAAGATTTAGAATCGGTAAATTATTTTTCAAATGAAAATTTAGTTGATGTTATAAACGCAGCAATTTTTTTAAAAAAACCATTACTCATCGAGGGTCCTGCCGGAACGGGTAAAACTTTTTTGGCAAAGGCTATTTCATCTTTTTTTAATCTAGAACTTATTAGGCTTCAGTGTCACGAGGGCATTGATGAAGATAAGGCAGTCTACGAATGGAATTATAAAAAACAACTATTAAGCATTCAGCAAGATAAGAATGCTGAAAATCTCTTTGATGAAAGTTACCTTATCAAAAGACCAATACTTAATGCATTAACCTCTGAAAAAGAAAGCTTATTTTTAATAGATGAAATAGATCGTTCTGATGAAGAATTTGAAGCTTTGCTTCTTGAGATTCTTGCTGAAAATCAAGTTACAATTCCTGAATTCGGAACAATAAATGGAAGTGATAATAGAATTACTATCCTCACATCTAATGGCACTAGAGAACTTTCAGACGCTCTAAAAAGAAGATGCCTTTATTTTTATTTAGACTTTCCTTCAGTAGAAATTGAATCAAAAGTATTGATGAATAGTATTTCTGAAATTTCAGAAGAACAAGCAAGGACATACGCATCTTTTATTTCATATGTTAGAAATTTAAACCTTAATAAGATACCTTCTCTAATCGAATCTGTAGAGTGGGTTAAGTATAATTTAATTAATAAAAATAAATCTAACACCGACAATCTTGGAATACTTTTGAAAGACAAATCTGATCAAGAAAAATATAAAGAACAAATTGAAAATACCAATGAGCTCATTCAAGAATGACATAATTGATTTTTCACAATTTTGTAAAGAAAATCAGTTTTTTATATCAATAGATAAACTTGAAACTTATTTCAAATATATTGAATCAAAACAAATTGAATCTAAAGAAGATAAATTAAAATATCTGTTTTTGCTAATACCCAAAGATAAAGATGAGAAAGATCAACTTCAGTTCCTTATTAAAGAATTTTTTAATTTTAGTACTGCAGAAACACCAGATTTTAATTTTAATTATCTTGATGAATATGAATTAAACGATAACTTTGAAGATGTATTTATCGATCAAAATAATATCAATATTGATTTTTCTTCAATAGCTATTGATATAATTCAAGATTTTGAGAATTTAGATTTTACCCGCCCAGTTTCTAATGCATATTGGCTAAATCAATTAAAAAAAACCAAAGCTTATAAAGAGATAATGAGTTTATTCGATATTCAATTTGAGGATTCCTTTGAAAATATTATGAACGAGTTAAATATGGAGAATTTTTCAAACTACCTAGATATGAAATTATTGGAATTATTAAAAGATGAAAGAAATAAAACAAGAGATGCTTATCAGCCATCGGAATTAAATGATAAAGATCAATTAAATGAACTAGATTATCTTTATACAAACAAAGATGAAAGAAAAAAACTTCTTGAACAAACTTATGCGTTGGGGAATAAACTTGCTCTAAAGTTTAAAAAACAAATCAAATACTCAAATAAAGGGAATCTAAATTTAAGAAAAACAATCAGAAAATCTATACAGTCTGGTGGAGTGCTTCAAAATATCATTTTTAAACCAAAAAACAAGAAAAAACCCAAATTAGTAATTCTATGTGATATCAGTGGTTCAATGGCTTTATATTCTCTTTTTGGTCTTACATTATTGTATGGCATGGTAAGTAGGTTTAATTCAATCAAGTCTTTTGTATTTATTGATGGAATAACAGAAGTTACAAAAGACATTAAAAAGCTTAAAAAAAATGAAATTGAATCCTTTCTAAAAAACTGGAATAACTACGTAAAACATGATGGTCATTCAGATTATTCAAGAACTTTTGAAGAACTAGTTGAAGAAATAAAAAAAAGTAATTCTAACTATAAATGTTTGATAGTAATTGGGGATGCTAGAAATAACTATAGGGATATAGATGATAGATTAGTTAATGAGGTTGGAAGATTATTCAAGAACATATATTGGCTTAATCCCGAAAGATTAAAGTATTGGAATACTGGTGATAGCTTGATAAGAAAATTTGATAAAGTATCTAACAATACATCAGAAGTTAGAAACTATACTCAAATGAAAAATTTCGTAAATTCAATTGATTTTAAACGAGACCTCAAGTGAAAAATATTGGTGTATTGGGTGGAACTTTTGATCCTCCACATGAAGCACATCTTAAAATTGCAGAAAGATCTTTAAATCAATTTAAACTAGATAAAATTATTTTTATTCCATCTGGTAATCCATGGCAAAAAAAAGATTCGACGCCGTATAGTCACAGATTTGAAATGACAAAAATCTTAATTAAAAATTCTGATTCATTTGCACTAAGCGACCTTGAAAGTTCAGAACAAAATCCTTCTTATACATATGAAACACTTGAAAAGCTACAGCACCCAAAAGAAAATTTGTACTTCATACTTGGTTCAGATACCGCAATGAATATAAAAACATGGAAAAACTATGATCAATTATCAAATTTAACGCAATTCTTAATTGCTCTTAGAAGAGAAGATAGTTCTGAGACGCTTTCTAAAAATTTTCCGTTTGATTATAAATTAATAGAAGGTGAAAAATTAGATTTAAGTTCAACTGGATTACGAGAAAGATTGGAGCAAAATAGAATGAATAATATTGAATTACCTTCAGAAATTTTTAACTATATAAAGGAAAATAAAATTTATTGAATTTTTTTGTTGAGTTTATCAACATCTGTTTCTAATTCTTTAAGCTTTCCTAAAACATTATCTTCTAATTCTTCAATTTTTTCTATTTCTGTTTCTAATTCTTGGAGCTTTTCTAAAACATCATCGTTTGTATGACTATCTACATAATTTGTAATAAATTTTGCTGAAACAATTGCCGTTATGGTTGCAACCAATCCAAGTCCCGATAACATTAAAGCACTTGCTATAACTCTTCCAATAGTCGTGGTTAATTCTATGTCACCATAACCCACTGTTGTAATAGTAACCAAAGCAAACCATAGACCATCACCGTAGTTTTTTATATCTGGTTCAAAAAGATAAAATAAGTAACCAAAGAAACCTACTACAAAAAATAGAGCTGCAAGAATAGTTCGTAAGCGTCTGCTGTTGAAAATGGTCTCTACTAAAGAAAAAAAGTTTTTAACTCTATTCAAATCTCTCCTCAATATAAGAATAGTGTCTTTATTTTTTACATGGTAACATATTTAATAATGGCAGAAGAAAAAATAAAAAATTTACATAACTTTTTCTTTGAAAGCGTAATCGATATACTTCTGGTTCAAAAATGTACAAACATTAAAGCATTTGAAATTGAAAATAATAGCTACTTTGATGTAATTATTATGTGCAATGTTAATTCAAATACCCAAATGGTCTCTTCTATAAAAAAGCTTAAGAAATTAGTTAAATCTAAAAATAAAAACTTCTTTTCTGAGGGTTTAGATTCTTCTTGGGCACTAGTTGAGTTTGAAGGTGTAGGCATCCATTTCTTCACGGAAGAAGCAAGAGAATACTATAACTTAGATGATTTATTTTTTGATAGCAATCTAATGCTTCAGTACGGGTAATCTTAATTGTATTGGGGCTGTAGCTCAGTTGGCAGAGCACGTGCATGGCATGCACGGGGTCAGGGGTTCAAATCCCCTCAGCTCCACATACAAATATGAACTTAAAATATATTAAAGAGATATTTAGTCAAACAAAAGATTTGATAGGTTCTCAATCGGGAATCGCAGTTATATCAATTATTCAAGTTTCATTTGTGGTAAATCAACTCGGACCTGCTAAATATGGCGCAGTAGTACTTTTAATTGCAGTACCAAGTCTTATCTTTCGTGCTTCACATGCAAGAAATAGTGATGTAAATCTTCTTGTTCTTAAGGATGGAAAAAACTTTTATTTTGAATCTATCTTTTTCAACTTCATAACCGGAATCGGTAGTTTTTTACTTTGTCTTGTAGTTTTTACAAATCCAATAATTATTAATTCATCTTTAGGTAATTATTTTGGGATTGAAACACTATCAAATGTTCTATTAATTTATTTACTTACAAGAATTATTCAAACTTTTTCAGAAACAAGTAAATCTATACTAATTTTTAATAATGATTTGAGAAGATACTCAATACTAGAAATTAGCAGTGTAGTAGTTAGGTTTATTGCATTAGTATTTTTACTTTTAAATGATCCAAGTGTAGAAAATTATCTAATTGCACAATCAATCTATGGAATTACATTTGGGCTTTTTGGTCTATATCTATCAAATAAATATAGAGATTCCTCAGGTTTTAAGATTCTACATTTCAAAGCATATGCAAAAGCCATCAGATCTTTTTATGGAAAAATTAGATATGACCAAATTATTGGGCTTATACCACAACATTTTGATGTAATTTTACTGGCTGTTATCGTTGATATTCAGACTGTTGGAATCTATCAATTTGCAAAAAGATTAGTTGAACCTATAAATTATCTTGTTGTTACATTTAATCCTTGGCTACAAAACAAATTAAAGTCTGAGGACAAAGATTTCAATATAACTTCTTTCTTTAATCGAATTTTGTTACCAATTTCAATATTGTTATTTGGAATTTATTTCATTTTTGGACGAAATCTTATTTTATTTATTGGTAACGAGGAATTTATTAATTCATTTGAGCCAATGATGGTGTTATTAATAGGATTCACTACTTATTTGTTAAGTTTCTGGATTAGACAGTACCTATTATTTTCTGATTTAATCCAGTTTCATGCTTATGGACGAATTATTTACTCCTTTGTATTTCTCGTTTTAGCAGTCTTATTATCTGATTCTTTTTCTTCCCTAGGAATTGCTATTGCTTTAAGCTCTGCAATGGTTTTACAAAAATTATTTGAATACACCATATATTTGATAAAAATAAAATTAAATTGAATAAATCTGAACATTAACATAAGAATGATGCAGATAAATAAACAATCAAGCCAAAACACTTACGAAACTATATTTCTTATGGTTTCTGTTTTGCTCGTTTTTCTGGATGCTTATCAAATTTTTGGCATACCAATTCCATGGTTAGGTATGACCCTATTGTTTTTGTTTGCATTAACTAAATACAAATTGTTCTATAACTCAAAAAATCTTGTAATTGTTTCAATATTGATTGCAATCGTCATGATTCCACAGATAATCTATATTTTCTTCAATGATGTCTCACAAGGAGAAACACAATACCTCTTTCTACGATTACTTAACATATTCTCATTTGTTATAGTTCTTTTATTTTCAGTAACTTACTTTAGAAATGAAAAAATTATGTCCTTTTATGACACTTGGAAATATCTAATTGGAGTAATCTCAGCTTTGACAATTTATATATTTATTGCCCAAATCTATGACTTAGGTGAATTTACAAGAAATAGGTCAAATACCAATCTTTTTGGAGACTCAGATCAATCTACTTTTTGGTTATCAGAACCACACAGAGCAATGGGTACATTTAGAGAACCAGTTTTATTAATATCTTTTTTAATGCCGCTCGTTGTGTTGTATCTTTACAAAAATAAAAGTAATAATTATTTGTTATCCATAACTTCTGGAGTTGCATTAGGTTTATCAAGAAGTAATTATTTGAGGTTATTTTGTGTGCTTTTTCTTACGTTCATCTTATTTAACTATCTAAAAACAAAAGAGCTAAATAAATCGCTTTTATTGTTTTTGGTTATTTCACTTGTAATGTCTAATTTTGGAGTTTTTGAATGTAATTTAAATCCAGAGAGTAATCAATGTATTGAATATGAAGAAGATGTTCAAAAAATGAATGCCTCTGGTGAAATAAAAATTGATGTAAATTCAGACACTGAAGAATTGGGCCTAGGTAGTGATAGATTAAATGTATTGAATTTTTTTATTAACTCATTGAGAGACATTACACCTAAAAGCATTATCAATATAAATTCTGATTATCAAGATTATTCTTCAGTAAGAGTTAATGAAGAAATGTATTTTACAAATAGAACATTACCTAAATATCTTCTCCAAAGATACAGTACCCAAAATTTTGGCACTGGTAATTATTCACTAATTAAATATGACCTAAATGTTCAGAATTTGTTTGTGTTTTATACTCAAGCTTTCGGAATTATTTTTCCTCTTATATTGTTTTTAATATTCCTGAACATTATTGTTCAAAAAAAAGAATTACTAAAATTGTTTTTCTTCTCTAGTTTTATTTTATTTTTCTTTGTTAGTCCAGTTGAAGAAGTTAATGCATTCTATGGCTTAATCATTGGTGCTGCATATAATTTGATTTTTATGAAAGAAGATATAAATGCAAATACATAATTTTTCGCCGGGTCCAGCAAGATTAGATCCTTCAATTATTAGCAAGTCCCAAGAGGCAATAGCCAATTATCAAAAAACTGGTTTATCAATTCTAGAGATTGGTCACAGATCTAAAGATTTTGAAACATTAATAAACTCTCTTCAAGAAAATATGATAGATATTTTTAATATTCCATCCAATTATTTCACTCTTCTCTTGCAAGGAGGAGCAACATATCAGAATACATTTATCGCTAATAACTTTGACAAAGAAAATAAACTTTTAGGATGCCTAGTCACAGGAACATGGGGGAGTTACTCAGTTGAAGATTTTTCTAAAATTAGAGATACAAAAATAATTGAAGTAAGCGAGAATGAAATTGAAAATTATATTAAATCACCATGGGATCTTGAAGGTGTTGATTATTTGCACCTAACGTCAAACGAGACAATAAATGGAGTTCAATTAAGGGAATTCAATAAAATTCAGCATGATTCATTAATCATTGATATGTCCTCAGATATTGGCTCTTATAGTTTTGAATGGGACAATTTAGCTTATATTTATGCTGGAGCTCAAAAAAATATGGGCATTCCAGGTGTCTCGATATGTATTGGAGATGAAAAGTATTTAAATTCAGAAGATAATTCTAGATACCTCAATCTTGGACAATTGGTAGAAAAGAAGTCTTTGTTGAACACACCCCCTACTTTTTCGATATACGTCCTAAAGCTTGTAACCGATTGGATGATTACAATGGGAGGTATAAAACATTTTGAAGAGAAATCAATTAAACAATCATCAAGACTATATGAACAGTTAGAGAGCTATGGGGATTTTATAAACTTACCTGTCAGTGACTATTCAAAAAGTAGATCCAATATTATTTTTAAATTTAAAAATGAGGATTTGGAAAAGAAATTTCTTATAGAAGCAACTGAAAAAGGAATACTTGGTTTGAATGGACATAGAAGCGAGGGGGGAATAAGAATTAGTCTTTACAATTCAATTACAGATGAGATGGTCGATTACTTATCAGAATTTATAGATAAATTTTTTGCAGATAATGGAAAATAATAACTTCACAGCTTATCAATTTGAAAACTACGATGTTGAAGGTCTAAAACTTGAAATTAATTTTTCAAATACTGACTTTATCGAGATAAAGACCCATGAAGAAATAAATTCCCCAATTGAAAACATCGAAGAATCTTTTGAACCACTTTTATTTGGAATTGATATGAATATAACAAATATCAGAAATGTAAATGATTTAAGAGGCAAGAAAATGATTCTTCTAGACGGGCATCATCGATATGAATACTTGAAAAGAAACGATATTGAAAAATCAATTGAAATAGTTCTTATTTCAATTGATGATGTAGAAATTCTCTCTTACCCATCACGTTTAACAATTAGAAAAAAAGAATTTGAGGATATTCTTGAAAACTATAATTTTTCAAACAATGTCTCTTCAAAATTCTTTGTTTCATTAGATGATGTTAAATTTTTCAACGAGGAAATCGAGGACATTTATCAACTTTATGAATTTAAAAATTTCTGTTATGTTAACAAGTATATAACTTCAGCAGTCGATGAACATCAAGCTAAGGATGAAGTAATTGTAAATTTTACTCCGATAGAGGTACCTGAAATTGTCGAAAACGACTCTCTTTTTCCTCCAAAATCTACATGGATAACTCCAAGATTATGAAAATCTGTCATGTTATAAATTCTTTAAACAGGGGAGGTGCCGAATCGCATTTGTTGGACTTAATTAATGCACAGCTAAATGATGGGATGGATGTTCATGTAACTGTAATTGGTGAAGATAGAACTGAATCATATTCAATAGAGAGCGAGCTACTTAAAAATGGCATTAATATTACAAGACTTAATGGTCCGAGAATGTTCAATTTATTTTCATATTTTTCAATGTATTCAAAATTCAGAAATGAAAAATTTGATATTATCCACTCACATCAACCTCGTAGCGATTTTATGGTTTTTAGAATAAATAAATATTTATCAAAAAAAAGTAAATGGATAGTAAGTGTTCATGGAAAATATGATACATATCTAGAAAAAGGTAATTTAAGTAACAACTTAAGAAAATACTTTATGAAGAGACTCTCTAAACATTGGCAATCTGCTTCTTCGATAATTGCAATTTCTGAGGAAGTAAAAAGTTGGATTGAAAATCTTAATCATGAATTGAATGTTGAGGTCATACCATATTGGATAGATATTAAAAATTCTGAAACTTTTGAAAAAAAAGGTACCGTAACACTTGGATTTCTAGGAAGACTAAATGCGAATAAAGGGATAGAAGACTTACTTAATGCACTTAATTCAGACCAGCTTAAATCACTTGATTTTAAATTAATGATTGGTGGAAGTGGGACCGAAGAGTATCTACAAAAATTAAGAAATATGATCGAACAAGACAAAACTGAAAAAGTAAATTTTCTTGGATATATAGAAAATAGAGAAGAATTCTTTAACAATATAGATATTTTTGTATTTCCATCTTTTTCAGAAGGTTTAGGTTTGGTACTTCTTGAAGCTATGAGTTTTTCAAAGATTTGCTTAACAAGAAATATTTTGCCAATGACAAATTATATAGATGAAGACTCAGGTTATTTGTTTGACGATGTTGATGGATTATCAAATTCAATAGTTTCATCTATTCAAGATTTAGAAAACAATATTGAGTTAATACAAAAAAAATTGTTTAATATTGAAAAGAAATTAGAAAAATCAAGTAAGGAAAATATATTTCCAAAATTAGTAAAAGTATATGAACAGTCAATTTGAATATAAAAAAATAGAAAAGAAATGGCAAGATCACTGGGAAAATAGTGAAACTGTTAAGTGTGACTTAAAATCTGAAAAACCAAAATTTTACAACCTTTGTATGTACCCATACCCCTCAGGCGATTTGCATATGGGACATATAAGGAATTATACGATCGGTGATGTTATTACAAGGTATAAACAAATGAATGGCTTTAATGTTTTATCTCCTATGGGCTGGGATTCATTTGGTCTTCCTGCCGAAAATGCAGCAATCAAAACTGGTATTCATCCAAGAGAATTTACGGAAGAAAGAATTGCAAATATGAAATCTCAAATTATCAGATTAGGTTCTTTATATGATTGGGATAGAGAAGTTGCAGCCCACTCTGTTGATTATTACAAATGGACTCAGTATCTATTTATAAAGTTGTTTGAAAATGATTTGGCTTACAAGGAGGACGCACCAGTAAATTGGTGTAATTCGTGCAGAACAGTTCTAGCTAATGAACAAGTCATAGAAGGCTCATGTGAGAGATGTGATACAGCAGTTGAGCCAAAAAATTTAAACCAATGGTTTCTGAAAATATCCGAATATTCTGAAGAATTATTACAAGGCCTTGATGAGATTGGTGATTGGCCAGAAAACGTGAAGACAATGCAAAGAAACTGGATTGGAAAATCTGAAGGCTCTCAGTTTGAGTTAAACATAATTGGAACAGACCTTACTTTTGATGTTTTTACAACAAGACCTGATACATTGTTTGGGATGACTTTTGCTGTTATATCTCCAGAGCATGAATTAATCAATCAAATTATGGAACATTCCGATAACAAAGATGAGATACAAAATTATTTAGACTCGATTGTAAATAAGTCAGAATTCGAAAGAATGTCTATTACAAAAGAAAAAACTGGAGTGGATACTATTTTGAAAGTTACGAATCCAATCACAAATGAGGAAGTACCTTTATGGATAGCAGACTACGTTCTTGTGAACTATGGAACCGGTGCGATTATGGCTGTCCCAGCTCACGATGAAAGAGATTATGAATTCGCAAAAAAATACGATATTGAAATTAGGCAGGTAATTATAGATAAAGAAAAAACAATAAATGTAGACAAAGAGGCCTTTACTGGTAATGGAGTCCTTATCAATTCTGGAAAGTTCAATGACTTGAGCTCTCACCAAGAAGCAAGTAAAAAGATAAATGAATTTTTATTAAAAAATAAGATTGGCGATGAAAAAACAACATATCGTTTGAGAGATTGGTTAATCAGCAGACAAAGGTATTGGGGCTGTCCAATTCCATTAATCAATTGTGAAGACTGCGGATTATTACCAGAAAAATATGAAAATTTACCAGTATTACTTCCAGAAATTAAAGATTATATAAATACAGATGGATCTCCTCTGTCCAAGAGCAAAGACTTTGTTGAAACTGATTGTCCAAAATGTTCTAAGAAAGCTCTTCGTGAAACTGACACTATGGATACTTTTGTAGATTCATCCTGGTATTACATGAGGTTTTTAGATCCTAAGAATGAAAAAGAACCTTTTAATTCTAACTTTATTAATGAATGGTTACCGGTTGATCAATATATTGGCGGAGTAGAGCATGCAATTTTACATTTATTGTATTCTCGCTTTTTTGTCAAAGCCCTTCGTGATCTTGGCCTAATGACTATTGACGAACCTTTTCACAATTTATTTTCTCAAGGCATGATAAATTTTGGAGGGGCAAAAATGTCAAAATCTAAAGGTAATATCGTAGACCCCGAAGAATATTTTGCAACACATGGAGCAGACGCTCTACGATTATATATTTTGTTTATGGCGCCTCCCAGCGATGGGGTTGAATGGAATGATGGAGGCATCGAGGGTACTAAACGATTTTTAAATAAACTATGGGACAACTTGTTAAAAATCATAAATCAAGAAGATACAGAAAAAGAATTAAGTGAGGAGGACAAGTCCTTAGAAAGAAAAATAAATCAGACTATTAAATCAGTTACCCAACATTTTGAAAAGTTCGAATTTAATACTGCTGTATCTGATTTGATGAAATTTAATAATGACCTCAGTGAATATTTAAAACATGGCTCTATTTTGCCAAAAGAATTAAAAGATATACTCATAAAAAATATACTTATACTTTTATATCCTATGTCTCCGCATATGGCATCTGAAATTTATGAAAGTTATTTTAAAAGTGATATAAGTACTGAGAAATGGGCAAATTTTGATGATTCAAAATTAGAGAACCCTATGTATGAATTAGTTGTACAAATAAATGGTAAAAAAAAGCATGCAATTATGGTTGAAACAGGAATTGAAGAAGACGATGCAATTACGTTGTGTGAAAGTAATTTCAATATAAACTTTAAAGAAGCAAAAAAAATAATTTTTATAAAAGACAAAATAATTAATATAGTGCAATAAGTGACAAAATTAATAATAGCCGAAGCCTTGATTTCAGATATAAATGAAATTAAGTCAGAGATAGATAGTGATGAAAACATTATTTCAATATCTAAGAATGAATTTATTGAAAGTAATAATGCAGCACTTTTTAAAAATGAAAGCTATCAATTTGTCGAAGATGAATTTCTTACATTTAACGAGTTAAAAAAATTAAATTACAACTTTGATGATAAATATATATTTCAAGTTAAAAAATCAAATTTAAAATCATTCTCTGAAGTTTCAAGTCTTGTTCAAACATTTTTTCCAGACAAAAAAAAGAACTTAGATATTTATCCCTGGGATCTTGTAAATATTATTTTTTCTAATCAAAAAAAAATTACTAATGAAATTTTGGATAAATTTTGTAGTCGTGAAATGGTTTTTAGACAGTTTCTATCCTATTTCAATAAAGAATTACAAAGGATTTCACTACTTGATAAATATGAGCAAGAGGAAGTATCAGAGCTTTTGTCCGAAAAAATTGATTATAAATATGAACTTGCTGAAAAAAGAAAAAGTAAGTTATCTTCAGATGACATTAGTAACTCACTAGCAATGATATATAAAATAGAAAAACTTAATTCAGATACTAAATTTAGTGAAGAAAATGCGAAAAGATTTATCGTATCTATTAAAAATGTTTTACAATTTTGAAATTTTTGATTTATTTCTGTCTCTAAAGTTTTTAGTGACTATTCCATTTGTATAGGCTCTGTCAAGGTTTCTGATAACATTATCTTTCATATCTTTTTCAACTGTACCTTCAGAATTTAAAATCGCTTTTATAGACGAACGTAGAGCTGTCTTTTTGTCCTTATTTCTAAGATTTTTCTTTTCGTCTTGTCTTATTCTTTTTTTTTGCGAACTAATATTTGCCATCTAAAACCTCTTGGTATATAAGATAATAACTTATTAAAGATGTTAACAAATAAAAATATAAGAAATATTTCTATTATTGCTCATGTAGATCATGGTAAATCTACTTTAGCTGACAGATTAATTGAATTATCTGGATTAATCTCCCGAGGAGATCATAATGACCAAATTTTGGACAATATGGATCTTGAAAGAGAGCGTGGAATTACCATCAAATCTCAACCAATAAGATTAATCTTTGACGATTTGATTATAAACCTAATTGATACTCCTGGTCATGTTGACTTTTCTTATGAGGTATCAAGAGCATTAATTGCTTGCGATGGAGCTATCTTGTTGGTAGATGGAACAAAAGGCGTACAAGCTCAAACTTTTGCACATTCTTACGCAGCTATTGAAGCTGGACTTGATATTATTCCTGTTATCAACAAAATAGATTCTGTAGATGCAGATATTCATAATGTCTCACAACAAATCCATAATCTTATAGGTTCAAATGATGAAGAAATATTTAATATTTCAGCGAAAACAGGAAAGGGAGTGGAAGATCTTATCAAAGAAATTCCAAACTTAATTACCCCACCTAAAGAAAAATCAGAGAAAGTGAATGCATTAATTTTTGACTCATATTTCGATTCGTATAAAGGTGTAGTAGCTTCAGTAAGAGTATTTGGTGGTGAAATAAAAAAGGAAATGAATTTAAAACTTGTAAATTCAGGTTACAAATTTGATACAAATGAGTTAGGGTATTTTGACCTTAATCCAAAAAAATCAGATAATTTAAAATTTGGAGAAGTTGGCTACATTGTGACAGGAGCAAAAGATTTATCTCAAATCAGAGTTGGAGATACTTTAGTTGCAGGAGATGATGAGAAACCAATTATATTATCAGAATATGAGGAGTCTCAACCAACTGTATTCTCAAGTATTTTTCCTTCAGATTCTGACGATTTTACCAAATTAAGAGAGTCATTAGATAAATATGTTCTCAACGATGCAAGTTTTGTTTTTGAACCAGAGACTTCCTCAGCATTTGGGTTCGGATTTAGATGTGGTTTCTTAGGATTGTTGCATCTCGAGATAGTTATTGAAAGATTAGAAAGAGAATTTGGTTTATCTTTGATCGTTACACCACCATCCGTTGAGTTTAAGATGATTAGAAACAATGATGAAGAAAGAGTAATAAGGAATCCTTCAATACTTGATGAATACACTGATATCAAAAAACTTCAAGAAAGAGTTTGTGAAGTAGATTTATTGTTTCCTAAAGAATATCTTGGATCAATTATGACTTTGCTAAATGATAAGAGGGGAGTTCAAGAAGATTTAAGTTATTTGAGCACAACAATGGTAAAACTTAAATATAAAATTCCTTTACTAGAACTTGTCTCTGGATTTTACGACACCCTGAAATCAATTTCTCAAGGTTTTGCTTCCATCGATTATAAGATTCTTGATTTTGAAGATGGAAATTTAGTTAAACTTGACATCTTAGTAAATGGGATGGTTGTTGATTCTTTTAGTTCAATTCTATCCAAAGAAAGTGCAGATTTTATTGGAAGAAATAGAGTAAAAAAGCTGGCAGAATTAATACCTCGTCAACAATTTGACATACCAATACAAGCAGCAATTGGATCAAGAATATTATCCAGAGAAACTGTGAAAGCCCTAAGAAAAGATGTTACTGCCAAACTTTATGGTGGAGACGTCACTAGAAAAAGAAAATTGCTTGAAAAACAAAAAGAAGGAAAGAAGAAGATGCGAAATATTGGAAGTGTAGAAGTTCCCAAAGAAGCTTTTAAAGAATTCTTGAAACAATAATATGCATATTCCTACAATTTACAATCCAAAGATTTCTGACAAAGATACTATCTTTGCTCTTGACGCTGAAAAGTATCATCATTTAAAAAATGTTTTAAGAATTAAAGATGACACTAAGGTTAAAATTTCAAATGGAAAAGGAAAGATTTATACAGGTAGTTTATCTAATAAAAATATTGCAGTTGAATCTAATGAAATATTTTCAAGAAAAAGTAATTTAAATATTTTTATTGCAATTATTCAAGATAAAGAGAGATTACGTTTTATTATCGAAAAACTTACAGAACTTTCCGTTAATTCAATTTCTATAGGCCCTACAGCACATTCCCAGAAATTAAAAATAAATACCGAAAAATTAGATAAATGGTCTGTTTCTGCAGTAGAACAATCTGGAAATGCTTTTAAACCTGAAATATTTGTAGTCGATAAATTGGATTTTAATAAATTTAAACATGCTTTTGATCTATCAGGTGAGAATATAAAAATTAATTTAGATCACAAAGATATTGCTATTGGTCCTGAAGGAGGATGGTCGGATAAAGAAATTGAAAAATTTAAATATGTTTCAAAAATTGCTGATTTTACCTTAAGAACGGAAACCGCATCAATACTTGGTGTATCCTTATTGATGTAAAATAAATTATGGAAGAAAAATCAATATTTGAGATGATTCTAGATAAAGAGTTAGAGTCAGAAATAATTTATGAAGATGAAGATATATTTTCAATTAAAGATATCAACCCTATTGCTCCTGTTCATTTATTGATAATTCCAAAAAAGAGAATTAATACAATAAATGATGTTTCCGATGAAGATACATTATTAATTGGAAAGATGGTCCAAGTGGCAAAGAATCTAGCAAAAAAATATGAGATTGACGAAAGTGGATATAGATTAATATTTAATACAAATGATGATGGGGGTCAGTCCGTTTATCACATACATCTTCATCTTATTGGCGGAGAAAAACTCAAGTGGTAATAGAAAAAGTAATTCCCGAAGATGTCGAGTTACTAAATTTATTTGGTATCAACGATAGTAATTTAAAATATATAAAAAAAATATTTCCATCTGTAAAGTTAAATGCGAGAGGAAATATTCTTTATTTGGATGGAAATCAAAATAATATTGATAAGCTTTTAAATTTGATTGATGAAATGATCATCTTAAATCAAAATAAACAATCAATTGAGATTCCAGACATAGAACTATTGTTGAATATGAATGGTTCGTTAAATGGTGATAATAAAAAACTAAGTACCATTAACATCACAAATAATAAATCTATAAAAGTTAAAAATGTAAGTCAATATAAATACATAGACACAATTATGAAATCGACAGTTACCTTCGGAGTTGGTCCTGCAGGAACTGGTAAAACATTTTTGGCAGTAGCAAGTGCGGTAAAATTATATTCAGAAGATGTAATCAAAAAAATTGTTTTAACAAGACCTGCTGTTGAAGCAGGTGAAAAGTTAGGATTTCTACCCGGTGATTTATCGCAAAAAATTGATCCTTATTTAGTACCTTTATTTGATTCACTTGAATATTTTTTTGGAAACGAAAACTTAGAGTATCTCATTGAAAAAAGAAATATTGAAATAGTTCCTCTTGCATACATGAGAGGTAGAACACTAAATAATGCTTGTATTATTCTTGATGAAGCACAAAATGCAACATCAGGGCAAATTAAAATGTTTTTAACAAGACTGGGGGAGAACTCAAAAGTTATCATCACAGGTGATGAATCTCAAATAGATCTTTATAACACAGATAACTCCGGACTTAAAAAAACAAGAAAAGCACTTTCAAATATTGATGAAATATCAGTAATGGAATTTGAGAATTCTGATATTGTAAGAAACCCTTTAGTATCAAAAATATTAGAGGTTTTCCCAAAAAAATAATGAAAGATTATATCTCTTTTGGTAAAAAATTATTTTATATAATCATATTTGGAGGTCTTGTTTGGTTTATTTCATTCTCAATATTTCCTGAAAATCAAGTTATTAAAATTAGTGTTGGAGAAGAGTCTCCTACAACATTTTTAGCACCTAAATATATTGAAATTACAGATGAAGAACAAACAAATATAAACATTCAACAAGCGGTTGACTCTGTAAATCCCATATATTCCATAAATACCGACCTCAATCAAACAGTTTTGAATGGAATAACAAACATGTTTTTAACGGTAATTGAATCAAGAACAGATGAAGTTTTAGTTTCGAATGACGAGGAAGTTGTAGGTGAAAACTCTGAACCATCAGTAGAGATTATTGAACTTAATAAAATCCAACAAATAGAAAGAATAGCTAGCTCACTTTTATTTTCGACAATTTCAACGGCAAACATCGAAGTATTAGTTGAGATTTCAAACTATGATTTACAAAATAAGTCAGCCTATCTTTCTCAGTTAGAACTTGAGGCAAAAAGTCTTGCAAACGAAATTCTTTTTATTGGTATTAATAATGATAATTTAAACCAAACAAGACAGAATCTTGTTTCAAGTCCACCATATCTTGATTTATCAAGCGATTTGTTTGCATTAATGCCAGAAAGTAGATTGAGATCTTCTGTAGCAGAACTTATCGCTGAAAATCTGATAGTTAATCAAAAACTGGAACAAGAACTTTGGGATGAGCAAAAAGACAAGGTAGCAAATTCAGTAGAGCCAGTAATAATAAAATATTTTGAAGAAGATATTGTTGTCAGTGAAGGTGAAGAAATAAACTTAGTTCAATACAATGCCTTAGATAGTTTTGGATACCTGTCAGGTGAATCAAGAAGTATACAGACTGCGGCAATTCCCATCATTTTTTCAGTTTTTGTTTTAATATACTTTCTTTTGTGGCGTTTCAAAGATTCAATGTGGAATAATGATAATGAGTTTCTTTTGTTGCTTACATTAATTCTTGTTTCATCAATTTTCCTACGAGGCATTTCATATTTTTCACAAAGCTTAGATTTAAACTATTTAAAATATGCTGTTCCTATATCTTTTGTTGGAGTCGTTTCTGCGGTTTTACTTAACTTAAGAGCAACCCTAATTTTGTCACTTTCAAGTTCACTGTTAGCCCTAGCAGGTGGTGGCAATATAGGCTTAGTTGCTATGGGTGCGGTGCTTACAGTTGTACCTTCAATATTCCTTTCTGAAGACATAGACAGGATTACTTTAAGGGAGAGAATTATTTACATCACTTTATCTCAACCCGTAGTTGCTTTTGGAATATTTTTCTTTTTAAGAGAAAATTTCAGTTTTATTGAAATTTTAGTTTCTTCACTACTTGGTGGATTGGTAGGTAATCTAGCAGCATTTTCACTCATAAACTATATTGAATTGGGATTTAGACTTACTACGAATTTTAGGTTGTCAGAAATTGCCGACAGAAATCATCCTGGCCTTCGATATTTAGAAGAAAAAGCTTTAGGGACTTTTAATCACTCGCTTGTTGTTGGAACCTTAGGAGACAGAGCAGCAAATCTTATTGGGGCAAACTCCCAATTGGTAAGAGCTATGGCATATTTCCATGATTTAGGAAAAACTGAAAATCCAACAATGTTTGTTGAAAATCAATTTGGATCAAGCAATCCACATGATAACTTAACATCTGATGATTCAGTAGAAATTATAAGATCACATGTTTCAGATGGAGTTAGATTAGCTAAAAAATTTAAGATTCCAGAAGCCGTCTATAGGGGAATTATCGAACACCATGGCGATTCTGTTATGAGATATTTTTATGAGAAAGAAAAACAAATGAATCCCAGTGTATCAAAAGATGACTTCAGGCACCTTGGTCAAAAGCCTAGTTCAAAAGAAACTGTGATATTAATGTTTGCAGATTCTCTTGAAGCAGCTTGTAGAGCTCGATTTCAATACGAAGATGCTGATGAAGAAAAAATTAGTAATTTAGTCGATGAAATTTTTGATGAAAAAATTAACGATGGCCAACTATTAGACGCTCCAATTACTTTTCAAGATCTTGAAACAATAAAACAGTCATTTCAATCAAGTCTTGAGGGTCTATATCATCAAAGAGTTCTGTATCCAGAATTTACAGATGATGAAGAAGAATAAATATTGAAAATTTTCTTTAACGGATATTTCTATAAAAATGAGAAGCTTAAAGTTCTTGAAGCAGTTGATGAATTTTCTAAAAAATTTAATATTTCAAAAAACTTTCATTTTACAGTTCACTCATTAAATGAAGATGAGTCAAAGAAAATGAATAAAAAAACATTTAATAGAAATACACCAACAGATGTTTTATCTTTCCCGTTGTACGACAATATAAATTTAATAAATAATTTAAATAAAAATATGTCGGAAGATATGGGAGATATGTTTGTGTGTCGTAATATTATTAAAAAGAATGCAAAAATTTATAATAAAGATTTTGTTGAAGAACTACAATATATTGTAATTCATGGTCTTTTGCATTTAGTAGGTTACTCACATAAAAAAAATGATAAATTAAAGATTTATGAATCAGAACTTATGAAAAGAATTTGGAATGAATCTTAAAGATATAGATCTGAAACATATAGCCATAATTATGGATGGCAATGGCAGATGGGCTACTAACCAAGGACTAGATAGGACTGCTGGACATGCAGCCGGAGAGTTTTCTCTTTCTCGTTCAATAGATTGGTCTCTAAACAATGACTTAGAATGGTTATCGGTGTTTGCTTTCTCGACAGAAAATTGGTCAAGATCTAAAGAAGAAGTGGATTTTTTAATGTTTTTTAATAGAGATATATTGATTAGAAGAAGAGAAGAATTTAACAAAAAAGGAGTAAGGTTTCATTTTATTGGTGATTTAAGGGATGAAAGAATTCCTGACGAAAATAAAAGATTAATGAGCGAGACAGAAGAGATAACAAAGGATAATTCAAATTTGAATCTTGTATTTGCATTTAATTATGGATCAAGAAAAGAAATTCATGATGCCATTGCAAAAATAAGTAAAAATAATCCTGATTCAATCAATGAAGAATCTTTCAGGTCTAATTTATTACTTCCAGAAATGCCAGATCCGGACTTACTCATTCGAACCGCGGGAGAGAAGAGAGTAAGTAATTTTCTTCTCTATCAATTAAGCTACACTGAACTTATGTTTGTCGATACTCTTTGGCCAGACTTTGATGAAAATCAGCTGGATTTGGCTGTTAAAGAGTTTAAAAATCGAGTTAGAAAGTACGGAAATGCCTGAAGAAATATTTGATAAGGTAGTTAAAATTGCTCAATCACGAGGCTTTGTGTTTAATGCATCATCCATATATGGGGGCTTAAGAAGTTCGTATGATTATGGGCCACTTGGAGTACTTTTAAAAAATAATATTGCAAGGTTGTGGTGGAGTAGTATTAATGATCTTGATGTTTCAATTTATCCGGTAGATACTGCCATTATACAATCAAGTGAAGTGTGGAAGGCTTCAGGCCATTTAGCTGAATTCACAGATCCAATGGTTGACCATAAACAAACAGGTGAAAGGTTTAGAGCAGATCAGGTACCTGAGGATATTAAAAAAGAAGATTTAACAGAACCACGTCAATTTAATCTAATGTTTGAAACTAACATTGGCCCGGTCAAGAATGAAAATTCTGCTGTTTATTTGAGACCTGAAACTGCCCAAGGTATATTCGTTAACTTTGAAAATGTTTTGCGTACAATGAGGGCGAAAATCCCATTTGGAATTGGAAATATTGGAAAGTCTTTTAGAAATGAAATCACACCTGGACAATTTATTTTTAGAACCAGGGAATTTGAACAAATGGAGATAGAGTTCTTTTGCGATGAAACGGAAGAAGATAAATGGTTTGATTACTGGATAGAGAATAGATTAAATTGGTACAGAAATCTTGGTATTCCTGAAAACAAATTAAGAGTTAGAAATCATGACAAATCAGAACTTGCACACTACGCAAAAAAAACATCAGACATTGAATTTGAATATCCATGGGGCTGGGGAGAGCTTGAAGGAATTGCTAATAGAGGTAATTTTGATTTGAATGCCCATCAAGAAAGCAGCGGTAAGGATTTAAGATATTTTGATCCTAATAATGAAACTAAATTCACACCATCGGTCATAGAGCCGGCAGGTGGGTTAACTAGAACACTTTTTGCTGTATTGCTGTCTTTATATAAAGAGGAAGATTTAGAAAAAGAAACAAGAACTATTTTTAAATTCAATTTCGATCTTGCACCAATACAAATTGGAATACTTCCATTAAGCAAAAAAGAGGAATTAATAACAGTTTGTGATGATATTAACGGCACACTTAGATCAATGTTCAGAACAGAAATTGATATTACCCAATCTATTGGCAAAAGATATAGAAGACAAGATGAAATAGGCACTCCTTATTGTATAACAGTAGATTTTGATACTTTAGACGATAAATCTGTAACAATCAGAAACAGAGATACAATGGAACAAGAGAGAATAAAAATCGAAGATTTAAGTGACTATTTCAAGAATATTTAATGGGAATTTCTAAACAATCAATCGAAGATTTAAAAAATAAATCAAAAATAAGTGACTTTATTTTAAGTTCTACAACCGGGAAACTAAGAGGCAATAAAGGCATGGCTCTTTGCCCATTCCATGGCGAAAAGACAGCAAGTATGAGTTTTACCGATGAAGAAAATCTTTTTCACTGTTTTGGTTGCAGAGAGGGAGGGGATATTTTTAAATATATTCAATTAATTAACAATGTTGAATTTCAAGAATCTGTTGAAATTGCTGCGGACAAATATAGTTTTAACCTTACCTATACAGATTCAAAATTTGAAAATGATCAAAAAAAATTAATCAATTATATGAATAAGTTAAACGATTATTTTATTAAAAATATGAACGAAGGGAAAAGTCAAGATTCAATTGAGTATCTAAAATCAAGAAACCTAGAAGGAATTGATATCAAAGAATTCAACATAGGTTTTGCTGAAAAAAATGAAAGTAATACTTTGTCTTATTTAAATCAACTCGGCATATCAAAAAATGAATTAAGAAATCTTGGATTGCTAAGCGATAAAGGAAATCTTTTATTTAAAAATAGAATTATATTTCCAATTACAAATTTTAGAAATGAGACAATAGGTTTTGGTGGAAGAGCAATTGAAGATTTTGGTCCAAAATATATTAACTCTTCAGAATCAGGAGTTTATAAAAAGAACAGATCTCTATATTTTACAAAGAATTTTCTATCAGCTGTAAAAAAGAAAAAATTTGTGATTCTCGTTGAAGGATATTTTGATGTAATTGCCTTTAATAAATTGGGATATGCAAATGTTGCTTCACCTTCAGGCACAGCACTGACAATACAGCAGATTAACTTACTTTCAAGATATACAAAGGATATTTATATATGTTTTGATAATGATACGCCAGGTGATATGGCTACAAAGAGAATATTAGAAATCAAAAATAATCAACCTTCAGATCTCAACTTTTTTAAAATCAAATTGCCAGCTAAGTATAAAGATATATCAGAATTTTTTGAAAATGGTGAAACAAACATAGAAAATATATTTGATCAAAAAGACGAATTAGTCGAGTTTTGTATCAATATGATTATTAATACCGATGATACCAAGGAAACATTTCAAGAATTTAAAAATATTACTAAGTTTCTTAGTCCATTAGAAAAAGACTTATCAATAAGTTATTTGAGTAAGAAAATAGGAATTACAAAAGAAGTTATTTCAAATGAATTAAATTACCAGTCAAATATTGATTCAGAAGATGTTCCAAAGTTCAAAAGAAATGATATAAATCACATAAACACATTCCGTGAAATACTAATTGCTGACTTAATTAAAAGTGATTTCAAATATAACGATGAGGTAGAATTTCTTATTAATATTGATGACAATTTCAAAACATTAGTATCAGAACTCATGTCAAATAAAAACACTGAAGAAAACGAAAAGTATAAAAATATTTCTTATTCTGATGCTCAACTTCAGGAAGCTATTGCGAGGCTATATATTTATTTTGCGGACAATAAAATTGAAAAATTAATAAAAGAAATGGATGAATCAAATGACTTATCTATCCTCGAAGATTTAGAAGATTTGAAAAAGAAAATCGAATTTTATCAGAATACTCTTTAATGCATACTATTATTAATTTGCTATCCGAGGTAGCTCAATTGGCAGAGCAGCGGACTGTTAATCCGTTGGTTGTGGGTTCAAGTCCCACCCTCGGAGCTTTTTTAAGTACAAAAAAAAAGTATACTTAATTTGAATGGAGGATAATGGATAATTTAGTAGAACTGATTACTCAAAATGCAGAAGGGAAAGACCTTAGTGTTTTAGGTGGAACTGTGAAACTGGTTGTTGATGATCAAACTGTATTTGTAACACCTGAAGGAGATGTTTCTTCAAGCGATGAAGATGCAGACTGCACAATGACTATTGACTCTGAGACTATGCTGTCAATTATGAACGGTGAAACTAGTGGTCAAGCAGCTTTTATGACTGGGAAGTTAAAAGTTTCTGGCGATATGGGTATTGCTTTAAAAACTCAAGCATTTTTGGGTAATTAACTTTAATTAAAATTGGGGCCTGTAGCTCAGTTGGTTAGAGCAACGGACTCATAATCCGTCGGTCGCAGGTTCGAGTCCTGCCGGGCCCACTGTGTATAAAAATATGATTGTAAGCAAGATAAATTCTCGTTTAATTGGATCATTTTTTGCAATAACTTTATTAATTCCGCCAAATTTTGGTTTGAATTTTTACGGAATAAATTTTGAAGATATTCCCTTAATTGGAATTTTTCTTATATTGCTAACAATTAAATTAATGAAGCTTAATCTTGATAGGTTTGATAAATCATTTCTTACATTTTTCTTGACTTTTGTTATTTACACTAGTTTTTTTACGAAAGAAATAAATTTGTTAAATCAGACAAATTTAAGATTCTACTTTTATTTTGGTCTTGCTTATTTGTGTGTTGATTTTTTACGAAAGAATAACGACAACATAGTTGAAATTTTTCAACCTCTGTTATTTGTTATGGTTGCTAATTTTGCACTAATTATTTTTCAAATTGAACTGCCTGGAACAATTGATGGCTGGATTAGTAATAATACTGATAGTACTAATCCCTTTACCTCTGGAAGGCTTGGTGGATTTCAAGGCGGGGGACCAAATGTAATTGGAATTATTTGTGCGATATCTTCATTAATTTGTATTTATAAAATATTTCAAAGTCACAGCTTTAAAGAATATATATTTGAAGATAAATTAAACTCCTTTTTTCTAACAATTTCATTATTTAATCTTTACTTAACATTTTCAAGAGGCTCTTACCTAGCTTTTGTTGTCGGTTTGTTTGTAATTCTTTCATTTAGTAATTCAATCAGCAAAAAAACTAAAATATACCTTTCAATTGGGACTTTGGGAATTTCTTTAGTGGCTATATTTTTATTTCCATCAATATTTTTAAAACAGTCAAATAGAGGATACCTAAACTCTATCGCGATAATAAATATTGATATTATGAATGGAACTGGAGGTGGTAATTATATAAAGGAAGTTTATAAAGATTATCTTGTGACCTTAGACGAGGATATTTTGATAGATAGATTTGATATAGAGTATTCAGCTAATCAAAAAAAAGACACGAAGGAATTAATTGATGATAACAGTGAGAATCCAGCAGGAGGATATCTAAAAATGGAATTTGATTATAGAGATAATATATTACCCCGATCTATTGTTTCATTCTTTTTTTCAAACAATGGTATTGATTGGCTACAAATTGGTTCAAATCATACTAGCGGTGTAGTTATTGATTTAATTGATAATAGTTCGTTTTTTGAAGTTGGTGGTTGGGCTGATGGCCAGTCACCTGGAGGATCATATCTCGATGGTTTTATAAACGACTTAACAATTAAAGTAGAAGATTTCACTTATAGCTATTATTTCAATGAAAAAAATAGAGATAGCAGCTATTTCATTTTTTTACCAGCCTCAAAAGAATACTACGACAATAGAAACGATGGAAAAATTGTGTTTAATGAAAATGGATTGAAATTAAAAAGACCACGAAGCTATTGGATTGCTATTCCTAATGAAACAACACTATCTGGAAAAGATTTTGAAATAATCCTAAATTTAGATTTGGATAATATTCCAAAAGGAAATGAAACTTTGTTTAGTCAAAGTTCAATTTTAAAAATAGACGAAAAAGAAAATAATCAATCATGGAAATGGTCAATTGTAGATGGAAAAATGTATTTCTTTTGGGTTGAAGACATACAAAGCGGTTACTCCAACTATTTAGGTGGTCAGAGTTTGAGATCTGGTCAATTGATTGCAGATGAAGGAAAATTTAATACAATTATATCTGAATTTTCTTTATCGCAGTTCGATGAAATTACAACTTCACATAATGGCTTTTTAACTATGGCAGTAGAGTATGGATTAATAGTTGTTTTATTAATTTTATTGTTAATTTTTTATTCGATATTTAGGAATTTTGAAAGTACTTACGATATAGAACTAGCTTTATTTTTAATGCTCTTTACCCAAAACCTCACAAACGATTTAGTTTATGCTCCAGATGTTGCAATATATTTTTGGCTTATTCCAATCTTTTTGATCGAAAAATCTTTAAGAATCAATAATTGAATTCTTACTTAAAAAGTTTTCTATTGTCTCACTTAAAACTAAAACTTGTCTTCCATCTGACAAAGTAAGATAATTTACCGGAGTAGTAAATTTATTAACATTATTTAGTTCAATGTTTCTAAATTTCCACAAGATATCTACAGCTTTATTTATTGTTAAATTTTCATCAATAACGAATGTATTCTCTAGTGCATTTATGAACGCATAAAGTTCATTGATAGATTCAAAATTTGTCAATTCATTAATAAGTTGCATTACTACATATTGCTGTCTTTCAATTCTTGATAAATCACTAACGCCTGGCATAGGACGCCAATTTGAAATATCATTACCATCTTTGTCAACAATTTTTTCTCCTACTAAGACTTCTGTAGATCTAGATACAACCCAATTCAAGGTAGCCAACCCATTGACTGTTTGGCATCCTTTTTGTAATTCAAAACTAAATCCTTCTCTTTGAGTCTCATCTACACATATCTCAATCCCATCAACAGAGTCAATAATTTCTTCAAAACCTTCAAAATCGAAACTAGCAAAATGATTAATTCTTATCCCAGAGATACTATAAATTGCAGCAGCCAAATTTTCTGCTCTTCCACCACAATCATTTTTAATATACGAGGCATTTATTCTTTCTAACTTCTTTGTACAATTATTTTCTATCAGCAAATCTCTTGGAAAAGACAAAAGTGTAATTTTGTCTGTTTCTTTTTCAATAAGACCAACAATTATTACATCTGCTCTTTTACCCTCCACATCTCCTCTTGTTTCGGCAATTTTTTTTGATCTTTCATCGGAACCGATAAGCAAGTATGCATCAAAATTATCAACTTCTTCCTCAAAATTGTTGTATATCA
>CACGBK010000005.1 GCA_902571385.1 uncultured Candidatus Actinomarina sp.
GTTGTAGATGCCTCATATCTCCATTTTATTGTTTGTCCATGTGATACAGATTGAGTTACGGTTGCAGAACCATTTTCAGCTACCGATACGTTGGAACCACCAGTTGCAGTACTGTACGATGAACCACCATCAAGTGAGTACTCAACTTTAAAATATGCTGTTGTATTAGCATTACTAGAGTTTGTCATTGTAAACGTGGAAACCTTTGCGCCGTTCTGACATAGTGATGCAAATGAAGCACTGCCTCCTACATCAATTACTGGACAATTAATAGCAGAGGTTTCACTTGTAGATGTAGTGGGCGCACCACTTGACGATGTTGTAGGTGAAGGTGTTACTCTCCAAATAACTGTCTGCTCGTGAGCTACTGCAACAGTAAATGTTGAATTATCTGTAGCACCACCAGCAAGAGAGAAATTATCACCATCCTCACCACTTCCGTGTGGGGTGTAACTTGTCCCGCCATTTAAAGAATACTCGACTGTTACATATGCTGTATAGCTTTCATTATTAGTAATACTTAAAGTAGAAGTTTTTGAACCTGCGGAACAAGAACCAAGTGATTGGGAAACCGTTACTGATACTGTACAATCAGCCGTTCCTGATACCGTAGATGGAGTAAGGCCTGAGAAATCACTACTTGTATCAGAACCTGTAACTCTCCACGTAACACTGTCACCATCTGAAACTGTTGAGGTAAATGTAGAATTATCTGTGGTATCAGCTGCAAGAGAAAAGTTTGAGTTAACTGTGCTGTAGCTTGATCCACCGTCTGTACTTTTTTCAACTTTAAAATATGAGGTAGCACTTTCACCGTTAACTATTGTGAGAGTAGATGTTCTTGTACCTCCTGAGGCTGTACAATCTCCAAGTGCTTGGGAAATAGAGAAGGTAATATCACAGTTTATTGTTCCACTTGTTACTGTTGAAGAAGAAAGGCCTGTAAAACTATTACTTGTGTCAGAAGCAGTTACACGCCAAGTTACTGTACCGCTTGATGAAGCTTGGGTAAATGTTGAATTATCTGTGGCTCCAGCTGTAAGAGAAAAGTTTGAGTTAACGGTGCTGTAACTTGATCCACCGTCTGTACTTTTTTCAACTTTAAAATATGAAGTTGCACTTGCATTATTTGTGAGCGTAAGGGTCGATGTTCTGGATCCTGATGAGCAAGAACCTAATGATTGGGACATACTAAAACTTGGGGGTGTTGGACAAACTACGGTGCTACTCTCAGTTACGGTGTGTAATGTTGCACCAGTGTTTGATGTGGTTGGTGAAGCGTATATCCTCCATATAACTGTTTGTCCATCTGCAACTGATACAGTAAATGTTGAATTATCTGTGGCACTAGCTGCAAGAGAAAAATCATCACCATCTTCACCGCTTGTGTGAGTGGTGTAACTTGACCCACCATTTAAGGAATACTCAACAACATAATAAGCTGTATAGCTCTCATTATTTGTAATTGATAAGGTCGATGTTTTGGATCCTGCGGAACAAGAACCAGATAGTGATTGGGAAGCAGATATGCTGTTTACTGTACAATCTATAGCAGGAGAACTTTCTGATAATGTTGTATAACTAGCACTACCAAATGAGCTACTAACATTAGAGTCTTTGTATCTCCAAGTAATCGTAGAACCATCTGGAACAGCTTGTGTTATAGAAGTGACCGTAGCACCAGCGGTTACAGTCAAGTTGGTGTTTGCATTTTCATATGAGCCGTCATCGATCTTGTATTGAACATAGTAATAAGTAGTCGCACTCTCATTATTTCTAATACTTAATGTTGAAGTTTTTGTTCCTCCCGCTGCAGAACAATTTCCAAATGAGGCTGATACAGTTGAAGAGGGATCACAATCTACAGTTGAACTTGCACTTAATGTTTGATAGCTGCTGTTACTCCAATCACCCGATGTATTTGAACTCTTATATCTCCAAGTGATTGTTGAACCATGAGGTACTGTAGCTGTCAAAGTTCCAGTATTCCCATTAGAAATACTTAAATCACCACTAGCACTCGCCTCTGCTGAGCCATGGACACTATAGGATCCACTATCAATTTTATATTCAGCAGTAACATAAGCTGTTGATCCTGAGCTATTAGCAAGTGATAATGTTGAAGTTTTTGTCCCACCACCAGTAGAACATGTTCCTAAACTTTGTGAAGGTGTAAGGCTTATTTCACTTACACTTGAACTAGTAGGATCTCCAATACCACAAGCTGCACCATCAGTATTTGATGAATTTGTCATTGTATTTTCTGCAGAAGAGGTAACTTCATTGCTATTTGTACTCGTTGAAGTATCATTTGAGGCATCATAACGATACAGATCACCATCACCATTATCCATGATATAGACAATTCCATTTCCAAAACCCATCACTGCTCCAGAACTGTTATTAGTAAATCCAGTGAGAGTGATTGAGTTAGTACTTCTAAATTCTGTATCTACGACGAAAGACTCACTACCACCCCATGTACCGCTGTGCGTGATTGTTGCACCAACGAGTCTGTCAGCATTTTGATCATAACCTATAAAGTCTACGTCATATGATCCTCCAGAGTTTGGTCCACCATTGACCCATGCGAAGTCTTTTGCTTTGTTAGTTTTAGCACTTCCTGTAACAGATACTGATATATCTGTCACACTCGTTGGAGTATCTAATCGTAAGACGTGATCATTCCCTTTAAAGAATCCTTTTGAAGTGAAAATATATTTATGAGTTGTTCCGCTTACTGTTTTTTCAAAAATTGATGCGGCATTGTTATCGCCACTCCCAAGAGAAACGTTCATATCAGTAGGATCTGTTGTAGAGCCATCACTTGTAAAAGGGAGTTTGTAAAGTTGAGTATTATTATTATTTTGTTTGAGAATTGCATACATATGACCATCGCTATCCATGCTTAAAGAGTTAACTTCAGATATATTGTTATGATCCCAGTTTGTATACGTCATGATAGGACTGCTTGCATCGCCATTAGTGCCATCTTCAGCTCGTATAATTTTTAACGTTCCACCATTTGCACTTGACCAAGTACTCTGAAAATAATATGCTTTCCCATCGCTATTTAAACAAGTAAATGCACCTGAGGCCTCAGCAGGTTCAGGATCAATTGTCTCAATGGTCACATACGCAAGAGAGACAATCATCAAAAATGACATAACTAAATTGAAAGTTTTCTTATTAAAGACGAACGAAAATAGCTTTTTAAACAAAAGCACAACAAAGTTGAGAGTATTTAATATTTTTATATTCCCCTCTTCTACAACAAAGGTAATTTTAACTTAGAAAAGATTCTAATTAAAGTGATTTTTAGGCAAATTTCGCTTTTATTGACTCAACGATATCGTCTTTATTTACATCTAGGACCGTAAAATCTTCATCGTTTTCAATATTTACCTCAGAAAAATGATCAATGATTGGAGAAATAACATTACTAAATTTCTCAGGAGAGGCAGTAGCAACGGCTACAGTTGGTAAATTTGTATTTGTATCCAAAGCCATTCTTAAAGATGTAACAGTATGAGGATCAAAAACAATTTCAAACTTTTCGTTTAGTAACTTAATCTCATCTTTTATATTCTCATCATCAAATGTTTGTGAGCTAAATACATGTTGTAGCTTTTCTATGCTCTCTTTACTTAATGATGCTTTGTTGTTTTCTTTTAGACTTTCATAAAAGTTGTTTGAATTACTATCAAGATCAAATATCAACCGCTCCAGACTTGAAGGAATTTGAATATCCATACTTGGAGCAACGCTTGGTTGTGTTGTCTGTGGTTCTAGTATTCCAGAATCAATAAATCTCTTTAGAACATCATTAACGTTTGTCGTACACATGATTTGATTTATTTTTAGTCCATGTGAACGACCAAACCAGGCCGAGTAAGCATTACCAAAATTACCAGATGGAATAGCTACATTTATGGGTGCAGTAAATTGTTTTGTCAACCAGACGTAATAAGATACTTGGCCCATGACACGAAGCCAGTTGATGGAGTTCAACGATATTATTCTTCGATCAAATGGATTTTCAGATAGAATCTCTTTAGCAATTCGTTGGCAATCATCATATGAACCCTCTACTGCAATATTGAAAACATTGTCCTCGATTACGCTTGTCATCTGTTTTCTTTGATACTCACTTATTTTGTCTGCTGGATGTAAGACAACAATATCGATATTGTCTGAATCTTTTACGGCCTGAATTGCCGCACTTCCGGTATCTCCACTTGTTGCAACAAGCACCAAGCCTCTCTCTCCCAACTCGTTTAGTCTTTTATCAGCAATTGCACCAAGGGGTTGTAATGCATAGTCTTTAAAGGATTTCGTAGGACCATGAAATAATTCCATGACAACAGTGGAATCATTTAAGTCTTTCAGTACTGGTTCTGGAGAGTTTTCAAAACCAGAGTATAAAGATAAATCATCAACATATTTTGCAGTTTCTTTATCAAGGGCAATAAAGATTGTCTTTACAAAATCTTCGTAACTTAAATCCTCTTCTGTTAAGTGATTCAGATTCTCAATGTATAAAGAATCAGGTAAATACAATCCTTTATCAGGAGCTAATCCTGAAAGTATGACATCTTGAAAAGAGAGCGTCTCTTTATGTCCTCTAGTTGATTGATACTGTACCACTTAGACGTAAACGCGTAGTGTTGAGGTCACCGTAGTGACAGAATCTAATGCAGATATTTGATCAATAGAATTCTTAATATCTTTTTCTGGAGCTTCATGAGTGACAAGAACGAGCTCAGCTTTATCTCCCCTGCCTTCTTGGATAACACTTTCAATACTGACATTGTTCTCTCCAAAAGTTCCAGATATATTTGCCAAAACTCCAGGTTCATCGTTTACAGACAAGCGAATAAACATACTCGATTCAACATCTTCAAAATTTTTCATCTCACCTTTGAATTCTCTTAATGGGTACCAGTTTGTTTGATCACTGCTTAGTTGATGGCAAGCACTTAACACGTCTCCAATAATTGCACTTGCTGTTGGTTCTGCTCCTGCTCCTGGTCCAGAAAATACAAGCTGATTTATATTATCTCCTTCAACAACGACTGCATTCAAGGCACCTCTTATTGCTGCGAGAGGATGTTTTGTATCAATTAATACTGGGTGAACTCTTGCATTGAATCCATTTTTGTTATCTATTTGTGCAACTAACTTGATTGTTTTACCAAGTCGTGCTGCCCACTCAAAATCTTCTTTTGTAATGCCTGAAATGCCATCAGTAAATAAATCCTCAGAGGTTGGAGATGTTCCAAAACAAAGCAATGATAAAATAACTGCTTTATATTTTGCATCTAAACCTTCAACGTCATTTGTAGGATCTGGTTCTGCGTATCCAAGTTCTTGAGCAGTAGATAAAGCATCGTTATAGGTGCTTCCCTCTTCCATTGATGTAAGCATATAATTACTTGTTCCATTAATAATCCCTGATACTTTTGTTAATTCCTCACCTCGAAGACTTTCAATAATTGGTTTAAGTACAGGTATACCTGCAGCAACTGCTGCCTCAAAATATAAACAAGCGTTATTTTCTTTTGCAGTATTAATAAGATCAGAGCCAGAATCAGCAATGATATCTTTATTTGCTGTTATTACTGCTTTACCATTTTGCAAGAGTGCATTTATGTAATCTTTTCCAGGATCAACACCTCCAAGAACTTCTATAACAAGATCAATTGAATCATCATTTAAAATGTCATCAAAATTGTCAGTAAGAATATCATCTGATATTTCTCTTTTTTTACTTTTATCTTTTACCAAAACTCTTTTTACATTTAATCCAACTATCCCTTTATCTAAGTTCATGAGGCGTGAGATAACAGCTGAACCAATATTGCCAGCACCCATCACAGCTACATTAAATGTTTTATTTTCCATATTTAGTAAGGATAAATGTTATTTAATTTGAAACAACAGAAATTTTTTACTCATCTTCATCAGCACGACCATCGTTATTATCATCCGTGCTGGAATTGGGGTCTAATGGTAGTGCATCATTAACATCTAAAACACCATCGTTATCATCATCGGTATCTGTTTTGTTATCCGTGCCGTCACCATCTGAATCCATGGCAGTTAATTTCCATCTTCTATGTTGCTCGTCTTCAAACATAATAATTCCCACATTTGGAGCAACCCAGAAAATTAATTTATTGTGATCAACCAAAGGATTTGAATAATCACTGCCGTTAATACCATACTCAAACTTTGAATGTGAGGTAATTATTTTATAAGCATCAAAAGCTCCATATGAAGTAACTACTAATTCTTTTGATACAACATTTGTAAAGTTCCAATTATCGTAATTATTTAGATTAAAAAATGTATTTTCTACTGTGGAAGTGCAATCTGTCTCTATGTACTCTCCAACTTTCATGTATTTATTAACTTGTAAACATGGTGTTATATAATTTATGTGGTCACCTTGATAGTTTGTAGCAAATTCATAGATAGGCTTGGCTCTTCTTAAATACAAATTGCCTTGGTTAAGATAGAATTGATAACCAATTCTGGCACCATTTCCAGTTTTACTTTCCCAAAGAAAAGGACTTCCATAGATAATATCGCAATTTTGTACACTGCACCAAGTTACATTTTTATACGTTACTGAATTTTCTGTTACATCACTTCCAACAGTCGTATACATAGTTAAGGTGTCTGGGGTTGTTAAACCCGGTACGTTTTCAGAATAACTATATGAAGCACTTGCTCCATTAAATTGTGGAAGAAGTGACAAGGTACTGACATAATCCGTACCAATATTTTCACCATAATTTGTTTTGGGTATTAATCTTTCGTAAAGAAGTACGTTCTCATCTATGTACCTTGCAGAATCAGCTTGACTTGAACCTGCTGGAATTGAACCCCAAGTTCCATCTATAGATTTACTGGTATCTGAAAATGATGGATCATAGAGTCCAGCATTTTCCCTTGAATCTTTTTCAGCTTGTGTTGGGCACAATCTATCGGGGTTTGAATAAAAGAAGCATGCACTACCATCGTATGACATTGTAGTTCCGATATTATTTGTCGAATCATAATAACCGTAATTATATGTTCCAGAAACATAACTAGCTGGATTACTACCCTGATTTACTGCATGAAGCAGTCCAAGAGAGTGGCCAAGCTCGTGAGCATAACATGAATTTGAATTAATTACACCCCTTGATCTCATATGGTTTGTTACTGATGGTCCAACAAATGATGAGCAAGAGCCATCCCATGAATCAACTAAGTGTGGAGTGTATATTCCGTACCTAACCCTATCTTTGTTGATTTGTTCTGATCCAGCAAAGATTTGTAAAGAACTAAATGATCCAGCTGTAATATAATTACTTTCAGTTGAGGTTAATGAAGTCCATTCAGATGGAGTTAAAATATTAACTCTTAGATTTGCATCACTACTGCTCAATTTATGATTTTGCCATAATTCTGTATTGTCCATTTCTGAAGCAAGTAACGTTGGTGTTCTTATCCCACATACGACAGCATTGTTAACAACAATATTGTCTGTGCAAAATGGCAAAGTCAAATCGTCGTACCAAGATCTAACGTTAATTGTAGGATATTCAGTTATGTCAGCGACACTAACCGAAAGCGTTTTAGAACTTGAGCCAACACTATCAGTGACAGTTGCAGAAGCTGAATAACTAGTTTTTTGTTCATAATCTGCATTTGAATTTAGTGTTATTACACCACTTCCACTAATACTCATTAAATGTGCATCTGTACCAGAGAGACTATATGTTAACCCCCCTCTACCTGTGGCATCAACAGTAACAACAGAGTTTTGATTTTCATCTATAGAAATAGTTGCATTCAAATTGAGGATAATAAGACTTGAAACAGTTTCTGAATTTTGTGGTGGAGGGTTTGGGTTTGCATAATAAATATAACCAGAAGCTAAGGCTTCCGTTTCATTTCTACAAGACATAACTGTATTACCTTCTCCTGAAGATGTATAAAGTGTGTATGGTTTAAATGTTTCATCGTCACAAACTGGAGGTGGAACAGTAGTGGTTGTTACTGGTGGAGGTTCAATAGAAGCTTCATATTTTGCGTTCACAAAAAAAGTACACTCTTTATATGCAAGGTAACCTGAACAATCAATTAGCTCTGCTTCTACTGTTCTTGTACAGTTGTTGAAACTGCTCATTGCCTTAAATGTAGAGGGACCAATTATTCCATCAACCCTTATTCCTGCAAATCTTTGAAAATTTTTGATCGCAATTTGAAGATTTGGGGTCATATACTTTATAACTTTTCCACTTAAAAAACTTTCTTGGGATAGAAAGTTATTTAAATTACCTATATCAAGAAAATCAACATTACTGTAATCATTTTGAATGCAATACTGAATATTGTCATTACCGTGGGGTTCACTTACTTGATTTGGTGATAGAAAAATAAGAGTAGGAAAAAAGATTCCAACTAAGAATAAAAATATAAGAAGTACTCTCCAACCCATAAAGAGAAATTTTAAATTAGAAAATATTCTTATTCAAATATTTTATGTAAGTTTATCTTTGACTATCTTGCTTACGACTGAGCCATCGATCCCATCACCTTTTGCCATGACTGCTCCTATGACTCTTCCCATTTGAGAAATATCAACATCGCCTAGTTCAGATATGACCTCGTCGACAATTTTTTCAACTTCCTCTTCACCAAGCTGTTCAGGTAAATATGTACTAAGGAAATCAATTTCGAATTGTATTTTATTTGCCATATCTTGACCTCTGTCTCCGAGGGATTGATATTCTTCGACGGCTTTAACCATCTTTTTTACATATGAAGAAATTACTCCAAGGACAAGCTCATCATTAACTTCTTCACCTTTTTCAGCTTTCTTTTTAGCTATCTCTGTTTGAATCTGTCTAATAGCATCCAGTTTGGGTTTATCTTTTGCCTTCATTGCATCTTTTAATGCTGAGCTTAAGTCATCTGCTAGTGCCATAATTTTCTATCCTATCTAGTTAAAGTTTATCACCAATATCAGTGACTACACCGTAAACTCCCGTATTTAAAATATTATCAATTTCATTTTTTTCATTAACTGTCCACACAACGCATTTATCTTTTGGGAGGTCAAACTTTCTTGAATGAAAAATATCTTTCTGGATCATAAACATTAAATTATCATCTAAGTTCGAAATAGCTTTGCTTTCGAATAATTGATTTTCTTCATCAATCAAAATACCGTATCTTGAATTAAATTTTTCTCTGTTACTCAAAATCGTTCCCCAATCAAATGAAGAGACTATATCTTCAGGATTTGTTATCTCAATAATTTTTTCTACAAAGATTGTATTTAAAGTTTCTTGTTCTTTGTTTACTTTCAATTCAAAATTAATATTTCCCAATATTTGATCCCTTGATGTTAAATGAATCTCACGAAGGTCAGTACTTTTAATATCTAATATCTCTTGTAATGACAATTCCTCAATTTTTTGATTGTTTAGTGTTGGATCATGAAACAGAATTAGCTCCCTGTCTTTTGTTATTCTCACATCTGTTTCAACAAAATCACATATTTCAAGGGCTTTATTGAGACTCAAAAAGGTGTTTTCAGGGTATGAATTAGGTAAACCTCTATGACCAAAAATTTTTTTCAAAAATACTTCCTTATGTTCTCAATTTTAGTACAATTAATTCACTAGATTGTGAAACATTTCACAAAGTAAGGAATAATGTGCAAATAGTAAATTTTGAATTAGAACAAGAACTCTGGATGCAGGAGGGTGCATGCGCATTTGCTGATCCTGACCTCTTCTTCCCAGTAGGTTCTTCTATGAAAGCTCTAAAACAAGCTGCTGAAGCTAAAGCCATATGTAATGAATGTGATGTAAAGTTAGATTGTTTAGAATATGCTATTCGTACAAACCAAGATTCTGGTGTTTGGGGTGGAACAACAGAAGATGAAAGAAAATCAATTAGAAGAGAGTACAAAAAAACTGGTACTCTAGTTGCTTCCTAAACTAACCCTGCTTCCCTTTTATCACTATCTTCGACAAACTCTATTGAATGTATTTGCTTTGCATTAATGCCAATTTCGCCTTCATCGTCTTTAATCCAGTACATGCCGCCATTTTGCATTAATTCTTCAATTTCTTTTGTAAATTTTTTCTTATCATCAACTTCGGTTTGAAACTCTTTCATTGAACCTAAAAGTGATATCTTAACTTTATGCTTTGCCACTTCTTCTCCTTATAAAACGTTTTCACCCATAAATATTGCAGAGACAGAATCATCCGCAAAAATAGATGTTAGTGCAGTTGCAATAATAGAAGAAACGGAGAGGATTTTAACATTACCAATTTTTTCAATATTTCCATTTTGTTTAAGAGTGTCAGTGACAACTATTTCATCAATTGGTGTATCTTTTAATTTCTCTACACTTTCGTCAGAAAATATACCATGAGTAGCAGCAACACTTACTGACTTTGCCCCTCTTTCAATCAATGCTCTCGAAGCAGCTGCAATAGTTCCTCCTGTATCAATAATGTCATCAAATAAAATCGCATGTCTATCTTCGACTTCTCCAATTACAGTAAATGCCTTGACTTCATTATGAATTTTTGGATCTCTTTTTTTATGAACAAAACCAACATATGCCTCCATGTTTTTTGCAAAAGTTGTTGCTCTTCGAACACCACCTGCGTCAGGTGAAATGATTGTTATTGGTTCGTTATATTTATCTTTGAAATAATTTACGAACAGTGGCATTGCAGTAAGGTGATCAAAAGGTTGACTTATAAATCCTTGAATTTGTTGTGTATGTAAATCTATTGATACGATTCTATCTGCACCTGCTGATATAAATAAATCAGCAACTAAGCGAGCTGAGATAGGTTCTCTTGGTAACGCTTTTTTATCTTGTCTTGAGTAAGGATAGAAAGGAAGTACTGCAGTAATTCTTTTTGCAGATGCTCTTTTTAAAGCATCTACAAGTAAAAGTTGTTCCATAATTGTAAAATTCACTTGGCCTGAATGACTTTGCATTACAAAACAATCTGCACCTCTAACACTTTCCTGGAGACGAATGTAGATTTCCCCGTTAGCAAACTGGGTTTTATCTACTTCAGCTAAGTCAGTTCCAAGCTCCTTGGCTACTTTTTCAGCTAATTCCTGGTTTGATGAACCAGAGAAGAGAAGCATTTTCTTTTTTCCAGCTCGCTCAATCATTTTTTACCTTTTTTATTTTTTCTTTGCATGTAGCCATCAATATTCTTTTGATCATTTCTTTCAATACCAAGAGCCCCAGGTGGAACATCTTTTGTTATAACAGAACCTGCTCCAACCATTGCACCTTCTCCAATTGTTACAGGAGCAACAAGCATCGCATCAGATCCAACAAAAGCATTTTTCTTTATTTCAGTTTTGTGTTTTTCTTTACCGTCGTAATTTACAGTAATTGCACCAGCTGAAAAATTAACATCTTCCTCTAACTCTGCATCTCCTACATATGCAAGGTGAGGAACTTTGCTTCCCTTTCCAATCGTAGAATTTTTTGTTTCTGCAAAAGCACCTACTTTGACATCTTCATCCAAAATTGAACCTTTTCTTAAATGAGCATATGGCCCAATCTTTCCATTACTTTTTATTTCTGCCTCATCAACTACTGAAAACTGAATCGAAGAGCCCTCTCCTATTTCGGAATCGTTGATAATTGAATTGGGTCCAATTATGCAATCTTTTTTAATATTTGTACTACCTGTTAGATGACAATTTGCGAGAATTTTTGCTCCAGGTTCAATCGTTACAGTTTTATCTAAATAAGTTGAATTCGGATCTTGGAAATATACACCATTGTCCATATGAGTTTGAATTAATTCTTTACGGAGAGTATTTTCAACATCGTTTAGTTGACTCATGGAATTTACGCCTTGTATTGAATCTTCACTTACTTGTACTATAACCCTCTCGAGTTTGTTTTGAAAAGCTATATTTATTAAATCTGTTAGATAGAACTCATTTTGAATATTTTCGCTTTCTATTTTTCCGATGTATTCATTTAGAAACTTTTTATCAATACAATAAATTCCAGAATTGATTTCTTTTATTTGTTTTTCTTGTTCATTTGCGTCTGACTCTTCGATTATTTTTTCAAACTCATCTTTATTCTTCACAATCCTTCCATATCCAAATGGATCGTTCACTTCAGCTGTGATTAGGCCAATTGCTGCTTTTGATGAGACGACATCATTGATTAATAAATCTAAGTCTTTCTTTTTTATAAGTGGAACATCTCCAGGAATTACAACAAGGTAATCATTTTTATCATCGTCATACTCTTTACTTTCAACCAATGTTGCTATTGCGTGCCCAGTACCAAGTTGCTTTTCTTGAATAATAGGGATGTAAGATTCAAATAAAGTTTGGATTACTTTATCAGATTGGTGACCAACAATAACATATTTTTTTTCAAGGTCAGATATGGCCTCTTGAGCATAATTAATCATTGGTTTTCCAAGTACGCTTTGAAGAACTTTAGGTAAAGGGGATTTCATTCTAGTCCCCTGACCTGCAGCTAAAATTACACCTGAAATATTCATTTATTTTTTGGCTGGGGGAGAAGGACTCGAACCCTCAACGTTTGGACCAAAACCAAATGTGTTGCCAATTACACCATCCCCCATCGTCTGTATCTAATTCTAATCCGAAATTGTTTCGAAACTAAAATCAATTTTTTTTACTAGTTTTACAAGTTTAAATTGGTTCAAATCTATTAGGTCAATTTTTTTTGTCAGCTCGTCGGTGTCTCCCAAACTAAACATTGAACTTCCGCTTCCTGACAAATAGAATTCAAGATTTGTAATTGACTCTAGATTATTTTTAATCTTCAGTAGATTTGGTTGCAATGTTTGAGCAGGTATCCAAAAATCATTAAAGATTTTTAACCCTTCATATTCATTTATCTCCAAATTGTCCTGACTTAATTCATCAAACATAGAGAATGCATCTTTAGTAGAAATTTTTTCATTAGGCACAACAAGAATCATATTTATATCTCTTTGAAGATTTTCTGGATTCACTATGTCTCCAATACCGAAAATATTGGCTGGTTTACCTGTTATGAAGAAAGGAACGTCACTTCCAACGTTTACTGCGATTTCTCTATGTGTAGGCATTTGTAAGTTATATTTTTTAGTAAGAGTTGAGATTATTCCTGCAGCATTTGAACTTCCACCACCTAAGCCAGCTTCAATTGGAATATTTTTTTTAATTATTATGTCAAAAAATCCAGGTAGATTAGATCTACTTCTTAATAGATTTAAAGATTTTGATATAGTGTTTTCTTTAGAAATTCCTTCTTTATCAAATTGAATTTTATCAACATCAGCATTAGTTTCTTTAATTTCTATCGAATCATATAAATCAATGGGAACTATTAGTGAGCTTATATTATGAAGTCCATCCTCAATATCTTTTAAAATTTTTAAATTTAAATTAATTTTTGCGTATGTGTTAATTTTCATGAATTTATTTCCGCTATTGCTAAGTAATTTTCAGGTGTCAATTCCTGTGGTCTTAAGTTTAAATCCAATGAAAGTTTTTTTGAGGATTCTTCGTCAATGTAGTCTTTCAAAGCAGTTTTTATTTTTTTCCTTTTTTGTTGAAAAGCAACTTTTGAAATTTCAAAAGCTTTCATTCTCATATCTTCATCAATTAAAGTCTCTCTTTGAAGAGTTACAACAGTAGATAAAATTTTTGGTTTAGGTTCGAAACAATTTTTGCTTACATTGAACTGAATTTTTGAATTTGTAAATAAAGACGAAAGAACCGACAATGATCCATATTGTTTTGTATCTGGCTTTGCCACAATTCTTTCTGCTACTTCATCCTGAAGCATTACAACATATCGATGTATTTGGGGAACTTCAGTAATTAATTTCACTAACAATCTAGTTCCAATATTGTAAGGAAGATTACCTACCATTATCCACCATGGACCAGTTAACTGACTATAGTCATAGTCCATTGCATCCTCATTAATAATCTCTATATTCGGAACATCTCCAAAACGTTCTCCAAGTATATTTGTTAATTCGTTATCAACTTCTATCGCTTTAATTCTGTAATTATCTTTTAACAATTCGTTGGTTAATGATCCTGTACCAGGACCTATTTCTAATATGGGATCTGCAAGTTGCCCCTGAACAAGTTTCGTAATTTTTCGAGAAATATTTGAATCAATTAAAAAGTTTTGTCCTAAACTTTTTTTAGGCTTTATGTTTAATTTATTAATCCAAAAAACTTCACTCAAGATTGCCTACCTAATAATCTTCTAGAATTTTCAATTGTGATTTCGGATAATTTTTTTTGATCAATATCTAATATATTTGATATCTTCATAGCTGTATGTTCAATGAAATTTGGTCTGTTGTCTTGTCCTCTTAATGGAACAGGAGCTAAATAGGGTGTGTCCGTCTCTAGAAGTAATTTATCAATTGGAATTTCCATGACAGATAACTGTAAATCTTTTGCTGTGTCATATGTAACGATCCCAGATATTGAAAAATATACCCCTAATTCAACAAACCGTTTTGTCCACCTTCTTCCACCTGTCCAAGAATGTAAAATTATAGAAGAAGGATTATTAAATTCAACAAGTTGATCATAGGTATCCTGGAAACTGTCTCGACAATGAATAATAATCGGCTTATCAAGTTGTTTTGAATGCTCAAGATGAAATAAGAAATTTTCTAATTGTTCTTCTTTTGTTGATAAATTTCTATAAAAATCAAGACCTGTCTCTCCAATTAAGTCAGCCTCTTGGAAAAGGTTCTCTAGTGACTGCCTTTGAGAATTTAATAGTTTTGCATCATGTGGATGTAGACCTGCAGACCAGTAACTTTCAAGGTCCATCTCTGAACTTATCTCTTTTGCTTTTAATGATGATTCAGTATCTACTCCAGGAATTATCAAAAATTCAATATTATGAAAATTTTCACTATCTAATGTTTCATCAATTAGCTGCAAATGACAATGAGTATCAACCCATTTCATTTTCTTATAAGATTGATTTTTATTCACTACTATAAGAATAGGAGTATTAGAAATATGGTCAAAGGTAATAAATCTAAGATTGATAATTTAGGAAGAGTAGTAATACCAAAATCAATTAGAAATGCTCTAAACGTCAAACATAACGATGAAATAACTATGCGTGTTGAAAATCAATCCTTGATAATTACAAAAAATAATTCCACTTGCAGTATTTGCCCTGAAGAAAAGGTTGAAGTACAGATCAAAGACAAGTTTTTATGTAAAAGCTGTGTTGAAGCAATTAAAGATTTTTGATTGCGTCGTAAATTTTATTAACTGTCTCTTTATTCAGTGATGAAATAATTTTTGCAATTTCTCTTTTAGGAACTTGAAACTCAATTAGTTTGTTTGCAAAATTTTCTATATCAATATCAAGAGTTTTTAATTTATCAGATTTACCTATAACAAGAGTCACTTCTCCTTTATATTTGTTTTCAGGTATATCATTGAGAAGCTCTTGAGCTGTGCCTCGGTATATAGATTCAAATTTTTTTGTTAATTCGCGACAAACTACTATTTCATTTTGTAAGTTTCTGCTTACAAATTCTTTTAAATCATTCATGAGTCTATTTGGTGATGTAAAACAAACCAAAGGATGTGAAGCTTCCGAAATAAGGTTATAAAAATTTGATCTTTCTTTTCCCGACTTAGGTATAAAGCCTAGAAAAGTAAATCTGTCTATATCGAATCCAGACAAAGTTAAAGCAACTAAAACACTTGAGGGGCCTGGTATAGATACAATTTCGCGATTATCTTCTATAAGTTGTTTAATCAATACATTTCCGGGATCAGAAATAAGTGGTGTTCCTGCATCTGAAATCATGGCAACTGATTTGTTTTCACTCAACAACTTTGAAATCTCAGATACTTTCTTAATTTCATTTCCCTTGAAGTATGATCTAACATCTTTCTTCAAATTCAAATGAGACAATAACTTTTTTGCTACTCGAGTATCTTCTGCATAGACCACATCAACTATCGATAAAGTATTCAGTAATCTTTGTGAGATATCTTGTAAATTGCCAATAGGAGTTGGGCAAATATAAAAAGTACCCATCTTAAAAATTTGTATTACATTGCTCTGATGAACAATCACTTAAAAAATTAATAATGAAATCTAAATCGTTTGAAAGAGCAAGCCTTAAGTAATTACCATCATTATAAATCCATAAATTTGTCTCTCCCTCGTAAAGGTTGCCTTTCCAATTTCCAATGTCGTTTGATAATTTTGTAAATCTTGTTTGAAAATTAGCCCAATTCATAAATGCTTCTGCTATCTCACCTAACTCATTTGAATCATCACCCTGAATTTTTACTGTCATGAACAATTGATTATCATCATTAACATAATCAACCCACGAACCACCACCAAGCCCAATAGCTGCATTAACAGCATCAACTGGTCCAATTTTTGTCTGCAATAAATAAACAATATCAAGAGAATCAAGTTGGCCTTCCTCAAGAAAAGAGAATTCTTCTAGCTCAAGTGTCTCAATTTTTACATTGACGTATGGTTCTTCAGAAAAATATTTATCTGGAGAATAAATTTGCTCAGCAGTTGGTAATTTGTACAATGCTTCATTCAAGGCTTGCATTTTTCCATTGCTATGGATTTCTTTCCCTAATCGACCTCCAAAATCATAATAAAGATCGTTTGGAATATAAAAATATGAAGGCAATGAAACAGAGCATGCAAAATTTGGACGTTGATAAGACATATCTTGTCTATCATATGGGTCTAAATTTGCTACCCAATATGCTTGTACTAAATCAGCTTGAGCCTCCATTATTGATCGTCTTCCTGGATAATTCATAAAATCGTCATTCTCTTTCATAGTGGTATACCATTCTGAGAGATCAATTGTCTGACCTTGAAGAGAATGAACTAATTCATGGACAATTACAGATTGCTCCCAAAGATTTAATTTTGTTTGATTTCGTTTAATTGGAACTCTAAGTATTTTATCTAAGAGATTATATGAGCCTGCTGAAGCACATCTTTGAAACTCTACAATAAGATCTTTCATTTCTTGTGGAGACGCATTTGTTAATCCCCACATGTTCTCTGACAAGACAGCTATTTCCCATTCACCTTCTTCGTAATCTTTTTCAAAGTCATCTAAATATGATGCAGCGTTGTAATCTCTATAGCCTTCCAAAGTGTAAAGGTTAAATTTTGGATATTCACTAAACTCCAAGCCTGTTTTTTTCTCTACAAAAGCAATCAATTCATCAAATTGTTCTTTCATCTCTGAACTTACTGGAAGTAATTCAACTCCAAATTCATCAACTATAATTTCTTGCTCGGCTTTAATTGTTGTAGTTGTAGATGTTGTTTTAAGGGTACTTGTAGATGTGTTGGACATATCATCAACAACTTGAGGTTGCGAACTTGAATCTGGTGTACAGCTTGTTACTAAAAAAATGATTAATAAATAATTTATGTATTTTCTCATAGGATTTAAGAATAATTGTAATCTTAATTATTGAGATACAAATAGGAGGATTCATGATAAAAGAATTTAGAAATTTTATCAATAGAGGTAATGTTGTTGAGCTTGGAGTTGCATTTGTTATGGGTGCATCATTTAAGTCTTTAGTCGATGTATTTACAAAAAAATTAATTGAACCATTAATCGGTTTGATAATTAACTTGCCTAATCTTGATAATCTTGGTCTTTTTGGTGATATTGATCCAAAGTCAGGATTACAATCAGGAAGCTTTGGAGCTTTTTTAGGTGAGGTGATTAATTACCTCATAATTGCATTTGTAATGTTTTTAGTTATAAAGGCGTATAATCATTTCGAGGAAATGGTTGATGATGAGGAAAATGAAGAAGTAGTTGCAGCAGAATCAAAAGAGGTAGCTCTTTTGAAAGAAATAAGAGATGGAATAAATAACCTTCAAACAAAGTAACATTGATTCATAATGAAGCAAAATAATTTAAAAGATCTCTATAAATATGCACAAGAGAACGAAGCAAAAGTTAAAAGAGGGATAATTTATTCAATTCTTAATAAACTATTTGATCTCGCTCCCCCCGTTTTAATTGGAATTGCTATAGATATTGTCGTAGAGGGATCTGAATCTTTTATTGGAAATTTTGGTTTTGAGGATAGAAGACAACAACTAATCATTCTTGCTTTTATTACCTTTGTAATTTGGGGCTTCGAGTCAATCTTTGATTATGTTGCCGCTGTTACATGGAGAAATATAGCTCAAGATCTACAACATTCTATGCGAACGGAGACGTTTAGTAAAACATTAGATTTAGATTTATCTTTTTTTGAAAATAAATCATCTGGAAGATTGATGGCAATACTTAATGATGATGTTAACCAAATGGAGAATTTTTTAAATGAAGCTGCGAACAGATTAATCCAAACAGCCACGACAGTAATTGTCATTGGTGCAACGTTTCTCTACATTTCACCTCTTGTTGCGATATTTGCTTTCATTCCAATTCCAGTAATCGTTTTTGGATCTTATAAATTCGTTCAAAGAATTGGAGAAAGATACTCAAAAATAAGAAATAATGTTGAATCATTAAATGCACATTTATCTAATTCAATTACAGGAATACTCACAGTAAAAAGTTTCAATCGAGAAAAAAAAGAGTACAAAAGAATTGATTTAGCTTCAGATGAAGTCAAAACTGCAAATTATGATGCTATAAAATTATCGGCTGCATTTATACCAATAATAAGAGTGGCAATATTATTTGGTTTTACCGCAACATTATTAATTGGAGGTTTTCTAGCACTTGATGGTCAGATAAAAGTAGGCATGTATTCAGTTATGCTTTTCATTACTCAAAGATTGCTTTGGCCTCTTACAGAATTAGGTATGATTTTTGATTCATTCCAAAAAGCTATGGCATCTTTTAGAAGAATAATGAATCTAAGAGATACTAATCCAACCATTAATGATGGTGAGACAGAATTATTAGAGCTTAAAAATAAAATAAGCTTTGAAAATTTAAATTTTGAGTACGTAGAAGATTTCCCAGTTTTAAAAGATATAAATATCGAAATTGAGAAGGGTAAAACAACTGCGATAGTTGGAAGCACAGGATCAGGTAAATCAACTTTAATAAAGTTAATTTTGAGATTTTATGAAAAGAATTCTGGAAAAATTCTATTTGATGATCATGAAATAGAATCATTATCGTTAGCAAGTATAAGAAATAAAATTGGACTAGTAAGCCAAGATGTATTTCTTTTCGAAGGAAGTGTCTTTGAAAATATTGCATATGGTAATATCGAAGCAAACAGTGAGGAAGTTTGGAACGCAGCACGACTTTCAGAGTCAGATAGATTTATCAACGAGCTTCCAAATAAGGAAGATACAATAGTAGGCGAAAGAGGTCAAAAGCTTTCAGGAGGACAAAGACAAAGAATTTCGATTGCTCGAGCTATCTTAAAAAACCCAGAAATACTTATTCTTGATGAAGCAACATCGGCAGTTGATAATGAGACAGAAGCAGCCATACAAGAATCACTTGAAACTTTAAAAGAAGGTAGAACCGTTATTGCAATTGCTCACAGGCTCTCAACCATTAGAAATGCTGATTTAATCTATGTGTTAGAAGATGGTGAAATAGTTGAATATGGGACACACGATGAGCTTTTGGGAAATAACGATGTTTACGCAAAACTCTGGGATGTTCAAACAGGAAAAACTAGAAAATATTAATTCAATATTTTAGATGCGATTGATTCACCAATTGCCAAAGAGGCAGTAGCTGCTGGACTTGGAGAGTTCAATACATGTAATGAATTATTTCCCTCTTCGAACAAAAAATCATCTAATAAATTTCCATCTTTATCAACAGCCTGGGCACGTACTCCTGATGGAATTTGAGTAATATCATTTGAAGTAACTCCATTTATTAATTTCTGAATCTCTTTAACAAATACTTTTTTGTTTAAAGATCTATACATTTCTGACAAGCCTGTTTTCAAATATTTTTTTCCAAGCTTAATCATGCCTGGATAAGTTAAGACTTTTGTTAAGTCAACAAAATTTATATCTGTCCATTTATATCCCTCTTTTGAAAAAGCTAAAACCGCATTTGGACCAGCCTCAATATCTCCATTAGCTGTTTTTGTTAAGTGAATTCCCAAAAATGGTAAATCTGGATCAGCTAATGGATAAATCATATTATTTAAAATTGAATTTTTCGTATTTTTAATTTTGTAATACTCACCTCTAAATGGGATGATTCTAACATTTGGTGACATGCCATCCATTCTTGCTATTTCATCTGAAAAAAGACCTGCACAATTTATTAAAAATTCACAACTAAAAGAATTGTTTTGACCCCTAATTTGTTTCAAATTTTTTATATCTTCTATTTGTATAATCTCTTCAATGTATTGAATTTCTCCACCTAGCTCAATAAATTCATCTGCATACGTCCTTACAACTTCTCCATAATCAACAACACCAGCCTGAGGTACAAATAAACCTTTTTTTATTACTGAATTCGGTTCAATATTTAACAAATGATCATCTTGTACAATTTCTACTCCATCCATTTCGAGCTCTTTACTTCGACTTTGCAAATTTTCTAATTTATCTAAATCATTATCAACAACAACTTTTCCCTCTTGACGATATTTGATACCTTTTTCTTTTAAATATTCAATAAGAAGATTCCTACCTCTTATTGAAAGTTCAGATTTAGAAGAATTTGGCTTGTAATATATTCCAGAGTGAATTACCCCCGAATTTCTCCCAGATTGATGAAGACCTGGTTCTTTTTCTTTCTCAAGAACTAAAACATTTTTATTTTGTCTTTGTAAATGGAGAGCGGTGGACAACCCAACGATCCCAGCTCCAATGATTGCAAAATCGTACGTTTTATTTAAACTCATTATATTTTATTATAGTGGAGGTGCGGGGAGTCGAACCCCGGTCCTTTTAAGCTACCCAACAGCTTCTCCGAGCGCATCTGATGAAATACTATTGAGAGAGTCACCAGAAACAAATTCTCAATAGTTTCTACCTTAAATCTTAAAAGTTAGTCGGTAACCTAACTCAGCATCCCACATTTCGACGCCGATACTGCCCGAGGTGGGAACCCCGACAGTCGACGAGCAACAATTAAGCTGCTACGGCCAATTTAGGTTTGGCAGTTATCTTTTTTTTCCTACGTTTTTAATGAGGCCCTAGGACCCTCAGCTCGCTACTGAGAGGCTCGCTTCAAAGTCGAAGCCAGTTCACCCCCATATCACTATTATGGCTTTACAATAGTTATTAGCCAAGACAAAATATTAAATGAAAATTAACAAACAAACATTCAATTTAAATGAAGAATTAATTGTTTCAATTGAACAGGAAGACAATGATGGTCTCATAAATATTCCTAAAAATATCAATTTAGATATAAATATTGTAAATTATTTTGGAAAAATTGTTATCAACAGTATTTCTATAAATCACCTCCAAGATGAAATATCTTTATCAAAAACTGGCCTTGAGCAATCATTAAATAATCTCGACATTAAATTATTAGATCGATTTCTGTTTAAGCAATTAAGTGATAAGGCAACATTTAATTATTCACCTTTTGATTCTTTTCTTGATTACGATTTCACAATATTTGAAAAATCAAGAAGGATTTCAGATATTGATTGGTCAATGTTTGCTTCTCTATATATTTTTGCATGTAACGTAATTCCTGAATCTATAAAGGTAGAACTTACACTCGCAAAAAAGCTGAGGATTTCTGAAGAAAGTTTTAAAAGGTTTTTGAAGAAGATTCCTGAAACAATATTTAGAAAAACAGGACATTTGGAATCCAGAGGAGGTAATTTAACTTTTGATGCCGAAGAGATTATAAAAAAGAATTTAACTGATGAGCAAAATAAATTATTTGAGGATAATCCTTTTTTAAAATTTCATTCAGGATCAGATTTGGCCTGAGGTCTAACCATTGAAATTACTTTATCCGGATTCACTTCCCAAATTTCCCTAGCTTTAATCTTTGCCTCATTCCAACTCACACCTGGATCTCTTCTATAAGGTTTGCTTGTATAACGATTAGATAAATAATCGATATGATCATTTGCACTAACATTATCAATAATATTTTCTACAACCCCTCTTATTTCCCAACTTGAATACATTTCACTTGGATGAAATATAACAACTGTTAGATTTGGATTAATACGAATATTTTCTGTTTTTTTTCTTCCTTGCTCAGTGTTGATAAGAATTTTATTTTCTTTGTAGTCGACCCACATGAGATGATTTTGAATAATGTTATCGTCAATATTTGTAGCGATCGCACAAAATGCATTGTTATCTATTGCTAACTTTAATTCACTTGGTAATTGCATTATTAATAATTTTAAGTAAGACTTCTATTTATGGCATTTATAAAATTATTTAATTTCGATGAGGCATCTGGCTTACTGAAAAAAGAATATGAGAAAGGAATGCGAAGAGCTGGAAGAATTTGGAAAGTTCTCACCATTCAATCACAGACTCCTCAAATTCTCAAAGATTCAATGAACTTATATGGTTCTACAATGTTTGGAGATTCAAAGATTTCTCGATTTGATAGTGAGCTACTTGCTGTTGTGACATCTATGTCAAATGAATGTGAATATTGAATAAGAGCACACTTATTTGATCTCCGGTCGGAGACAACAAATCAAAAATTAGTTGATGAAATCGCAGAGGACTGGAGTACAAGTTCATTAACAAAAACTCAAATGGCAATGTGTAACTTTGCAAAAAAACTCACAGAAACACCAAGTAAAGTAGATGAAAATGATATTCAAACCTTACGTGACCTAGATTTGAGTGACAAAGATATATCTCAAATTGTTCAAATAATTGGATATTTTAATTATATAAACAGAGTTGCAGATGGTTTAGGCCTTGAACCAGAAGATTTTATTGATAAAAAAGGGTATAAAACCAAATAAATATTGTTTGATAGTTTTAAGAGATATAACATTAAATTATGAATAGTAATTTGAGATTAGTAATCTTATTAACAATTTTGATATCGATATCAGCTTTTTCATATTTTATTTTCTTTAATGACACTGAACGTGAAGAAGATGCAATTGAAAATGAAGTTCAACCTAACACAACCCTCCCTTCAACATCTACAACTTTAAAACCAGAGAGTACAACATCTACTAGTACAATAACTTCTACATCTACGACCACAACTACAAGTACGACTGTTCCACCAAAGCAAACTGCTATCTATGCAACCACCAAAGAAATAAACAATAGTAAAAAAATATCATATGACTATTTAAAGGGTGGTTGTAAGGAAGACCCTAAAGAAGATATTGAGGAAGAATGGCTTTTGCCAGATGAATTGTTTATTTTCAATGAAGAAAAAATTAACTTTAGCCTTAAGCTTGATTCATCACTAGGTTTAAATGTTGAATGTTTAGGTAAACTTGTCCCTTCAATTTTGAATGATTCAAGAGGTTGGATTAAGGTTACTGACAAGGAATTTCAGCTTGTAAGTAATACGGAAAGTGAATTTGAATTTATATTTGCTTCACCAGAGAAAACAGATGAATTGTGCTATCCACTAGAAACTAATGGAATCTACTCATGTAGAAATGAACAACAAATTGTTATTAATTACTTTAGATGGGTAAATGGCGCTATTGATTTTGGATCCGATATGGAAACCTACAGATTATATCTTATTAATCATGAAGTTGGTCATATTTTAGGTTGGAGTCATGTTGGATGTCCAGAGGAAGATGCACTTGCACCAGTAATGATGCAACAAAGCAAGTCAACAATGGGGTGTATTCCTTATGGGTGGCCAATATATGAAATTATTGAAAAAGAATTTGGTATTGATACAGATTCTTTACTTCCAGAATCTGATCAAGATAGTTAATCGGTGCCAGTATCAACTAAATGTATTTTAATTATCACTACTTTTTGACCTTATAACAAACGTTTTTTTATTTTTTTAAATAATTTAAGACACTACTTAGGTCACCATTCAAAATATCTTTAACATTTTCTGCAGTTTGTTTACCCGCTTTTAGTTGAGCCTCTTTGGTTGAAGCCCCAAGATGAGGAGTTGTTACAATATTGGAACTAGAGAAAAATTCACCAACTACTGGGGGTTCTTTTTCATAAACATCAAGGCCTCCAAAAATAATTTTTTTATCATCTACTAATTCAAAAAGACTTTTCTCATCGATAATACCTCCACGGGATGTGTTCACAATAATTCCACCTTCTTTAATCATATTTAAAGCTTCTGAATCGATTAAATTTTGCGTTTCTTTTGTTTTATTAACATGAATAGAAATCACATCTGATGTTTGAAGTAAATAGTCTAAATCTACTTTTGTTGCCTCATGCTTAGATTCCTCAATATAAGGATCATAGAAAACTATTTTCATACCAAATGCAGTAAGTCTTTTAGCTACCTCATTAGCTGCTTTACCAAAGCCTATAAGCCCCAACTGCTTGTCATAAAGCTCTGTACCAACAAATTTCTGTCTGTTCCATTCTCCTGTTTTGAGTGAATTATTTGATAAATGGATATTTCTAGCTGCGGCAATAATTAATCCAATTGTAAGTTCTGCAACGGAAATAATATTAGCATTTGGAGAATTCGTAACATAAATATTGTTTTTTGATGCCTGTTCTAAATCAATATTATCTACACCAACCCCACATCGAGCAATTACTTTCAATTTTTTAGCTGAGTTTATTAAATCTTTACTGATTGTTGTCGCACTTCTAATTACAACTACTTCTGAATCAACAATATTTTTAGTAATCTCATCCTCTTTATTTTCTGTATCAGAAATATTTGTTACTTCACCTATTTCATTAAAAATATTTATAACTTCTTTTTCTAAACTATCGCATATTAAAATTTTCATTTCACTCGGAGCTTTTCTAAGGCTAATTCGTGCAACATGTTCGATGATGAAGCTAGAACATATACATTTTTATCACTAAAGTTTAAATTATTGCCTTCCCAATCTGTCATAATTCCACCTGCACCTTCAACTATCTTGATAAGGGGTAAATAATCATGGGGAGCGGTTAATTTTTCAGCGACAATATCTAAATAACCACTGGCTAATAATCCATAGTTATAACAATCACTTCCTGTAGTTGTTACTTTTACACTTTCTTCAAGGGATTGATAAGCTCTCCATTTTTCCATTCCAAATTCATGACTTGAGGTTGTAGCCATTACAGAACTTTCAAGTTTGTCGATTTCTCTACACTTTGTATTATCACCGTTAACTATTGTTGTATCAGGGTCAAATGACATCCATCTTTCCTGTAATGCAGGACAATCAATTACTCCTCCAATTATTTTTTCATTTTTTACTAATGCAATCAATGTTCCGAAATCAGATTTTCCGGCAACAAAACTTCGGGTTCCGTCAATTGGATCAATGTACCATGTGTATTCCGATGAATTGTCTACTATTTCAAACTCTTCACCAATGATGTTGTGGTCTGGAAAGTTTTTTTCAATTTCTCTTCTAATAACTTGTTCAATTTGTTTATCAGCTAGGGTCACGGGACTTTCATCACCTTTGATTGTCAAATCTCTAATATCCCTAAAGTAAGTTAGAGCAATTTTTCCTGATAATTCTAGAGTTTCATTACAAAAGTTAATAAGTGTTTTTGAATCTAGTTTATTTTGTAACATTACACTGATTATAAAGAGTTAATTTTATTTGTAAGTTCAACATCTGATGGTTCAACCAAAAAGCTTCCATCCTCAAAAACTATAGTTGGGATTCGTGGATTTTGATTTTGAATTTTTTTGGCGATTTCAAATCCTTCCTTGTCATAATCAATATCAATTTCTTTAAAAGCCACTCCTAATTTATCAAAAACTTTTTTTGATCTTACACAATCTCCACACCATTGTGTACTATACATAATAATTTTTGATTGATTATCCATTTGAACCAAACGGATCAGTCAAAACCGAAAGCAACTCACTTAATTTGCCCAAATTTTCGAATAACGGTTCTAGTTGATTAAAATTTGTAACAGCACCTTCTATCTCAGGTAGTACCCTTTTAATATCTTCGATGACATCCATTGCAGTTGAAAGTTGAGTTGATAAATCTCCAATAGTATTTTGAACATAAAAAACAAAAGCTCCAAATGATATGAGTATTAGAACTTGTAGAACTAATACAATTTTTAACACTATTAACCTAGCGCGTCGATTTTTTCTTTGATGACTTCTTTTGGTTGAACTCCAACAAATCTTTCTTTGACCTCACCGTCTTTTAAGATTACGACTGTGGGAACTCCCATTACTTGATTTTGTCCAGCAATTTGTGGATGTTGATCTACATCTAATTTTACGAAATCAACACCATCTATTTCATTATTTAGTTCTTCTAATATTGGACTCAATACTTTACAAGGTCCGCACCAAGTGGCATGAAAATCAATAACTACCGGATTTGGGGAGTTAATAATTTCAGCATATTCTTCAGCATTTATTTCTTTTACCATTATTTCCTTTAATTTCTTATTAAGTCTATAAATTCTAAATTTATAAAAGTAATTTAAAAATAAATTATTTATAGTTCCTTATTTCTTTTTTAAGCCTTTTATCAGTCAACTTGCTTCTTTTATCAATATTTTTCTTTCCTTTTGATAAAGCTATTTCAACCTTAATAAATCCATTTTGTTCAAAAACTTTGGTAGCAATAAGTGTTAGACCTTTTGTAGAAACTAAACCGATCATTCTTTTTATCTCTTTTTTGTGTAACAATAACTTTCTAGGAGCTTTTGGATCATAATCAATTAATTCAGCATACTTGTATGGTTCAATATTCATTTCTCTAATAATTGCCTCTTCATTTTCAATTGTTGCAAATGCGTCAATTATAGAAAGGGCTCCATTTCTGATGCTTTTTGTTTCAGCTCCAGTTAGAACAATTCCTGCTTCGAAAAATTCAAGAAATTCATATGAATTTCTAGCTTTTCTATTTTGCGCAAAAACTTTCATCGATCTAGGAAACAATAGGGATTCATTCTACCTCTAGAAGTTGGATCTAAGTATGGAAGACTACAACTTACTGAGCTAGGATTTTTTAATCGAACTTCAAAATGTAAGTGTGGTCCTGTTGATCTTCCAGTATTTCCAACAGTTCCAATTACATCGCCTGTCACCACTGTTTGTCCAACAGATGTCCTAATTTCATTCATATGAAAATAAAGGGTCGTCATTCCTCCACCATGATCAATAAATACGGTTCTTCCTGCTAACCCATAATATCTTGCGAGGATTACTACTCCTCCTGCTGCAGCCTTGATTGGAGTTCCCGTTCTTCCAGGTATATCAATAGCTCCATGAAAACTAGTTACACCTCTAAACCTTCTCCACTTGTATCCACTTGATACATAGCTACCAGTAATTGGCCAAGATAACTGATTTGGTGCAACTCCACCTAAAGTACTCAATCTTTCAATATCTGCTTGGATAGCATCTTCAAGCTTCTCAAGATTAGCATGCTCTTCATCTAATTTTGCAAGTTGGTTATTTGCTTCTGTTAAAAGATTTTGTGCTTTCCTTCTTTCAGATAATACAGCAGCTTTTTTATTTTCAACTTGTCGTTTTTCACTCTCTACCCTGTTCTTACTTTCTTCTACATCTTCAGCAAATTCTTCTGCTTCAATTGATATCTGGTTCTTTTTTTCTTCTTCTGTTTGTAAGTTTTGAATAATTTCTTCTCTTTGTTCTTCACGCTGAGATAAAAATTCAGTTTGAGTTTCGGATAAACTTTCAAAAGAATTTAAAGATTCTATGATTTCATAAGCTGTATTTACAATCGCTGATGCGTAGCCTAGGGCTGCCAAAAAATCTGATAAGTCGTTAAGGCTAATGAATAAGGCAGTTGCTGGACTCATCACACCATCGATATACATATCAACTGCTTTAATCTGCAATTCATCTTTTGCAGAATTTAAACTTTTTTGAGTTTCAAACAATTCGTCTTTAACTTTTGATATCTCATTTTTAGTTACCCCCAAAGTTACTTGTTCATTTATGATATTTTGTTGTACTGAAGCTAAATTATTTAAAGATTCATCATAGCCCTCTAAAGCTTTTTCAAGAGCTGCTTGAGCGGATGCAAGTCTGCGTTGAACCTCAGCTAATTCATCATTAACTTTCTTGAGTGCTGAGTCGTTTGCTAAAATTTTTTTTTCCAAATCTGTCTTATCACCCTCATACTGTTTAATTTGATTAGCTATTGCGATGAGCTGTTTTTCTACTTCTTCTAATCTTTCTTCAGCCGTGATTGCAACAGACGGGTCAACTACGATAGTTTGTAGGGTGATGACAAATAAAATGAACGATATAATAAAATTTTTAATCATTTAAAGCTTTTCTAATGCCAACGAAACTTGCGAAGAATCCAAAAAGAACAGTTGATAATAATAAAATTAAAGTCAGGTTAATTAAATAAGAGTCTGAAATAGCAATATCAAAAATGCTCTCTGATATGAATGAGGTCTTTGAATATTGTATAAACCCCCAACCAAGACCAACAGCAATGCTGGTTCCAATCAAAGATTCAAATATAGCTTCAAATATAAAAGGTAATCTAATGTAAGTAGAAGAAGCCCCAATTGTTCTCATAATCTTAATCTCTTTTTTCTTTGCATAGGCAGTAAGCCTCAGAGTGTTAATTATTAAAATAAATGCAGCGAAAGCAATTAGTCCAGCAAAAATAGTCGCAGATAAAACCAACGTATTTGTCAAGCTTAAGAGTCTTTCAATTGCTTCACCCGAAGCTCTGATTTCTTTCACAGCAGGATTTCCATCCATTCTCTCAATTATTAATTCATAATCTGCTGGATCATTTAAATTTATTCTCAATGAAGTTGGTAGAATTTCAAGATCTACTTCTTGTAATAATTCAGGCTGGTCTTTAAACAATGTTCTAAACTCTTCAGATGCTTCAGTTTTGGAAAAGTACTCTACCATTCTTACTTCAGGATAAGTTTCAAGTGTATCTTGAAGTTGCTTATGAGCTGTTGAGGTAACTCTATCGTCTAGAAAAATTACAACATGCACTCCATTTTGCCAACGTGAAGTATTATTTTCTACTATGGCTCTTGCAGAAAGAGTTGTAAAAACAAGAAAAGATGAAACTAAAACTGCAAGCATTGTTGCAATCACTAAAAGGGGATTCCTTCTCATATTTATAAATGTATTCTTTAAGACATAATTTAATTTTTTCATAGAAACCTAGACATATCTTCCCTGATCAACATCGCTTAATAGCTTTCCATCTTTTAATTGCAACACCCGTTTTTTTCTTCTATTTACAATGGAAGAATCATGTGTAGCCATTAAAACAGTTGTACCTGCCCTGTTTATTTTTTCTAATAAGGTAAGTATTTGAATACTTAAATCAGGATCTAAATTTCCAGTTGGTTCGTCACATAAAAGAACCAATGGATTTGAAGCTAAAGCTCTTGCAATACAAGCTCTTGTTTGCTCTCCTCCAGAAAGTTGACTAGGAAATTTATACATACTTTCTTGTAAATCTACAAGATCAATTAGGGTGCTTGTTTTTTCATCAATTTCTTTTTCATCAAATCCGAGTACCTCTAAGGCAAAGCTTACATTTTCGAAAGTTGTTCTGTCTTCCAATAATTGTGGTTCTTGGGTAACAATTCCTAATTTTCTTCGTAGTAATGGTATCTTCCACTTTGGTAGAGTTGTTACATCCATGTCAACAACTTCAATTTCACCTTTTGTGGCTGAGTAGTCTTTGTATAAAAGTTTTAGTAAAGATGATTTTCCACTTCCAGAATGGCCAATAAGATAAACAAATTCTCCTTCTTGGATTTCAGTAGAGACATTAGAAAGTGCAACACTTCCACCTTCAAAAACTAATGAAACATTGTTTAATTTAATCATTTAATCCCTGTCTACGCCATTTTAGGTACTCATTGATAAATATGTTAATATCTCCATCTAAAACTGATTGAATATTTCCGACTTCAATGTTTGTTCTTGAATCTTTGACTTGTTGATATGGCTGCATCACATAAGATCTAATTTGTCTTCCCCACCCTGCTTCAACCTGTTCACCTCTAATTGAATCAAGTTTTTTCATTTTTTCTTCTCTTTCTTGAATTATAAGTTTTGATTTTAAAAGACTCAATGCTCTAACTTTATTTTGTAATTGTGATCTCTCTGCCTGACAAGCAACAACGATTCCAGATGGGATATGAGTCACTCTTACAGCAGAGTCAGTTGTATTAACATGTTGACCTCCAGCACCAGATGATCTGTAAACATCTATTCTTATGTCATCATCATTAAGGTCTAGATCTTCTGAATCTTCAATTAAAGGGATAACATCTACACCAGCAAAACTAGTATGTCTTCTTTTGTTGCTGTCAAAAGGACTAATTCTAACTAAACGATGGACTCCCCTTTCACTTTCTAAATTTGCATAAGCTCTAAAATTTTCAACTCTTATTGAGGCGGATTTTATTCCAGCTTCTTCACCAGATGAAATTTCTTCGATCTCATAGCTCATTTTCTTATCGTCTAAATATCTTGTATACATCCTCAATAACATTTCAGCCCAATCATGGGCATCAACACCGCCAGCACCTGCATTAACAGTTAATACAGCTGCATGATCATCGAACTCGCTTGAATACAAAGATTCCTCTTCTAAATCAACAATTTTTTTTTCAATATCATCAAATTGAGGTTTTATTTCTTCTAATTCAGATGGATTGTCTTTGCTTAATTCAGTCAATTCTTCAAGGTCTTTTATTTCACTATCTAAAATATTTAATAGATTTATAACTTTTTCTAGATTTGAAGCACTCTTAACAATATTTTGAGCATTAGGATTTTCCGACCAGAAATTTTCTTTAGAAATTATTTTATTAAGATTTAGAAATTCTTCTTTTTTATTATCAAAGTCAAAGATACTCCTTGGCAGAAGTTAATCTTTCTCTAAAAGTCTTTATTTTGCTTCGGATTTCTTTATACATTTATCGTCTATTCCACATTTTTTATATTTTATACCACAACCTAATGGGCAAGGATCATTTCTACCAATTTTTTCTTTATTATTTAAACTTACCTCTTTAGATTCTTTAGTTTCTACTTTTTCTTTATTATCTTGTTTTGCATTTTCAAAATTCAATAAAAGTCTAATGACGGATAATTTTACATTATCAATTAAATCTTCAAATAGATCATATCCTTCTTTTTGATATTCAACAAGAGGATCTCTCTGACCCATTGCTCTAAGGCCAATTCCTGATCTCAAATAATCCATCTCTGATAAATGATTTTTCCAAGATTGATCTATAAATGAAAGTGAACCTATTCGTGCCAAATTCATAAAATTTTCCTTGTCAGATTCTAAATTTTTTGAATATAAATTTTCAAGAGATAATCTGATATCTAAATTATCGTTCAACTCTAAATCTTTTAAAAATTGTTTTTTTATGTTGTCTGATAGGAGAAGGCTTAATTCGTCATCTACATAATTACTAAACTCTTCAAGACTTTCATATTGTGTTTTATAATTCTCAATACTATTTTGTACATCTTCAATAACATCATCTCTCCATTCGAATATCAAATCCTCAATATTTTCTGATCTTAAAAGCTGTCTTCTCCATCTATATATAACGTCTCTTTGCTGATTAAGTACTTGATCAAATTTAAGTACATTTTTTCTAATTTCAAAGTTTAACGATTCAACTTGTGCCTGAGCTCTTTCAATACTCTTTGTAACCATGTTTTGCTCTATTTTTTCTTCATCTGGTAAATTTAATTTATCCATTATTGACTGAATTCGTTCACCTTGAAAGCGTCTCATTAATTCATCTTCAAGACTGATATAGAATCTAGACTCGCCTGGATCACCCTGTCTTCCAGATCTTCCTCTTAATTGATTGTCAATTCTTCTTGATTCATGACGCTCAGTCCCGATTACGTACAATCCTCCTAAATCTTTAACTTTTTCTTTCTCATCATTTATAGAAGAATCGTACTCTATTATTAATTGCTCAATGTATTCTTCATCATCTTCTTTGTTTTCTTTTTCTGCTTGAGCATTAGCCATAAACTCGCTGTTGCCACCGAGCTTTATATCCACACCTCTGCCTGCCATGTTTGTAGCAACTGTAACAGATTTTAAACGTCCAGCTTGTGCAATAATTGAAGCTTCCTCTAAATGATTTTTTGCATTTAATACTGAATGCTTAATACTTTTTTTTGTAAGTTCTTTAGAAATTTCTTCAGATGAATCTACGGAAACCGTACCTAATAATACGGGCTGTCCCAATTCATGACGCTCCTTGATGTCTTCAACAACAGCATTTAATTTTGCTTGTCTTGTCTTATATACAGTATCTTGATTGTCATTTCTTGCAATAGGTAGATTTGTTGGAATCTCAACTACTTCAAGATTATAAATTTGAATTAGTTCATCTTCTTCTGTTTTTGCTGTTCCAGTCATCCCTGAGAGATTTTCATACATCCTAAAGTAGTTTTGATAGGTGATTGATGCTAATGTTTGATTTTCATCCTGAATCTTCAGATTTTCTTTCGCTTCAATAGCTTGATGAAGTCCATCAGAATATCTCCTACCTTCTAATACACGTCCTGTAAATTCGTCAACTATTTTTACCTGACCATCAGCGTTAATATAATCTACATCTTTTTTATATATTTCTTTTGCTCGTAAAGAAGCTGTTAAATAATGAATAAAATTAGTAGATGTATTTTCATACAAGTTATCAATGCCTAATTTTTTTTCTATAAACTCAATACCATCTTCAGTTGGATGGATTTGTTTTTTTGACTCATCAACTTCATAATGGATGTCTTTTTTCATTTGCTTAACGAGCTTTGAAAATTGTAAATACCATTTTGTAGATTCTTCCACTCTTCCCGAAATTATTAGCGGAGTTCTTGCTTCATCAACTAATATAGAATCAACTTCATCAATCACAGCATAAAAAAGCTCACCTTGAGTCAATTGATCTGAAGTTTGGGCCATATTGTCTCTTAGGTAATCAAATCCAAATTCATTGTTCGTTCCATAAACAATATCTTTTTTATATTCTGAAACTTTTTCCTGATAGTCTTGACCTGAATATATTAAACCTACCTCTAAACCTAGAAAATTATAGATTGGACTCATCCATTCTGCGTCTCTTTTTGATAAGTAATCATTCACTGTTACGACATGTACACCTTTCTCATAAAGTGCCATATATGAAATAGGAAGGGTTGAAACTAGGGTCTTTCCTTCCCCAGTTTTCATTTCGGCAATTTTATTTCTTAGTAATACCATCCCACCAAAAAGTTGAACATCATAATGGCGTTGTCCTATTGTTCTTTTTGATGCTTCTCTTACAAGGGAGAATGCTTCAACCTCATGTTCAAATTTATTTTCTGAATTAAGTTTTGTTTTTAATTCTTGAAAGGTCTCTTTTATTTCCTGATCTGTAAGTTTTTCAGTTTCGGGTTCCCTTAAATTAATTAACTCAACTTTTTTATTTAATTCTTGAGCAAGTTTTCCACTTCCAACAGATAAGACTTTTTTAAAAATACTCAAATTTAGCTAGTGCCATGCTCCCAGGAGTCGAGATAATCAATTTGCTCTTTGGTGAGTATTTCAAGCTCTCCACCCATGAGTTCCAGTTTTGTTGCAGCAATTTTTAAATCTACTTCACTTGGAAGAGTATAAACTTTTGGTTCTAGTTCCTTGTAATTATCTTTAATCCATTCAGCAGCCAGTGCTTGATTTGCAAATGACATATCCATTACAGATGCTGGATGACCTGTTGCAGCTGCTAAGTTGACAAGCCTTCCTTCTGCCAAGACCAATATCTCTTTTCCATTATATTTATAGCTTTCAACATGTTCTCTAACCCTATCAACTTGTGAACTATTTTCTTTAAGGGCATTTAAGTTAATTTCTACATCAAAGTGTCCTGCATTAGCTAAGGCAACTCCATCTTTCATTACATCAAAGTGTTGTTTATCAAGAGCATGCATATTACCCGTTACAGATACAATTACATCGGCAATCTTTGCTGCGTTTATACTTGTTTTAACTTCATATCCATGCATAAGAGCTTCTAAGGCACGAACTGAATTTGGTTCAACAATCGTAACTTTTGCACCCATTCCATATGCTCTTTCTGCAACTCCTTTTCCACAATCACCAAAACCTATGACAACAACATCTAAGCCTGCAATCAATAAATCGGTAGCTCTTACTACACCATCCATCGCACTTTGACCAGTTCCAAATCTGTTATCAAATAAATGCTTGGTGTCAGAATCATTAACTGCAACGACTGGAAATCTAAGTTTGTTATTTTTTTCCATTGATTTCAGTCTAATTACTCCTGTTGTTGTTTCTTCCATTGACCCCATTACAGGTATATCAGATCTTTCAGTGTGTAATAATGAGACCAAATCTGCTCCGTCATCCATTGTTATATCCGGTTTCGAATCTAAAACAGAATTTAGGTGTTTGAAAAAATCATCATTAGATACTCCATGCACAGCATGAACTTCTACATCACTTTCAGAGAGATATGCTGCAACTGAGTCTTTTGTAGATAATGGATTTGAAGCACACAATGATACATTGGCTCCAGCAGCTTTCAAAGTAAGCATTAAATTGGCAGTTTCCTTTGTTACGTGCATACAAGCACCTATGTTTAAACCTTCTAATGGTTTGTTCTTCATGAAGTCTGATTTTATTTCATCAAGAACTTTCATCTGTCTTGCTGCCCAGTCAACTTCTTGTTGGCCAACATCTGCAAGTTTAATATCTTTAATTGTTGACATTATCCTCCTAGCAAATCTTTTAATTTTTCAATAGTTTCAATGTTTTCTGGATCAATAGAAAGCTTTTTTGCTAGATTTAAGCTTACTAAATCACCTAGTAATACTAACTCCAATAGGGTTTTTAGTGTATTTTCTTGATTATCTAAATTAACTTCAAGTACGACTACTTTTTCGCCAATTAAATTTTTAGTGAATTCAAATCTTTTTTTAATTTGAATGTGTTCATTTTTATCTCTCAACAAAATAACTATAAAATTATTTTTACTTCCCTCTTTATCTGAATCCCAAGAAAGTATTTCATTATGATGAACTTCTGGCAAGTTGCCAACAAAAGCCTTAGATTTTGAATTTTCATTAATTTGAGTTTTCCAGCGAGATGATACAACTTTGGACATATCCGTGCCAGCGTAAAGAATAACAGTTTTATTATTAATAGATTCACTGATTTCTAAAGAAAGTTTATTTATTTCAGATTCATCATTCAACTTAGATAAAGTCTCTAAATAATTACTAACTTCTTTTAATTGAGAAACAAAATTTGACCCATTTAATGAATCTAATATTTTTGAAACAGCTAATGTGAGATATCCGAAAGCCGCTCTTGGTTGCAATCCACCCGGAATTTTGATAAATACTTTATCTTGTTTTTTTGCAACATCTATCAATTTTCCTCCACTTGAAATAACCATCCAGTCCAAGTTGTTTTCAATAGCATCAGATATTCCTGATAATGTTTCTTCAGTATTTCCTGAATAAGAGATAAATAAGCAAAAAGGTCGCAAATTGATAATTTGTTTTGGTATTGAGTAGTCTTTGCGGACAATAATATTCTTATCAGATATTTCATTACATAAAACTTTCATAACATCCCCTGCGACACCAGAACCACCCATGCCCATGATTAAAAGATTGTCATGTGAAAAGTTTTCTAAATTTCTTGAAAACTCAAGCTTGGATATTATTTGATTTTTAAGATCGAAGGCAATATTTAACATTTATAAACTTATTATATTTGAAATTTTAGAAATGAGGTTATCTAAAGTTTTTTGATCTACTGCTTCTGCATTCAATCGAAGCATTGGTTCAGTATTCGATCCTCTGACATTGAACCAGAAATTATCAGAAAAATATGATATGCCATCTAACTTATCAAAATCACCTTCAAATGAATTTTCAATTTTATCAAGGCTAATTCCAACATCCTCAACGGTATAATTTATCTCACCAGAGGACGGCATAAATTCATACTTTTCTATAAGTTGTCCACTTTTAATATTTTTTTCGGATAAAATCTTCAAAAATATCAATAATGTCAATATGCCAGAGTCAGCATAAAAATTTTCTCTTAAGTAAAAGTGAGCACTATGTTCACCTCCAAAATCTGCATCATTATCTCTCATAATTTTTTTGATGTAAGAGTGACCAACCTTAGATCTTATTGTTTGAACACCTTTATTTTTTAAATATTCAACTATAGATGGCTGCACATTAACGTTATGGACTACCTTTATATCTGATTGTTTTTCAAGCAACCAATCAGAGATTAAACATGTCATTAAACTTCCGCTAATTAAATTCCCTTTATCGTCAATAAATACTGACCTATCTGCGTCACCATCAAATGCAACTCCGAAATCTAGATTTTTTGATAAAACTTTAGCTTTAAGATTGGAAAGATTATTTTCATCTGATGGGTCTGCTGGATGATTAGGAAAATTTCCATCTACTTCCATAAATAAACCCTCATAATTTAAATTATAAGTTCTTGACAGATCTTCAATAACTGAACCAAGTACACCATTGCCACCATCTATACAAAATTTTACTGTTTCACTAATCTCTGATGTGTCAACTATCTTTTTAAAATGGTCTAAATATAAATCAATCATATTCTTTTTTACAGGTAAATCTAAAACCTTAAAGTCTTCATTAAAATTTTCTGCAAGTTTTTTAATTTCTTTCAGTCCGGTCTCTTGACCAATTGCAATTGCACCATTATTACAAAACTTAAATCCCGTATACTCTTTAGGATTATGAGATGCCGTAATAATCAAACCAGGCAAATTTCTTATCCCTGATAATGTGTAAACGACATCGGTAGGAACTGTTCCAACATATAAAACTTTTTTATTCACATTTTGAATACCTGAACTCACTGCAGTGAACATTTCTTCATTTGATATTCGACCATCATGCCCAACAATTATTTCATCTGAATTTACATATGAAGCAAAAGCTGCACCTATTTTAAATGCTATTTCGGGAGTAATTGATTCATTAAATACTCCTCTTACATCGTAAGCCTTAAAAATTAAATCTAGTTTATTTTCATCCACTCCATATGTATTGTAATGTTTATGAAAACGAACAACATGATTAATAATTTTTCAGTTGTAATACCAGTTTTTAATGAAGAGGAAATCTTTTTAGATTCTGCAAAAAAAATTTACAACATCTGTAAACAAGTAGATAAACCATTTGAAATTATTTTTTCGGAAAATGGATCGTCCGATAACACAGTGAATTTAATACAAAATTTCATAGATGATAAAGATAGCTGTCTCATGATAAGAAATGAGATACCAAATTATGGACTTGCACTAAAAAATGGATTTAAAAACGCCAAAAACGACCTTATTATTTCATTTGATATAGATTATTTTTCATACAAATTTCTTGAACAATCACTTAAATTGAGTGATGAATTCGCGGCTATAGTAGCTTCTAAAAGAATGAGTGAATCAGAAGATGAAAGGACAATTGTTCGCAAACTTGCTACATCAACCTTTGTATTCATATTGAAAATTTTATTCCAAACCTCACTCAGTGATACTCATGGAATGAAAGCAATTAGAAGAGTCAACATAGAAAAAGAAATTAATAATGTCATATCGACACAAGATATTTTTGATACTGAACTTTTAATTAGGATAGAAAAGTCTGGATTCAAGATTCAGGAAGTTCCGGCGAAAGTTAATGAGATGAGACCAAGTGTTTCTGTTATTTTCAAAAGAATCCCAAGAACTCTTAAGAGTTTATTGAAATTAAGATATCAATTGTTTAAAGAGTCTTTAAATACAAATAATTTATAAATTACATATTTTATTGGAAGAATAAATCCATGTATCAATATTGTTGCTATCAAAAATTGAATTTCATTGCTTTGTATTGATGGCCTTATTAAATCAATCAAGAACCAAATAAATAAGGGGACAATTAGGTTTATCAAATTTGTAATTACAAATTTGATAAATTCTTTAAAACCACCATCATAAATAGATAGTTTGAAAATAATTTTTCTAGATAAAAAGTATGAAATTATTACGCCAATTGAAAATGCAAAAATGTTAGTTAAGTAAGTTCTCAAAGGTATTTGAATTTCAAAAAAAACAAAAAATTGTAAAAGATAAGTTATTCCTAGCCCCAAAACTAAGTTTATTGCACCAACTAAATAAGTTCTAAATAATTGAGAATAGGTTGAGTTACCCGTTACTAATTTCAAGTTTTTAAGTTTTTTTATCATTTTGTTTTAATTTAATAAAAATCATTAATGACAAGATTAACGAAAATAGTGAAAAATAGAAGCTGTTCTTTTCAACAGATGTTTTTTCAAATACAATCTCAACATATTCGTTATCTGGAATAACTGACATAAATGAAGGCGACGTTCTGAAAGGTCCTTTTCCGTTCATAATTGTCCAATTTGGGAAATATGAAACTTTAATTAAATGTAATTCTCCGGGACTATCTGTAAAAAAGGAAATTTTATCATTCACAATATTTAAATCGGTAATTTGTAAGTCCTTCTTATTTGATGACTTTATAGATTTATCATTACTTATCTCTACTACCCTCTTTTTATCAAGCTCATCAAAGTTTTCATATGCTTTATCAAAAAAATTATCGATGTCTGTATCTCTAAAAATTGAACTTAAAATTCCATCTTGTGTGCTGGCTTTTGAAAAGATATCTACATCCTGATAAATTAATTCAACTTTAGATGAGTTGACTTTAAAAACTGAAAATGGTTCTGATGAGAAAAGTAAAATAAGCTTTTTTGAATTCATGGCTTTAGCCTTAATTTCTTCTGTGTATGAAATAAAATAATCTACCCCAAGATCATTAAGATATTCGACACCTTGGTCAAATTGATTATTAATGTAAGATAATCCGCCTACGGGATTTGAGGGTCTTTTTGCTAAACCAGATACTGAAATAAAGTGAAATGGAGTTGTGATACTTGAGTCAAAATATAAGCCTTCCATGCTTGTATGATCAGTAAAATATGGAATTGTCATTAAAGTCATTGGGGTACCGTATTTATTCATGTCGGAATTTGGCTCCCACATAATTCTTCCAGGCTCTAAATCAGCTAGTTTAGAGTAAAGATTTTCAATTTGAGTCCAGTCACTTTTACCTTCATAACCAGTGAAATTCCAATTAAGCCAATGTGGAAGGAAAGATACTGTAGAAAAAATAATCGATACAAGAAGTAGGTTAATTTGGATTTCAACATTTTTTAAATTTAAAATTGCAAAGACACTTATCATAAAAATAATTGGAATATAAAGGTTTAAATAAGATTGATTGCTTGACCACCTATCATAAAAAATATACAAGCAATAAATCGTTCCAATTAAAAATAGAATTGTTAAAGTATTAATTCCTTGTTGGTAAAGATTTAAATCCTCAACAAAAATTTCAATTGCTTTAAACATTATAAAAACAAGTCCAAGATTGAAAAAAGGCACTAATCTTCCATTCCAAAGAGCCCCCTCTGGAACAAAAAAGTAAAGAAGAATTGATGAGATAACAAGATAAAGATCAAATAAGTTTAGAGACTTATATTTAATTAAATCTTTAAACTTTACAATCATTAATGCAAGGCATATAAAAATAACGGGAATAATATCTTCTTTAATCAAATCTTCTAATCGCGTGAATGGGGTGTAGCTCATATTTGTTGTGAACTCTAAATTCATAAATAAAGAAATAAACCATCTAAAAACAAGTGCCAAAAATATTGTGATAGAAAGTATTTTTTGATTCATATTTTCTTTTTTAATTAACCAATAGAATCCATAAATTGGAATATAAATTATGAAAGGAATTAAATGTGACAACAGACAAAGAGATAGAAAAATTGAACTAATTGGAAATCTAAATTTATTATTTGATTTGATTAAATAAAAAATGGATAGGTTTGCAAATGCTAATGAGTAGGCAAAAGAAAATTGTCCAGCCAAGGTTGATGCTAAATTTCCACCATAAATCGTAAATGATTCTGTAAGAATATAAAATAAACCTGCGGTAGCACCAATAGTAGAAAATTTATTTAAATCTTTACTTAATAATTTTTCTATTGAATAGACAACTAGGATTGAAGAAATCACAACCATTAATTTAAATGCAACTCCAAAAGGAAAAATCAGATCTAAGAAAAAAGTAATAACTGCAGGGAAAGGAAAATAAAAATAATATAGTGGATACCCAGCAAACCAATCATTTGACCATCCACTGATTTGGAAATTTGGTATAAAGTCTTTAATAAAGGTATCAATTGCAACAATATGTGCTCCCATATCACCACCTGTGGGTGTATTATTTTGAAAAACTAGATCAATTCTTAAAAACAAAACTAGAACAGTTAAATAAAATAATTTTTGTGAAATGTCTGAATTTATGTTTTTACTAATTGATTTCATTTAAAATTTTTCCAAGATATTTTGTATTTCTTTTTCCATTTTCGGACCATTCTGCATACCAATATGGACCATGTGGACAACTGTTACAAGACTCTCTCCCACATTTAATTGACTTTTGCCTATAAGATATTTTTTGTTCATTAACTGTGGTACCAAGTTTATTATCAATTAAAAATCTCAATCTTTTCAGATCTGATTCACCTAATTCAGAGATTGCTTCTAGAATTTCTCTATCTACCATTATTAAAATGTTAATGGAATATTGATAAGAGTAACGAGTATGAAAAAAATTGTTTATTTATCTGGTGGAATTGGTGGAGCTAAGCTTGCTAAAGGTTTTTATAATTTAAATGATATTGATTTAACAATCATCGTTAATACAGGTGACGACGAAACAATACATGGAGTAAGACTATCACCTGATATAGATTCTGTAATTTATGCATTAGCTGAAATTGAAGGTCAGTTTGGGTGGGGACAAAAAAATGACACTTTTTCAGTTAGCGAAGAATATAAAAAATTTATTCCACAAGAATTTAATCTCGGTGATAAAGATCTTGCTTTAAATCTTTTTAGAAATCAACTATTTTCAGAGGGAAAGTCTTTAACTCAGATAACAAACATAATCACAGATAAGTTTGATTTAAATTGTAAAATTTTCCCAATGACTGATAATTTAGTAAGCACAAAAATTAAAACCTCAAGTGGTAAATTATTAGATTTCCAAGAATACTTTGTTGAATTAAAATCTGAACCAAAAATAAGTGATGTTTTTTATTCAGAATCTGAAAAAGCAGACATTACTGAGGAAGTATCAAATGCATTGGATCAAGCTGACAAAATAGTTGTAGGTCCATCAAATCCCATATTGTCTATTGGCCCAATTCTTTCAATCCAAAATTTAGAAGAAAAATTAACAAATAGTAATTCAACATATGTTGTAAGTCCATTTATTGAAAATAAAGCTATTAAAGGCCCTTCAAAGAAAAATTTTGAAGATCTTGGTTATAAGAGTGATATAACTGGAATTAAAGAATTTTATAACAATATCGGTAATTACTACATAGTTCAATCAGGTGATACAGATAAAGCTGAAAATACCATTGAAAAAAATATATTATTTAAATCCAAAGAAGATTCAACTAAATTAGCAAGGTATATTGTTGATCATGAATAATATATCTATTATTCCAATAAAAAATCTACCTGAATTTGAACCAAAGCACGATTTGGTGGATGAGATAATTAAAACTTTCAGTCGTAATAATTTTGTTCTTGAAGATAAAGATGTAATCGTAATAACTCAAAAGATAGTTTCAAAAGTAGAGGATAGATTGATTAAAACTGATAATGAAAGTATTGAAAAGTTAATTCAGCAAGAATCCTTGGAAATTTTAAGAAAAAGAGGTGATACGGTAATCGCAAGAACAAAACATGGTTTTATTTGTGCAAATGCTGGCATTGATAAGTCAAATATTGAAAAAGGATTAGTTTTACTGTTACCTGAAGATCCAGATAAGACATCTCAAGATATAAGAAAAAAAATTCAACATGTAACAAATAAAAAAATTAGCATAATCATATCTGACACATTTGGTAGAGCATGGAGAAAAGGTCAAACTAATGTCGCTATAGGGTCATCAGGTATTCAACCTTTAGAAAGCTATATAGGTGAAAAGGATGCTTTCGATAATGAATTATTTGCGACTGAAATAGCAATTATTGACGAACTAGCTGGAGCTGCAGAATTAGTTATGAAAAAATCAGATAACATACCGGTTGCCGTTATTAGAGGGGTTAATTATAAAAATTCAGATTTAGGAGTAAAAGAATTAATTAGAAAAGAAGATGAAGATTTTTTTCTTTAAAAGTTGACCATAAAAAAATTTTTTATTCATTTTTAAACCAATCTACTAATTCTTGAATACCTTTATTTAGATTATATTCCGGCTCCCAATTCAAACTCTTTTTGGCCTTTTCGTTATTCAAAACACTTCTTAGTAGCTCACCTTCTCTTTGTGGTTTGTAATCTGGTTCTCCCTCCCATGAAGTGATCGATTTAATTATTGATACCAATTCGTTCACACTTGTTTCTGTACTAGTTCCTATATTTAAAAATAAATTGTCATCAGTTTCTGATGATTTTATTAATGCACTTACGACATCTGTGACAAAAATATAATCACGCGTTTGATTTCCATCTCCATAAACTATAGGTGTTTCATTATTAAGCATTCTGCCAGTAAATATTGACATCACACCTGCTTCACCATGTGGATCTTGTCTTGGACCATAAACATTTGCTAAATTTAAAATTGAATATGACATATTTTCATCTTGTACCATCAATTTTATAAAATCGTTAAGCTTTTTTTTTGCAACTCCATATGGTGATGCTGGCTCTCCTGCATAATCTTTTTCAGATGTTGGTATAACATCAGGTTCACCAAATATTGTTCCCCCCGAAGAGCTAAATACGAATTTTTTACAATCTGTTTGTATTAGTTTCTGTAATAACTTAATTGGTTGCAGAAGATTATGCTCAAAATCTAACAGTGGATCTTCAACAGAAATAACAACTGAAGATTGAGCAGCTAAATGAAAACAGACATCGGGGTTGAATGTTTCAATTGCCATTAGTGATGCATCAGAACCTAGATCATCATAAAGGACTTCTACATTATCTAATTTATCAATATTTGATTTTTTTCCAGTTAGTAAGTTATCAACAACTAATACTTTCACATTATGTTTTAAAAGTTCTTCAACCAGATGGGATCCAATGAATCCTGCACCACCAGTTACTAATGCTTTTTCAAATTTCATGATCTAATAATCTCATCATATAATATGGTGCCATCTTCAATAATTGTTTTATCACAAATTATTGAATTTTTAATTTGTACATTATTCCCAATTGAAGAGGATCCTAAAATTACACTGTTTTCAATAGTTACGTTTTTCCCTGTACTCGCTGACTCAGATATCCAATTACTCTGATTTTCTGTATGAGCATATATATATGACTCCCTAGTTCCTACATCTAACATATTGCCCTCGGCAATGAAACAATCTAATAAATTGTTATCTGCTAAATTAGGAAATACATTTTTCTCAAATGAACAAGATGTTTCTAATTTATCTTTTATTTCCTTAATATCTTTTTTGTGAAGACAATATACTCCAAGGCTTATATTATTTCCATATTTCAGATCTTCTGGTTTTTCAATAAAATTGATAATCTTTGTTCCATCTAATTCAAGGACACCATACCGTGAAGGATCATCAACTGGTATAGAGCAGATAGTTGAATTTTTTGAATTGTTTGCAACTTCTAAAAATGATTTAAAATTCATTTCAATTAATAAGTCCCCATTCATACACAAAAATTTATCACTGAAATTGTTGATGTTTTGAACAACAAAACCAGCTGTGTCTAATTTTTCATGTTCAAAGTGTAAGTTCACATTAAATTGGGAATTTTTTTTGTAATCTAGCCAAAACTTTTCATGCTTAATTGAACATATTAAATTAATGTTTTTTAAATTTAATTTATCTAAATTTTCAAGAATTAAATCAATTAGTAATTTTCCCTTGATAGTCAGTAAAGCTTTTGGAATCCCATCAGATAAAGGTCTTAACCTTGTCGCTTCTCCACCAACTAATAGATATATATCTTTAATCATTATTCAAAATATTTAATAGTTCTTCAAATTCAGATTGTATATCGATTTGTAATATGTTTTCCCATAAATTATTTGCTTCTTCTTCTTTTAAATAAGGAGATGCATTCTTAACAAATTTCTCTTTTAGAAACGGTACAGCTTCATTCCGTCTATTTGGATGACCAATTGGCGTCTCTACTTTCTCTTTAATAGATAACGATCCATCTTTGTATTTAAAGTAGATTTCATTAGATATATGTCTTTTAGAGATTTCATAATAATTTTTAGTAAACTCTTTATTCTCTATTACTTTTATTTTTTTTCTTAAGGCATTGACTTCATCTATTCCATGAAAATTATCACTATAGGTATCTGATGTAATCTCTTTAAAAATTAATGCAGCTGAAACCATATATTCAAGGGAATGATCTCTATCTGAAGAATTATTAAGGTCTTTTTTATTGCTAATAATTCTTAAAGCTGGCTCATGAGTTTCAATAATTATTTCATCAATATCTTTTTTATTGTCATTAAATAGCTCTGATAGTTTAAAAGATGCTTCAACTGCAGATTGACCATGAAATTCTGCTGGATATAAAACTTTGTATAATATATTTTGAATCACCCAGTCACTAAGTTCTTTGCCAAACAACAAAATTTCATCATCTAAAAATACTTTATTAAATCCCCATGTTTTATCATCTTGTATATTTTCATAAGTACTGTCAGAAAACTGACTTATTTCAGCTAGTTCAATGCCTTTAGAAACTGCATCTCCTGCTGCCCAGCTTTTCCTTTTGCCAACATTTGGAGCTTGTCTGTAAGATCTTAAATTAACACCATCTTGTAAAACATTATTTACTGTTCTTGATATTGATTCAGGATTTTGATCTGATAACAAAGAAGAATAAACCGCTCCCGATGCAAGCTTTACATAGAAGACATGATCATAACCCTTTTTATTTAATGACGTACCTAAAGCCAAACAGCCTTGAATTTCATACATTTGAATAATTGATTGTAAAAATTCCGAAATATTTTTTTCTTTATGATTTGTAAAGTAGGCAAATGCTGTTCCGATATTATCAGATGGATGAGCCCATTCTTTAGCAAGAAAAGTGTCGTTATAGTCGAACCATCGCGTCAAAATTGAAAAATAACGAGCCATTTCACTTGACGATTGCATATCTCCTAAAACATTAAATGGATTTGTGTTGGCCCCATACACATCTCTTGTAGCAAACCTCATTGGGTCATCGTGTGTTGAAGCATTATAAATACAACCCAAAGTATCTAAAAGTGATAGTTTTGCAGCAAATATATTTTCATCAGAAAATTTAATATTTTTTGAAAGATAGTTTGAAATTACTTTATCAATATTTTGTTGATCCAAAAACTAGTCTCTTTCTTCAACCCCAATATATTTTGCTGCTGGTCTGATTAAGGTATCATCTGCTCGTTGTTCAAAATAATGTGCAGCCCAACCAACTGACCTTCCAGCAACAAAAATAGGAGTGAATAAATTTACATTAAAATTTAACTCAGAAAGCAAAAGTCCACCATAAAAATCGACATTTGGAAATAGTTTTTTTTCTTGGTCCATAATTTCATCAATCTTTTTTGCAATTTCAAATCTTAATTTTGCATCATCATCTGTAGTTAGTTTTTCAACCCAGCTCTTAACCACTGGGCTTCTGGGATCTTGGATTTTATATACTCCATGTCCAAATCCCATAATTTTTTTCTTTTCATCAAGCATTTTCATTACACCAGTAGAAGCATCTTCAACATCTTTAAATGAATTAATTAACTCTACCGCTCTTTCATTTGCTCCCCCATGCAGTTCTCCTTTTAGAGTTCCTATTCCAGATACAATTGAACTTGTTAAATCTGACCTAGTTGAACCAGTGACTCTTGTAGCAAATGTAGAAGCATTGAATCCATGTTCTGCATAAAGAATTAAGATGTCGTCAAGTGCTTGTAGTTGATCATTTGATGCATCATTGCTTAACATTGAGCTAGCAACTGTATACTCATCATCTAATTCACTAGTTTTGCTTTCGTTGTAACTAGCTATGACATAAGAAACTGCGGCAGAAATTTGAGTAGTTGCTTCTAAATCAGATTTTTTTTCTGACTCACCAATATAAGAAACGATTGTTCTAATCACATCCATTGGATGTAGTCTTGGTTTAATTTGTTCTAGAAGATTATTTATATCTTTGTCACTATCTAATTCTGTATAGTATTTTTGAAAAAATGTTGTGAAATCAGATCCGTTTAGATCATCATTGACAATAAGAGATGCAACATCTTCATAAGTGTGGGTATCTGTAAGTTTAATTGCGTCATAGCCACGATATCTTAAAGAGGTACCTTCCATACCGACAGTTGATATTTTTGTCTCTCCTGCAATTACTCCTCTTAAACCTGGTGAATATTCCATAGCTAGTTAATTCTACATACAAATTAATAAATTAGACTATTACAAATTTGAATTTTATGAATACTAAAATCTTTTCATGGCACAAATTCATGACTTAGAATCCAAATCGAGATTTGGAACAAGATATATTGTCGGGATCATATTAGCTATTTCAACTTTATTGATAGCTGGTTGGATTGGGTTTTTTGTTTTTCTGCCAATTAAATCAGGTATGAGTACAGTCTACGAATTAGAAGAAAGATTTTTACCAAGAGCTGAGGGTATGGTTCTTGATTTCGTCTCTCTATCAGAGCCTTCAATCATCATAACCAGCGATAACATAATTTTAGATGAGTTGCACGATGGTCTTAATAGAGATCCGATAAAATTGTCTGATGTACCTCCATTTGTTGTAAATACTTTATTAGCTGCAGAAGATAGTAATTATTACCAGCATGAAGGTGTTGATTTCATTGCAATATTAAGTGCTGTTCTTGACAATTTAAGAGGAGTAACCAGAGGTGGCTCAACTATTACTTCGCAAGTAGCGAAACAATCATTTGTTGGAGATGAAATTTCAATAAGAAGAAAAGTTGCAGAAGCTGTAGTTGCAGCTGAGCTTGAGAGAAGATATACAAAAGATCAAATTCTTGAATATTATATTAATTCGATTTATTGGGGATCTGGTGCATATGGTCTTCAATCTGCATCATATGAATATTTCAATAAAGAAGTATCCGAATTAACATTAGATCAAGCGGCTACCTTAGTAGTTATTATTAGAAGCCCCGCTTATTACAATCCAAGAAAATACCCTGACAGAGTTCTTGAAAGAAGAAACAACGTTCTAGATATTATGCTCAAAGAAGGATTCATAGTTGATATCCAGCATAGATCAGCAAAACTCGCCCCTTTAATTATCTCAGAGCAAAATAACATTGAAAACAATGCTGAGCATGTCTCCGCTGAAGTAAAGCAACAGCTACTAAATGATCCTCAATTTGCTTTTTTAGGTAGCACAAAAGAAGATAGGAAGAAAAAGTTATTTGGGTGTCCATCTGATGATACAAGCTGTACAGGTGGTGGAGGATTAAAAATTTATATAACTGTAAATCTAGCACTACAAGAACATGCAAATTCAATATTAAATAAATGGGTACCTTCTTCAAATGATGAAGAAGATGAAGATATAGAAGAACCAAGGCCAACAGGTGTTATTACTTTATTAAATAATTTTACTGGGGGAATTGAAGTTATGGCATCGGGTATTCCATTTGATGAAGAACAGTATAACTTGGCAACACAAGGTAAAAGAAATCCTGGGTCAGCGTTTAAACCCATTACCCTGTTAGCTGCTTTAGAAACTGGCTCACAATTATATAGCCATAGAGACTCGAGATCGCCAACTGAAATAGATTGTGGGTATATTTGCGCTCCAGATGGAATTGGGACAAATTGGGTGGTCAGAAATTATGGAACCTCGATTACAGCTGATAGATATATAAATAATATATCTGCTCAAGATCGAGCTATAGAGCTTGAATGTATTGGGTCTCACGTTGAGGAAATTAAAAATAAAGATTTTATTGAACAATTTCCTCTTGCAGATGGGCTTGATGATCTAGAAGAAGAGAATGAAAAGTTGCTGGAAATTGGAAAAGCTCTAAATCAGTATGGTGAAGAGGGAAATCCTATAATCTACACAACTGATGAAAATATTGAAACTAATGAAAATCAATTGGTAATAAATGATGAAGAATTAATTGAAGAACAAAATAATTTAATTCAAATAGATTTAGAAAAAGAAAAACAATATATTTATAAACCATGTCAAGATAAATCGGAATACAACAGGTCAATTAAATTATTAGATACATCAGGAATGGTTTCACTTGAAGAAGCAACTAGAAAATCAATAAACACAGTTTTTGCTCAATTAGCTTCTGAGATTGGTGGAGAAAAACTTGCAAGTACTGCAAAAAGAATAGGTATTGAGTCTGAATTAGAACCAGTTATTTCTTTAACTCTAGGTGCAGGAGCAGTTACACCTGTCGAGTTGGCTTCTGCGTACTCATCTTTTGCTACAAATGGAAAACTAGCACCTCCATATCTAATTGAAAAAATTGAAGATTCAGATGGACAACTTTTATACAAACATATTATTTCAACAAGAACAAGTATTCCAGATCCAGCTGCTGCGGCTGCAGTAAGAAAAACGCTTGAAGTTGCAGCCCAATTTGGCACTGGAACACGTGCTGTTTTAGACGATAGGCCTATTGCTGGAAAAACTGGAACTCATCAAGGTTTTCGTGAAGCATGGTTTATTGGATTTATTCCTCAATATACATCATCTGTTTGGATTGGCTTTGCTGAAGAACAATTACCACTTACTGATGTTGAAATAAATGGTGAGCTAATCAAAAATGTTTCAGGAGGAAGAGTCCCTGCGCCTATCTGGAAAGAATTTATGGAGGAAGTTGTTAAAGATTTACCAATAGAAAATTGGCCAGAAGATCCTATTGATATAGACAGATATTACGAAATACCCAAAATAGAGATTCCTGAATTAGTTGGACTGAATGTATTAGATGCTGAGGAAATAGCATTTTCAGGATATATTTTGCCAACAATTAATTTGATTGATTCTGATGAAGCTCCTGGATTGGTATTAAAACAAAATGTAATCAACTGCGAGAGGGATGAAAATACTAATGAAGATGAAAATCAAGATAGAGATGATTCACAACCTGAAGAAGATGATTGCATTGGAGTTGAGATGCCAGAGGGCACAGAAGTGCTACTAGAAGTATCAGGTAAAAAATTTACTGGTAATTTACCAAATATTCCACCATGTACCTTTACCAGTGAGGAAGCTGAAAATCTAGTAAAAGAATTCATGAGAGAAACAAGTGTAATTTTATTCTTAAAAAACTCATTTGAGCTTACTGAACTCGAAAATTGTGTAGGAAAAGTAATTGGAACGAATTTACCTCAAGGAGGGAGTGTGTCAACTGGAGACAACTTAATTTTTATAATTGGAAGTAAAAACGAAGACTAACTTATATTTTTAAAGTATTCATAAAGAGACAATACACCAAAGCCTGTTGCTCCTTTTCTATTATCTGATCTAGCAGGTCCAGCTATATCAAGATGCATCCAATTGTTATCACCAACAAATTCTTCAAGAAGTAAAGCTGCCGTTATGGCTCCACCAAATCTGCCACCTGTGTTTTTCATATCAGCTAAGTCAGAATCAATTAGTTTTCGATATTTTGAATATAAGGGAAGTGAATGAAAGTCTTCGTAAGTAGTTTTTGCAGCTTCAATAAATTTTGATTCTATATCTTTGTTATTTGAAAATACAGCTCCAATGTCTAATCCCAAAGCAACATATGATGCTCCGGTCAAAGTTGCTATATCGCAGATTAGATCCGGTCCAGTTTCTGCAGCATAGGCTAGAGCGTCTGCCATAATTAATCTACCTTCAGCATCTGTGTTTAAAACTTCAATAGTTTTTCCATTCCTAGCTTTCAAAACATCTCCTGGCCTTATAGCTGAACCACTTACCATATTTTCAACAATTGGTGTATATACAGTAAGTCCTATATTTTGTTTTGTTCTTGCAACTAAATTGATAACTCCCCAAGCGCTTGCAGCACCTGACATGTCTGTTTTCATTGTTTCCATACCAGCAGGACTTTTTAAAGAATACCCACCAGAATCAAATAGTACGCCTTTGCCAATTAAGGAAATCTGATATTTTGCTTTTTCATTATATTTTCCAACAACTAAATATGGAGCTCTATCCGAGCCCTTTGCGACTCCTAACACGCCTCCGAAATTATTTTCTTCAAGCCATTTCTGATCAAAAACCTCTACTTTGATACTTGAGGAATCAACTAAATTATTTACATTTTGTATAAAATCTTCTGGGGATTTATCCAAAGCGGGTGTATTTATTTGATCTCTAACCCAAAAGATAGAACTTTGTTTAATTTCATTTTCGATTGTATCTGTTTTTTTAAACTTAATATTATTTAGGGCTGACTCATCCTTAGATTTATAGTCATTAAATTTATATTGAGCATATAAAATACCATCAATTATCGGAACAAAATTTATCTCAGTGTTTAAAAAATCAATTTCAACATCTTCTTTTATTTTGGAACCTATATTAATTCCAAGCTCGTACAGGTCCTGGCTATCTTTTATATCACCAAGGCCAACCAAATAAGTTAAGTTTTCATTTTTGGAGTAAGATGCTGGCATAGCAATTACCTGATTAGATTTACCTTCAAAAGAATGTGTTTTACAATATTCTTCAAAGAGACTTTGATCACTTATAAGATCTTTGGATACTTTTAATTCTTGATTCAAGAACAAGATATCAATATTCATTTACTTGGTGTCCAATCATTTTCAAACTCTCTAGCTAACATCCATAATAAATCAGAAAGTCTATTTAGATAGACAACTACTTCAGAGTTATCAATTTCTAAATGTCTCTGCCATCTTACACATTTTCTTTCTGCTCTCCTTGATACTACTCTTGCCCAATCAAATTTTGCTGATAGATCATTTTCACCCGGTACAACAAAGAAATCTGGGATACCATTTTTTTCTTCAAGAAAATCAATATCCTTTTCCAGTCTTAATACCATTTTTTCTTCTACTAACGTTTCATCTGGCTTAAGCTTTTTTCTATTTTCTTTTGTTGTTGCTAATTCTGCTCCAACTATAAATAACTCACGCTGAATACGTAGAATATTTTCTTTAACTTCAATTGGTAATTTTTCATCAGCTCTAATCAATCCTAATGCTGCAACTAGTTCGTCTACTGATCCATAGGCATCTGGTGCTAAATCATCCTTTGAAACTTTATCTCCAAAGAGCATCCTGGTTTCACCTCTATCACCTTTTTTTGTATAAATTTTCATAATTATAAATATAGCCTTAGGCCAAAAGTAAGAGACCCCCTGAAGCTCCAAGTGAAACTATTAGAGATAAATAACTTAGTCCTGTTGAAGCCATAACCCCTGTATACGATTTTTCACCTAAAGATTTGAATGATGCAAAAGAAAGAATAGAAGTAGATAAAAATAAAAATAAAATCACATTTTTGAACAAGTCCTCAATGTTTTCACCAATAAATTCAAAAAAGACTAAAGGTATCATCGTTAAAGACTGAAGAGTACAAAATAATGCAATTCTTTTCATTCCTTGTTTTGATATAGTTGGATCTACTAAAAACCAATGGCCTATCATCATTGAGGAAAAAACTCCGCTGATCAATGAAACTGGAAACAAATTACTCAATATTAGATTAAATAAACTTAAATCTGATTCTAAAAAAATTTGATAATTTAAGATTAGAAAGCTACTCCCATATAGATATTTGTGAAATACCTTTTTATCAATGAATAAAGTGACGATTAATGGAATCATTCCCAATGTACTCAACACACTAAATTTCAAAATAATTATTGTCGAAATTATAGATATAAAAAGAATACTGAATCCTTTTCGAGGTTGAATCTGAGAATTTGAGTAAAGCAAATAAGGTATGCAAAAAATGAGTAAGATGTAAACGAATAGGTTCAATTCCATATATCTTTTACAATAACAATATATGTCAAAGAATATAAATTTTCAAAAAGGATTAAAAGCAATATTAATTTCCTTTTTTTTTATTTATTTAACAAATAACATGGCTGATGGAAATAGTTTGTTAACCCAAAACTTTTTTATATCGATTTCAATTTATTCAGTATTAAGTTTTGTAGCATTATACGGCTATGATTTAAACAAAATTCTTGGTTTGTTTTTATTTTTTTCAATATCGCTATTGTCTCCAAATTTATATCCAAATTTTGAGGGTGAGTTATTTCCAATTACATATGTTGTATTTGCCCTTTTTCTAGCATATATACTTGGAATAGAAATGTACAAAAGGTGGAAAACAAGCCTTTAAATTAAATAAACTATGAGGGGTTGGTTAGAATAGAATAATGTTACGGGGCGTATCAAAATGTTTAATTTTTATATTTTTTCTCGGCATTTTTGTAGCCTTTTTAGGTCAATCGGAAGCTCACTCTCAAACAATTGTTAGGCATGATATAAATATAAGTTGCGCGGATAATGCTGTAGCACCACTTGATTCAGTAAAAGATATCCAAACTTTCCTAAATTGTAATGGTTTTAGCCCTGGACCAATTGATGGGGTTTCTGGTGGAAGAACTGATGCTGCAATAAAAAATTTTCAAGCATCAGTTGGGCTTTCTGCAGACGGTGTTGTTGGTCCAGCAACTAAGTTAGCAATGAGAAGTTACAGTGCCGTTACATTTACTTTCACGGGGAGCGGTTGGGGTCATGGTGTTGGTTTAAGCCAGTATGGAACAAAAGGACTTACTGAACTTGGAGCACAGTTTTGTAGCAATACTAGTTCGTGTACATCTAATGAAGTTGTGAATTATTACTTTCAAGGAACGAATGTAAAAAATTTAGGAGATATTTCGCTATCTTCTCCTGATATTGCTTCTAGCAATAATGCACTTTGGGTAGGCCTAGCAAGAAATGCAAAAAATATAAGTTTAACGACTCTTCCTTCCTCAAGCCCTCCAACACTTCAAATTTGCCAAGATGGATTATCAAACACAGCAGGTGTACAGCTATTTTTAACCTCAAGAGGTTTTGAACCAGGACCGATTGATGGTGCATATGGAGATAGAACTGCTGATGCTATTAGAAGCTACCAGGCATCTGTAGGATTGGGTCAAACTGGATCAATTAATGATGAATTAATAAATAAAGTAAAGTCTGATGCCTCATCTGATGGTCCATGTGAGTCTGTCTGGGGTCCTTTAAAAATTGGAGGTGGAGCGACTATAAACATTATTGATGGAGGAAATGGATGTTACATGACTGGTCATCCTTTAGTTCCTAAAATAAGTGCGAGTTGCAATATGAGTGTTAAATGGTCTGACGGAGGACGTATAAGAGTTGGCCCAAGAGAGCACAAACACGGAGTATTGAAATTAAGATCTCAAAACGTATCATTAGGTTTTCATGTAGTTCTAGCAGTAAATTTAGAAAAATATCTTTATGGATTGGCAGAAATGCCCTCTAATTGGAATGTTAAAGCTTTAGAGGCCCAGGCTTTAGTCGGAAGAAGTTATGCAGTTTTCCATTATCTTGATGAAAATATACCATCTTCAACAAATAATTTAGATGCAGGTCTTAGTGAAAAACAAAAAGCATATTGCTGGTGCCACATAGGTTCTACTGCTTCAAGTCAATACTATTATGGTTACCTTAAAGAAATATCAGGTCCTAACTGGGTTCAAGCTGTTAATAACACCTCTGGAAAGGTAATAACATATGATGGCTCATATACAAGAAGTGGAGTTATTCAAGCATTCTACTCTTCATCAACAGGTGGGAAGACTAACACTAATGTTGTCGGATTTGGATCTGCAACACCTTGGCCTTATTTAAAAACAGTTGACGATCCATGGTCAATAGACAATCGAGTAGGCAACGCTAAAGCTGCATGGTCATTTGACTTTAATACCTATCAACTATCAAAAAATATCCTATGTGGAGATACTCCTTGTTTTGATGCTCTTACTGACATTTATGTTTCGTCAGTGGCTGAATCTGGTGCTGCTCTAGAAATTACAATGAAGGGTTTTAAAAATGGGGCAGCAAAATCAGTTACAAAGTCTGGAAGAAATATAAAGTCTCAATTAGGCTTTAGATCACACTATTTTAAAACTTCAAGCTCATCTGACGTATCAAATCTTGCTGTAGGCCCAGTACAGGCTAATACATCATCAAGTGCAAATGGATCCTCAGAAAATCTATCTGCTGGTGAAACTGCACAATATGCAACTTCAAGCTCAGGCCTTTCTAATTTAGCAAAAGCAGGATTAATTAATAAATGTGATGGAAACTCTTCTGGATGCCAAGCTAAAACTTTAACTAGAGAAGAAGCCGCAGCAATTGTTACGGTAATTGGAGGTATACCTCAGGATTCTCCAAATGCTTATAGCGATGACGACCAGAGTATTTATCAAACAGCAATTAATGGTTTGCCTTATTATGGAATGCAAGTTTGTTTTGGCAGTCCCTTTGAAATTTTACCTAAGGAAACAGTTGGAAGAGATGAGTTTGCTTGTTTAATTGTTAGGTCTATAAAAGCAGGAAGTACAACCAATTTATCGGGTTCTGTTGATAAATACTCTGACGAGGGTGCAAGTAAATGGACAAATGAAATAAATACATTAGCTGCAAATGATGTTATCCCTGCATGCAGTTCAATTAGTGACAAATTTTGTCCTAGTAGAAAAATTTCTATTGGCGAAGTTTCATATATTGTTGATAAGCTTGTGAATAAATCTTTAATATCTACAAACCTTTTTAATGCTTCACCATTTAACAATTCATGGGAGCCTGCTGGTGGAGAAGTGGCAAATGTTGCTGAGACAGCTGTTTCAAATCCGAATGCAGGAAATGATGCGTGTGTAGGAAAGGACAATTCATCTGTTACAATCAATTCAGTTCTTGATGTTCAACAATACCTTTCAAATAATGGATTTAACCCTGGGCCAGTTGATGGACAATCAGGGCCCAAGACAAAAGCTGCAATTAAAGCATTCCAGGAAAAAAATGGTCTTTTTGCAGATGGGGTTGTTGGGCCTAAAACAAAAGCAGCAATGAAAGCTTATACAGGCTGTGAATCTGGAAATATATGTAAAGCAAGAGACAACTCAAATGCAAATTTAAATAGCGTATCTGGTATTCAAACATTTTTAGCAAATAATGGTTTTAATCCTGGAATTATTGATGGTGAAATGGGTTCTTATACAAGGGAAGCAATTAAAGCATTTCAAAGAAAAGCTGGTTTAATACCGGATGGGGAAGCTGGAACGAGAACAAAATCAGCAATGAAGTCCTATACAGGTTGTTAATTAATCAAATTTTTTATTTCATTAGCAATTTTTTCTGCTGAAAAATCAAATTCATTTATTAAATCTTCAATTGGAGCTGATTTTCCAAATGAATTTATTGAAAAAGACTTTTTAATATTCTTGATGTGGGAATCCCATCCAACTGATCTTCCAAGTTCAATTGTAAATATTTCAGAATTCGGATTTAATAAATTTAGAGTTTCATTGTCTAATTTATCAAGTATCGGAACACTTATAATCTGAGTTGATAAATTATCAAGGAGATTACTGACTTCTTTAGCAATTTCTAATTCAGATCCAGTTGCAAAGATAGTGATATCTTTACCTGCAGAAAATTCATATGCTCCCCTAATAAACTCTTCGTATTGTAAGTTGTTTTCCAAATATTGCATATCTTGTCTTGAAAGAACAATTGCTGTTGGATTATTTTTATTTTGAAAAGCATACTTATATGCATAAAGAATCTCATTATTATTTGCAGGCCTAATTACCTCGAGGCCCGGTATAAGCCTCAAGGACATAAGATGTTCAATTGGCTGGTGTGTTGGACCATCTTCACCCAAAAAAATTGAATCATGTGTAAATATAAATACAGAATTTGTCTTCATCAGTGAGGCAAGCCTTATGCTTGGTCTCATGTAATCTGAAAATACTAAAAATGTAGATCCGTAGGGAATTAAGTTGCTATGTAAAGCAATACCATTAACAATTCCACCCATGGCATGTTCTCTTATACCAAACTCAATAGTTTTTCCACTATAATTTTGAGATCCAAAAACTTCGTCACTTACAATCTGCTTTGTTGAAGCTGCCAGATCTGCTGACCCACCAAGGATAAATTTATTTGATTTGCCTATTTCATTTAAAATTTTTCCGCCAACCACTCTTGAAGCTTGATCGTCAGACCATTCAAGTGATAAAGATTTAAAATCAATATTATTAAATTCCTCCCACAGAGTTTTAAAATTTTCATTATTGCTAATTTTTTTGTCTAAATTTGCTTTCCATTCCTGAAATGTCTTATTATCTCTTTCTCTTTCATTATTAAAGTAATCGTATATATCTGAGCTATAAGCAAACGGGTCACCAGAATAACCAATATTATGTAAAAATAGCTCAAATTCTTTCTCCCCTAAAGGTGAGCCATGAACACCACTTGAATTTGCTTTATTGGGAGAGAATTTTCCAATCGTTGATTTTGCAATCACTAATGATGGCTTATCAGTGATCTTTTGTGCATGTTTAATTGCATCAATTATTTCTGATTCTTGATGTCCATCTATTTCGAGAACATCCCAGCCCATGGACAAAAACTTGTTTTTTTGATTTGTAATTGAAACTTTTGTTACATTTCCATCTATAGAAATATTGTTATCATCAAAAAAATAAATTATTTTTCCAAGTTTCCATAGACCTGCAAGCTCTGCAGCTTCTGTAGATATTCCCTCCATCAAATCACCATCAGAGATAATTCCATAAATATAATGATCGATAATATCTTCTCCAAGAACACTGGAAAGGTATCTTTCAGCTACCGCTAAGCCAACACCATTTGCAAAGCCTTGACCAAGTGGGCCTGTCGTAGTGTCAATACCAAGTTGAAAATCTTTTTCAGGATGTCCTGCAGTGACAGATCCTAGTTGGCGAAAATTTTTTATGTCATCCATTGAAATATCAAAACCATTGAAGTGTAGAAGGCTATATAAAAGCATAGAACCATGTCCTGCACTTAATACAAATCTATCTCTGTTTATCCAATCTGGATTTTTGTTTGAAGCTTTTAATGCATTTTTATAAATTGCAACACCAACATCAGCCATTCCTAACGGCATGCCGGGATGACCTGAATTTGCTTTTTCTACTGCTGCAGCAGAAAGGACTCTCACAGACTTTGTTACATTGTCAAACATTGCTATAAGTATATTTATTAATTAAATAGAGGCAAAGGAATCTTTTGCGTGATACGAAGATCTTACAAGTGGACCAGATTCAATATGTGGAATCCCTAGCTCTTGACCAATAATTTTGTATTCTTCAAATTCTTCTTTAGGTGCATATCTGTGGATAGGTCTGTGCCTTTGTGTAGGTCTTAAGTACTGACCGATTGTTACAATATCAATGTCAATTTGAGATAAATCTTTTAAAACTGCTACAACTTCCTCAAATTCTTCACCCATGCCTACAATTAAGCCTGTTTTCGTCTTGCCAAGAAAGTGAGAATCTTTTGCATATTGAAGCAAAGAAAGTGATCGTCCATATGAAGCTGCAGTTCTTATTTCTCTTTGTAATCTTGGGACCGTCTCAAGATTGTGGTTTAATACTTCTGGGTTAGCATTAATTATGTTCTCTATCGCTTCCCTGTCACCTTTAAAGTCTGGTATTAATACTTCAACTGAAGTTTGAGGATTCATTAACTTTACTTCATCTATTGTTTTTGCAAAGAAATTTGATCCACCGTCTTGAAGGTCATCCCTATTTACTGAGGTAATCACTGCATGAGTAAGCCCCATAATTTTTACACTTTCAGCAACTCTATACGGTTCATCCATATCAAGATCTGTGGGTTTACCAGTATTTACATCACAAAATCCACAGGCTCTTGTACATGTTTCACCCATAATCATAAATGTTGCAGTGCCCATTGACCAACATTCGTAGATATTTGGACATGAAGCTTCTTCACAAACTGTATTCAATCTTTTTTCTTTAATTAGACTTTTTAGTGATAGATAATCTTTTCCTAAATTTGCTTTCACCTTCATCCATTCAGGTCTTTCAGGTTCGTTTTTAATACTTGACTTAAAGGAAACTGGAATTGCATTCTTAGAAGAATTAAATACACCTTTTTCAACTAATTGATCAATGTCAAATTCCTTCTTTTTCTTCAGTTGTCGTGGTGTAAATTGTGAAAATTGTTCATCAACTTTTTTATATTCAAATGTTTCTGAAAACTTTTTTGAAATTATATCGGTTACTTCTTTAAATGAAATATTCTTGTCATAATTTTGAATTGCGACAATTCTTTCTTCACTGTCTCCACAGGGATTTATGAAATCGTAACCTTTCGTATTATCTGTAATATTTAATGAAAAGCCATGGAATGTAGTCCATTTGCTAACCTTAATTCCAATTGACGCTATTTTTCCCTCTTTTGTCCAAACGCCTGTATCGTCATGTTTTGAGAAAGCAGAAATTGAAAATGTTGACAATGTATCGATTATGACTTTCTCAATTTTTCTAACAAACGGAATTACTTTTTTTGGATCATCTAATCTAATTATTGGATACCCAATTAATTGTCCATCACCATGAAAAGTAATGTCACCACCTCTATCGGTTTCATAAAATTCAATATTATTTTTATTTAATGTATCTTCGGTAACTAAAAGATTATTTTTATCACCTGATCTTCCAATAGTGATTACATTGTTGTGTTCTAGTAAAAGCAAGTAATCGTAATTAGATTTCTCAGTGCTTATTGATGAATGCAGTCCTTTTTGAAGGTCAATTGCTTCTTTATATGGAAGTTTTCCCAGCCATCTAATATTTAATTCTCTCAAGATATTTCCTGAGACCAATCGGTTCTTTCAATTCTTGTTTTAATTGAATTTAAAAATAACAGAGCAGTAGAACCATCAAAAACTCTATGATCCCATGTCAAACTCAGTATCCCAATATGCCTAATTGAAATTGAATCTGATCCATCTTCCATCTCAATCACAACTGGGCGCTTTTTCACTGATTCCGTTGAAAGAATAGCAACGTTTGGCTGATTGATTATTGGTGATGTTAAAAATGAATTGAAGGAGCCATTGTTTGATATCGTAAATGTACTTCCCGACACATCATCTAGATTGTAACTTCCATCTCTAAGAAGAGTTGAAATCTCAGATATCTTTCTAGCAGTGCCTGTGAGATTATAAGAATCAGCCTCCTTTATTGTTCCAACAAGTAACCCCTCTTGGTTTATGTCGACTGCAATACCCAATTGAATATTCTCGTGAATCAAATGAACATTTTCATCTATATCAAAAGAGCTATTAACAACAGGAAATTCGCGTAAGGCACCTACTACAGCTTTTGCAATAAATGGAAGATATGTAAGTGAAAAATTGTTTTCATTTTTAAAATTATCTTTAACTTTACTTCTTAAATTCTCTACGTTTTCAAAATCAACTTCAACTGAAGTCATTACATGCGCAGAAGTTTGCTTTGAGTGAATCATGTTTTCAGCAATTTTCTTACGTAATCTAGGTATCTCACCTGTATTTGTTGACTTATTATTATCAGTAACTACCTTCGGTTTTTGGTGACCATTATTTAAATACTTATCTATATCTTTTCTTGTAACTCGACCATCTTTTCCTGTGCCAGTAACTTGAAGTAGATCTATATTATTTTCTGAAGCCAGTTTTCTTACGACAGGTGAGACTTTGCCCAAGGCTTGAGTACTTTGTATAGTTTTGCTTTCAGTTACAATCTGTTCGTTTTCAAAAATTTCTTGAGCAGGCTCTTTTATTTTTTCTATTTTGTCTTCTTGTTCTACTGATTTAGTTGCTTCAGCATTTAAGTTTTCAGTAGAAGTACCGTCTAACTCTAATAATGGAGATCCCACTTCAACTGTCTCACCCTCTTCTACTAATAAAGAAGAAACAGTTCCACTAAAAGGACTTGGTACTTCAGTATCAACTTTGTCTGTTGAAATCTCTAAGATTGGATCATCTTCTTTAATTTCATCACCAACTTTTACAAGCCAGCGCAAAATAGTTCCCTCAGTAACAGTTTCTCCTAGTTGTGGCATTGTGATGCGTTCACTCATAATTTTATTGTAATTCTTTTATGGCATTTACAACTTTTTGAGCACTTGGAATAAATGCATCTTCAAGTACTGGCGCGAAAGGTATATGTGTATTTGGTGATGTTATTTTTATAATTGGATTGTCTAGATCCCAAAATCCTTTCTCAGCAATTAGAGATGATATTTCTGAAGCTACTGATGAGAAAGGGACGTCTTCTTGTAAAATACAAACATTTGATGTCTTTGCTACAGATTTCAATATAATTTCTTCATCTAATGGGACAATTGTTCTAATGTCCACAATTTCAACTGAAATATCTTCTTTTTCAAGAATGTTTGCTGCTTCTTCAGCAACAGAAACCATTCCTGACCAGGTAACAATTGTTATATCCGATCCTTCTTTGACTACTCTACCTTTACCAATTTCAACTTCATATAACCCAATTGGAACATCCATTTTTAGGTCTGGTTTTCTATAAAGTTTTTTATGTTCAAGATACATGACAGGATTTGGATCATTAACAGCTGCAACAAGTAGCCCTTTTGCATCATATGGGTTTGATGGAGCAACAACTTTTATACCCGGATGGTGTGCAAGTAATGACTCTGGGCTAATTGAATGAAAAGGTCCCGAACGTGTACCAGCACCAGTTGGACCTCTCACAACCATTGGAACAGCTTTGCCAGCTTTCCAATGATATTTTGCTGCTTCAGTAGTTAATTGATCAAGCGCAGGGTAAACAAAATCATAAAATTGTAATTCAACAATTGGTTTTTGGCCAGCTAATGCAGCTCCCACTGCTGCACCTGTAAATCCACCTTCTGAAATTGCTGTATCTATAACTCTAAATGGACCATATTTTTCAAAAAGGCCTTTTGTTGCTTTGAAAGCCCCTTCAAAAACACCTACATCTTCTCCCATAATGAAAACACCTTCATCATTTTTCATCAATTCATCTAGTCCATTATTTATGGCTTCTATAAAGTTCATTGTTTGTAAATTATTTTCTGTATTTTCAATTACAGAGATAGTTCTCTTAGCGAACATATCATTTAATTCATCTTTTGGATCTGGCTCCTCTTGGGTTTTAGCCCACTCAAGAGTTTCCTTTATTTCAGTTTCTAAATTACTTTCTAATTGAATAAAATCATCCTCACTAAATAATCCCTCAGTTAAAAGGGAATCTTCAAATCTTGCAATCGGATCTCTTTTCATCCAGAAATCTCTTACTTCATCTTCAACATAATCTGCAGGATCATGACCAGCGTGTCCATAATGTCTAAAAGTAACTAATTCGATTAAAGTTGGACCTTTACCTTTTCTAGCATTTTCACATGCTTCATGGATTGAATCGATAACGTCATAGATATCATTACCATCAATAATTAGTGACGGAATACCATAACCTGCTCCTCTATCTGCAACATTTGGTGTCCCAAACTCAGTTTCATTGGGTGATGAATAGGCAAATTGGTTATTTTGAACTGTAAAGACAACTGGTAAATTTAATACTCCAGCCATATTTACACTTTCATGCCATGTGCCTGTCGCAGTTGCACCTTCTCCACAATTAGCTATAGCAACCACTCCACTTCCCTGTTGTTGTGATGCAAGCGCCCAACCAACTGCAACTGGTGCTGAGTCAGGTAATGGGGATACAACCATCAAGGTCCCCTTGTCAACTACACCAAAGTGACTATTACCATCTCGTCCTTTTGAAGGTCCGTCTTTTTTTCCAAAAAAATTAAGTGCAACTTCTTTTAGTGTTACCCCTTTCATTAATTGAACTCCAAGATCTCTATGAGTGCCGCCAAAAATATCTTTGTCATCCATTCCAGCACCAATACCGGCCATCGAGGCTTCTTGTCCTATTCCTGGATATACAGCTCCACTTAGTTGTCCCCCTTTATACATTTTTAATAATCTGTCTTCAAGAAGTCTCTGAGTTTTCATAGACTTATAAATTTCCCACAACTGCTCATTAGTAAGTTCTGATGAATATCCTTTTCTAACAATCTTTTCAATTTGCATTAATGTAATCCTTTCCCAGTTAAGCCAAGTAACGATTCGCCAACTGCCTCGCTTAATGTTGGATGAGCATGAATAAATTCTGCTGCCTCTTCTGGCAAAGCTTCCCAGCCAACCATATACATTATTTCATGTATCATTTCTCCAGCTGAAGGACCACATATACTTGCTCCAACTATTGGGCCTTTTTTTTCTGAATAAACTTTTACTAGTCCTTGATTTTGCTCAGTAATCATTGCTCTACCGATGCCAGCAAAGCTATGTTGTGATTGATCAATTTCGATATCATTTAACTTTGCTTTTTCGGCATTTAAACCAACCTCTGCTAGTTCCGGCCTTGTATAAACAACATATGGAATAGCGTTGTAATCAAGTGGCTTCTTGTCACCAGTTGCAATAAATGTGACTGCAGAAATTGACTCTGCAAATGCTGCATGAGCTAATTGAGGTGTATTAGCGACAATATCTCCTAAAGCAAAAATATTTTCTTCTGAGGTTTGAAACGTTTCTAGGTCAACATTTATAAAACCATTTTCAGTAACAATATTTACGTTGTCCAATCCAATATTTTCAGTCAATGGTGATCTACCAATAGCAACCAAAACAGAATCATATTCTTTAGTTTCGTTATCTGAAAAACTAACTTGTTTGTCATCAATCTTTTCAATTGAAGTATTTAATTTAAATTCAACTCCTCGTTTTGAAAGCTGTTTTCTTAACTCGCCAGATGTTCTTTTATCTAATCCTGGAAGGATCTCTTTGGCAATCTCTACAACGGTAACTTCTGAACCAAGATCATTAAGCAAGCTTGCAAATTCACAACCAATTGCACCGGCACCAACAATACAAACTCTTTTGGGTGGCTCATCCCAATTAAGAGCACTGTCAGATGTAACTATAAAGTTTTCATCAATTTTAATATCGGGCAGCTCTCTTGGTTTTGAACCTGTAGCAAGCAGGATATAATCACTTTCTACTTTTTCAGTTGAGCCATCAGATTTATTTACTAAGACGGTATTTTTATTTTCAATAGAGCCCCAGCCTTCAATAACTTTTACTTTTTTACCGTTTAAAAGTGTCTTAATTCCAGAAACTAGTTTCTCAATTACCTCAATTCTTTTTAACGAGGTTTTTTTCCAATCAATTGTTTTATTTTCAATATTTATGCCATAGTTGCTAGAGTTGGAAATTTCATGATTTAACTCTGCTACATGAAGCCAATATTTTGCAGGAATACAGCCACGATTTAAACAAGTTCCCCCTAAAACATCTGATTCAATTAAGGTAATTTCTAGATCAAAGTTGTGAGCATATAATGCTGCAGCATAACCGGCTGGGCCACCGCCAATAATTGTTAATTTTTTCAAATTACCTCTTTCAAGATAGGGTCGCTATCAAATCGAGATAATAACTGCAATACATTAAGGGGTTCCCTGTATGTATTGGTCAAAGTTATTGTCACTATTAAATCTAATGGAAAAGATGCTTACATCCAACTCAGGATAACTCATTAATCAGATACAATATTGCTATGCAAACAAGACATCTTATAATAGCTTCTTTAATTACCGCAATTGTGATTGTTGTTGCATTTGGTGTTTGGGTCATGACTAATTAAGTTGAAGAACTTTAATCTTGGTCATGGAATTTTACATTTTCCATTAAAACTCCCCTGGAGTCCGCCCGGGTTTGTAAATATTTATCTTATTGAGGATGATGATGGCTACATCATGATTGACTGTGGTGTTCATGGAGATGAATATTTTGATGATCTAAAAGTAAATTTAAACAATCTAAACTTACAGCTTTCGGATATTAAATTACTAATCGGAACACATTTACATTCTGATCATGTCGGACTTTCCACTGTTTTAAGAAATGAGGGAATAAAATTCGGCCTCTATAAAAACGCACCCGATTTTATTCCACGTTACAATGACTGGACATCTCGTTTCAAAGCAATAGGTGAATATGCGAAAAAACAAGGAGCACCAAAAGAGTTTTTAGATGATATGAACTCCATAACTACTCCAACTACAACTGGAAAAATTACTCCCCCAGAAATACTATTTGATGAAGGAAAAATCAAAGATATAGATCGAGATTTACAAGTAATATTTACACCTGGTCATGACATATCAGAAATTTCAATACTTGACACCTCAAGTAAAATTATTTTTTCTGGTGATCATGTTCTTCCACGAATAACTCCATTTATCCCTCTTCATGATGAAGATACAGATATGTTGTCTAACTATGTAAATTCTTTAGAAAAAGTAAACAATATTGATCACGAAAAAATTGCTCCCGGGCATTTTGAAGTTATTGACAGCCCTCAAAATAGAATTGAGCAAATCCTTTTACATCATGAGAAAAGATCGAAAAAAATAATTGGTATTTTATCAAATGGGGCTTTGACCGGTTGGGAAGTAACCCAAAGTTTGTTTTCGAGACCACTTGATTCTTGGAATTTACGCATGGCTTTTCAGGAAACAATGGCTCATCTGAAATATATAGAGTCACAAGGAATAATTAAACAAAACGGATCGAAAACGATTACATGGGAAGTTATTTAAAAGGTTTATAACTTCTATTCATTGCTTCCTCTAAAGAATCAGGAGCAAATGATTGTAATTGATTATTTTGAACCAACTTCTTTTCTTCTTCTAGTGACTGAAGAATTTTAAAATGATCTTCATTGTCGCAATCATATACTTTCATATTTTTGCGATAACCAATAAATCTATAATTTTCAAATTTTGAAAGTCTTGGCAATTTTATAAACTTAGAAGTCTAGCAACATCATTTCTAGCAGATTTTGAAGTGCCAAAAATTAAGGAGTCCGACTTTGCCTTTTTAAAGTATAGATGTGCTGGATGTTCCCAAGTGAATCCAATACCACCATGGACTTGAATTGTATCCCCAGCAACTTTATTAAAAACTTCTGAGCAATATGCTTTAGCCATCGAGGAGCTCATCTCAAGTTCTATTGGGTCATCAATATCCACTCTCACAGAACTGTAAGCTATAGATTTTGCACTTTCAATTTGTAAAACCATGTCTGCACACATATGTTGAATAGCCTGGAACGATCCAATGGGTCTCCCAAACTGTATTCTTTCTTTTGCATATTCTGTAGACATATCCAAGCATGCTTGAGCACCACCAACTTGTTCCATTGATAGAAATGATAGGGATATATGCTTTACTTTATTCCATAAATTATTGTCTTCAGTAATGTCAAACATAAAATTATCTTTACTTATTTCTACATCTTGAAAATTGATTTCTGTCATTGGTCTGGATTGGTCCAAAGAAGTTGTCTCTTTTATTGAAATACCAGGAGTTTCTTTTTCAACTAACAAAAATTTAAATCCATCAGTCCCTTTTGCGAGAACAGCAATTAAATCTGATGAGTCTCCAAACATAACGTAGCTTTTATTTCCATTCAACAAATAACCCTTCTCACTTGTTTCGAATGTAGTCTCAATATTTTGTTCATTAATTTCATACTTATCATTTTCATAGATGGCATAAGTTCCAATTTTTGTTCCGGTTATTATATCTTGTAGAAATTTAGTTTTTAAGTCATCTTCGGAATGAAGTAATAGCTGTTTGAAAACTACTCCAGAACTAAAAAATGGAACTATGGGCATATAGTAACCAAATACTTCAGACAGAATTGAAGAGTCGATTTGTGAAAATCCTAATCCGCCATCTTGTTCAGGTACATCAAGGCCTAACCAGCCTTGCTCATTAATAAGCTGCCATAATTCAGTATCAATTCTTGTATTGTCATCAAACTTCTTAATCAGTTCAAGTAAATCTACTTTTTCAGATAATAACTTAGTAGCATTTTCTTTAATTTCGTTTTGTAAATCTGTAAGACTAAATTGCATTACTTTATTCTAATTTTGTTTTCAAATTTGACTAATCAAATGTCATTTGTTTTTTTAATAGAATTAATATGGATATGTGTTAAAAATTGAAAATTTACATGCATCTGTTGAATCAACTCCAATCATTAAGGGAGTCAACTTAGAAATAAACCCAGGGGAAGTTCATGCAATTATGGGACCTAATGGTTCTGGGAAATCAACACTTGCAAATGTCTTGATGGGTAATCCAGTTTATGAAATTAAAGAGGGAAAAATTACATTTAGTGGAGAAGATATCACAGAAGAGCCAGTAGATAATCGTGCAAAGAAAGGGATGTTTCTTGCTTTTCAGTATCCAGAGTCAATACCTGGTGTGACAATTGTAAATATGCTCAAAACTGCTCTTACTAATATCGAAGAAACTGAATATACCACTGTGGAACTTAGACTAAAGGTCGCAGAAGCAATGAAAGACTTGGGTCTTTCACCAGATTTTGTTGATAGATATTTAAATGATGGTTTCTCAGGAGGAGAACGAAAAAGAAATGAGATTCTACAACTTGCAGTTTTAAACCCTAAACTTGCAATTTTAGATGAAACTGATTCAGGGCTTGATGTTGATGGTTTAAGAATTGTAGGAGAAGGAATTAGTAATTTAAGAACGCCAGATCGTGGTTACCTTGTAGTAACTCATTACCAGAGATTATTGGAATATGTTAAACCAGATTATGTTCATGTATTTGTAGATGGAAATATTGTAGAAACTGGTGGCACAGAGTTATCTGATAAGCTAGAAAAAGAAGGGTACGAATCTTACCAATGAGCAAATTTAAAAATATCAAAAAAGATTTTCCAATATTTGAGAGAGATATCAATGGTAATAAATTAACCTACTTGGATTCAGGAGCAACCTCACAAAAACCAAACTCTGTAATTGATAAAATGACTGAGATCTATAAATTTAATAATGCAAACGTACACAGAGGTACTTATGTTCTTTCAGCCGAAACGACTCAAGAATATGAGTCTGTACGAACTAAATTTCAATCTTTTTTAAATGCTTCTGAATCGGATGAGATAATTTTTACAAAAGGTACAACCGAGGCTCTCAATTTTTTAGCTAACTCAATAGCAAATAAGTTTATGGGTGAAGGTGATGAAATTATTTTGTCAGAGATTGAACATCATGCGAATATTATTCCTTGGCAAATGGTGGCTGAAAAATATAAATTAAGCATTAAGTATGTAAAAGTAAACGAAGACTTTTCTTTAGATCTTGATGATTTAACCTCCAAACTTTCTTCAAAAACAAAAGTCGTTTCAATTGTCGGTGAATCAAACCTATCGGGAATGCTTCCTGATATTAAAGAGATAAATAATCTAGTAAGAGCAAACTCTGAAGCTTTATTAATTATTGATGGTGCACAGTTGGTTCCTCATAGAAAAGTTGATGTCCAGGATTTGGGAATTGATTTCCTAGTGTTCTCTGGACATAAGATGCTGGGTCCAACTGGAATAGGTGTAGTTTGGGGTAAAAAAGAACTTCTAAATTCTCTTGACCCTGTTTACGGTGGTGGCGATATGATTGAAGAAGTTCATTATGATAAAGCCACTTGGGCACCAGTTCCTCATAAATTTGAGGCAGGGACTCCCCCTTATGTTGAAGCAATTGGTCTTGGAGCAGCCGTAGATTATTTACAAGATCTTGGGATGTCTGAAGTTGAAAAACATTCAGATGAATTGCGTGAATATGGTAGGAAAGTTCTTCTAGATATTGATGGTGTAAATGTGATCCATTCTCAAGAAATTATTGCAGGATGTACTTTTGGGATGTATGTTGATGGTGTTCATGCGGCAGATCTTTCATTAATGCTGGATACACATGGGGTCGCTGTAAGAGCAGGTCATCATTGTGTACAACCATTTCATAGAAAATTAGGTATAGATGCAACAATTAGATCGACAGCTTACATTTATAACGATAAAGAAGATATTGATACATTAAAGTCAGCACTTATATCAAGTGTCGAAATGCTGAGATAAAAATGTCTATAAGAGAAAAAGTTGATGAGTACAAAAAAATACTTGATATATTCCCTAACGATCAGGAGAAGTATCAATATTTAATTGAGAAAGCAAAAGAAAATGACTCATTTCCTTCAGAACTAAGATTAGATAATTTCAAAGTAAATGGTTGTCAAAGTCAAGTTTGGCTTGTCCCTGAAGAAAAGGATGAAAAACTTTTCTTTAATAGTGATTCAGATGCTCTCATTGCAAAAGGATTAGTTACTTTGATTGCATCTATTTATTCGGACGAAAAGGCTGAAGATATCGTTTCAAATGAAATAGATTTAATGGAAGAGTTTGAATTAGGTGTGATTTTAAGCCCTGCTAGAAGAAACGGTGCTTATAGTATGCTCAAAACAATTAAAGAATACGCAAAAAAACTAATTACTTAGCTTTTTCTTCCCACCAGGACTCGTGTGGGAAATCAATCCAAACATCTGCTGTATCTTTTGCTAGATCTCGTATAAAGTAATGTGGTTTGAATTCACATTCGTTGTTCCACCATAGTGAAGCAAATCTAACGTCACACTCAAAATTTATATTTTCTCTTATATATTCTGATAAACGTATAAATGTCTCACCACTATCACAAATATCATCGACAATTAAGATTTTTTCATCTTTTGGTTTTGGAAGATAGTTTTCCCAATGTGGGAAATCCCTTGTTGAGGCGTGAACTGGCTTAAATGGAATTTCTAATTTGTGTGAAATCATAACACCAGGAATTAACCCACCTCGACTGATACCAACAACAACATCAGGTATAAACTCATCAGCCTCCAACTGATCACACATTTTATTTGTGTCATCAAATTGTTCGTCCCAGGTATAAAAAAGTTTTTCCATAATAGTAAGTGCTAATTCTATCAAAATTTTTTTCATGGAGTTCTTTTATCTCATAAAAAAAATAAAACTAAATGAAATGTTCTAAATAACTCAGTGTCTATACTTGAAAATATGAAAAGGAGGTAAGGATGCGCAGAAGTTGGGCAGTAGGCCTAATTATTATCAGTATTCTTACTATGGCCTGCGGTGGAGCCGCAGACGTAGATGATTACAAAGCTGCATTTGTGTATGTAGGACCAGCTGACGATGGTGGATGGTCACAAGCACATGATGTGGGTCGACAATTCTTGGTAGATGAAACTGGAATCGAAACAGCTTATACAGAGCTTATTCCAGAAGATGCTACTGAGTTCAGAACAGTTGCAGAAGCTTATATTGAACAAGGATACAATATTATTTTTGGAACAACCTTTGGCTACATTGATGCAATGGCAGAAATGGCGGAGGAATATCCAGATGTAATATTCTTACATTGTTCAGGATATTTAAGTAATGACAGTAACTTTGGAAACTATTTTGGAAAAATGTATCAACCAAGATATCTTTCAGGATTGGCTGCAGGAGCAATGACAGAATCAAACAAAATTGGTTATGTAGCTGCTTTTCCAATTCCAGAAGTTATTAGAGGAATCAATGCTTTTGCTACAGGTGTAAAAGAAGTAAATCCTGATGCAACAGTTGAAGTTGTTTGGACATTCACATGGTTTGGTCCTGAAGAAGAAACTCAGGCAGCAAACGCTCTTATTGAAACAGGAGTAGATGTTTTAGCTCAACACCAAGACTCACCTTCAACAGGTGTAGTTGCAGAAGCAAATGGAGCTAAGTGGATTTCATATAACACTTCTTATGGTCAAGAAGCTGCACCAGGTGCATTTGTTACAGCTCCCGTTTGGGCATGGGGTCCGTATTATGTTGATGTTGTAAATACAATTATCGAAGGAGATTTTGCTGGCGGTGCATATTGGGGCGGTATGGAAACAGGATTAGTTTCCTTATATGATTTAAGCTCTGATGTTCCATCTGACATTGCTGATTTAATTTCAGAAAAGACAGATGAAATCATTGCAGGTGATTTTGATCCTCCAATAATTGAGGAAGAATTCATCGACAACGTTATTGGTACAGTTAGCCCATAACAATTATTTTTAAAACACTCCAGCTTTGATGCTGGAGTGTTTTTACTATCATTAATAAATGAAACAATATATTCTTGAAGCAAAAAATATTTCAAAAACATTTGGAAATGTCAAAGCTCTAGAGAATGTAAATTTTTATCTTCGAAAAGGTAAAATACACGGTCTACTCGGAGAAAACGGTGCGGGTAAATCATCCTTGATGAATATACTTTCTGGTATATACCAACCTGAAAAAGGAAGCATATTTATAAATAATGTAAAACAAAAAAGCCTTGATCCAGAATCTGCTTCAGAGCTTGGTATAGGAATGGTCCATCAAGAATTTAGACTGATTGAAAGTTTCAGCATTGAGGACAATTTAACCTTATCTAAATCGAATATTTATCAGAATAATTTCAAAGAGGCATATGAAAAATATTCAGAAATATTTTCATTGTCTGTAAAGCCTGAAAAAACCATATCTCAGCTTTCAGTTGGAGAAAAACAAAAGATTGAAATTATGAAATTAATTTTCAATGACAGCAAAATAATGCTTTTGGATGAACCAACTGCTGTTTTAACACCTCAAGAAACAGATCAACTTAGAATCTCTTTAGGAACATTATCAGAAGAGGATGAAAAAACAATTGTGTTGATTTCTCATAAACTTAAAGAAATAAGAGAGTTTACAGAAAAAGTTTTTGTAATGAAAAATGGAAAAATGGTAGCTGAAGAGCTGTCTACTAAAGATGTGACTGACGATAATTTGATTGAATTAATGATGGGAAATATTCAAAAATCAATTATAGATAAGTCAAATACAGCAGGAGATACAAAATTAAGCGTAAAGTCACTTAAATATGTCGATAAAGTAAATAATTTTAAGATTTTAGATAATATCAATTTAGAAATAAAGGCAGGGGAGATTATTGGTATTGCCGGCGTATCTGGAAATGGGCAGGTTGAGCTTGCAAATATAATTAGTGGTATTGAGGTTGATTATTTTGGAAAAATATTAATAAATAATAAAGATGTATCGAGAAGAGGTGTAAGGTCTCGAAAAAAACTAAATTTGTCTTACATACCTGAAAACCGTTTGGGTGTCGGGCTAGCCCCAGGTGTTTCTGTTTTGGATAATTCAATAGTTAGAGACTATTTCAAAACAAGATTAGGTCCACATCTCTCTCGATCAAAGACTGAAAACTATCTAGAAAGTTTGATAAACAAATTCTCAATTAAAGCTCCGAACTCAAAGGCTGAAATATCAACCTTATCAGGCGGAAATATGCAAAAATTATTAATGGGTAGAGAACTTATCAGTAATCCAGAAGTAATAATTGCTTCGCAACCTACAAGAGGTCTAGATGTAAATGCTGTTGAAGCTATTCACAATTTACTAGTTGAGCAAAGAGATAAGGGGTCAGCTATTTTGATGATTTCAGAGGATCTTGATGAACTTTTCAAGCTAAGTAATCGTATTCATGTAATGTTTGAGGGAAAAATTGTAAAATCATTCAATATTGATGATGCAGATATAAATAATGTTGGTCTGGCTATGGCAGGTATAGTTGAATAATTTGAAGCTTTTTAAGCGACAAACAGTTAATGAGCTCTCAACTTTCTATTCATTTCTAATTGGATTTATAATGGCTATTTTTATTGGCTCGATAATATTGCTCATACAAGATAAAAGTCCTATTGATACATTTTCATTAATGCTGCGTTTATCTGTAGGTAGTGTTAACAGCCTTAGTGCATCTTTAAACAAAGCTATACCTCTTATTCTTGCTGGACTTGGAATATCCATAATCAACTCAGTTAAATTATGGAACATTGGTGCAGAGGGTCAAATTTTTTTAGGAGCAATTGCTGTAAATTTTATTTATATTAATACTCAGATCAATAGTCCCTCAATTCATATATTCGTCTTACTTGTTGCAGGATTTGTTGGTGGATCACTCTGCATATTGATACCAGCCATAACAAAAGTAGTTTTTGGGGTAAATGAAATCATTACAACTCTATTAACTAACTACATCGTGTTTGGTGTCACGATATTCCTTATTAATGGACCATGGAAAGATCCTAAATCATTAAATTTTCCAGCTGCTGCTTATGTTGGTGAAGAAGTGTTTTTACCAACAATAATTGGAAAATTAAGCTTTGGATTTTTGATATGTATCCTATTTACAATCCTCGCTCATTATCTTAAAAATAAGTCTGTTTTTGGTTTTGAAATGAGAATTGCCGGAGGGTCAGCAATGACAGCTGTATATGCGGGAATTAACGCAAAACAAAAAGCTTTTATTGCAATGTTGATTGGTGGAGGTTTTGCTGGGCTTGCTGGAGCAATTGAATTGTTAAGCCAAACCCATAGAGTATCGACTGGAATTTCTCAGGGGTTTGGATATACAGCAATAATTGTTGCTGCTATTACAGGAATGAGACCTCTTGGAATTTTCTTGGTTGGATCTTTATTTGGAGCTCTTTCAATTGGTGGATCTGTTATTCAGACTATTGGAGTAAGTGCTTATATTGCAGATATTATTCAAGCTTCAACGCTTTTTGGAGCACTTATAATTCAATTCTTCTTTACTTATCAAATAAAGAAAGTAGAAAATGATTGATATTCAACTTATTGGCCTCTTGAATGCAACCCTGCAAGCTGCAACTTTGTTATTCATCGCCGCATTAGGAGAATTGATTACCGAAAAGTCTGGGATACTCAATCTTGGTGTTGAAGGAATGATTTCAATTGGTGCTGTCGCCGGTTTTATGACGGCAATAAATACAGAAAACATATTTCTTGCAATATTGATTGGTGTTTTATCATCCTCAATCTTCGCATCAATACATGCACTTGTAACTGTTGTTTTGAAGCAAGACCAAACAGTCTCAGGATTGATTCTTACAATTTTAGGCCTAGCCCTTTCATCGTTACTTGGAAAAAATTATGTTGGTAGAAAATTAGTTACAAAATTAGAGAGTGTTACATCAATTTCAGAACCTACAAATATAGTCGAGGTTTTAATTAGTCAGAATATTATTTTTTATATTGCAGTTCTTTTAATGATAAGTACTTCACTTATATTAAAAAAAACAATGTTTGGCAGAAGACTAGAAGCTGTTGGGGAGGATTCTAAATCATCAGATTCAATGGGATTGAAAGTTGCTAAAACACAATTCATTGCAACATGTGTAGGTGGGGCTTTTGCAGGACTTTCTGGAGTTTATCTTACACTAAGTTATGTTCCATATTGGACTGACAATATGACTTCTGGAAGAGGCTGGATAGCTCTAGCACTAGTAATATTTGGAGGATGGAAGCCTTATAGAACTGCTTTAGGGGCAGTTTTATTTGGATTTCTTGAAGCATTAGTTCCAAGATTGCAAACATATGGTTTTGAATTAAGTCCTTATATTGTAAAAATAACTCCGTATGTAATAACAATTTTGGTATTAGTTATTCTGACGATTTATAAAGGTGGAAAAACAGGTGCACCTAAAAATATTGGAGTTCCATTTTTTAGAGAAAATAGATAAATAATAATAATTACAAATCTTATTTGCTAATATAAATATAACTTTAAACAATGACTGTGAGCATTGAAAGGATAAAATGACAATAGATAAAATTCTATTCCGACTCAGTAAAGAAATCATTGAATCAAATATCCTCAATCCTTATTTATTAGGAATTCCTAAAAGAGGTGACCTTTTAGCTCAAAGAATTTCTAATAATTTGTTATTAGAAAACTTTAAACATGATATTGGCAAGGTAGATTATTTACCATTTAGAGATGACCTAGACAAAAATGTCGAAAAAAATATTCTAGAAATATCACCTGAAGATAGAGACATAATATTGATTGACGATGTTATCTATACCGGAAGAACATTGAGGGCATCTATTGAAGCTGTAATGTACTCTGGTCGACCAAAATCTATTTCTCTTTTATGCCTTATTGATAGAGGACACAGAGAACTTCCAATCAGCCCTAAATTTGTAGGTAAAAATATTCCAACAAATCAAGATGAATATGTTTCCGTATTTTTGAAAGAAATAGATAGTGAAGATAAGGTCGAGGTAACGTAAGAATGAAACATCTTTTAGATTTTCAAGATGTAAATAAAAATCATTTAGAAAATCTAATTGAAGAATCAAGATCTCTAAAAATTAAATCAAAAAATTTAGATACTCTAGCTCTTTTAAAGTTTGATGAACCTTCAACAAGAACACGACTTTCATTTGCTATTGCAGCTGAAAAACTTGGAATAAAAACTTTTGAATCGTCAGATGTTATATCAGCAAAACAAAAAGGAGAAATGCTTCAACACGAATTAGAGACATATATTTCTATGGGAATCGAAATATTGGTACTAAGGACAAAAGAAAATAATATTAATGACTACAGAGAATTTAAGGAAATTGGAATTATTAGTGGAGGATTTGGAAACAAATCTCATCCTACTCAAGCACTAATTGACATCTCAACACTTTATAGCTTTGATAAACTCACTGATACATCTACCCCAGTGACTTACATTGGTGACGTAAAACATTCGAGAGTATTTGAATCAGGAAGACAGCTCTTAAATTTACTAGGATACAAAGTTGGTGTCTTCACAGATCAGAATCTACTTCCGGACAACAAAAATGATCTTGAAATTTATGAATCGTGGGATGAAGTTTTTGAAAATTCTAATTCGATAGAACTTCTAAGAGTACAAAAAGAAAGAATACTAAATATTGAAAAAATAAATTTCGATAATTACATAAAGAATTATCAACTTACAAAAAAGATCTTAGATAAATCTCAAAAAGATTTAATTGTTCTTCATCCAATGCCAATCAATATTGGTATTGAGATTTCAGAAGATGCAATTGAAGATAAAAAAATAAAATATATCGACCAACTCTCACATGCGATACCTTCAAGAATTGCAGCATATAAATATGTGAAAGGAGAAATATGATTGAAATTCCTGGATTTATAGATCTTCATACACACACAAGATATCCTGATGCCGATAAATTTCCATACAATGACATAGATCAATCAGCAATTAATGGTGGGTTCTCAACTTTACTTGCAATGCCAAATTCAGAAATACCAATTGATTCAATAAAAAATCTCAAGATTGCACAGGAAATAGATAAAAAATTAAAAACAAAGGTACATCGTGTCGGCGCATTAACTAAAGATTTAGACGGAAGGGAACTCGTAAATTATAAAGAATTCATTGAAAACGGTATCACAATTTTTTCAGATGATGGAAAATCATTAATTGATGATAACTTAGCTGATGAGGCATTTAAAAAAATAAGTGCGCTTGGTGGTGCGATCTTTCAACATTGTGAAAAAAGTTGTCACTCTAGACCTGGTGATATAGCTCCCCCAAATGCTGATAATAACTTAATTCCAATAAACAATGATGAGGAATTGGAAGTCCTTGCAAGAGATTTAAATTTATCTGAAAAGTATGGAACAAGATATCACGCACAACATCTATCAACTTACGAGAGCGTACAGCTTATCAAAAAAGCGAAACAAGAAGGTCTTCATGTCACTGCTGAAGTAACACCTCATCACATACTGCTTAATAATGAGAATTTGGATACAAATAATGGACTTTTTAAAATGTACCCACCCATCAGAACTGAAAAAGATAGAGAAGGACTGGTTGAAGGTTTACAGTCTGGAGTAATAGATGTGATTGCTACGGATCATGCACCCCATAAATTAGAAACTAAAACCGTTCCTTTTAAAGATGCAAATCGTGGTGTTGTAGGACTTGAATCAGCATTTCCTCTCATATATAGTTCAAATATTTTTGAATTAGACCAAATTTTAAAATTTTTGGTAACAAATCCTTTGACAATACTTGAAGAACTTGGATACGAAATACCAAAAATAGTGAACACATGGAAGAAGTCAAAATCAGTATTTATCACTAAATCAAAATATAAAAATTCATTATTTGAAAATGAAAATATTGAAATTCAAAGGGTTCTATCAAATGTATAAAAAGGCTTTACTTCTTAACCAAAATGGAGATGAATTTTTAGGATGGACAACTGAATTATTTCAACCTGCTACTGGAGAGCTCATATTTAATACAGCAATGACAGGTTTTGTAGAAATATTAAGTGACCCGTCATATATTAATCAAATAGTTACTTTCACTTCTTCTCACGTGGGCAACTATGGAATGTCCCAAAGAGATTTTGAATCTAACATGCCAAAAATTGAAGCAGCTATCGGAAATTCTTTTACTGACTTTCCTTCTTCTTGGAGATCTGAAAAATCAATAACATCATGGCTAAAAGAATATGACATACCTTACAGTGGTGGGTTTGATGTTAGAAATATTACAAAATATTTACGAGATAACGGTTCGAGCATGTTTGCACTTGGCGTAGATATTGATATTAAAGATTTAAAAGACATTTTATATAAAGCAAAAGATATTCTTGGCGACAATTCAGCAATGACAGCAGGTAATCAAGAAGATAGGGATACATCTACTGATGGAAAAATCGGCATCATGGATCTTGGAGCAAAAAAAAGCATTGTAAATGTACTTGAGGACCATGATTACAAAGTTGTTATGATTTCACCTACAACAATGTCAGATGAGATATTGAAGATGAACTTAAGAGGCCTTTTAATTTCGAATGGACCAGGAGATCCAAGATCATTGCTAACAGTGATAAATACAATAAAAGAACTCATTGGAAAACTTCCAATATTTGGGATTTGTCTTGGTCATCAGATCCTTGGTTTAGCTTGTGGTCTTAAAGTTAAAAAAATGCAATTTGGTCATCATGGTTCAAATCATCCAGTAGAAATAGATGGAGTAAAGAAAGCCCTGATAACTGCTCAAAATCATGGTTTTTCTATTGAGGAATTTGGAGATAGTTATAAACATAAGAATTTTGGAAATATAAATGTTTTTGCAAAAAACTTGAATGATGGATCAAACGAGGGAATTAGTCTTTGGGACTCTATGGCTTATTCTGTTCAATTTCACCCAGAATCTGGCCCTGGCACAACTGATGGCCTACAAATTTTTAATCCTTTTTTTGAAATGATAGAGAATAACTATGCCAAAAAATAAAGATATCAAAAGCATTTTGATAATTGGATCAGGGCCAATTGTCATTGGTCAAGCTTGTGAGTTTGATTACTCAGGATCTCAAGCAGCAAAAGCACTTAAAAAAGATGGATATCGAGTGATACTCGTAAATTCAAATCCTGCAACTATCATGACGGATCCAGAAATGGCGGATGCAACATATATTGAGCCTTTGACCTTTAATTATTTAAAAAGAATAATTGAAATAGAAAAACCGGATGCAGTGCTTCCAACACTTGGAGGACAAACTGCTCTTAACTTATCCATGGAGCTCGAACAAAATGATGTTTTGAAAGAAAATAATGTAGTGCTTTTGGGAGCTTCAGCCAATGCTATAGAGATTGCAGAAAACCGTTGGAAATTCAAAGAAGCAATGGACAGTGTTGGAATCAAAACACTTAAGGCCACTTATGCTAAAACTTTTGAAGAAGGAATGAATGCAAGCACAGAAATAGGTTTTCCATTAATGTTAAGACCATCTTTTATTCTTGGAGGAGGTGGTACAAGCGTTGTAAATAATGAAGAAGATTTTCAATCAAAACTAAATGACGCGTTTAATGCATCTCCTACTCAGGAAGTTTTAATTGAAGAATCAATATATGGATGGAAAGAGTTCGAATTAGAAGTAATGAGAGATAGTGATGGTAACGGTGTAATTGTTTGTGGAATAGAAAATTTTGATCCTATGGGTATTCATACCGGAGATTCAATTACTGTTGCCCCTATTCAAACCTTATCTGATAAAGAGTATCAAATTATGAGAGATGAGGCGTTGCTTTGTCTAGATACAATTGGAATAGCAACTGGTGGTAGCAATGTACAATTTGCTGTGAATCCAAAAAATGGTGATCGAAGAATAATTGAAATGAATCCGAGGGTTTCACGATCATCTGCTCTTGCTTCAAAAGCAACTGGATTTCCAATAGCAAAGTTTGCTGCTTTATTAGCAGTAGGTTATAACTTAACTGAACTTGAAAATGATATTACTGGAACAACGCCTGCAAGTTTTGAGCCGGTACAAGATTATGTGGTAATAAAAATTCCAAGATTTGATTTCCCAAAATTTCCATCAACTGACGATATTTTAGGTACATCAATGCAAAGCGTTGGTGAAGTAATGTCAATTGCTTCAACTTTTACTGAAAGCTTAACTAAAGCAATTAGGTCCCTTGAA
>CACGBK010000006.1 GCA_902571385.1 uncultured Candidatus Actinomarina sp.
ATTGATTCAACAGTTGGACTCAGAGTTACAGCTGAAGAAGAAATTGCAGGACTAGATGCTTCCGAACACGGAACATCTGCATACGGAGATTTCATCACTAAAAAGTAACAAATAAAAAGATTAAGGAAACCAGCTTATTTAGGTCCCCCCCTAAAGATTTTTAAGGCTGGTTTTCTTATTTCAAATATCTCATCTTCGTAGTAAAATTATGTTTCCATGACATTTAATTTCGAAGAAAAAGATTCCTGTGGTGTAGGTTTTATTGCATCAAGAGGGGTTCCAAGAACCCATGGAATGACTTTAAAAATACTTGAGTGCTTATCAAACCTCGATCACAGAGGAGCTAAATTTGCTGATGGCACAGGTGACGGTGCGGGTGTACTAACAGAAATTCCATTTGAACTCATAGAGGCTGAGATAGCAGAACGGGGAATTGTTAGAGATAAAGATTCAAGTCTTGCTTTAATATCTTGCTTTTTTGATCCAAAAAATGTTACAGAATCGATGGAACTCATCGACAGTAAATTAGAAGAGTTTGACATAGAACTTCTTTATTGGAGAAAAGTCCCAACAGACAAAGAGATCTTGGGAACAATGGCAAAAAAGTCAAAGCCTGGAATTTATCAAGCAATAATTTGCTCAAGAAAGGAATATAAATATAAATTTGAAAAATACCTCTATCTTTTCAGAAAGTCGCTTGAAACCGATTTAGCTAAAAACGAATTTCTAAATATTCACATAAATTCTTGTTCAAGTAAAACAGTTGTATACAAAGGATTGTTTACGGCTACTCAAACCGCTGATTTTTACTGGGACTTAAGAAATCCTTTATACAAGACAAGGTATGGTATTTTTCATCAAAGATTTTCAACTAACACAACATCTACTTGGGATAAAGCGCAACCCTTAAGAATGCTAGCCCACAATGGAGAGATTAATACTATAAGAGCTAATTATTCTTGGATGAAGGCTAGGGAAGTAGATGCGTCTTCAAATTTATGGAAAGAAGATATAGACACTCTTAAACCTTTCATAGATGAAAATCTTTCAGATTCTGGTCAACTTGATAATGCAATTGAATTGCTAGTTCAATCTGGTAGAAAGCTAGCTCATGCACAAGAAATGCTTATTCCTTCAGCCTGGGAAAATAATCCAAGATTTACAAAAGATCAACAATCTTATTATCAGTATCATGCTTTTTTGACAGAACCATGGGATGGCCCAGCAGCAATTGTAGCTACAGACGGAAAGGATATAATTGCAGGTCTTGATAGAAGTGGTTTGAGACCTCTTCGTTGGATGATCTCAGATCGATATATCTTAGCTGCTTCTGAAGTGGGTATATGTCCATCAGTTGAAGCAGGTGCATATAAAACTGCCCAACTTGAACCCGGACAAACCATTAGATACAGAATTAAAAATGATGAATTGCTTGATGAACAAGAAGTTATTGAAAAACTATCTGAAAAAAACCCATATAAAGAGTGGGTTAAAAATAAACCATTGGTTGCCGATACAGAATTTAGTGACAAGCCAGATGATATTAAAATAGACTCATTCTCAGAATATTTTCAATACACTCCAGAAGAAGAAAGACTAATTTTACTTCCTATGATTAAAGGAGATATCCCGACAGGGTCGATGGGTAATGACTCTCCATTAGCAGTACTTAGTAAGAACAAACCACGACTTAGCCGTTATTTTCATCAAATGTTTGCTCAGGTAACAAACCCTCCAATTGATCCAATAAGAGAGAGATTTGTCATGTCTACCAAAACTTATTTAGGAAAAAGAGGCTCAATCCTAAAAGAAACATCTCAACAAGCAAATCTAATTACTCTGGAATCACCAATTTTAAGTAAAGGTACATATGATTTATTAGTATCTAAAGAATTTTCAAAAGATAGATCAAAAGTTTTTGATGTAAGTTTCAATAAAGCAGATAAAAATCTTGAACAATTTATTGATGAATTATGTGATGAAGTCTACAAAGCTGTCATTAACAAAAAATCATTAATTATTTTGAGTGATAGAGAAGTAGTCAAGGGCAATACGATTGCACCTTCACTACTTGTCCTTGGAAGAGTTCATCAACACCTTATTAACAAGGGTGTACGATTAAAAGCTTCTTTAATTATTGTTTCTGGTGAGATACGAGATGCTCATGATCTTGCGTGTCATATTGCTTATGGTGCATCTGCTATCTGGCCATATCTTGCACTTGAAAAAGCAAGACAACTATCAATAGAAAATGAGGAATTAAATATTTCACCATCACAAGCTCAAGAAAATTATCGTGAAGCATTAAACAAAGGTCTTTTAAAGATAATGTCCAAGATGGGAATATGTACAGTTTCTTCCTACAGAGGGTCTGAAATATACGAGATAATAGGACTTGATAAAGAAATTACAGACAGTGCTTTTTCAAATTCTTTTACAAGAACTGAGGGTTTGGGATACAAACAAATAGAAGAAAATTTATTAGTTTTTGATAGTGATGAGCCTTTTGATTTAGAAATAGGCGGCTTCTACAAGCATAAAAAAGGGAGTGAGCCACACGTTACATCACCGGTAACAGTTCTAAAGCTACAAAAGGCTGTTCGTTCAGGTGACAGAGATGAGTGGAATAAGTATCTTGAATCCCTTGAAGAAAGAGACAATGTTCAGATAAGAGATTTATTCACACTTCCAGACAACAATAAAATTATTACTTCCAATGACAAAGATATTCCTCTCGAAGAAATATATAAAAAATTCACGGTTAGCTCAATGTCTTTAGGAGCATTATCTGAAGAAGCTCATCAAGCTTTGGCTATTGCAATGAATCGTATTGGTGCAAAATCTGGATCAGGCGAGGGTGGAGAAGATCCTGAAAGATATGGAACAGAAAAAAATTCTAAAATTAAACAAATTGCTTCAGGAAGGTTTGGTGTAACTCCAGACTATTTGGCCTCTGCTGAAGAGTTCCAAATTAAAATGGCTCAAGGTTCAAAACCCGGAGAAGGTGGACAGCTTCCTGGATTTAAAGTTGATACACATATTGCAAAATTAAGACATACTGTTGAGGGTATTACATTGATATCACCTCCACCTCATCACGATATTTATTCCATAGAAGACCTTGCTCAACTAATTTATGATTTAAAGACATTTAATCCAGATAATCCTGTGAATGTGAAACTTGTTTCTGAACCAGGTGTTGGAGTCATTGCTGTTGGCGTTGCCAAAGCTGGGGCAGATGTAATTACGATTGCAGGCAGTGATGGAGGCACAGGAGCTAGTCCATGGACAAGTATTAAACATGCCGGTTCCCCATGGGAGCTTGGATTGAGCGAAACTCATCAAGCACTAGTTGAGAACAATATGAGGGATAAAGTTCTTCTAGAAGTTGATGGGGGATTAAGATCACCTAAGGATGTAATCATCGCAACTCTATTAGGTGCTGATAGATATGGATTTGGTACCCTTCCACTCTTAGCATTGGGATGCAAAATGGTACGCCAATGTCACGAGAACACATGTCCAGTTGGAATAGCTACCCAAGATGAGAATCTAAGAGCAAAATTTGTTGGGGCACCAGAGCAGGTTATGCAACTGTTTAAATTTATAGCTGAAGATATTAAATCATATTTGGATATTTTTAATGTTTCTTCTCTTAATGACCTCATTGGCCACGCTGATTTATTAGGTTTGAAAGTCATGGATAACAACCTTCCAAAAAGCCTTCACAAGCTTCTAAGAAATGCTGTTTCAGACAAAAAAAATCCAGGCTTTATCAGACACGATGAAGGTAGATTATCTAGACGACTAACTTCTGAGATTATGAAAGGACTTAAATCTCAAGAGTCAACTATTATTCAGTATCCAATTTCAAATGAAGACAGAAGTATAGGTGCAAGAATTTCAGGTGAAGTATCGATGCAAAATCTAGGTAAGGAACTTAAAACCAATCCAACGTACATAAGTCTATCGGGCGCTGCTGGACAAAGTTTTGGTGCATTTATTCGAGACGGCATAAATCTAAAACTTATTGGAAGCGCAAATGATTATGTAGGAAAAGGAATGGGTGGAGGAAGCATAACCATAATTCCTCAAGGTACGAAAAATAAAGGCGCGTATCATGCAGCTGGTAATGCCTTGTTGTATGGAGCTACTGGTGGACAACTTTATATTTCAGGTAGAGTTGGTCAAAGATTTGGTGTAAGGAACAGTGGAGGAATAGCGGTAGTTGAAGGTTGTAGTGCCCATGCTGCAGAATATATGACAGGGGGTACTTTAATCATCCTTGGCAGTATCGGATTTAACTTTGGTGCCGGCATGACTGGTGGTAAGGTTACTGTTCTAAAAACACAAAAAAACTTTACACAATATATTTCAAAATCTGCTCCTGAATATCGAGACATGAACGATATTGATACGCTTGAGTTGAGAGCATTTTTAAACAAACACATTGAACAAACTGACTCCGAGTTAGCAAGAGATATCTTGAAAAAAGAAAAAGATTGGTCAAAAATGTTTGCAGTATTTGGTGGAATTGCCAACGTTACTGAGCAGGACATAAACAAAGCCCAAGAGACAATAGAAGCACTAGATTAAAATACTATTTCTTTATACCAAATAAAGTTATACCATTAGGTAATGAGTTCAAAAACATCACTTAAAAACAGTGTTATTGATTGGTCTTCAACTATTGACATGATTGATAATGTCAGAATTGATGAATTAGGGGTAAAAGAACGCACATCTTCACTCGCAACTAGGAGTATAAAAAGAGATTCTAAGCTAGAAGGTCTTAAGAAGATTGTTAGCATGTGTGATCTTACAACATTAGAAGGCGAGGATACTGAAGGTAAAATTGCCCAAATGTCATCAAAAGCAATGACACCTGATCCTAGTGATGCTGATGTTCCAAATGCAGCTGCTGTTTGCGTGTATCCATCTTTAGTTTCAACAGCAAAAAATATAGTTAGAGATTCAAATGTTAAAGTAGCATCTGTATCGTCCTACTTTCCGAGTGGACAGGCACCATTGGAATCTAAAATTGTTGATACTCAGTTCGCAATTAATGAAGGAGCTGATGAGATTGATATTGTTATTAATCGAAAAGCTTTTTTTGAAGGTGATTTTAGAAAAGTTTATGATGAAATTGTTTCTTTAAAAGAGATTTGTGGAGATATTCATTTAAAAACGATATTAGAAGTTGGGGAACTAGAAACTTATGAAAACATTAAAAAAGCAAGTCTTATTGCATTAAGTGCTGGCTCAGACTTTATAAAAACCTCAACAGGAAAAATATCAAGTGGAGCATCAAGAGAAGCATGTCTAGTTATGGCCAGGGCAGTCAGAGAATTTGCTGATAGTGGTTATGGAGTCAAGGGTATAAAGGTTGCTGGAGGAATTAGGGACTCTAAAGATGCGATTCGCTATCTTGTAATTATCAATGAAGAATTAGGAGTTGAGTGGTTAACTCCAGAATATTTTAGATTTGGAGCATCGAGTCTATTAGATGATGTATTAAAACAAATAAAAAAATTAAAAACGAATTCATATCAATCAAGTTATTATTTTCCAAGGGGCTAGTTTATGAATAATTGGGAATACTCAGAATCAATTGAATCAGAAAAAATTGTCAATATTGAAAAAAAATATGGAAATTTCATAGACGGAAAATTTGTCACTCCAAAATCAAAACAATATATCGATACTATCTCTCCTTCAACTGAGAAAATTTTATCTTCTATTTCAATTGGAAATCAACAAGATGTTGATTACGCAGTGGCTTCAGCAAAAGAAGGGTTGAAAAAGTGGAGTAAAACTAATCCTTCAGAAAGAGCAAAATATTTGTTCAAACTTGCCAGATTGATTCAAGAAAGATCAAGAGAATTTGCTGTACTGGAAAGCTTAGATGGAGGTAAGCCAATAAAAGAATCAAGAGACTTTGATCTTCCACAAGTTGCTCAAAACTTTTTTTACTATGCTGGATGGGCTGACAAGCTTGATATTGCCTGGGGTAACGAGCAATACAAACCTTATGGAGTTGTGGGACAAATTATCCCTTGGAACTTCCCACTTTTGATGTTGTCATGGAAAGTAGCTCCAGCTTTAGCAACTGGTAATACAGTTGTTTTAAAGCCAGCTGAGACAACACCTCTGACAGCTTTATTGTTTGCTGAATTATGCGAAGAAGTAGGTCTTCCAGATGGGGTATTTAATTTAGTAACTGGTGATGGGTCTACAGGATCACATCTTGTAAACCATAAAGATATTAAAAAAATTGCTTTTACTGGCTCTACTGGCGTAGGTAAATATATCCAAAAATCTTTAGCTGGTAAAGATGTTGGTTTGACTTTGGAACTTGGTGGAAAAGCAGCAAATATCGTTTATAGTGATGCAGCTCTAGATGAAGCAGTCGAGGGAGTTGTTAACGGTATATTTTTTAATCAAGGACATGTTTGTTGTGCAGGAAGTAGATTACTTGTTCAAGAGGATATTGAAGAAAAATTTATTAAAAAATTAGAAAAGAGAATGCAGACATTAAATGTTGGCAATCCATTAGATAAAAATACTGATGTAGGTGCTATAAATTCAAAAGATCAATTAGATAAGATTGAAAAATTGGTAAATGAAGGTGTTGCAGATGGTGGAGATTTATTCCAAATTGAATGTGAACTTCCTAAAAATGGATTTTGGTTTAAGCCAAGTTTATTTACAAGCGTTCAGGCAAATTATAAAATCGCAACAGAAGAGATATTTGGACCTGTTCTTACTACTTTAACTTTTAGAACTCCGGAAGAGGCTGTTGAGATTGCTAACAATACTGAATATGGTCTTTCTGCAGGTATTTGGACAGAAAAAGGTTCAAAAATATTATGGACTGCTGATAGGCTCGAAGCGGGAGTAATTTGGGCAAATACATTCAATAAATTTGATCCAGCATCACCTTTTGGTGGTTATAAAGAATCAGGCTTTGGTAGGGAAGGAGGAAGACATGGTCTTCTTTCATACTTAAAGGTGTCATCATGACAGACATAAAAAAAACGTATAAAAATTATGTTCATGGTAAATTCGTTAGATCTGAATCTGGAAAAGTTTATTCAATTGATTTAAAAGAGGAAAAATATGAGATTCCTTTAACTTCAAAAAAAGATTTAAGGGATGCGGTTACATCTTCTAAAGAAGGATTTAAAAATTGGAACCAATTAACAATGTACAATAGATCTCAAATTCTTTACAGATTATCAGAAATGATTGAGGGAAATAAAGATAGTTATATTTCTTTATTACAAGATCATGGATTATCTAAACTCGATTCAAAAAATGATATCAATCATGCAATAGATACAATCGTTTGGTATGCAGGTCTTGTTGATAAATGGGAGCAATTAACTGGTAATCTGAACCCTGTAGCTGGTGAATATTTCAACATTTCTCATCAGGAAGCTATTGGTGTTACATTTACGCTAAGTCCAAATTCAATGTCACTAAATAAGTTAGTAAAAGCAATTCTTCCTGCACTAACTGTAGGGTGTTCTGTTATCAATTTTTCAGATAAAAATGCTGTCATTGCATTGAAGTTATCTGAGGACGTTAACAATTCTGACTTTCCATCAGGCAGCCTCAATCTTTTATCAGGTAAATTTGAAAACATTGTTGAAGATGTTGGGGGTCATGTTGAGATTAAACATACAGCAATTTATGAGGATATTTCAAAAAAATCAAAAGAGGTTCTTGGTCAAAAAGGATCGGAATCTGTGAAAAGGATTTCTCTACTACCTTCAACGAGTGGGTTAAGCTCAATTCTCCCTTTTATTGAAACAAAAACAGTTTGGCATCCCAAAGGTAAATAAACTGTCTTACCCTCAATGTACTATTTTATTATTACTCATTAACCCTGTTTAAGCTGTCTTGCCTGTCAAGACAGCTTATTCATATAAGTTGTTATTATTACATGATGATCGAAGAGAACCTGGAAGATACTTTAGAAAATGAAGGAATGCCAGTACCAAATGTATGGGTTGAGCTTGAAGGTGAGTTTTTAGATTTTGATAAAGAGAATGAAACATTGAAATGCAAATTTCCTGTTCGTGAAAGATACTTCAATCCTTTACCAACAACACTTGGAGGAATTATTGATTCTTGGATAGATATTACGATGGGTCCTCTGACTGTTTTACTTGGTCAGAAAGCAGTTAATAAGAATTTCTCAATAAAATATTTAAAACCTGTTGGACCATCTATAAAATATGTCACTGCAGTCGCATGGAGAGAAAGTATTGATGGTAGAAACAGTCTATATAAGGGAGAACTTTATTTAGATAATGGCGACTTGGCTGCAGTTGCAGAATCAGAATTTGTAGAAATAAGAAAATCTTAGGTTCTCGAATACAGAAAAGCAGAAGATAATATTACACCCATTCCTACAAACTGAATTGAATTAGTTATCTCATTTAAAAACTGAAAACCAAAGAAAATAGAAAAAATTGGAATCATATACACAATAAATGAACTAGATATTCTGCCAACACTCTCTAACAATTTATAATATGTCAAAAACGCAATTCCAGTTCCACCAATTCCCAATATGAGCATCGGGATCAAAGAAACTTCAACAGTTGGTAACTTAAATGATGCAGTCGATCCAAGCATTATAAGTGAGAGCAGGAGCGCGTATCTTATTACAATTTTTATAACAATTAATGAGTCATATTTTTTTATTAATGGCTCAACCATATTCACGGCAATTCCATATGATATTGAGGCAATCAATGCGTAAAGAAAACCAATATCAAAAGATATATCACTAACACCTTCGCTTAAAGAAATCAGCCCCACACCAATAAATCCAGTAAATATATATAGTATTTGAATTTTTGTTACTTTTAATTTGTAAAACACAACCGCAATAAAAGCAACAAAAATTGGAGTTGAACCATTAATTAATCCAGCTAAAGAAGATGTTATGGTTTGTTCAGCAATGCCAAACATATAAAAAGGAAGAGCCATCCAAAAAAATGAAATTATAAAAATTTTTACATGGTCTGCTTTCATGATATTTTCTTTGGCCCTAACAAATATATTTATGAATAAAGCTCCAATTAAAATTCTGTAGATAGCTATATCTGATGGATTAAGTTCTTCTAATGAATACTTAATCATTAAAAATGATGATCCCCAAATTGAAGATGTGACAAGAGCTAATAAAAAATTTTTAAAATTCACAAGCTTTGAAGCTTAACATAGATTCCTTATTAGTTTGGAGCCACCCCCAACAGGGTAGTTGAATAGTGTCAGTGGTTCAGACTTACACAAAAGCGGCTCCAATGTAAGTTTAGATGATAGATATTTTAGATTATTTGATCAGTGACAATTTCTATATTATTTGAAAACTTTTTTAGAGTATTAATAGGTAAATTATTATCAGCATTCACAGATTTAAGAATATCGTTCTTGTTTTCTCCAGTTGCCAAAATAAAAATTTTATCTATTTTTCCAAGCAATTTAAACGTCGCAGTTACTCTCCATTTTGTTTTTATATTTACTTCATTAGCGACATAAAGTGATTCTTTGTCCATTGTTGCTTCTGAATTAGGAAATAAAGAAGCAATGTGACCATCTGGACCTAATCCAAGAATTGCAACATTGAAATTAGTTATCGTGTCTTTAATTTTTTTTTCATAAATTTCTGCATCCAATTGTGGACTATCACCGCTGTAGTCGAACTTTAAAACTTCTGCCTGTGTTTGTTCAAAGTAGTTATTTATTAAATTCTGGTTTGATAATTCATCACTAGCATCTACCCACCTATCATCGACCGTCCAAATAATTGCTTGGGATAAGTTATTAAAAGTTTCTGAAATTATTGAATATGCAAATCGTGGAGTTTCACCGCCAGACAATCCAAGAGAAAATGCGCCGTCTGAATCTTCAATTAGATCTTTAATTTGGTTTACAACATATATTGAAGCACTTTCGTGATTATCTTCTGAATGAATATTTATATCTAGAGCCATAAAAAAATTGTTACACTTTAAACTTCAAGTAATATCAATGATAGTGGAAAAACATATATCAATAGAAGGTAACCATAAATTAAGTGGTGAAATAACAGTAAAAGGTGCAAAAAATGCTGTTTTAAAAGAAATGATTCTTCCAATTCTTTGCGAAGGTGATTATGTCCTTAAGAATGTTCCTTTGATTGCTGATGTATCTTACATGCAAGAAGTTCTAGATGTACTTGGTATTAAATCAGAATTTTCAAATAATAATTTATCAATTTCCTCTCCATCACAAATCGGGATAGAAGCCCCATATGAAATAGTCCAAAAAATGCGAGCATCAATAATAATCCTTGGCCCATTATTAGCTAGGCAAGGAGAGGCAAGAATTGCTTTTCCTGGAGGGGACCAGCTTGGACCTAGACCTGTCCAAATGCATTTAGATGCTCTAGAAAAAATGGGAGCAAAGTTTGAGCTTGATCATGGTGTTCTAATTGGAAGATCGGAAGGGCTTAAAGGAGTTGAAGTCAATCTTCCTTATGCCTCCGTAGGAGCAACTGAGAACACTTTACTAGCTGCAGTATTAGCTGAAGGAAAGACTGTAATTGAAAATGCAGCAAGAGAACCTGAAATAGTAGATATTGTCAATATGCTAAAAAAAATGGGAGCAAATATTTCAGGTGAGGGGACTAGTGAAATAATAATTGAAGGAGTTAAGAAATTAAATCCTACTGATCACGAAGTAATTGGAGACAGAGTTGCAGCAGGTACATTTTTAGCAACTATTTTTTCTACTAAAGGTTCTGGAAAAGTAAACGGTGTAAATCCAGAACACTTGCCAATGGAATTAAAAAAGTTCCAAGAGATGGGAGCACTAGTTGAATTTGAAGAATCTTCAATTTCAATAGAGTATCAAGATGTAATCAATTCTATAGAAATTGCTACTCTACCTTTTCCAGGTGTTGCAACAGATTTGCAACCTATTTTTGGCTCGGCATTGCTTATGGCAGAAGGTACATCGATTCTTACTGAAAATGTTTATGATCAAAGATTCCAATGGATACCAGAAGTTCAAAGAATGGGTGCGAATATTCAAACAGGTTGGCAGCATGCAATGGTAAAAGGAGTAGATAATCTATCTGGAGCTCCCGTGCAGGCTACAGATATAAGAACAGGTGCAAGTCTCATTGTTGCTGCCTTACAAGCTGACGGCGTATCTTCTATAAGCGGTGTTGACCATATAAATAGGGGCTATGAAGATATAGTCGATTCATTGAGTTTATTAGGATCAACAATTGAATATAATGATAATAATGGATGACAAAGGTATAAATTTTCCAACTTTCAAAGAAAGACCTGAAAGGGTCGATATTGATCTGGATATTCTGAATGACACTATCGAATATATCAGGCCTGCAGTTCAAGCAGATGGTGGTGATATTAAGTTAGCTTCTGTGGAAGAAGGTGTCGTCAATATAGAAATGCTTGGTGCATGTCAAGGATGTCCTTTGTCTATAGCAACTCTAAAAAGTGGAATCGAAAGAATAATCATTGATAAAGTTCCAGGGGTTGAACAAGTTATTGCAACCTGATTTTTTAATCAACGGGCAATCGAGAATTAAAGTTTATTCCAATCAATTGATTATCTACAACTAATGGCTGGATTTCATAAATTATCTGATTTTTAAGAGTTGCTCCTCCATATTCCTCGGGAACATTGACTTCTTGATACAGACCAACATCTGTCAAAATTGATTCTCTTTCGTCTTTATTAAGAGAATCGTCAGAAATACTTATGATCATTAAAAAAAATAATTTTGTTTGTTGAGATGTAATATCACTCATACTTGTAGGTGCAAAAAATTCAATTGCCCTTACAGAATTGTTTTCAATTTTTAAATTAAGAACAAATATGTTATCTGTTTCACTTGAATTACCAAATCGATATACAAGAGTTTCTTTCTCATTACTTACTTGATAAACGCCATCAGGATCAATTGAAAAAAAAGTAATTGTATCTTGATCGTCTGATATCGAATCAATCAACTTATTCCAATTTGAAACAAACTCACCAGGGGATTTACCGATACCTTGGCTCCAAATAATTTCATTATCAATTGCTGTGGTTTCATTTGCTACAGTTTCATTGATTTCTTGAACGTCACTTTCTGTATCTGAACAACTAACTATAAAAAAAATTACAAGTAGTAGAAATTTAAAACTTTTCATATCTTAATTTCCTCTTTTTAACATTTTAGATGTTCTTTCCATTTGTACATTTTTCTCAAAGAACTCTTTATCCCTGTCACTATTTACGTTATCTGAACATGCAACAAAAAATACGATTAAAAAAATTAGAGAATTAATAATTTTCATTTTTCAATCTCGTGCTTTAAATTATTTAAATTCTCTTTCCATATGAACTCTAAAATAGGCTTTCCAACAATTTCTCCAATTGGTCCAAATAAATAAAATGGAAATTTTAATGTTTCTGTCCATTTGAATTTTGTAGTTTTTTCATCAATTTTATTAAATTCCATTTCACCTTTACCAGTTACTATACCAACATGGTCAACACCAATGATTTTTTTCTCTTCCCATTTTGTAAATGTCATATAATCGTAAAGTTTTATAGGACCTATTTTTGTAAGAACTTTTATCTTTGTACCTACACCTGATTTAGATTCTGATTGAAAGTCAATATTTACAGCATCTTTCATCCAATTTGAATGATTTTCGATCTTTGATACCTCATTCCAAACTTCATCCAGAGAAGCATCTATTTTTATTTCTACTGTAATTGTTTTACTCATTGTGTGTTTTACAATAATAGTTCCTCACTAAAATAATTTAGTATGAAAAATAATGACTATTTATATTTAGACCATGCAGCATCAACGCCTATGCGCAAAACTGCTATTGCTGAGTATGTAAATGCAGAAAGTTTTGGATTTGCTAATTCTTCAGGAGGTCACAAATTATCTAGAGATTCAAAAAATTTATTAGAAGATTCCAGAGAGAAAATTGCTTCATTACTCGATGTTGCACCTGGTGAAATTATATTCACAAGTGGTGGAACTGAAGCTGATAATTGGACAATAAAATCATTATTTAGTTCTACTAAACTTGATGAGAACCTTGTGACTTCAAATATAGAACATGAGGCAGTACTTGCATCAGCAGAATGGGTTTCATCACTTGGTCATGAAGTAAATTATGCAAAATCAAACAATGTAGGATTTGTCGAAAAAGATGAGTTCTTGAATCATATAAATAACAAAACAATTGTTGCATCCTTAATGTGGGGAAATAATGAAACGGGAGTAATCCAGCCAATAAGTGAAATTTCTAAAGCCATTAAATCAGCTAATGAATCAACATTGTTTCATTCCGATGTTGTTCAAGGAATTATCTCAGAAAATATCAACTTTCATAATTCTGGTATTGAAAGTGCAGCTATATCAGCTCACAAGATTGGAGGACCTAAAGGGGTCGGAGCAATGTTCATCAACAATAAATACAAATTGCCCAGTTTTTTACATGGTGGTAAACAAGAACTTGAGCGAAGGGCAGGTACAGTCGATGTGCCAGGCATAGCTTCTTTTGCAGCAGCATTGGAGGAGCAACAAAATAAATTTGATGATGAAGTAGGAGTGATGAAAGAAGAAAGAGAAATCTTTGAAGATAAATTAAAGAACTCATTAGAAGTTGTTATTGTTGGAGATTCAATTGATAGGCTTCCTCATATAAGTAATATCCAATTTGCTGATATTAATTCTGAAGTACTTTTAATCGAACTTGACTTAAATGGGCTTGGTGTCTCAAGAGGATCCGCCTGTGCAAGTGGAGCTCAAAAACCTTCTCATGTTCTTGAGGCTATGAATGTAGATGAAAAATTTATAAACAATCATTTAAGATTCAGCTTTGGTTGGTCAAATCAAAAAGGTGACGGTTCCAAGGCAGCAGATATTGTTATTAAAGCAGTTCAAGGTATGAAATGAGAATTTTAGTAGCAATGAGTGGGGGTGTTGATTCATCTGTTGTAGCTGCACTTTTAAAAGAACAAGGTCATGAAGTCATTGGAGTAACAATGAAACTTTGGGAGGGACCAGAAGGAGAAATGCCTGAAACAGGATGCTGCACAGCATCTGATAGTGAAGATGCAAGGAAAGTTGCCTCAAAGCTAGATATTCCATATTATGTATTGGACTATACAGAATCTTTTTCTAAAAATGTTGTAGATAATTTTATCGATATGTATGCACAGGGCCTTACACCAAATCCATGTGTTGAATGCAATAGATCTGTAAAGTTTGACCATTTTTTAAATCAAGCCAAAAAGCTTAAATGTGAAAAAGTAGCAACAGGGCACTATGCAAAAATAATTAAAAATGAAAATTTTTATGAATTACATAAAGCAGATTATCTTGATAAAGATCAGTCTTATGTATTGCATATGTTGAAATCTGATGATCTAGAAAATATATTATTTCCATTAGGTGAAATTACTAAGCCAGAAGTTAGGCAAATTGCAGCGCGGCTCGGTTTGAAAACAGCATTTAAAAAAGACAGTCAAGATATATGTTTTGTTGGAAAGAAAGACTACCGATCATTTGTAGAAAAAAGAATAGACTTAACTTCTGCAGGAGAAATTTTTGATGTCAATGGAAATAAAGTTGGTAATCACAATGGAATTCATGAATTTACAGTTGGTCAAAGAAAAGGTCTCCCTGGGGGGCAAGCTACACCCAGATATGTAACTAAAATAAACGTACAAAATAAAAATGTAATAATTGGTGAGCAAAAAGACCTCCTAGTTGGATCCTTTATCATTGAAGACGTTTCGATCGTTAAAGATATTGAATATGACAATTTGACTGTGCAGACAAGATATAACTCAGAAGACCTAAATTGCAAAATTAACAAAATATCTGACAATGAATTGCTAGTTGAACTATTAGAGCCAGCTTCAAGCATCGCACCAGGTCAGTTCGGTGTTCTTTTTAGTGGAACCAAGGTTATAGGCGGAGGAAGAATAAGTTCTAAATTAATGGAGTCTGCTTCATGAATCTTAAAGAAGTAAAAGCGCTAATAGATCAATTGTCGAAGGCTGAGCATGCTTATTATGTTTTGAACAATCCAATAATGTCAGATGGTGAATACGACAAATTATTTAATTCACTGAAAAAAATCGAAGAAGATAATCCAGAATTACTTATGGAGGACTCACCAACCCAAAGGGTTACAGAAACTCCAAGTGATGCCTTTGAATCAGTTGAGCATCAAGGAAGAATGTATAGCTTAGATAATATAGAAAACAGCAAAGAGTTAGAAAAGTGGTTTGAGCGTTTAGAAAAAATAACGGATTCAGGAATATACCCTGTTACGATTGAACCAAAAATTGATGGTCTAGCAATTTCTCTGATTTATGTAGATGGCCTTTTGAAAAGAGGTCTTACAAGAGGTGATGGAGTTGTTGGTGAAGATGTTACCCACAATGTCAAAACAATTAGAAATATTCCATTAAGACTAAAAGAAAATGTAGAGGGAACAGTTGAAATCAGAGGTGAAGTTTATATGCCTACAGATAGTTTCAATAATCTAAACAAACAAAGAAAAGAGGATTCTGTAACTTTAGATTTACTTAAAGAAAAAAACAAAGCTGATTTATCTGAGGATGAAAAAAATAATTTACAAAGAATTAGAAAAGAAGGCACAAATATTTTTATAAATTCAAGGAATGCCGCTGCTGGATCATTACGTCAGAAAGATGCTTCAATTACTTCAACAAGAGATTTAAGACTTCTTGCATATCAATTAATTTATCATGATAAAGAGGTTCAAAATCAATTCCATTCAAAAAATAATGACTTTATGGGAGTACTTGGATTTGAGACAAACAACATTAAAATTTCTAGTTCTCAAAAAGAAATTGAAAAAAATATAGATGTTATTAAAGATTCAAGAAACAAATATCTTTATCAAATAGATGGAGCTGTTTTAAAAGTAGATTCTCTACAAACTCAAGACGAATTAGGATTTACTTCAAAATCTCCTAGATGGGCGGTAGCCTTTAAGTTTCCCTCTGAAGAACAAACAACGGTATTAAAAGACATAAAATTACAAACTGGTAGGACAGGGGCCATTACTCCAGTAGCAGTATTAGAACCAGTAATAGTAGGGGGAGCTAGGGTTTCATCTGCCACACTTCATAATCCAGATGAAATAAAAAGAAAAGATTTACGAATAAATGACCATGTAATTGTAAGAAGAGCGGGTGATGTTATTCCAGAAGTTGTTGCGCCTATAAAGGAGAGAAGAGATGGAAATCAGGATATATGGGACTTACCTAAAGAATGTCCTTGTGGAGAGTCAAGTATTGAATACTTTGAAGATGAAAAAGTTCCACGATGCAAAGAAAAATTATCTTGCAATATAGCTCAAAAAGAGTCCATTATTTTTTTTGGTTCTAAATCTGGTCTTGATATCGATGGGCTTGGTAAGGAAACGGTAGATACTTTATTAGAAAAAAAACTTATTAAAGGCATTGGAGACCTCTACAAATTAAATTTTAATGATTTAATTGATTTGCCATCATGGGAAGAGAAAAAAACAACAAACTTACTTTCTGCTTTAAAAAAATCAGTCAAAACGTCTCCTGAAAGTTTACTTACTGCATTAGGAATAAGATTTGTTGGTAAAAGAACTGCTCAGACGTTAATAAAAAACTTCAATTCAATCGATGGTATTTTGGATGCCGAGAGAGACAATATAGAGAAAATACATGGTATTTCAAAAAGTGTTTCAGAGTCTATTTTTGAATGGAAATCAAACAAAAACAATATTGAGCTTATAGAGACATTAAAAGACAGTGGATTTAAATTTGATAAAAAAAACACATCATCAAAAAGTTTTCTTGCTGGTAATACATTTGTAATTACAGGAACGCTTGAGACATATACAAGACAAGAAATTGTGGATTTAATCGAAAATTTAGGGGGGACTGTAACTACCGCAGTTTCAAAAAATACAAATTACTTAATATATGGTTCTAATCCTGGTTCAAAATATGATAAAGCAAATTCCTTAAATATAGATTTGTTAGATGAAGTGAATTTTAAAGATTTAATTAGTAAGTATAAAAAATCCAGCTAAATTCTCCAACATCCGGAAGCCCAGTTACCTTTGACCATTGAATTGTTACAGTATGTTTTCCTGCTATCCAAGATTCAAAAGATTTGTTTGGCCCTGGACGCCAAGTAAACATCCCAATAGCATCTTGAAACAGTATCTCTGACTCGGGAATTATATAATTATCTACTATTAATGTAATTTCGTAACCTACTGGTAAATCAACTCTAATGCTTGATTGTTGCGGTACTTGATCATTTGGTAATGGGTATATTTCTTCAACGACTTGAGGTAATTCAACAACTTCTGAGTTATTGATCGAAAAAGTAACTCCATAATAAATAACAAAAATTAACAACCCCGTTAATAAAAGAATAATAAATCTATAAGTGTTCTTATTCATACATTAAAATACTATCTAATAACTAAAAAGAGACCAATATGAATATCGAAAAATTTGAAAATAGAGTTGAAAATATAGACCTAGACAATATTACTCAAGATGATGTTGATCTAATTAAGGAAATAATTCAAAAACTAGATAATGGTGAAATAAGAGTTGTTGAAAAAATTGATAACGAGTGGGTAGTTAATGAATGGGTCAAGAAATCAATTTCTTTATACTTTTCCATCCAGAACTTAAAAGTAATCGAGTCTGGCGATGTAATCTACTTTGATAAACTCGAGCCCAAAAAAAATTATGAAAGTTTAAAAATTAGAGTCGTTCCTCCTGGGATTGTAAGATATGGAGCATTCTGTGAACCCGGTGTTGTAGTCATGCCAGGTTTTGTAAATATAGGTGCTTATGTCAGTTCAGGAACAATGGTCGATACGTGGGCAACAGTTGGGTCGTGTGCATATATAGGAAAAAATGTTCATTTATCAGGTGGTGTAGGTATTGGTGGTGTACTCGAACCTCCGTCAGCTATGCCAGTAATAATTGAGGACGGAGCATTTATAGGTTCAAGAGCAATAATTGTTGAAGGGGTCAGAATTGGAAAAGGTGCTGTAATCGGAGCTAATGTTACTATCACATCTTCAACACCAATTATTGATGTATCGGGTGAAGAACCAATCGAATATAAAGGAGTAGTTCCAGAAAATTCTGTTGTCATTCCTGGTACGAGACCAAAGACATTTCCGAGTGGCGAATATGATGTTCAATGTGCGTTAATAATTGGAAAAAGAAAAGAATCAACAAATGAAAAGACTTCACTCAATGAAGCACTGAGGACATTTGGAGTAGACGTTTGAATCTAAACGAATTAACTCAAAAATTAATTGATATTGAATCTGTTACTGGAAATGAAAATGAAGTAATAAATTTCATCGAAAAGTATCTATCTGATGAAGGATACGATGGTGAAATATTTAGAAATGAGGGGGGACTAATTGTTTCCTCACCTAACTCAAATCCAAAAATTGCATTAGTTGGACATCTTGATACTGTGCCAATTGATGAGAATCAAAAGGTAGTCTCCGATGAGGAAAATATTTATGGCAGAGGTTCTGTTGATATGAAAGCGGGAGTTGCAGTTATGATGAAAACCCTTCTTGATAAGAATAAGGATGTTATAGGTGTTTTTTATACAGCTGAAGAAGGCTCTTCTGAGCAAAATGGTCTAAATTTTTTGATGGATATACTAAAAAAAGACTTTTCCATAGAGCTTGCGATAGTGATGGAACCAAGCAGCTTGGAATGTCAATTAGGTTGCAATGGATCATTAAATGCCAATTTAGATCTCGTTGGTATTTCAAGTCATTCTGCGAGGCCCTGGATGGGTGAAAATCCTTTTTTTAAACTAAATAAAGTTGCAGATTATTTATCTGAAAACGAAATTAAAGACTTTGATATCGATGGATTAATCTATAAACAGGTTGTGACTGTTACAAAAATCCAAGGTGGTGTTGCCAACAACGTAACACCGCCAAAAATCTCAATGAATGTAAATTTTAGATTTGTTCCTACATTTTCTTCAGATGATGCAGAAAATTATATTAAAGATGAACTTGAACAATTTGGTGAAGTCACAATTAAAAATATAGCAACAGGAGCTCTTCCTAATAAAAATTTAGGAATGATATCTGAATTTATTAGTAAAACTGGGCTTGATGTTACACCAAAACAAGGATGGACAGACGTTGCAAGATTTACAGATGAAGGCATCCCAGCTATTAATTTTGGACCCGGTGACCCTTTGCTAGCTCATACTTCTGATGAATTTGTTAATAAAAATGAAATATTAGAATCTTATGAGATATTAAAAAAATTTCTTGAAAGTACCTAATGACAAAAGATTTTAACATAGACGATATTTCCAATCTCGCATCTATTCATTTAGAAGAAAAAGAAAAACTCAAACTTCAAAAGGATTTGGAGATAGTCCTTGAACACGTTGATGCTCTAAAAAATATTGATGTAAAAGATGAGAAAATTGATATTCATCCTTTAAGTAAAGTACTTGAGCTAAGAGAGGATGAATCTACACCATCTTTGAGTCATGAAGATGCAATGAAGAATTCTCCTGAAACGAAAGATGGACATTTTGTTGTTCCTCCTTCAATTGAGTAACTGATAATGAATAAAAACATACCTTCAATTTCAAAATTAAACAATTTATTTTTAGATAAGGAGTTAAAACCATCTGAATTATTTGAGCAGGTTTATGAGAATGCGTCCTTTACCGAGTCTATCTTGCATGCTCATTTAGAACTTTTTTACGATGAAGGTCTTGAAAACTCAAAAAAATCTGATGAGCGATTTTTAAAAGGTGAAAGTTTAGGAAAGCTTGATGGAATTCCAATCGCAATCAAAGACAATATAAATGTTTATGGTTATAAAACGACTTGTTCATCAAAAATGCTTTCTAATTATGTATCTCCTTACGACGCGACAGTTATTGGAATGCTAAAAGAAACAGGTTCAACATTTACGGGAAAGACAAATCTTGATGAATTTGCTATGGGCTCGTCAACTGAAAATTCAGCGTATGGTCCTACAAAAAATCCTTGGAATCCAGATTATGTACCTGGAGGGTCCTCAGGGGGATCTGCCGCTGTAGTTTCTGCAGGTTCAGCTGTAGCTTCTTTAGGAAGTGATACAGGTGGATCAATTAGACAACCTGCTTCATTTTGCGGTGTAGTTGGTTTTAAGCCGACGTATGGAACGGTATCAAGATTTGGATTAATTGCGTTTGCTTCTTCACTAGATCAAATAGGTCCAATCACAAATACCGTAGATGATGCAAGAATTATATTTGATAACATTCAAGGTTATGACCCTAAAGATGCAACATCCATAAAGCCTGAATATACAGAACCCAAAAATAAAAAATTGAAAATAGGAATAATAAAAGAATTAATGCAAGAAGGAGTTTCAAAAGATTCACAAAATGAAGTAAATAAAGTAACTCAGCTTTTAGAAAATAGTGGACATGAAGTTGTAGAAACTTCCTTACCACTAACTGAAATGGCTTTAAGTGTTTATTATTTAATTGCTCCAGCTGAATGCTCTGCAAATTTATCACGTTTTGATGGAGTACGCTTTGGCTTAAGAGAGCCAGCTTCAGGTAGTTATGAAATGATGAATAAAACTCGTGCCGTAGGCTTTGGTGAAGAGGTAAAGAAGAGAATATTGTTGGGAACGTATGCATTATCTGCTGGTTATTTTGATGAATACTATGGAAGAGCATTAAAAGTAAGATCAAAGATAATTTCAGATTTTCAAAAAGCTTTTGATGATTTTGATTTTTTGATATCCCCGACAACTCCATCTCCAGCATTTAAATTTGGAGAAAAGACAGAAAATCCTCTTGAAATGTATCTCTCTGATTTATGTACGATTCCAGCAAACTTAGCAGGCCTTCCAGCAATAAGCATTCCAACGGGCTTATCCGATAATAATATGCCTCTTTCTATCCAACTTATGGGAAAACCATGTTCGGATTATTCTTTATTAGATCTTGCAGAGTCAATTGAAGATATGGTTTCGTTTAATCATTTACCAAAGATAACAAAAGGTGATAATGAGTCTTAAGCCAACCATAGGTATGGAAACACATGTTGAATTAGATACAGAATCCAAAATGTTTTGTTCTTGTAAAGTTGTTGAAACCGATGAGCCAAATATTAGTTTATGCCCAACATGTCTAGGTTTGCCTGGAGCCCTCCCAGTCCCAAATAAAAAAGCAATTGAATATATTGTCATGCTTTCATTAGGAGCAAATTGTTCAATAACTAAAGAAGGAATGTTTCATAGAAAAAATTATTTCTATCCTGATCTTCCTAAGAACTATCAAATTTCCCAATTTGATTTTCCTGTAGGAGTTGAAGGATCGTTAGAAATAGTTATTGAAGATAGCCTTCATACTGTCGAAATTGAGAGAGTACATATGGAGGAGGACACAGGTAAAAGCATTCATTTAGGATCAGGGAGAATAGATTCTGCAACGAGTACTTTACTTGACTTCAATAGATCTGGCGTACCGCTTGTAGAAGTTGTAACTAAACCAATAATATCTTCGGCAAAAATGGCAGTTGCATACATAGAGGAACTCAGACAATTAGTAATTGATTTGGGGATATCAAAAGGAAAGCTAGAGAAAGGAAATTTGAGATTCGACGCAAATATATCTGTTGCTGAAGAAGGTTCTGATGAACTTGGAGTTAAAGTTGAAATAAAAAATATGAACTCTCTAAAGTCACTTGAAAAAGCAATAGATTATGAAATATTAAGACAAACAAAAATGGTTCAAGATAAGGAATCAATAATTCAAGAAACACGTCATTGGGACGAGAACAAACAAGTGACGCTGTCAATGAGAACAAAAGAGGGAAGTGCTGACTATAGATATTTTTCAGATCCTGATCTACCAAATATGGTAATAAACGAGGAATTTATAAAAATTTCTCAAAATCAGATCAAAGAAACTCCTGAAAAGAAAAGAAAAACACTTCTTGATACAGGGTTATCATTATCAGATTCAAATTATTTAGATAAAGGCCAGAGATGGTTATATGAACTTTATTTGTCAACCGTAAAGGAAACAGGTGATTGTAAATCGACTTTTAATTTCCTTACTGGCGAACTTCAGGGACAAATGAGAAAAGCAGATATTGGTGAGTTACCTCAGTGGGTTAATTCAGAAAAACTTGCTAGTTTAATTAATCTCTTTGAAAATAATGAAGTTTCTTTCACGTCTGCCAAAGATATTCTCGCAAAATTGTTAATTGAAGATATTGATCCTAAATCTTTTGCGTCTGATAATAACCTTATCCAATCTTCTGATAATGATGAAATAAAGGCACTTGTAACTTCGGTAATTAATGAGAATCAAGATATTGTTGAAAGATTAGAAAATCCTGAAGATAAACTTGTTGGCTTCTTAGTAGGTCAAGTAATGAAAAGCTCCGAGAGCAAAGTAAATCCTGGATCTGTAAAAGAGGTTCTACTTAAAGAGTTATTTGGATAATTTGGTTTACAACCATAGCTGATATTAATCCAATAAAACCAGCACCCAAATCGTCATATAAAACACCTAATTTTCCTGGAAGCTTTTCCAGTTCCCCAACAAAAGAAGGTTGTTTCATAATGTCACTTAATCTAAAAACTAAAAAACCAGATATTAAGGGCAATAACTCAGTTCCAGCTCCAAGTGTTACAAGACTCATTCCACAAACTTCATCAAGTGTAATCCAGCTTGGGTCTGAAGACGCTTCATCATCATTTACAGTTACAAAATAAAAAATAATAAGGACAATAAATAAGATGAATAAGTTAAGTGTATTCCAAATCCCATACCAATTGTCACCGAAGTAGATTACTAATGTAAATAATAAAGAACCTAAAGTTCCTCCACCTTTTTTACCTTTAAAAAAAGTTTCCCAAAACAGGCCAACACCAAATCCTGAAGCAATAAATCGTTTCACAATTTGAATAATAGTATTTTTCTTGGATAGAACTTTTAAAAGGTGTAGTATTTATTTACTGTGGAAAAATCTGATTTTATATGGTTTGATGGTGAATTTGTTGATTGGGATAGTGCTCAGATTAATGTAATGACACACACTCTGCATTATGGTACTGGAGTCTTTGAAGGAATAAGAGCACGAAATACTGAAAAAGGTGTCTCCATATTTAGGCTTAATGACCATGTTGATAGGTTATTCGCCTCAGCTGAATCATATAATTTAAAAATTCCATATACCAAAGAAGTTATTTTTGAAGCTATTAAAGATGTTGTAAGCAAAAACAAACTTGAATCCGCATACATTAGGCCTTTAGTTTTTTTTGGTGAAGGAGAAATGGGTCTACTTCCAACAGGTGTGCCTGTAAGAGTATCAATTGCCGCTTGGTTATGGGGCGCTTATTTAGGCGATGATGCAGTCAATGAGGGCGTAAATGTGTGTATATCAAAATGGAGAAGGATTAGTCCAACAAGTTTTATTCCATTAGCTAAAGGAGTTGGAGGCTATATGAACTCAACATTAGCAAAAATTGATGCAGTCGATAATGGTTATGATGATGCAATCATGCTTGGGGATGATGGGACTGTTGCTGAAGGAAGTGGACAAAATATATTTATTGTAAAAAATGATAATATATCTACTCCTCCAAACTCCACAGGTGCTTTAAATGGAATTACGAGAAGAACAGTAATTGAAATTGCAAAAAGTAAAAACATTTCTATTGAAGAAAAGAATTTGACTGTTGAAGATTTAAAAAATGCCGACGAGGTATTTTTTACGGGAACAGCAACTGGTGTTATCGGTGTAGTAAGTATTGATGGAGATGATATCTCAAATGGTAAAGTTGGAGAGATAACATCAGATTTAATAAATTCTTATGAAGATGTTGTAAACGCAAAGGATGATAATTTTAAATCGTATATAACATTGATTTAATGTCGCAAGAACCAAAAATAAACCTTGATAACGCAAAAAGAATTAATGAGCCTTCCTTGCCTGTGCCTAGAAGATCAAAAAGATATAATGAAAAACTTGACCCAAAAAATCATGAAATTTTTGGAAGCACAGGGCCAGATAGTGGTTTCGCTTTAAAAATTGTAAACAAATATAAAACATTATGGCAACAACATCCAAGGCAAAAACTTGTAACTTCAATCGTGACTAATTTAATGATTAGTAGAGCTTCTCATTTTGGTAGGGCGCCAACTATATATGATTTTCATCACATTTTAGGTATTTTAAGAATCACTGAAAACAACTTAGGTGATCTCTCAGAAGACCTACTTAATAAATGTGCAAAAGATAAAATTAAGGGTCAGTCGCTACTCTCAATAATTAATTTTTACTAAACACTCTATTTTTCCTATGCCTTAATATTGATAGAAGTATGAAAATTGTAAGAGCAAAACATCAAAACGAAATTTTTTATGGTGAACTTATTGATGGCAAAGTTGTACGCTATGAAGGCTCTCCTCTTGTAGTTTGGGAAAGTACTGAAGAAATATATGAACTCGAGGAAATTGAATTACTAGCACCAGTTCTGCCATCAAAAGTTGTTGCAGTAGCAAAAAACTATGCAAAACACGCTGCAGAAATGGGCTTGCCAGGTTATCAATATCAAGCAGATAATCCAGTTTTCTTTATAAAGCCTTCAACATCAGTAATAGGAACAGGTCAAAATATAATTTACCCAAAAATTGGTCAACATGTTGATCATGAAGGAGAATTGGCTTTAGTAATATCAAAAATAAGTAAGAATATTTCAAAAGAAAATTGGACAGATCATGTTCTTGGATTCACAAATGCCAATGATTTATCCGAGAGAGTTCTTCAAGGAAAAACTGGTCATTTTACAAGAGCAAAAGGTTTTGATACTTTTTGTCCTCTTGGTCCTTACATTCAAACAGAATTTTCAAGCAATCCAGAGCTAAGTGTTAAAGCATATGTAAATGGAGAATTGAAACAAGATGGCAACACTAGAGATATGATTTTTTCAATTGGTGAAATTCTTGAATTCATTACTTCAATAATGACACTATTACCTGGTGATGTTATTTTGACAGGAACTCCTGAGGGGGTAAGTAAAATTGAACCGGGTGATGAAATAAAGATTGAAATAGAAACTCTTGGAAGTTTAATTAATTTAGTTGAGTAAATTATGAAATTAAGAATTGCACCGTCACCAACTGGTGAACTTCATATTGGCAATGCAAGAACAGCGTTATTCAATTGGTTGTATGCAAGGAAGCATAACGGAAAATTCCTATTACGAATTGATGACACGGATGTTGAGAGAAGTACCCCTGAGTTTCAACAAAATATAATTGAAGGTCTTGAATGGTTAGGAATCGATTGGGATGAAGGATTTGATAAAGATTCTTCGATATCCTACAAGCAATCAGACAGATTTGAAAGATATGAAAAAATTGCTCAAGATTTAGTCGAAGAAGGCTTTGCTTATGAAGATGACGGAGCAATAAGATTCAAAGTTAAAGGTGATCAAAATATCTATTTTGAAGACTATATCCGGGGTGATATGAATTTCAATACAAATGATATTGAAGACTTTGTTATTCTTCGATCAGACAAAACGCCAACATATCATTTAGCCTCAACAATTGATGATATAGATTATGAGATATCAATTATTGCTAGGGGAGAAGACATACTTTCATCTACTCCAAAACACATCATGATAATGAAAGCACTTGATGCAAAAGTTCCTGACTTCTGTCATTTACCATTGCTATTTGGACCTGATGGTAAGAAATTAAGCAAAAGACATGGTGATACATCTGTCTCATCATTTAAGGATCAAGGAATATTAGCGAATGCAATGTTTAACTATATGTCAATACTTGGCTGGTCGCCTGGTGACGATTTAGAGATTTTCGAAAGAGATGTAGCAATAGAAAATTTTGATCTTAAAAATGTTCTTCCAAATCCAGCAATTTTTGACACTGTAAAGTTACTTTGGATGAATGGTCAATACATCAGAAATCTTAACAAAGATGAATTTTCAAAAAAAGCTATCGATAATATATCGGCGAGTCTGGGAAGAGAGATATTTAAAGAAGAATTAGAAAGAATTAATATAATTCTCCCAGTCGTACAAGAGCGGTTGGAGACATTAAATGACATAACAGACCAGATTAAATTTCTTCTAGACGAACCATTCACTGTTAACAAGGAAGAATGGAATGGTGTTAACAGTGAAAATGTCCAAAATTATCTTAAAAATATTCGAGAAAATTTTAAGTTGATGGAAAAATTTGATTTACAAAACATTGAAAGCATGATGAGAGAAGAATTAAAAGAATTAAATATGAAACCCAAAGAGGGATTTCAAGCAACCAGAATTGCAGTAACAGGTACAAAAATTAGCCCTCCTTTATTTGAGTCAATCTTCTCTCTAGGAAAACCTGCAACGATCGCAAGACTTGCTGAAATGATTGAAAATTTGTAACAAATAATAAATAAGTTACTATATTCTTATACAAATACGGCCCCGTCGTCCAGAGGCCTAGGACGCTTGGTTTTCAACCAAGAAACGCCGGTTCGAATCCGGTCGGGGCTGCTACTTTCGGGGATGGTGTAATTGGCAACACAATGGGTTCTGGTCCCATCGTTGAGGGTTCAAATCCTTCTCCCCGAGCGAGGCCCCGTCGTCTAGAGGCCTAGGACGCCGCCCTCTCAAGGCGGAAACGCCGGTTCAAATCCGGTCGGGGCTGCTAAATACTTACGCCTTTAAACCATCTAGGTGTATTTTTCTGAAATTCTAAAAAATCATCTTCGTCATCAATTTCAAAACTAAATTCTTTATTGAACGATATTTTTATATCCAAATTTTTTTCTTGAAACATTTTGATGTGTTTTTCAAAACTGTTTTTTCCATAATATAAATGATGCACCCTTTTACTTCCTCCTAAAAGAGGTGTTCCATTATCTTTACTCGAACAGATGATAATATCTGATTGTTTGGATTGATTTATCCATTCATTAGCAAAAAATTTATTAATGTAAGGCAAATCTGCATGACAAATAGTCCAAAAATCATAATCTATTGAATTCAAAGCATCTTCTAATTCTTCATTAATCCCTGTTTTTGTGGAGGAAAATATTTTTATATTATTTTGGTTACAAAATTCCTTAACAAGATTGTCACTACTTACACAAACAATCTCAACATTATCATCTTTAAATGATTCAACAATGTTTATTAACATAGCCTTTGAAAGCTCAATTCTTTTTGATGTTGATAAAATTTTATCCAATCTTGACATTGGATTAATAAAATCCCTGACCGGAATTGAAACTAAAATATTTTTTGTCATTAAAGTACTTTACATATTTCATCCTATTAAGTTATATATTGAAATGGCAAGAAAAACTAAAATTATTGCAACAATTGGTCCAAGTGTTAATTCTAAAGAACTAGTTGGTGAGATAATTAATGCAGGTGCCAATGTACTTCGACTTAATTTTTCACATGGAACTCATGAAGATCATAAAAAAGTTGTTGAATGGGCAAGATCTTCAAATAAAAAAATTGCAATTATGCAAGACATTCAAGGACCAAAAATAAGAACGGGTGAATTAGATCAACCTATTTATTTGGAAAGAAATAAAGAAATTCAATTATCAAATGAAATTAATTCTAAAGATAAAGAAACGGTTTTAATAAATTATGAAAATTTATTTAAGGATATTCACGAAGGTGAAAGAGTTTTGATTGATGATGGCAAAATTGTATTAAGAGTTCTTAAGAAAACAAAAACTAAATTTACATCAATTATTGAAGTTGGAGGAGAACTTAGATCCAATCAAGGAGTTGCTTTCCCAGATTCTTCACTTTCACTCGCCACTCTTACGGATAAAGATAAAAATGATATTGAATTTGGTAACCAATTAGATGTTGATTTTGTTGCTGTCTCTTTTGTAAGAGATGCAGATGATATTCTTAATGTCAAAAAATTAATTAATCCTAACACAATGGTAATTGCCAAGATTGAACTTAAATCTGCTGTTAAAAACCTGAAATCAATAATTCAAGAATCTGATGGTGTTATGGTAGCACGTGGAGACTTAGGCGTTCAATTACCTCTTGAGCGTATACCTTTCATACAAAAGGAGATTTTGAATGAAAGTAATCTACAGGGAAAGATCACAATTACTGCCACTGAAATGCTTACATCAATGATCACCTCATATCGACCAACAAGAGCAGAGGTTTCTGATATAACTAATGCAATTTTAGATGGTACAGATTCAGTTATGTTATCTGCAGAAACATCAATTGGAGATAATCCAATTCTATCAGTCCAAGCAATGGCAAATATCTGTGAAGAAGTAGATGAGACCTCGAATAAAAACTATTTGAACAAAAAAGATATTTCAGTTTCTAACGAACTTACAAATTCACTATCTAAAGCTGCGGTCCAGGTAGCGAATGATTCAAATGCAAAAGCAATTGTTGCTTTTACTGAAACTGGAAGAACTCCACTATTATTATCTAATCACAGACCAGACGCTCCAATATTTACATTTACTACAATCGACAAAACTTATAATCAATTAAATTTGTTGTGGGGAGTAGAGCAAGTAAAAATTAATAGACTAGAAACTACTGATGAAATGTTTTCTATTGCTAATAAATGGTTAAAAGATGAAATGAATTTTAAGAAAAATGATAAAGTTGTAATCGTGGCTGGTACACCTCCAAATAAAGAGGCAGCAACTAACCTTATTAGGGTAATGAAGATTGGCGAATTTTAATGGGACAAAAAATTGAACTAAAAACAACTCAATTTGGAAAAAATGTTATTTTTGATTTAAATAGATCATTATCAGGACAAGATGGTGAAACTTATCACAATATTGCACATGCTTCGTTATCAAACGAAATAAGTGCACAATTAGCCATGAAATTATTTCAATATTCAAATGATATCGAAAATATATTTATTCAATCAAATGTAGTTACTGTAAACTTTACAAAAAATATGGGTACAGCTGTTAAAGAGTTTGAAAAACAAATTGAGGACTTTTTTCTATTTTATGGAGATGAAGAGGAATGATTGTTGGAGTTACTGGTGCATCTGGATTTATTGGAAAAAGAGTTGTTAAAAAACTTCAAGATTCAGGTCACGAAGTAAAGAAATTTGTAAGAAGAGATGCAAAAAATGATGATGAAATCTTCTGGAGTCCTGCTAAAAAAGAAATTGACATTCAAAAATTCCAAGAATTAGACGCAATTATTCATTTAGCAGGTGAAAGCATAGCTCCTTCTGAAATTACTGGGTTTTTACCTTTTGCAGGAGGCAGATGGTCAAAAGAAAAAAAATCAAGAATTTATTGGTCTAGAAAGTGGGCTTCTGACTTATTTATAGATACTTTTAAATCGGTGGAAAAATTTCCAAGTATATTTATTACAGCTTCTGGAAATAATATATACGGTGATCATAATGATGAAGTGGTAACAGAAACTACCCCATATAATAGGGGAGAATTTCTTCAAATGGTTGCTGAAGAATGTTGGGAAGAACCTCTTGATGAATTAAAAAAATTAAATGTAAGAATAGTATGTGGAAGAAAAGGACTAGTTTTGGGAAAAGGGAATATCGCGACAAGCATTTTAACACTTGTATCAAAATTAAACCTTTCAGGACCACTAGGTTCAGGTGTACAATACTGGTCTTGGGTTTCTGTTAACGACGTTGCAAACGCTTACCTTTTTTGCTTGGAAAATAATGATATAGATGGTCCTGTAAATATTACTTCACCTGAACCTCTTCAACAAAAAGAATTTTCAAAAATAGTAGCAAAAATAATGAACAAAGGATTTTTTGCACCACCTGTCCCCAGCTTTATTATTAAAATAGCACTTGGATGGGAATTAGGTGAATTTCTTGTTCTTGGGGGATTGAGAGCAATACCAGAAAAACTTTTAAGAGCCGGATTTGAGTTTGAATATCCTACACTTGAGTCAATGAAAGATGATTTTATCTAATGAGTAATTACGAAGAGAGAATGTCAAAAAAATATAATTTTTTCTCAAATCAAAAAGATGAAACTGATACGAATGTTAATGAACCAGGTGCCATTAATGAAACATCTTCAAATATGGAAAGTGATGAAGAAAATATGCTGGTTCCTGTATCTGCATGGAAGAAAGTGTTGGATCAATTGGGTAATTTGCATGAGGCAGATAAGTTAATGGCAGAAGCCAGAGAGAGAGCTGCAAAGGCAGAAGCTGAAAGTGAATTTCTAAGAGAAAAACTAAAAAACACACGTGATGAACTTAATGTATTTAAAAAGAAAAAAAGGTTTTTCTTTTTTTAAAAAAATTTATTGTAATATATTTTCTTCATCAGAAACACCTCTGATGATAAAAAATGAAATTAAAAGTAATAATACAAGTGATAACATTGCTACATTTCTTCCATAATCAAGAGTATTTACTATAAATCCCCACAAAATAGGTCCAACAATAGTTGCAAATCTTCCAACTGTAGAATAAAGTCCATAAAACTCACCAAGGTGTTCTTTCGGACTTAATCTTGTCATGAAAACTCTATCTACCGCAAAAATACCACCAATGTTAAAGCCACCTATTACACCTGTAACATAAATTAACCAATCAATATTAAATTCTGTTGAGATCATTGCGATTATCAATGAGACCATCCAACAACCCAAACTAAACAAAGTACATTTTCTTGGTCCATATTTATCACCTGCTTTGCCATAAACATATCCACCAATAATGGAGATAATTATTGCTAATGCAAGTAAATTTTGACTATCTTCAGCAGTAAGACCAGCTTCTTCAACAAGATACACAGCTAGAAGGCCACTTATTAATGTGTTAATTGCATCAGCATAGAAAAATCTTCCAATAAGAAACCTTGTTAAGCCAGTATATTTTCTTGAGTGTCTCCATGATTTGATAACTATGTAAAGAGATTCTCTAAATCTTACTTTGACTTTGTTAATATTAAATTTCTTCTCTTCAATAAATAAAAAAGCTGGGATAGAAAATATAAGAAATAGAATTGCAACTGATCTGAAGATTTCAACATAACTATAACCAAAATTCTGTAAAACAGATGCTACCCCAAAACCAATAAGTGACCCAATGTATCCAAAAGCAACTCCCATACCTGAAATCTTTCCTCTATTACTTTCGTTACTTACTGAAACAAGAAGCGCATCATAAACAACAGATCCAAGATTGAATCCAATTAATGACAAAATAAATAACATAACTGAAACATTGACATTGAATGTCCCAAGAAAAAAGGTAGCAATTATGCAGACCACGGTTGTAATCAGCAATAAAGGTTTTTTACCTTGAGCACCATCACTCCTTGCACCTACCCAGGGTCCTGTCAATGCTACAATTACCATTGCTCCAGAAGTTGCAAGCCCTAATGCTTGATCTGTCCATCCCTGTTCAGACACTAACCAAACGGAGAAATATAATCCAGGAATTACAAATGCATAAACTGTATTTGCTAAATCAAAAAGTAACCAAGAATATAAACTTTTTTTCTTTACTTCTTCCATTAAATTGAGTCTAGAGCGTCTTTAAGCCTTGTGAGACCTTCCTTAAGATCATTATCACTAAGAGCATAAGAACATCTTAAAAATCCTTCTTTTCCAAACACCTCACCTGGAACAAAAGCTATAAAATATTTTTCAAGCAACCAATCACAAAGTTCAATTGAGGATGAAACGTTTTCAATAAGCCCTTTTGTGTAGTAGCTAATATCTGGAAAAACATAAAATGCACCTGTTGCTTTTGGAACTTTAATGTTATTTATATTATCAAATTGATTCAGAGCGTATTCTCTTCTTTTATTAAATGCTTTTTTCATTTCATTTGTACTATCTAATCCATTTTTTAATGCAGAATAAGCTGCTACTTGTGAAATATTCGCAACATTAGATGTCGCGTGAGACTGAATTTTTTTAGATAGGCCAATTACCTTATCATTTCCAAGTATCCAACCAACTCTCCAGCCAGTCATAGAATATGCTTTTGCAACTCCATTAACTATTACAGTCTTTTCAAAATCTTTATCAATAGTTGCTGGTGATGGTGATGTTATCCCTTCATACACTAAATGTTCATATAGTTCATCAGAGAGTATCCAAATATCTCTTTCAAATGCCCAGTTGTATATATCTAATGCTTCTTCTTTTGAATAAACTACACCAGTTGGATTTGATGGCGATACCCAGACAAGCACCTTTGTTTTTTCGGTTAATTTATTTTCGAGTTCATCAACAGTTACTTTAAAATCATTTTCAAACTCGGTATCTATAATTACGGGTTGTCCTCCAGAAATTTTTACTGCTTCAGGATATGTAGTCCAATAAGGTGATGGAATTAAGACTTCATCACCAGGATCAAGTAACGACATAAATGTTGTAAGTATCGCTTGTTTTCCGCCATTGGTTACTACAACATTATCTGCATCAACTTCAAAATTTGAATATTCAGCAGTTGTTCTTGAAATTTCATCTCTTAATATTTTTAATCCCCCAACAGCAGAATATTTATGATAAGTTGGATTCTCGGATGCAATTTTTACATCTTCTATTACATGTGCTGGGGTAGGAAAATCTGGTTCTCCAGCTCCAAAACCAATTACTGGTTTACCCTGTTCTTTTAATAGCCTTGCTTTATTTGATATTGCCATAGTTCCTGATGGCGTTATATTTTTGTTTAATTTAGAAATTTCCACATTTATCTCCAATGTCATTTTAACGAAATAATTTATAAACTAACTAAGTGATTTATTAAACTTGACGTATGTCCAAAATTCTATATGGTAAACCTGTTGCTGAAAATCTCGACATTCAGAGCAAAGATATCTTTAAAGATTACGCATCTAAACATGATAAGCTTCCAAGATTAACGGCCATAACTGTTGGTGACAATCCTGCTTCTTTAATGTATGTATCTGTAAAGGAAAAAAAAGCGCAGGAATTAGGGGTTGAATTCAATTGGATTAAATTAAATGAAGGCACATCAGAAAGTGAACTTCAAGAAACTATATTAGAAAATTCTTCTTCTTCACAAGGAATGATTATTCAGCTTCCACTGCCTCAACACTTAGAAATTGAAAAGATTATTGATTTAATTCCAAGTGATATTGATGTAGATGGACTAACGTCTTTTAATTTAGGAAAGCTTTATTCAGACAACTTTAATGTAATTCCTGCAACTTCATTCGCAATTCTTGAATTATTATCACATTATCAAATTGATACTGAAGATAAAAATATAGTTATTGCAGGTAGGTCAAGGTTAGTAACTTCACCCCTTTCGAAAATTTTAAGTTCTAAACAATACAATGCGAATGTCACAGTAATTCACAGCAGAACTTCTAATCAGAAAGAATTTATATCAAATGCAGATATTTTCATTTCTGGAGTTGGTAAATCAAAATTGTTTGATAGGTCATATTTTAAAGAAAACTCCTATGTTATTGATGTTGGAATTTCTGTTATTGATGGTAAATCATATGGTGATATAGATATTTCTGATTTAGATAATTACTTGAGTGGAAGAGCTCCATATCCTGGTGGAGTAGGACCTATCACTGTTTCTGGTTTGTATTCAAATTTAGCTAAATTGATTAGCTAGCTGCCCATTCTTCCTCTGTGATTTGAGCATTTATATCAACATTTCTTAAAAGTAAATATCCTATAACAAAAAATAATGAAATACCTGGTAAAGAAAGTCTTGGATTACCTGTAGTTGAGCTGACGTAACTATAGATTAAGGGTCCCCATATTGCAGAAAATCTGGAAATTACAGAAAAGAAACCCATAAATTCTCCCTCTGCTCCTTTTGGTAACATTGTTGCATATACACTTCGGCTCACAGACTGGAGTCCTCCCATTCCCATACCAACTACTACACCTAAAAGGATGACGGGTAAAAGTTGTTCTGCTGGTACAAAGTAAGCGCCGTTTCCAGCCGTAAAGAAAAGCGCAATTGTAAACACCAAGGTGTTTTTCTGACCAATTCTTCCAGCAAGATATCCAGCGAGTCTTGCTCCAATAAAAGCGATAAATTGAACTACAAGATAAACAACGATTATAGATGTCTGATCAAGCAAAAGGACTTCACTAAAAAATGGACCTGCCATATTTATGACAGTTTGTGCCCCATCCCAGTAGAAAATATATGCCAATAAAAAATATAGTAAGAATGGAAATTTTCTAACTTTTTTAAGAGTATTTAAATTAGTCTTCCATCCAGTAGAAAGATAGTTTTTACTTACTGTCTCTTCTGGTTTACTTTCGTCTATTTTCATTCTGGAAAAGCTAAATATTGAAAATAATAGCCACCATAAACCTGCAAACGCTATTGCAATTCTTGACGCTAATGCTGCATCAATACCAAGCAATGAAGGTCCGAGTTGTATGATAACTAAAGAAAGAAGAAGCTGTAAACCTCCTCCTAAATATCCAAGTGCATATCCTTTTGCAGAAACTTGGTCAATAGTATCTTCAGTAGTTATATCTTTTAAAACACTGTCGTAAAAAACATTAGATCCAGTTGCCCCAAGTTGAGCTAGGAAATATATCAAAAGAGTTAGAACAACGTCTCCTGATTGAGCAAAGTAAAATGTTGATGCAAATATTGCCCCTCCATAAGCAAAAGACTTAAATAATCTCATTCTGGATCCAGCGAGGTCGGCTACCGCACCAATTGTTGGCATAATTAGAAAGAAGATAAATAAAACAGAACCAATTGCAAATCCCCATACCTCAGCACCTGTATATAAATTACCTCTAAATAAAAATCCTTCTTCTGGTACAACAACACTTACAAAATATACAGGCATAACTGCACCAAGAGTTGTAGTTTCATATGCTGATTTTGCCCAATCATACATTGACCATCCGAAAATAGTTTTTTTGTTATTTTTTTCGGTCATATTTCCCCCTCAAATATGACTTTAATCAAAATATTTAATCGATGGGGCATTCAAGGTAAAAATAAATAAAAAAGTTAATTATCCTTCATCAAATGGAAAAAAATTATGGGATTTAAGTGCGGTATTGTTGGCTTACCTAATGTTGGAAAATCAACATTATTTAATGCGTTAACTCAAGCGGATATAGAGTCAGAAAATTATCCATTTTGTACAATTGAACCAAATGTTGGAATTGTTCCAATATCTGACAACCGTTTAGATAAATTATCTGAGATTGTAAATCCCAAGAAAGTAATACCAGCAGTTATGGAATTTGTAGACATAGCAGGTTTGGTTGAAGGAGCTTCAAAAGGAGAGGGTTTAGGAAATCAGTTCTTAGCGAATATTCGTGAGACTGAAGCAATAATTCATGTTGTACGTGCTTTTGAAAATGATGATATCGTCCATGTTTCTGGAAAAGTTTCACCAGTTGATGATATTGAAATTATTAATACTGAACTTGTTTTGGCTGATTTAAGCACAGTAGAAAAACTTTATCAAAAATCCATCAAAAACTCAAAATCTGGGGAAAAAGAAGGAATATTTTTAAAGAACTTATTAGAAAAAATATTGCCTGTCCTTGAGAAAGGAGAGAGCATTAGGCAACTGTCCTTTAATGAGGAGGAATTAAAAATACTGAAAGGTTTTCAGCTGTTAACTTTAAAACCAGTCTTATATGTTGCAAACATAAGTGAAAGTGGATTCAAGGATAATATTTTTCTTGATGAAATTATCGAATATGCAAAAAAGGACAATTCTCAAGTAGTAGCTATTTGTGCTGATGTAGAACAACAAATTTCTAAATTTGATCCTGTAGAGAAAAGTGAATATTTATCAGAGATGGGCCAAAGTGACTCGGGGCTAGATCGATTAATTACTGCAGGTTACAGACTCTTAGGATTACAAACATACTTTACAGCTGGTCCCGAGGAAGTAAGAGCATGGACAATTAATATTGGCGATAAAGCACCAAAAGCAGCTGGAAAAATTCATGGTGATTTTGAAAAAGGATTTATACGTGCTGAAACTATTGGATTTGATGATTTCGTTTCAAACAATGGAGAAAAAGGTGCAAAAGAAGCTGGTAGGTTAAGGTCTGAAGGAAAAGATTATATTGTTAAAGATGGGGATGTTTTACATTTTCTTTTCAATAATTAATCATTAAAAATAAAGTAAAAATTAAAAAAACTCAATAAATTTAAGTTATTTTATATAAGTTTTTAAAAGTAGTCCTTTATCAAAATCGTATATATAGGATAATAAACACGTGAAAGTAATTATCATCGGCGCGCACGGAGAAGCACGTCAATTAATAAACAGAATAAGTACTGGTTGGAGTGTATCCGTAATAGATATGGATCAAGAAAAATTAAGAAATTTCAATCCAAACAGACAAATAGAAAAGTATCAAGGTGATGGCACATCAACCTTGGTCTTAAAAAAAGCAGGTATAGAAAATGCTAGTGCAATTGTAACTCTTACAAATGATGATGAAGTTAATATTGAAGTTTTAAAAATTGCAAAACAAAATGATATCTTTAGATTATCTTCGATCGTAAATGATCAAAACAATTTACAACAATATAAAGACTTAGATGTTGAGGTTGTTGATCCAGACATATTAATAGGAAGAAGACTAGAACATATATTAGAGCCAAGAAGAGTTGTTTCACAAGCTTTTGCAGGTGGTAGAGCAGAAGCAATTGAGTTAGAAATTAATTCGGATAGCCCGGCTAGAGGTAAAAAACTAAAAGACATTGGATCAGACTTTTTTATTGTTGGTGCCTTACTAAGAAAAGGAAATGTTGTGATACCACACGGTGACACCGAGCTTGAAACAGGGGATTTAGTAACAATTGTTCTTCAATCTGGTGCTTTCGCAAATGTAATTAACTTATTTTCTGGTTCAGAATCTAGATTTCCTTTAGAGTTTGGCAAAAACGTTGCAGTATATTTAAACAATGAAGATGAATTAAAAAATCTATCTGAGGCAGAATACTTTATAAGAAATACAAAAGCTGACAAACTTGAAATTTTAACTTCTGGAGATATATTTGCAGATAAAAAAGAGGAACAAGCTGAAACCTATAAAGCGATAATGAAAGATCAAGATTTTGAACTTTATGATGTACAAAAATCACTTTTAAAAGAGATTGAGGCAAACAAAGAGACTTTTTCGATAGGAACAGTTTTGATTCCCTTTGATGAAAAAGAAGTTACAAAATCAAAAATTAAGACATATATTAATTTTTCAAATAAAAACAAGATTCCATTTCTTTTTTCAAGGTCTACTTTTCCATATAAAAAAATTGGAATCTTAGTAAGTAGTGATTTTAGTGATAACAGCCCAGTTAATGTTGCTTTTGATTTGGCCTCTACTCTTTCTGCAGAAATTGTGGGGTTAAATATTAAGCAACCAAAATTTTTACAATCCGAAATTTCAAATAAATCTGGATTATATTCTGAGAGAATACAAGATTTGGCATTATCAAATCAAGTTCAATGTGAAATCATTAACGCTGAGGGCAATGAGGCAAAAGTCTTTACATCTTTCACTGATAAGATAGATCTTTCAATTATAAGTCAAACAAGCCAATCAAATTGGCAAGGCAAGAAAATTGCTGAATTTGTCTTACAGAACTCAAAATCTTCAGTTTTATATATACCTAGTTAATGGAAAATTTTGACGCTCTATCTTTAGTAATAATATCTTTAGGTGCATTTCTATTACCTTTACTCGCTGAGAAAATAAATATACCAAGTATTGTTTTAGAAATTGCCTATGGAATTTTAGTCGGCCCCGTACTTGGTATTGTCAAGATTTCTGAATTTATTTCTGGTCTAGCAATATTTGGATTCATGTTGCTTATGTTCCTTTCTGGTTTTGAAATTGAATTAGATACATTCAGAGAAAAAGGCTTAAAAACTTTATCAGTTCCACTTTCAATATATGTATTGACTGTAGCAACTTCATTTTATTTGATTATTACCTTAGATTATCCACTTTTCCTTGCACTCGTACTTTGTACAACAAGTGTAGATATTGTCATAACTGTTCTTAGAAGTGACGACACAATTAAAACAAATTATGGCCAGACATTATTTATGTCGGCACTAATTGCTGATATATTTACTTTGATTGGAGTAACAGTTTTTGCATCTTTACAACATTCAGAAGGCTTCTCTTTATCTAATCTAAATGTAATCTTGTACTTTTTAATCGTTATATTAATCCTTAGAATTATTCGAAGAATAGCATGGTGGAATCCTCAACTTTTTTCAAGAATGTTTGATGGAAGTGATCCAGAGGAAATGGGAATCAGAAGCTCTATTGCATTGATGTTAACTTTAGTTGGTGTTGCAGTGTTATTTGATATTGAATATATTCTTGGAGCATTTTTGGCTGGAACATTATTCGCATTTATATTTCCAAATAGAGGAAGTTTAGAAAATAGCCTTAAGGGCTTCTCTTATGGATTTCTGATTCCAATATTTTTCATCAATATTGGCTTGAATTATGATATCGCGGTTTTCAAAAATACTGAGTTCTATGTCGAAGTAATTAGTCTTTTGGGAATAGCTTTGATTGTTAAGGTTATTCCATCATTCCTTTTAATATTTACAAAGATAAAACTCAGACAACTTTTCGCTGGAGGATTTCTTCTTGCTGCAAGATTTAGTTTAATTATTGCCATGGCTGAAATTGGTGTTGAACTTGAGCTAATATCCAAATCTTTAGAGCAACAAATCATCCTTCTTGCGGTTCTTACAGCAACAATATCACCAATATTTTATAATTTATTTTCTCCTAAATCATCAGAGGCTTAAATTGAAAAAAAGGGTAATTCTTTTTTTAAAAGGCGTTGGAATGGGTGCAGCTGACATAGTTCCTGGTGTATCTGGTGGTACCATCGCCTTAATTACTGGAATTTATGAAGAGCTTATTGAATCCATAAGAGGAATTGATTTTTCATTATTTAAAATATTATTTAAAGATGGTGCAAAAGAATTTTGGGTAAAGCTAAATGGTAACTTTCTATTAACAATTTATTTAGGAATTACTGCAGCAGTTTTTTCATTAGCAAACATAATTAGCTATCTATTAGAAAATCATGAATATAAAATTTGGGGACTATTTTTTGGTTTAGTTTTATCTTCTGGGGTAATGATCATTAAACAAGTTGAAAACATAAATAACAAAAATATTTTCTTTTTAGTAATGGGAGTCTTAATCGCAGGATTAATCTCATTTCTTTCACCAGCATCTACACCTAACACTTCATTGTTTATATTTTTGTCAGGATCAATAGCAATCACAGCTACGATACTTCCTGGCATAAGTGGATCATTTATTCTTCTTTTGCTTTCAAAATATGAATTTATAATTAATGCAATAAAAAACTTCGATCTACAGATACTTTTCATTTTTGCTTCTGGATGTATTGTTGGACTAATTATTTTTAGTAGAGTTTTATCATATTTGTTTAAAAACTTCAAAAATGAAATTTTGTCACTTCTTTCAGGTTTTTTGATTGGTTCTTTAATAAAGATTTGGCCATTTCAAAATGTTTTAGAATCTCGAATAAATAGTGAAGGGGAGTTGGAAGCAGTCGTGACAAGGCCAGAGCTTCCAAACCTAGAAAATGTGGATCAGATATTGTTCTTTATTATTTTTACAATTGCTGGGTATGTACTCATTAATTTTTTACAAAAGAAATCTTTCGAGGATAATAAAGAATAAATTAAGTTAAAATTAGATTATGAGATTAGGATTACCTGAATTACTTATCATCTTATCAATTTTATTATTGCTTTTTGGGGCAAAAAGATTACCAGGTTTGGCAAGATCATTAGGAAAATCAACTAGAGAGTTTAAAACTGGTTTAGAAGAAGAATAAAAATGAAAAAAGTTCTTTTTTTGTTTCTCTTTTTATTTATTGCATGTGGATCTCAAGAATCGGTTGAGCTGACAACAGGAAAAGAAATATATACGGCTAGATGTTCGGCGTGCCATCTTGACGATTTTTCAGGAAGAGTTGGACCCAGTTTAAAAATGAGTAATGTGTTGGATAAACCAGACTCATATTGGCTTCAAACTATTTTAAAAGGAAAAGGCTCAATGCCTGCAGTACGAATCACTGAAGAACAAGCTCAATTAGTCATAGACTATATACGAGATAGCAATTAATTTCTATTTGTTGAGTGATTTAGAGCTCTTAAAGAATCTGTTACGCTTTTAAGAGATTCAAAATTATCTAATCTCCAAATCCAATTATTTTCAGATGTACCGGGAATATTAAATCTTGCTTTAGAGTCAAGTTCTAATAAGTCCTGAACGGTTGTAATAGCTAATTGACAATTCGACTCCCAAACTAGAGATATAAAATTCCAAACGTCATTATCAAATTTGTTATCTAGCGTTTGTGAGTAGTCTAAAAAATTTTCGTATTTAGATTTATTTACTTCATCAAACCACTCTTTAGTTGTAGGACTGTCATGAGTTCCCGTATAGGCAGCTAGGCTAAACTCCCAACTTCTAGGATGAGTTTCTTCAAAATAATCATCAGATGCTTCCTCAAATAATGATTTTTTATCAACTACATCGCTATCTCCTAAATAGGGAAGGCCTTCCTCTGAATCAGGAATTCTTTGCTGGAGAACTTTCATTCCTGGAATGTTATATTTTTCCAATACTTGTTTAGTTTCTTTTAAAATAACTCCTAAATCTTCAGCTAATAATTTTGTTAAATTAACGTCCTTACTTATTTCGTCAAAAAAATTGAATCTTGGGCCTTCTCTCCAGTAGCCATTTAATGCTGATTCTCCTTTAGGTATTGACCAGTATTTAAAGAATCCAATAAAATGATCAATCCTTAAATAGTCATAAAGATCTAGTGATTTATTTAATTTTTCTTTCCAATACTTAAAGTTATCTTCATTATGTAAATCCCATCTATATAATGCGTTTCCCCAAATCTGACCTTCTGTATTAAAACTATCTGGAACTGCACCAGAGACCAATTCCATATTTCCAGTTTCATCAAGCTCAAACATTTCTTTATTTAGCCAAACGTCAGCTGAATCATGATTGACATATATGGGTATATCCCCAAGGATTTTTACATTCTTATCATTTGCATACTTTTTTAAAGATCCCCATTGATTAAAAAATTCATACTGAGTTAAAACATGAAAGTTAACCAACTCTGTATTTTCTATGAATAATTTATCAAATAAGTCGTCACTATATTCTTGATAAATATTGTCCCATTCGTTCCATGATTTTTGATTTAAATCTTTCAAAATTAAAAATGTTATATGTTTTCTTATCAAACTTTCATCAAGGAAAGATGAAAAAATTTTATCTTGTAGATTTATATTTTTAGATGCATTTTTAAAAATATCATCCTTAAATTTATATACATCTTTGTATTGAACGTAATCATTTGAAAATTGTGGTGAAACTATATCTATTTTTTCATATTTAGTAAGTTGTTCTACATCGATTAAATACCTATTTCCAAGTATTGATGAAGGGCTTGAATATGGTGAAAATTCATCAAGACTTGTTAGTCCTAACGGTAGAACCTGCCATATTTTTGTTGAAGAATCGTTTAAAAAATCAATAAAATTTTTCGAAGTGTCACCAAAATCTCCAATACCATACTTGCTAGGCAAGGCAGTTGGATGCATTATTAGACCTGCAGACTTTTTAATATCCAAATCAAACCTTTCAATTGAATTATATAGTAAAATATTTTTATTCAGATTAGGTTATATGGTAGAAAGTCACTCAGTAGAATTTACAGATAAAGACGAAGCTCAAAAATTAGAATTTTTCGAAGGTGAGGTGCATTTAGGACATTATGATTTTCGATTTAATATTAACGATAAAAAGTTTTTTTCACCTACAGAAAAAGGTGATGTAAATCTCAGAATTCACAGCGAACCAAATATTAAAAAAGTTTGGATATTGGTTGAAGACGATGATTTAAGACCGATTGAGCTCGAAATGTATGCTGAGACAGATAGGTTCAAATTTTGGAATATAAACCTTAAATTTAATAAAGATATATCGAGATTTAGCTTTGCCGCACAATCAATGGATGATTTAAATATCTATTATGGCACTAGCGGAGTAGCAAACTTTATTTCTCCATCTGAAAAATGGATTTATAATTCAAAAGATTTCTTAAGGCATGATGTTCCTGACTGGGTGTTTGGATCAGTAATGTATCAAATTTTTCCTGAAAGATTTAGAAACGGAAATGATGATCTTACACCTGAAAATGCTTTACCTTGGGAAAGCGAACCAACAAGATTAGGTTTTCATGGAGGAGATATACATGGTGTCACAGAAAAACTTGATTATATAAAAAGCCTTGGAGTAAATATTATTTATTTCAATCCTATATTTCAATCTTCTAGTACTCACAAATATGACGCTTGGGATCATTTTAAAGTTGATGATGGTCTTGGTGGGGACGAAGCATTTAAGGAACTAATTGAAGAAGCCCATAAAAAAAATATGAAAGTTGTTTTAGATTGTTCGCTTAACCATGTACATCCAAGACATTATGCCTTTCAAGATTTAGTTGAAAAAGGTGAAAAATCTGAATACAGGGACTGGTTTACTGTATTTGATTATCCAGTTCGGTTTATACACAGACCTCATTTGTATTCAAACACCTACAAAGTTGGTTGGGATGGTAATCAAGAAGAATATAAGGCATATTTAGAAAAGACATTTAAAGAAACTAAAGTCCCTGTAGAGATTAAAGAGGATGAAGGTCCTATTGTAGAACCAACATTCAAGGCATGGTGGGGAGTTCCTGATATGCCAAAAATGAATTTGAAAAATGACGGAGCACGAAAATGGGCTTTAGATGTAACTGAATATTGGATCAAAAATTTTGATATTGATGGTTGGAGAATGGACGTAGCTAAAGAATTAGATTTTTCTTTTTGGAAAGATTTTAGAGATATTGCACTCAATGCAAAAAAAGACGTAGTGCTAATTTCAGAAATATTTGGAGATACCTCACAATGGCTTCAGGGAGACAGGTTTGATGGGACAATGAATTATTCATTCAGAGAAACTATGGTAGATTTTTTTGCTACAAAAAGGATTAATAACAAAGAATTTGCGAATTCATTATCTAACTTGTATTCAATGTATTCATTTGAAGCTTTATCTTCATGCCAAAACTTACTCAGCTCTCATGATGTCCGACGTTTTTTGAATCAATGCGAATCTAACACTGACGGAATATATGGAGCAGTATTCTTGCAAGCAACATTTCCTGGGATTGCAGGAATATATTATGGTGACGAGATAGGTCTTGGGGGCGGAGGAGATCCTTTTAATAGAGAGCCTTTCCCATGGGATTCTGAAGATAAATGGAATAAAGAATTAATGGAATTTACAACTGATCTAATGAATATAAAGATAGGTGAGCCAATCCTAAAATATGGTCATTTTCAAATGATTAAATTTGATGATGATTATGTCATATTTAGAAGAAAATTAAATAATGAATCACTTCTCTGTATTGTAAATCGTGATAAATGTACAAAAGATATTGAAATTGAAACTAAAGCAGAAAATGTCGAACTTATATATGGAGAATGTTCAATAGAGCTAAAGTCAGGAAATCTAATTTTAAAAGACTTAGCAGAAAATTTTGGCTTAATAATAAAAGAGACTTAAATCTTTCAATCAACGAGAAATTTTTCTAATTAAAAATTATAATCAATGATTATTCAATTTTTGAATATACGTATATTAAGAAAGGGAGTGTATGAGTAATACTAAATTACGCTTTGGTGTAATTTTATTAATTCTTTCTCTGGTCTTAGTCGCATGCGGAGGATCAACTGAGGAAACAGTTGAAGAACCTGCGGTCGAAGAAGCACCAGCAGAAACACTTGCAGCCCCTGCTACGACTTCTCCACCACCGGAAAAGTTAGTTATATGGGCTGAAGAAAAAATTGCTACAGCTTTAGACCCACTTGTTGGTGCTTATGAATCAGCAGCAGGAGTGGATGTTGAAGTAGTAATTTATGATTTTGGAGCAATAAAGAATGATGTTCTTACTGCAGGACCTGCAGGAGAAGGACCAGATTTATTTGTTGGGCCACATGATATGGTTGGCGAAATAGTTGCCAATGGTGTTGTGGCACCTCTTGACTTAGGTTCAATTGCATCTGACATTTTTGATGTTGGTATTGCAGGCTTTAGTTATAACGGTGAAGTATATGGATTCCCATATGCAACAGAAGCTATTGCAATGTATTACAATGCTGATTTAGTTGGTGGAGTTCCATCTACATGGGAAGATATTAAATCACAATGTGATGATGTAGGAACTGAATTATGTGTTGCTGCACCTGGTGGTGGTGGAGGTGGAGACGCTTACCACAACATACCATTTGTTCAATCCGATGGAGGATATATCTTTAAATTTGATGGAGGATTTGATCCTTCTGATGTTGGTTTAGATAATGCAAGTGCCTTGGCATCAGCTGAATATCTTGACTCACTTGTTAAAGACGGAACTGTTGCATCAACTGATTACGGTGCATCTATGTCAGCTTTTCAAGAAGGTAGAGCTTTATATTGGATGACTGGACCATGGGCTAGAAATGATGCTTCTGCTGTTAATTATGGAGTTGGTTTAATTCCTACATTTAATGGCAACCCAGCAACACCTTTTGTGGGTGTTAGGGGAATGTTTGTTTCAGCATTCAGTGAAAAGAAAGTGTTAGCACAAAGCTTTATTTTGGACTTTTTCTCAACAGTCGAAGTTCAAGCAGCTATGTATGCAGAAGATCCAAGACTTCCAGCAACAAAATCATTGTTTGCTGTAGTGGAAGCTGAAGATCCAATTGCAGCACAATTTGCAGCTAGTGCATCTAATGGTATCCCAATGCCTAACATTCCAGAAATGGGAAATGTATGGGGACCAGTTGGAGACGCAATGTTAATAATTAGAGATCAAAATTATGGTACTAATGAGGAAACAGGAGTAACTGTTAACTCAGCTTCTGACGCTATGAAATTAGCTGCTCAGCAAGTTCGTGATGCCATTTCTGGTGGATAATTAATATCTAAATTTATAATCGGGGCTCTTTAATAGAGCCCCGATTTTTTATATGATATATTTGGGTATGAAGATTTCTACTGCAACTAGGTACTTTTTTTTAGCAATTTATAATGCAGCTGCCTTCTATGTAATACCATTAGCCATATCATTTGAATCCTGGTTTCTTTTATTGATAATTGGTTTAATAACTTTTTTAATAAATTTCACTTATTTCTCGGAAAGATTTCAGGCTTTGAAATGGATAACTCCTGGATTTATTTTTCTTATAGCATTTGTTTTATTTCCGGCTGGCTATAGTTTTTACGTATCTTTCACAAATTGGTCAACTGGTCATATTCTTACTAAACAACAAGCAATTGAAAGGTTGGAAGATCTATCATATTCAACTGATGATCAGAAAGGTGTTGAATTTGATTTATACGTGCTTCAGGACCAAGATCTTAACTTTTACTATGTGGCTGATTTAGATGATGAAAATTTATTATTTGGTCGAGCAATAAATGATGAAGAATATGACGATAAATTTTTTGCTACTCATGAACCATCTCTTAAAAATTCGATTGGAGAAATTATAATTCCAGACACCTATTATCAACTCTCAGGTAAAGAACAAATCGCAAATTCAAGCCAACTTCAAGAGTTAGCATTACTGATTGATAAAAACACAAGAATCAAGTTATATAACATTTCAGTTTTTGGGGCATCCAGTGGAAGATTATCATCGTCACAACAAAAATATTCATATGATGATGTTACAGATACTCTTTATGACAATTCACAAAATATCGAATGCACATTAGGTTTAAGAGGAAACTTTGTATGCGATGGAGAAAGCGTTGATCCTGGTTGGAGAATCAATGTTGGAACAGAAAATTATCAGCGAATAGTAAATGATCAGAGATTAAGAGGTCCACTTAGTATTGTTACTTCATGGACTTTTCAATTTGCTTTATTATCAGTTTCTTTAGCATTTTTTGTAGGCTTATTACTTGCTGTTACTTTAAATAACGACAAAGTTAAGTTTCAAAAAATTTATAGATCCATTTATATTCTTCCATACGCAATACCTGCATTTATTTCGATAATTGTTTTTAAAGGTCTTCTCAACCCTGATTATGGCGTTATAAATGAATGGTTTGCTCCACTTTATGATTTATTTAACATTGAGCCAATAAATTGGTTCAGAACAAAAGGAAGTTCTAGAGCAGCAGTATTGTTAGTTAATACATGGTTAGGATTTCCATACATGTTCTTAATTGTCACTGGCGCATTACAGTCAATACCAAAAGAATTATTAGAAGCCGCAAAAGTTGACGGAGCTTCTCCTCGCCAATCCTTTTGGAGAATAACATTTCCATTACTGTTAGTATCAATTTCACCACTGTTGATAGGTGCTTTTGCTTTTAATTTCAATAATTTCACTTTGATCTTTCTCCTTACAAGCGGTGGACCACCAATAGTTGGTGCTGATGTTGCTGTAGGATATACGGACATATTAATCTCTTTTACATATGACTTAGCTATTGCAGGTGGACGAGGATATCAATTTGGATTAGCTGCAAGCGTAACCACAATTATATTTTTTATAGTTCTAATTATTTCAGCTATTTCTTTCAGATATTCAAAAAGATTGGAGCGTGTTTATGGAAATCTCTAGGTTATCTTCTTGGTTTAAAACTTATGGTTGGAGACATCTGGTTGGAATAATTTTTGTAATTATATCTTTGTATCCAATTTTATTTGTGATCACAAACTCTTTTGCTGATTTTCCTAATTTAGCAAATTCTAAGCTCATTCCAGATGGTTTCACTCTTAAACATTATGAGAGTTTATCAGCAAGTCCATTGATTCCATATTTTAAATGGCTATTTAATACATATAAGATTGCCAGTATTGCTGGATTTCTGAATGTACTTTTAGGTACGTTTGCTGCATTTGCATTTGCTAGATTGCAATTTAAAGGAAGGAGAGTTGGTTTAATATCTCTTGTCCTAATACAGATGTTTCCTGCATTTTTAGCATTTGTAGCAATATATTTACTATTTTTTCAAATTGGAGATGTAGCGCCATTTATGGGTTTAGGAACACATATTGGTTTAATTATGGTTTACTTAGGTGGATCAATAGGATTTAACTCATGGTTGATCAAAGGATTTATGGACACAATTCCAATATCACTAGATGAAGCGGCAAAAGTTGATGGTGCTTCTTACTCTCAAATATTTTTTAGAATCGTTGCTCCATTAGCTAGGCCAATACTTGTTGTATTGTTTGTGATAACATTTATTGGCATTTATTCAGACTACATACTTGCAGCTATTTTTCTAAAAGACACAAATTTATACACTGTAGCGCTAGGTATTAATATTGTCTTCATGGACGACTTTAGTAATGATTGGGGTAGTATCGCTGCTGCATCAGTGATAGCTGCTACTCCAATTGCAGTTCTGTTTATTTTCTTTCAAAAGCAAATTACCGGTGGTCTTACAGCAGGATCTATAAAAGGGTGAGCAAAAGAGCCCTTTTTATTGCTGGTGGCTGGGATGGACACGAACCTCTTGAAACCTCTAATTTCGTGATTGAAGAAATCAAGAAGTTCAATATAGAGAGTGAAATTGTTCAAGATCTAGATGTTTTAGCCGATTTAGAATATCTTCAAGGCTTTGACATCATTCTTCCTGTATGGACAATGGGAAAAATTGATGACAACAACTGGGAAATTAAAAATTCAAAAATTGGAAATTTACAAGAAGCAGTTGAGTCTGGGATTGGTCTTGCAGGATGGCATGGAGGAATGTCTGACGCATTTAGAGACAATACAAACTATCAATTTCTTGTCGGTAGTCAATTTGTTTGCCATCCAGGAAATTTTGTAGATTACAAGGTAGAAATTATTCAAAAAGAACATGAAGTTGTCAGAGGAATAAATGACTTTAACGTCCATTCTGAACAATATTTTTTACATATTGACCCGTCAATAAACATAATTGCATCAACAAAATTCAATAAAAAATATCATGATTGGATTGATGGTGTAGAAATGCCAATTGCATATACAAAAAAATGGGGAAAAGGAAAAGTGTTTCATTGTTCTATAGGTCATTACTTAAAAGATTTTGAAAATTCAAATGTTGTTAAATTAATTACTCAAGGAATCAACTGGGCAACTAAATAATATGAACATAGGAATAATTGGATGCGGTGCAATTTCAGATCAATATATGATTGGTTTGAACAAGAACAAAGAAATTTTAAAAGTTGTCGCTTGTGCAGATTTAGATTCTAACAAGTCAGAAGTGTTCTCTAAAAAACACAAAATTGATATGTTATCTGTCGAGGAGATATTTGTTAATAATGATATTGATCTTATTGTAAATCTTACACCCCCATCTTCTCATTTTGAGATTTCAATGAAATCTCTTAAAAATGGAAAACATGTCTTTTCTGAAAAACCCATCTCTTTATCAATAGATGAAGGGAAAAAACTATATACAACAATGAAAGAAAATAATGTTTATTTATTCGCTGCCCCTGACACATATCTTGGACCAGCATTCAGAAAAGGGACTGAGTTTCTAAATTCCAAACAGATTGGAAAAATTATTGGCGGGTCAGCTAGTTTTATCACTCATGGTGTGGAGGGGTGGCATCCTAATCCTGAATTTTATTATAAGAAAGGGGGAGGACCATTATTCGATATGGGACCATATTATTTAACTGCTTTAGTTAAATTACTTGGCCCTGTAACTCAAGTTAGCTCTTACTCAGAGAAGAATTTCAATAAGCGTCTTGTAGACAATCCAGAAGTAAAATATGAAGAAATCGAAGTAGAGGTTGATACCCATTATGTTTCATTATTGAAATTCAAATCTGGAGTTGTTGTCGACTTCCAGGTTAGTTTTGATATATGGAAACCATACGATGGAAAATTGGAAATATATGGGGAAAACTCATCTTTAAAATTTGCAGATCCAAATAATTACGATGGTGAAATTTCTATTTTTAATAAAGAAAATTATCAATGGGAAAACATATATACGTCAAAAGACAGTGAAAATGATTACTACAGAGGCTTAGGTGTTGTTGAAATGGTAAATTCTATAAAAGAAAATAATGTATCTGAAGATGACCTATTTTTACCATTTCATGTATTAAATATTATGTGTACTTTAGAGTCTTATGATTTAGATGGGAATTGGGCAAAGATTTCAGAACAATTTTAAACAATGGATTAGAGAATTTTGACTTTGGACATTAAAATTGTCCTAAGAGAGTGGAGATTAAATGAGCAAAATACAAGAATTCCTTAAAAGCCAAGAAAAATCAGTTATGAGTATTGTTGAAGGTAAAACAATTATTGATTATTTAAACAATAATGCAGAAGAATCATCTGATTACCCTGCTTTAAATACCCCAATCAATAATGAATATACAGGATGGGATTCTATTTCTTGGTCAGAATATCAAGAAACAGTTCACAGTCTTGCTTCAGGACTTATTGATATTGGCATTCAAGCTGAGGACAATGCTTTTATTGTTGCAAATAATGTAAAAGAGCATTTTATTTCAGATCTTGGAATCATGCATGCAGGTGCAGTTCCCTCTACAATTTATAAACAACTTAAATCAGGACAAATCGAATACATCTCTAATCTACTTGAAGCAAAAGTAGCTTTTGTTGGTGATGCAGAGCTATTTACTGAAGTCAACAAAGCAAAAAACAATTGTCCAGACTTGAAATACATCATTATGATTGAAGATTTTGATCAATATAAAGATTTAGATTACGTATTAAGTTATCAAGATCTTATTGAAAAGGGTAAAAAAATTAATTCAGAAAGTAAATCAGAATTAGAGGCAAGAATGGATTCTGTAAAACCAGATTCACTTGCATGTTTAATTTTTACATCAGGAACAACTGGAAATCCCAAGGGTGTGATGCTTACCCATGAGAATATATTATTTACGCTTCAGAGCTTGATAGAACAATCAGTGAGTCTAGGAACTAATCCCAGAATTGTTTCTTACTTACCTATGGCCCACATTGCAGCAAGATTAACAGATCATTATCAATCAATTTTTAGAAAAGGTCAATTATTTCCAGTCCCAGTTCTTGAGGACATGGCCACAGCTCTACCAACAATTAAACCAACTCTCTTTTTCGCAGTTCCTCGGGTTTGGGAAAGATTTCAATCTGGTTTAATTAATAAAATAAACGAATCTGATAAAAAAGATCTAGCTTTAAGAGCCATTGATAATGGTTTAGAACGAGTTGAATATGAGCAAAGAGGAGAGACACCACCTTTAGGAATAAGAATTAAAGATGCAATATTTAACAAGCTTGTTTTCGAACGATCATTTAAAGTTGGACTGGGCCTTGATAATTCTGAAGTATTTATTACTGCCGCAGCACCGATGAATCCAGACGTTCAAAAATGGTTTCATGCAATTCATATTGATGTCGCAGAAGTATATGGCATGACAGAAGACACAGGACCTGCAACATTTTGTGTTCCAAATTTTGCAAATAATTACTTCCAAAATCTTATGAAAGCAAACGATTTACCAATTCCAGATGTAATGAATCCAATTGGTAAAGTTGGTATGCCAATTATGGGTACAGAAATAAAAGTTCTAGATGATGGGGAGTTGTGTATCAAAGGTAAGCATGTTGCAAAAGGATATTATAAAGCAGAAGAGGAGACAAAAGCTGCGTTTGATAATGATGGATGGCTCCATACAGGAGATTTAGCAGAGATTGACGAAAATGGTTTTGCAAAAATAATTGGAAGAAAAAAAGAAATTATTATTACCTCTGGTGGCAAAAACATCGCGCCTGTTGAATTAGAAAATCTAATTAAGACACATGAGTTGATAGGCCAAATCTGCATGGTAGGAGATGGAAAGAAATTTTTGAGTGCTCTAATTGTCCTTGATGGCGATGGTGGTGCTGAAAAATGGGCTAATGAAAATGGAGTTGATTACAACATTGAAACTATGTCAAAAAATGAAAAAGTCTTATCAGCTATACAAGACCACGTAGATCTATCAAATAGTAAGGTTGCAAACGTTCAACAAATTAAAAAATTTACTCTACTGTCAAATGAATGGACTGATAGTAGTGGTGAGTTAACACCATCTCTTAAATTAAAAAGACATGTTGTTACGGAAAGATATGAAAACGAAATTGAAGCAATGTATGAGGAGGCAAAATAATGGCTGATGTTAGTTTCGAAAATAGAGTTGTAATTGTTACTGGGGCTGGAAATGGACTTGGAAAAGCTTATGCTTTAGAACTTGGAAAAAGAGGTGCAAAAGTTGTTGTTAATGACTTGGGAGGTGCTGTTGATGGTTCTGGATCTGGTAATTCTCCTGCTGATGATGTTGTAAATGAAATTATAGAAAATGGTGGAGAAGCTGTAGCAAACTATGATTCTGTAGCAACTAAAGACGGTGGAGAGTCAATTGTCCAGACAGCAGTTGATAGTTTTGGTACTGTGGATGCTGTTATTAACAATGCTGGGATTCTAAGAGATAAGAGTTTTGCAAATATAACTGAAGAAGAATTCTCATTAATTATAGAAGTTCATTTGAAAGGAACATATTTTGTAACACAACCTGCATTTAAGATTATGAAAGAAAATAACTACGGAAGAATTGTAAATGTTGCCTCACCATCTGGTCTTTTTGGTAATTTTGGCCAAACTAATTATGGAGCAGCCAAAATGGGTATTGTTGGTTTAACAAATGTCTTAGCAATTGAAGGTGCAAAATATAATATTAAAGTTAACGTGATAGCACCTACTGCGTATACAAGAATGACAGAAGCTCTTCTTCCAGAAGATGTAGGAAAACTTTTTAGTGCAGAGCTCGTTACTCCAATGGTTACATATTTAGCATCTGAAGCTTGCGAACCCACTCATGAAATTTTTGGTGTTGCAGCTGGCAGATTTGCAAGAATTGGGATTATTACGCATGAAGGATATGTAAACACACAAGCTACTGCGGAAGACATTGCAAGCAATATTGAGGAAATTAGAACAATTACAGATGGAACTTATCCTTTAAGCAATGAAGATGAGCTCTTGCTTATACAAAAAGCTATTCAGGGAAATTAGTACCTAAAGTTTTATGGTGTATAATTTTATATGGTAAAAACTGAGACTAAACCATTAGATTCTGAAGAATTAGTTTTAAATAGGTTACAAGAACTTGTTAATTTTCGAAAAGATGATCAAGATATTAAAGAATTTTGGGCAAAGCAATTTGATTTAGGACTTGCTTGGGTTCATTTTCCTGAAGGTGCAGGAGGATTAAACGTTAATCCAAAATATCAATTATTAGTTAATGAAACTCTCCGAAAAGAAGGTATCTCAACAAACAATCGCATTGCTAATCTTCTCGGAATTGGCATGGGAGCGCCGACTATTACTGAATATGGGACTCAAGAGCAAATCGATAAGTATTTAAAACCGATGTTTACAGCAGATGAAATATGGTGTCAGTTGTTTTCTGAGCCAGGGTCAGGATCAGATTTAGCTAGTTTGTCAACGAAAGCAGTAGACGATGGTGATGGGTATATTGTAAATGGACAAAAAGTTTGGACAACCTTAGGACATCTTTCAAAATGGGGATTATTAGTTACAAGAACTGACCCAGATGTTCCAAAGCATAGAGGACTAACATTTTTTATCGTTGATATGGAATCTGAAGGTGTCGAAGTGAGACCTTTGAGACAAATAACTGGTGAAGCAGAATTTAACGAAGTATATTTTACGGATGTCAAAATTCCTAAAGAGAATGTTCTTGGGGAAGTAGGCGATGGATGGCGAGTCTCACTAGCAATTTTAATGAATGAAAGAGTCGCTATTGGAGGAAATGTAAGACCTAGAGGAAGCGGCGCTCCAGGACATTTAGTTCAATTATGGAAAGATCGTGAACTAGATGATCCCGTTACTAAAGATAAACTCATGGAATTATGGATACAACAAGAAGCTGTACGGCTAACTAATTTGAGAGCATCTGAACTTAGAGAAAAAGGAACACCTGGTCCAGAGGGTTCGACAAGCAAACTTCATGAAGCTGAAATAAATAAGGCATCTTACGCTTTTGGTATGGAAATGTTAGGAAATGATGGATTATTATTCCCAAGAGGATATGAACTATCTCAGCCTGAATTAAATTTTGATAATGATTCTTACGGCTTTACCGATACACAAAGTTTATTTTTGAGATCTCGAGCTAACTCTATTGAAGGCGGTACATCAGAAATTATGCGAAACATTATTGCAGAAAGAGTTTTAGGTCTTCCTAGCGAACCAAAATTAGATAAAGATAAAGCTTGGAAAGATTTGCCAAGATCTTAATTGTTATAAATTAAGCAGAACTTTCCATCTTCAACTGAAACTTCAATATCATTATCGATTGATATATTTCTTAGAGTGACAGATTTACCAAATTCAATATTTTCATTATCAAGGTTCCATTGCGCTCCAGATATATTTAAATTTTTCAAATTTGTAAATGGAAGGATGCTAAATTCAACATTATTTCCAATTGCAATTTTTTTTGTATTAGGAATAATTACTGTCTGATCCTTATGTATCCAGGAAATTTGTTGGTCTTCTTGAAAGCTAATTATTACAGTTAAGACACTAAACAAATGGTCAATTTCTCCGTATTCTCCACCAATTATTGTTATATCTTTAATTTCTCTATCTATTACATGTTTTAAAGCAAGTTCAAAATCTGTTTCATTTTTATTAGTTTCATATTTTAAAATTTGAACTTCATCTTTTTCTGCTCTTTTAATAGTTTTTTCATCTATTGAATCAAGATCACCAATAATTAGATCTGGTTTTAAAAATAGTTTGTAAGCTTGTTCTGTTCCTGAATCTACAGCAACTATAAGATCATAATTTCCTAGTTGGTCTCTTTTTGTACTATTAAGACCACCATTTACTATTAGTGCATTTTTCATTTTCATTTGAAGATTATCATAAATTATTTAATAATCGGCATTGAAGTGTTCATTGCATTTTTTAATGCATTCAAAACTAAAGCTTTCTCGTTTGCTTGCGAAAACACAAAACCTAAATATTTATCACCATAAGGTGGTTCCAACAAATATGAGTTCTCGAAAACAGTTATTTCAACTGCTGAAACATTATCAATGTTTTCCAATTCATCTTGATTAATTGATACAAATTTTCCAGTTTGAGGAGTTGGAAGCATGAGTACACCAACATAATTACTAAGAAGTTCAACAGGTTTTAATTCATCATATAAAAAGGCATGTAATGTTATTTCTTCAAGAGAGACTTTAAACAACCCAAAACTTAAACATTTTGAACAAAGACCACCTATCATTCTTGGATTAATTTCAATAATAAAAATATTTCCATTAAGTATCTTAAATTCAACATGTACAGGCCCATTTTCAAGACCAATTTCTTTACAAGCATTATCAACCAATTCAACTATTTCATTTTGTAATTTTTCAGATAGTTCACTTGGGGTTATATAGATTGATTCTTCAAAGTAAGGTTCTTTGTACTCAATTGGCTTATCAAAAATTGTTATTTTATTTAAATTAGAATTTATTAAATTACCTTCTAACGCATATTCTTTCCCATCTATATATTGCTCAATAACCATTTCCTGATCTTCACAATCGTTCATTAAATCTATGATGTAGTCTTTGTTTTTATCAAAATTATCTATTTTTAAAACACTTTTGCTTGCTGACCCAAAGTTTGGTTTTAAAACTGATGTACCATTTTTTTCTACAAACACTTCAATATCTTTGAGACTTTTTATAACCATATTCTTTGCTTTTAAATTCGATATTGAATTAAAAGTATTTCTTGAGTTAAATTTATTCATTGAATGCTCTATCGCAAACAATTTGTTTCCTTTTGCATCTAATAAATCAACCAAATAGCCAGCAAATTTTAATGCACTATGATCAATCGGGAGTACATGAGTTATTTTTTTAAGTTTGATTAATGTTTCATCACTTATTTTTTCATTGAAATTTTGAATAATTACAGTATCACCAAATTGACTTGATACTTGATCACTGTCTGTGATTACTAAAAAATCGATATTTAATCTCTCTGCAGTTAATACAAAATCATTAGATTTATAGCTATTTTCTGGGATTACAAGCAATAGTTTATTCATATTTATTTACACATATCTTGAGCTTACTAATATTAAGTATATGACTGATGAATTTAAATTCAATATTGGAGATAGTGCTGTTAGCAAGATTCTTGAATTAAAAGATCAAGAACCTGGCGATAAAGATTATGCTCTTTTTTTACAGATAGATGGTGTACAAGGTAATCAATATACATATGATCTTAGCTTTTTAGATCTTGAACAAGCTAGACCAGATGATAAACGAATAGATTTTGGAGATTTATCTGTAATTATAGCCAGTAAAGATGTTGATAACTTTAATGGTGCAGAATTAGAAATATCAGATGATCCAAATGCACCAGGACTCACAATGGACAATCCAAATACTCCAAGTCCTTCAATGGTTGGTAACCCTGAAGATTTACCTGAACTTACGGGTGAGCTTGCAGAGAAGGTACAAACAGTTCTTGAAAGCCAAATTAATCCAGCAATAGCATCTCACGGAGGAAAGGCATCTTTAGTTGGTATTGAAGGTCAAGATGTTTATCTTAGACTTGGTGGGGGCTGTCAAGGATGTGGAATGGCCCAAGTAACACTTACTCAAGGAATAGAAACAGCTTTACGAGATGCTGTACCTGAAATAGGCAATATTATTGATGCAACTGATCACGCTTCAGGAAATAATCCATATTTCGAATCATCCAAAAAATAATTAAAAACTAATTACTGTTTTACCTATATTTTTTCTAGATAGAAAGTTTTCAAGTGCTAAAGAAGTCTCTTCTATTGGATGAATATTTTTTGGTTTTATCACTAGCTCATCCTTTTCAATAAATTCAATTAATTCTTTAAAGTCTTCAGCTGTCTCTTCTGGAGATGTTGTAGTCCATCTTCCCCACCAAACTCCAACTATTGAGACTCCCTTAACAAGAGTTAAATTTAATGGAATTTTTGGTATATTGCCATCTGTAAAACCTATTACAAGCAACCTTCCATTCCATGCTGTTGCTCTCAACGCTTGTTCTGTTACATCTCCTCCAACAGGATCCATAACAACATCTACTCCTTTTCCATCAGTAAGCTCTTTTACTGTTTCCTTCAGCTCAACTTGGTCATATCGAATAATTTCATCTGCCCCCAATGACTTAACATATTCTGCTTTTTCATCACTGCCAACTGCACATATAGTTTTGACTCCCATTATTCTTGCTAATTGAATCGTCGCCGTCCCTATACCGCCTGACGCACCAAGAACAAGAAGAGACTCATTCTTTTGAATATTTGCTCTTCTTTTGAGTGCGTAATAACAAGTTCCATAATTTATAGGCAAGCTTGCCCCGGCCATTGAATCGACTTTTTCTGATACAGGTATAACAAGATTCTTATTTACTGAAACATATTCAGAAAAACCTCCTATTGGTGGCAAGGCTATTACTTTGGTACCAATCTTAAGATCAACATCATCTCCAGTTTCTTCAACATATCCACAAACTTCATTACCGGGAGTAAAAGGAGGGTCCATTACAATTTGATATTTACCTTGAACCATTAAAGCGTCCGGAAAATTCACACCGGCTGCTTGTACTTTTACTAGTACTTCATTTTTACTTGGCTTTGGTGTTTCAATATCTTTAATTTCAAGTAGATTAGGGTCACCTATTTTTGTACAAACAACAGCTTTCATCAATCTTCTCTTTTGATTATTCCAGAAAGTTTCTTTGCAAAGTTTTTCTTCTCTTCAATATCTACTTTTCTAGAAATTTGTATTCTTTGAGCTTGTGGTGATCCAGCACCATGCATTGATTCAGTTAAATAAGCAACAGCATTTCTTCCCAATGTCATATTTTCAATAAGTCGTAACATGCTTACACGATCTTCCGTATTTACATCTTCTTTGCCTTTCAAGTATTTCAATAGGTTTGGTGACATCTCACTTTCATTTATGTCAATTCCTGAAGGCATTGATGCAACTAGCCCACCAGCTAAATCTTGCGCCAACCTTCCTATCTCATAAGTTTCTTTTGTAACATGCTGTTTACACACATTTGCTAATAAATCGTCATTTATATAATTACCGCTCTTTGTTTTTTTTCCTTGCAAAGATGAAGCAATCCCTGTTGCATAAATAGTTTCATTTAGTTTATTCATTTCAATTAGCTTCTCTTTGATATGTGATTTGTCTTCAACACCGTTATATTCGGCGATGCTTGCTGCTGCTCCTATCATTACATCTCCAACACCTGACTTACATACATACGACCTTCGATGATAACATGTAAATCTTTCGACAAGCATTGCAGCAAAATCATACTCACCATCCATAAATATAAACTCGTTTGGAATGAATACATTATCAAAAATAACCATTGCTTCTTGACCAGCAAAATATTTATTTCCAACATCATATTCACCTGGCTCCATACTTCTGGTGTCACAGGATTGTCGTCCATAAATGTATGTAATACCTTCTGTTTCAATAGGTAATGCTCCTACAATTGCGTAATCTTTATCATTTTCAGTAAGCCTTAATGTCGGCATAACAACCATCCAATGAGAATTTATACATCCTGTCTGGTGTGCTTTAGCTCCTGAGACATAAACACCTTTATCATCTCTATTTACAACCCTTAAATATAAATCTTGGTCAGCTTGTTGATGTGGGGGTTTTGATCTATCACCTTTAACATCAGTCATTGCTCCACCAATCACAAAGTTACCTTCATGCATTTGTGTTAGAAAATTAATAAATTTGTCATGGTAATTTGTGTTATATTTTTCATCAATTTCATATGTCACGGAATGAAGTGCATTAAATGCATCCATTCCAACACATCTTTGGAAACATGTGCCAGTTAACTGTCCAAGTTTCCTTTGCATTTCATTTTGCATGAATAAATCTTCACTACTGTTAGCAATATGCAAAAATCTATTAATTGGCTCATTTGTATAGGGTGAAATAGTTGTAGCCAAATCAGGATCTCTATCTGCTAATGCATAAGTTTCCGCCATAGCTTCAATACTTGGTTTAATAATTGGATGAGTGAGAGGATCTTTTACTAATTCACCCATGAGGTAGATAGTTAGATTTCTATTTTTCAGTGAGTTAATATAATCTTGTTTTGTACGAATTTTGTTCATACATCATTATAAATTGTAAGATTGTGATTTAAAATCTAGTTAGCAATTTATAATTTAAATAACTTCAAATAACCCAGCTGCACCCATGCCACCGCCAACACACATAGTTACAACTACGAATTTTGCGTTTCTTCTTTTACCTTCCATTAATGCGTGCATTGTCATTCTTGCACCAGTCATTCCATATGGATGGCCTATTGAGATTGAGCCGCCATTGACATTGTAGATACTATTATCGATACCAAGTTCATCTCTACAGTATAAAGTTTGAACAGCAAATGCTTCATTGAGCTCCCAAAGGTCAATATCTTCAATTTTTAAATTGAATTTATTCAATAAGTCTGGAACTGCATACACAGGACCTATTCCCATTTCCTCTGGTGCTAAAGCTGATACAGTCATACCTCTGTAATATCCAAGTGGTTCTAGGCTTCTTTTTTCTGCTTCGCTAGCTTCCATAAGGACAACTGAAGCCGAGCCATCTGATAATTGAGAAGCATTTCCAGCTGTGATAAACTTTCCTTCTCCGTAAACCGGAGGAAGCGAAGATAAACCCTCTAAGTTTGTCTCTGGTCTATTTCCCTCATCTTTTGTTAATTCAACCTCTTCATCAGTAACTTCACCAGTTTCTTTATTTTTTACACTTTTTGTAGTAGTTGTTGAAATGATCTCATCATCAAACTTATTACTATCTTGGGCTGCTGCAGTTCTTTGTTGGCTTTGTAATGAATATTCATCTTGGTAGTCTCTTGAAATATTATATTTTTCAGCAACAAAATCAGCAGTTTCGATCATAGGCATGTATGCATTATCGGCAAGTTTTACAACATTTGGATCTGGAGCAAATCTTAACTCAGCAGTTTGAACTAATGATATAGATTCAACACCGCCAGCAACAACAACATTCATATTATCTGTCATTATTTGTTTTGCACCTGTAGCGATGGCCATCAGACCAGAAGAACATTGTCTATCTATTGTCATCCCTGGAACTGTAATTGGTAATCCTGCTGCAATTCCACTTAATCTTCCAATGTTTAATGCTTGAGACCCTTGTTGTTGAGCACATCCCATAATGACATCTTCAATCTCATTTGGATCAACTTTTGCTCTTTCGACAGCTTCTTTAATTGAATAAGATCCTAATGTTGGAGCATCTGTTTTGTTATAAGCTCCACGATAAGCTTTTCCAATAGGTGTTCTTGCTGCTGATACAATCACGGCTTCTCTCATTTTTATTCTTCTTTCTTCTATTCGGTAACTATAAATAAAGTTAAAGGTTCAGCAATAGCTGCTGGTTTATCTTTGCCTTCTATTTCAATTGTAGCAGTATGCTTTACTAACCATCTACCAGCTTTTTTGTACTGAACATCTGACAAAACAAATCTTCCTCTTATTTTGCTATTTACTGGTACAGCTTCCATGAAACGGACTTTATCAAGACCATAATTTATCGCCATTTGGATATTTTCTGGCATAACAGTGTTGTCCACAGATAAATGAGTTACCATACTCAACGTCAAGAATCCATGAGCTATTGTTGATCCCCATGGTGTACTTTTAGCCATTTCTTCATCAACATGAATAAATTGATGATCGTTAGTACCTTCAGCAAATTGATTTATTCTTTCTTGATTTATTTCAAACCAGTCAGAAACACCAACCTCTTGACCTATATATTTTTCCATCTCATCTGCAGGTACGATTGTCATATTATCTCCTCTAGTAAATTTTTATTCGCAGCTTTATTTGCAAACTTTATTGTACTGTTCTTAAATGATTCTATTTCATTTTCATTTGTTTTTCCATACGATCCCATTGAATATCTTATATAAACTCCTTCCATTATCATTGCATGTTTCCAAAATGATAATCTTGCGTAAAATTCAATATCACTTAAATCTAGATCTGAATTATTTAAATATAACTCTATTACATCCTTACGTGTTGGAAATCCACCAGATAGGGTAGGAGAATAAATAAAAGGCGAGTCTTTTTCCTGTTTTGTATTCCAAGATGCTACAACTGTACCCATGTCTGCAAGTGGATCTCCTAGAGTACAAAGTTCCCAATCTAGAACGGCAGCTACTTGATTATCCTTCACTCGTACATTATCTAATCTATAATCTCCATGAACTATTCCAACAGTTTGTTGAGAAGGAATATTATCTAGTAATAATTTTGTAGCACTTTCTAATTCTTTTATTTCTCTAACTTTTTGCGATTGAAATTGTTTATTCCATCTGTTTATTTGACGCTCAACATAGTCCTCATGTTTTCCTAAGTCATTTAATTCTGAACTTATCACGTCAAAATTATGTATTTCTGAAAGAACTTTAATAAACGATTCAGTAATCGTATTTTTTTGAATTTCATTAAATTCATCTGCTATTTGGTTATTTGCTATTGTCTCACCCTCAATAAATTCCATAATATAAAAATCATCTACGGATAATTCTTTCTTGTTGTATAAATACATTGGTTTTGGAACCCTTAAGCCATTTTCACTTAGAACTTTTAATATTTTGTATTCCCTACCCATATTGTGTGCAGATTCTAACTTAAGTCCAAATGGGGGCCTTCTCAATACAAATGAGTTTGCATCATCAAAAATTTTGAATGTAATATTTGATCTTCCTACTTTAAACTGTTCAAAGTTAAAATCTTCTGAAATGTCTACAACTGAAGAGATATATTTTTTAAGTTTTTCACTAAAAAAGTCCATTTAAGAACATATTAATGAAAGTTTTTTGGTTCAGTTGTTTAAATTGATACAATAAGAATGATGGATTTTAATTTTTCTAAAGAATCACTTGAATTACAAGATAAGCTAAAAACTTTTTTTGTAGATCATATTTATCCGAATGAAGACCATTACGAGAATGCAATTATTGACTCAGGTGATCCATTGCATATTCCAGAAATTCTAAGTGAACTCAAATCAAAAGCTAAAAAGGAAAATTTATGGAATTTATTTCTCCCTGATAACGAATATGGATACGGATTATCAAATGTTGACTACGCACCATTGGCTGAGATAACCGGTCATAATTGGTGGGCTCCAGAAGTATTTAATTGTTCTGCACCTGATACAGGAAATATGGAAATTTTAGCTGAGTTTGGTACATCAGAACAAAAAAAACAATGGCTTGAACCACTTCTTGAAGGCGAAATAAGATCATGCTTTGCAATGACAGAGCCAAATGTAGCTTCCTCAGATGCTACCAATATAGGAAGCTCAATTGTCAGCGATGGAGATAATTATGTCATCAATGGTCGAAAATGGTGGACTTCAAATGCTATAAATCCAAATGCAAAAATATGTATCTTCATGGGTGTTACTAATCCTGATAGCCCTCCATATCAGAGGCAAAGTCAGGTATTAGTTCCTATGGATAGCGAAGGACTTTCAATAATCAGACCAATGCAAGTATTCGGATATGATGATGGATACACAGGACACCCCGAGCTTTTATTTGATAATGTTGTTGTTCCAAAATCTAATATTATCGGGGGAGAAGGAATGGGATTTAAAATAGCTCAAGCAAGACTTGGACCTGGAAGAATACATCATTGTATGAGAGCTATAGGAATGGCAGAGAGGGCATTATCTCTGATGATTGATCGCTCACTTGAAAGAGAAACATTTGGTCAAAAATTGGCTGAACAGGGTGTTATTCAAGATTGGATTGCTCGTTCAAGGATCAAAATAGAAGAAGCAAGGTTACTTACATTAAAGACTGCTTGGCTTATTGATACTGTTGGTAAAGAAGAAGCAAAAATTGAAATCTCATCTATAAAAGTATCTGTAGTCGAAGCAGCCTCCTATGTAATTGATAAAGCTATACAGACACATGGTGCAATGGGATTATCCCAAGACACTCCTTTGGCAAGAATGTCTGCAGGAGCACGTGTATTAAGAATTGCAGATGGACCTGATGAAGTTCATTTGAGATCAATTGCGAGAAGAGAAATTAATAAACATAGGTAATTATGGAAAAAGTTGCTGTTATCGGTGGTGGACAAATGGGAAGTCAGATTGCTGCTTTATCGGCAATGTCTGGTCATGAAACTAGTATTTTTGATAACAATAAAGAATATTTAGATAACAAATTAATTTTTACAAAACAAAATATAGAAAACTTAGTTTCAAAGGACTTAATTCAGAAGGAAAGCTTAGACAATTTTAATAAAAATCTTCAAGTCTATGACTCACTCGAATCAGTTGTAAAAGATAAAACATTTGTAATTGAAGCTGTTGTTGAAAGATTTGATGTAAAAAAAAATATCTTTGAAACTATTTCTAACATACTTGATAAAGATGTCGTTCTCGCAACAAATAGTTCATTTATAGCTGCATCAGAAATTGCCCAACATTGCAAATATCCAGAAAGATTTCTAAATATGCATTTCTTTTACCCGCCGTTGAGAATGGATCTTATTGAAATTTCATTTCCAGAATCTACAAAAAAAGAAGTAGTTGATAGGACAAAAGAGCTTAGCAATTTGATGGGAAGAACAGTTATAACGTTGAATAAAGAGACACCAGGTTTTATTGTTAACAGAATGTTAGGCGCTTTGGTGGATGAGGCTTACGAACTATATGATGAAGGAATTGCTGACTTCAAAGATATCGACTTAGCTATTAAAAAAGGTTTAAATCATCCACTAGGACCTTTTGAACTAACTGATTACTCAGGCTTAGATATTAGTTATTATTCAAAACTTAAAATTTACAATGAGACAAAAAATCCAAAAGATAAACCCAAAAAATTTCTAGAAGAAAAAGTTAAAGATGGAAAATTAGGAGTAAAAACAGGAGAGGGCTTTTACAATTACGATAAACCTTCAAAATCTTGATCTTTAAGATTAAAAAAGAATTCCCTTTCAGCTTTTATTTTTAAAACTATTCTTTCAGATTGAATTTCAAATGGGTAAGGTTTATCCCAGTACTTATGAGATAAATCGTTAATATTTTTTAAGGCGTCTTCCCCTGTGATTTCACCAACTACGACACCCCTAATTTCAACAAATTTAAACTCATTATCATGTTTCCAGATCATAACATTCACTCTTGGGTCATCTTTTACATTTAAATATTTTCTTCGGTGAATTTCTGTGTTTATTAATATATTTTCACCATCTGTATCAACCCACATAACATGTGTCTGAGGAGCACCACTTTTAAAAAGAGTTGTTAAAGTGGCGTAATTTGGTTCTTTTGCCATTGCAATCGTTTTTTTATCTAATCCCATATAATTATCATAGAATATTATGAAAGTTGTTTTACAAAGAGTTACATCTGCTTCTGTAAATGTTGATAAAAATGTCATATCAAAGATCGATCACGGATTATTGCTTTTATGGGGTATTGAAAAAGGAGACACTTTTGAGGATATTGAAACATTAACAAAAAAAATATTAAAACTTAGAATTTTTGCAGATGAAGATGGAAAAATGAACAAGTCAATTATCGATGTTTCTGGTGAAATATTACTTGTGAGTCAATTTACATTAAATGGAGATATTTCTAAAGGTAATAGGCCATCTTTTGTTAATTCTGAAGATCCTGAAATAGCAGAACAAATGATTGAAGACGTTAAAACTGAATTTTCGAATTATTTAAACGTTAAGGAGGGTTCTTTTGGGGAATTAATGGAAGTTTCTCTCGTCAATGACGGTCCTTTAACGATGTATATTCAATCTAAAAATGGAAATATGATTACTTAAGCTGACTGTAATTTTATATTCTTTTTACCCTCAGCCTCGCTAAGTTTTTTATCTAGATAATATTCTTCACCAGCCCAAAGATGTAAACCTAATCCAACTTTCATAGCACATCTTTTGAATGCATCAGATTCTGCATGTTTAGCATTCATACCATCGCTTCCTTGATCATGCTCTACATCTCCAATTGAAGTAATTGTTACAGATTTTCCATCGATAAGAGTTGTTAGTTTACCAAAACAACCTACAACTTTTCCACTATTTTCTTGCCTGATAAGCTCCACAACTTCCCAATTGAATGGTCCACATACTTCCAATAATCTTTGTGTTATTACTGAGTGAGGAATGTAATTGCCAAATTTTCCTTTTGGAGCAGGCTTTATCCATTCATCTGGAAATTGTCTAGATAGTTCGTATAATTGATTCATTTTTTCCTTTCTTTATGACCTAATTCTTTTGCCCATTTTGGAGCAGAAGTATTATTTGTATTGATTGCCTTTAATTCTGATTTCTCTCTCCACTCTTTATAGAGAAAAGTGTCTCGAATCATTTCTGGATTAATATCCCTTGAATTTGAAAATGCATCCAATCCTTTTAGCTTCGGTACAAATGTTTGTCCCATAATTGCTAATAGAGAATCAACAAGGTCGTCGTTATCTTTTGACTTTTCAACTACCCATTGAATAAATTTTTTTAAATCGTGTACCTTCCAGCTGTAAGATTTATTAAAAACAAAAACTTCATCTCCAAGTCTGACTGGACCATTTTGATTTATGTTATTAGCTATATTTTGATCATTGAAATTTTTAATATTTGATGAAGCATTTTTTACAGTAGTTGAAGTATTTCTTGCAACCCATAAAAATTCAATATCATCTGTTTCTGATAATTTTTCACCATATTCTGTGACAGTAATGTCTATATCTTTGCTATCTTGAAAAGATATTTCTTTCGTTAAAGACAATATCTCGTCTAAATTATTACTCATTTTTCTCCTAAACTATGCAGCTTTTCTATAATCTTCGTGACATCCACAATTGTCTGAATGTTGATTACATATGACAATAGCTTCTAATCCACTTGACTTAAGAATATCTTCTAAATTATTTTTTTTCATAAACATACAATAGAAAACAGGTGTGACAAAAAATTTTAAATACCTAGAACTATAGATAGTTTCGCAATAATATAGCAATGAAATGACTAATGCTGATTTATTTGAATCAAATATGTATAAAGAAGTCATCAAGCAATATGACGAAGTGTCGGAATTCATTAATTTGGATTCAAACATCAGAGAAAGATTGAAATTACCCCAAAGAGCTTTAACTGTAACATTCCCATTTAGACGAGATGAATATGATGAAGTAGAAACAGTTGTTGGTTTTCGGGTACAGCATGTCTTATCAATGGGACCAACTAAAGGTGGAATCAGGTACGATGCGGATGTTAACTTGGGTGAAGTCACAGCTCTAGCAATTCTAATGTCATGGAAGTCCGCTATTGTTGGCTTACCTTACGGAGGAGCAAAAGGAGGGGTGGCTATTGATCCTAACCCTTTATCTCGAACCGAAAAACAAAGAGTCACAAGGAGATACACTGCTGAATTGCTTCCTGTCATAGGTGTTGATAAGGATATACCAGGTCCTGATCTAGGAACTGATGAACAAACTATGGCTTGGATAATGGATACATATAGTAATTTTGTAGGATCACCACAACCGGGCATTGTAACCGGTAAACCAGCATCATTGGGTGGATCAATAACAAGAAGAGAAGCTACAGGTAGAGGCGCTGTTGCAATAGCTAATGCTGCATTAGAAAAACAAGGTAAAGAGTATAAAAACTCATCAATAGTAATTCAGGGTTTTGGAAATGTTGGAAGATATGCGGCATTAGATTCCTATGAAAGAGGAGCCAAAGTTATTGCTGTAAATGATCTTGGTGGCGCTATCTACAACAAAGATGGAATAAATATACCTGAGCTATTTAAATATATTGCAAAGAACAAATCTGTAGGAGGATTTGAAGGAGCAGACAAACTAGATGATGATATTCTCCAACTTGATTGTGATATATTGATTCCTGCAGCAGTTGGGGGTGTAATAACATCTAACAATGCTGGGAACATAAAAGCAAAAGTAATTGTCGAAGGAGCAAATTCTCCGACGACACTCAGTGCTGATAAAATTCTTAAAGAAAATAATGTAATGATTATTCCGGACATTCTTGCAAATGCTGGTGGCGTTACTGCAAGTTATTTTGAATGGGTACAAAATACACAAAATTATTTATGGAAAGAAAAGGAACTACACGAACGTTTGATTGATGTATTGACTTCTGCATTTGAAGAAATATGGATAATTTCTGAGAAAAATCAGGTAGATTTAAGAACTGCTGCCCTAATTAAAGGAATTAAAAAAGTTGCAGCTGCAAAATTAACTAGAGGATTATTTCCGTAAAAAATCCCCAATCTCTTTTACAATCCTATTTCTTTTGTTTTCAAGTTCATCCAATTTTTTATTTATTTCTTCTAAATCAGTATTTTTAAGAGGACTATTCTCAGGCAGGTTTTCTAATCCACCAACCATATTTACAGCTTCTATTGTTTCATTTATTTCATTTATTGTATTATTACACTCTTCTAATTCATCTGTGTTTGGAGAATCAGGATTAAACTCTGGACATATTGGTTTGTAGTAGCACCAATCACAAAGTGTATTTTTAATTGTTGGAAAGTCATTATTTTCAAATGATTTTTTTATGTTCTCCCATATTTCAAGAATTTCAATTCTTGCATTCTCTAACATTTCATCATCAACTTTCATAGAGTGTATTGTTGAATTTTGTAAGTATATAAGTTTTAACTCTGCAGGTGTTTCACCAATTTCATCTTTAATTAGTAAAGCATATAGTTTTAAAGCAAAAAACCTAGGTTCTTTATATTTTGGAATAGGTGCTTTTCCAGATTTATAATCAACAATAATAAGTTCACCTTTTTCATTTCTATCCATTCGATCCAAGATTCCACGAAGATTTAAATCATTTATCGCACCTCTAACCCATCGCTCTCTTTCTAGGGGTTCAAAATTTGTAGGATCTTCCAAAGTAAAATAATTTGATAAAAGTTTCAATCCATCAATACCCCAATCTCTCTCTTCTTCCTGA
>CACGBK010000007.1 GCA_902571385.1 uncultured Candidatus Actinomarina sp.
CCGTAAAAAGGTATCTAAAAAAAAGGTCATCCATCGTTTTGCAACCAGAAAATGAAGACTACGAGCCAATTGAGTTAAATGGAAAAAATGAAGCTCAGATATGGGGTGTGGTCACTAGCGTAATACATGATCTCTAATCAAGAGTCATGATTAAACTTATAAATTCCTTTTGCCATGAGAGAGCTTTCTTGCTCGGCTAGTTTCAAAAAAATCTCTTTCTTGATGTCTGAGAATAAATCAGAATTGACACTGTAGGCTGCATCAACAATCACAGAAGCTTCCCTATACTTTTGAGAATTTACTAAAGATTCTAAAAACTTAAGTAAATTATTATCGTTACCAGCCATATCTATGTATGTTCTTCCAATATCTTCAAGTTTTGGAGGTTTTAGCTCAGATGGTGTACCAGAATACCAACCACCGTATTGTCTCCATACAGAATTGATTAAAAATGAAAAATCATCATATGCAGACACAAGATAGGGTTTAAAGAATTCTTCCGGTAGAACAAGCTCTGATTGAATCTCACGTAATGAGTAACCTTTATTCATTAAGTTAAGGACATTCTCCTCAATCCACAATAAACAATTACTTGTATCTAGAAGTAGTTCTTTTACTGTTTTTTTTCCCTTGATTAAAGGACCATGCCCAGGAAATAAATATTCTGAATTATATTCTGACATTTTTTTTAATACTTCACCCCAAAACCCAACATAACGTTGTGCTTTAGATGGATTCCCAGCATTTGGTAGTGACCATATAAAGAAGTCACCAGTGAATAGTGCATCGTCTTTGTTAGAGTAAATATACGTTGCATCGTCAGTTTCTCCCTTACCGTGAGTTAGTATCATGATTGATTCGTTAAATTCAAGCTCATACTCTTCGCTATAAGTAATATCTGGGTAGGCAAAATCATTTGGAAATACTGGAGAGGGCAATCCAAACTGTCTTTGATTAATAATTCCGTTATACCCTATTGTTTTTTTATATCTATCAAATCTTTTTGTTACGTTTTCATGTGCGATTATTTTAGTTGTACCCTCAAATGCATTTACAATATATTCAGCACCTGTAACATGATCAACGTGGCCATGTGTATAGATAATATATTCAATATTAGAAATACCCCATTCTTTTAACTTTTCAATAACTTGCATCGATGACACACCCATTCCCGTGTCAATCAGTAATCCTGTTGTATCATTTTTGAAAACAGCTATATTTCCAAAGTTTTTAATAAATGCAAGATTATTTGATACTTCGTACAATTCAACATTAAATCCTTGCTCGATGCTTACTTGGTTATCTAAAGTGGATTTTTTTAGATATTCCTTTGAAAGCTCTATAGGATTATATTGGTTATCTGTATTCACAGACAGTTGTCCTTCTTTGGTTATCTAATATATCTATTTCTTCAGCTGTGTTGACAAGCAATCTCCAAAAAACTGTCCCTTTATCAGTTGTTCTGATTGTCTTTAAAGAACTATTTATATTTTCTTTATTTGTTACTAACAACTCATATCTATCTGACTCTATTTCTAAATTATTTATTTTGAAAGCAACATTTGTATTATTGTTATGAACGTGAACTACCCAATATCTTTCGTCTTCAGGAACTGGCATTGAAACATATAAGTCTCCATTTGATAAATCATATCTGCACATGGTGTAAATAAAATCATAATTTGGCATTCTTGCAGCTGATCTCCTAGAGATACAAACTTGATCTAAATTGCCGACAATACCATCATAAGTATCTTCACAACCTTCAAAAGGATTAGCTATAGCGTCTGCAATATTTCTATCTAATTGATTCATGACTATATACGGACCGAAAAAAATTAAAAGAAGATGAGTTGCTATGGCAATTATTGATATTTTCAAAAGAGAATTATTCATTTACAACTCTCTTTCAATATTTTGGCAACAGGTATTGAGCTTGGATCGTCATAATATTGTAAATCTGGTCCATATATCCTTAATATCAGATTGAAATCATTTCCAAAATGACTTAAAGTTCCATCTTGATTTACTAAATTATTTCCTATTTTGATTTCGTAGGTTTCGCCAATATTTCTTATGATTTCATATCCATTGGTAACTTGAGCGAATAGGTCTTCATAAGTTGGATCACTTTTTAAATTATTGGGATCTTGTAAGTAATAATTATCATTTCCATAAATCGCAAAACTCCAATATCTTGCATTTGGAACTACACCGTTTAATGTATATTCACAATTACCCAGCAATCCATCACCGTTATCATCGACTGATGCTGACAAATATATGACTTCTGGACTTGCGCTGGGTAACAATCCAAGAAGTGAAACGTATGATCTTTGCCACATATTCTGAGATTCTGAACCATAATCTAAAAAGTAATTCCATTGATTAACAGTATTGCTTCCAAATCCAGTTAAAAAAGATGCAATCGTAGTTTGTCTTGTAAAGGGAATAAAACTTAAAATTCCTAAGATAATTCCAATCAGATATGGAAAGAACTTTTTGAGTAACTTAGTCATTACACATATATTAATTAAAACTGAGACTGGTTGATAGTTTTAAAAAAGATTGAGATGAAAAGTTATATGTTTAAAACTATTATGAATACAATGACAATTTTAAAAACTGACTTAAGTTTATTTGAAAATATTGCTGGATGGGATTTCGAAGAAAATTTTGTTACTGTATCTTCTGAATTTGGCAATATCAATATTCACTATGTTGATGAAAACAGTGAAAGCAATGAGGTTGTGTTGCTAATGCATGGAAATCCAACATGGGGATATCTTTATAGAAATATGATTAATCCTTTAAAAGATAGTGGATATAGGGTAATTGTTCCCGATCTACCTGGATTTGGAAAATCAGATAAATTTTCAGTCAGGTACAACTACACCTATGAAGGATTTGTTGATTGGATGTCCGAATTTATTGAAAGTCTTGATTTAAAAAATATTACACTTTTTTGTCAGGATTGGGGAGGCTTGATCGGCTTAAGGCTGGCAGCAAAATATGATGATAGATTTGAAAAAATAATTACTGCTAATACAGGACTACCCACAGGAAAAGCTCCATTAAGTGAAGGGTTTGCTGTGTTTCGTGAGTTTTTACAGATAAAACCTGATCTACATGTCGCAGGACAAGTCAGAAATGGTACAACTAAAGGCATAGATGAAAATGCACTTGCTGCTTATAATGCTCCATTCCCAAGTGATGATCACAAGCAGGGAGTTAGACAATTTCCAAACTTAGTACCTGGAACGCTGAGAACTCCAAGTGCGGAGCCCAATAAAGAAGCATGGAAAATTTTAAGAGAATGGAATAAACCATTTTTATGCGCATTTAGTGATAAAGATCCAATATTTGCAGGTGTTGAAAATTCCTTTTACAAACTAGTACCAGGTTGTGAAGGGATGCCACATGTAACTATTAAGGATGCGGGACATTTTTTACAAGAAGATCAACCAATTGCTTGTGTTGAGGCAATTCTTTCTATAAAAGATATCTAGCGAACAGCTAAACCCCAGTAATTGTATCCAAGAAACTTTACAGATCCAGGTAAGTACATTGTGTCTTTTTCAACAATATTTAATCCGGCATCAGTAATTAACTTTGGTATATCTCTATTTGCATGACAACCTCCTGATAATTTTGGATAAAATATGTTTGTAACATTTTGAAAAACTCTAGTGGTAATGTCTGGAGAAATTCCATGTTCACAAAAAAAGTATTTACCTCCTGGCTTTAAAATCCTATAAATTTCATTTAAAGCTTTATTTGGGTCAGGAATTGAACACAATGAAAAAGTACAAACTACTGAATCAACAGATGATGTGGGTAAATCAATACTTTCAGCTGAGGATAAATTAAATTCAATATCTAAATTAACCTTATCAGCATTTTTTTTAGCAATTTTGTTTAGTTCATCTGAAGGATCTATTCCAATAACTTTGTTGACTTTTTCAAAGTTATAGTATTGCAAATTTAATCCTGGACCTACACCTATTTCAACAACATCTCCTGTTGCTAAAGGTACAACCTTTTTCCTCTGATAGTGATTAGGTTTTGTATTACAAAGAATAGTTAAAAGCTTCGGTACCACGTTAGTTTCATAATATTTTTTACCAAATAATTTTAAAATTGGAAGTACCAAAAATATTGATACATATGTTAAAAATTTAAATGCTACTTTTTTCATTGGTACCTTTAGTAAATTCTACTTTCAAATTCAAGACATTGCGATAAAAGGAAACATATTAAGTTAATTTGTTATTTTGCAATTAAATTTACATTTAATACTTTTCGTTATTTTTCCAATAAAATTAAAGACATGGAAATTAATTCCATTTTTTTAGATTTAGTACCCTATTTAATTCCTTTATTGATGATTGGTGTTGGTACAGATTTAGACATAGATAGTTTTAAAAATTTATTAGTAAATACAAAAAGCTCACTTGTAGGTCTTTTAATACAAATAACTTTCTTGCCAATTATTGGAATAGTGACAAGTTTATTTATAGATAATCAATCAATTTCAATTGGAATAATAGTAATTATGTGTGCACCTGGAGGTCATATTTCTTCAATGTATTCTTCTTTAATGAAAGGTAATGTTGCACTTACAACATCTCTTACAGTTATTACTCAACTTATAGCATTCGGAACAATACCTCTTTGGTTAAATATTGCATCAATTTTCAATGAAAATATTGGTCTTCAAGTACAAATTAACTCTACCGAATTATTAATTCAACTACTGTACCTTGTCCTTATTCCTGTATTTATTGGAATGGCTATAAAACACTATTTTCCACAAAAAGCATTAGATTCACAAACATCTATTAAAAAAGTCTTCACCGTTGTTACTTTAGTTATAGCAATTGGAGTGCCTATAGAATTAAGAGACATTATATTTGATATCTTCAGATCATCATCTATTTTCGTAATTTTAAATTTAATAACTATTTTTATTGGAATTAATTTAATTTCCAAAATAACGAAAATTAGTGAGGAAGACAGAATGGGAATACTTGCTGAAGGTACATTACAAAATTTTCCTGTGGCAGCAGCTGTAGCTTCATTGTTAGGTATAAATGTGATAACGATTGTAGCTTTAAATTACTTTTTAATAAGTTCAATCTTGGTTGGATTTTACGCTGTATATAAAAGTAGAAATTAACACTTAAGATTTTCTAACTTGGTAGATCAATCCACCTGGGTCAATAGATAAAACCTTTGTCCCGTCTTTATTAAATTCTTCAATATATCCCTGAGATCCAAATGCAGCTATATAACTATTTTCACCTATATTGTGACAATTTCCAGCAACATTGGCTTGTAGATTTTTGAATTCTTTTGACCAAACAAGTGTCGCAGTATAACTAATTTCGTCAATTTTATATTCAACGACTCTTGATCCATCTTTTATCGAATCAATACCATTATCCCAAATCAGTATATTTCCATTTTCAAGTTCTTCTGGAGCATGTTGATGAGAAAAACCATCATAGGGGTCATTAACAAATTTAAAATTATTTAATTTTCCTTTTCCCATATGCCACAAAATTTTTCCTGATGTTTTATCAATTTTCATTATTGTTTGTGTATGACGAGCAGAAGCTAAGTAGTTGCCATCTTTAAGAATTCTTACAGCGTTCATGTGAAAATAATCATTAGTATTCATCCCCCACTCTTTGGTTGGAACTTTTGAAAACTCGGGGGAAACATGATCAATAGAGTCCCATAAAAAATTTAGTACCCTTCTGTTCATTTTCGATTGAAATTATCCCACTTTCTACTTTTTGATTTTGAAATTTATGAGTCTTTGATCCTATTTGGATTACTGTATCATCATCTAAATACTGAAATTCATGAAGTTCTGTATAAATATCTTTTTCCATAATTTGTTTAAAACTTTCTATATTGAAATCTTGATCTAATAGAACAGTTTTTCCTAAACCTATAGCAAATTGTGGGTAGTTGCTTACTGCTCCGTAATAATATCCATTTTTGTATGGACGAAATGCTGAAAAACCTATACCTGCCATCTTGTACCATATTGGAACACCGAACTTATCTAGCATCATGATGTAAGGAAGATATTTTCTGGATTTAGTGAGTTTCTTTTCAGTTTGATGTTTTACTATTTTTGGAATATTTATTCTTGTTCTTATATTCTGATAAAGATATTTGATATAGTATCTCTTTAATTCTGGAAAATATTTAATTACATCTCTGATAATTAGAGGCCAATGCACAACTTTAGGAACGATGAAGACACTAGTGAATATATTGCCATCTGCAACCATGGATGAATTAGTTATATTGATATTTAAGGGGGGAAAATTTACGGGTAAACAAACTAGAGAATATTTTGCAATCTGGTCATCTTTGCGAAATAAAAAATTATATTCTTGGGGACCGTCTTTCGCAGATATTTTGATTTTGCTTGAGTCAGCAAGTTTATTATTTAAATAGATTTTTGTATCTTTTTGGACTGATAAATCAAGACTTAATACATCACTATTGTTCTTTGGTACCCAACAATAACGTTCAATCACTGATTCAAAAGCAGGTGATAAGGAATATGGATCTTCATTACTAGACTTAATATCAATTAAGAGAGATGTATTATTTTTCTCATTAACGTTATAAACCTGCTCAAGATCTGTGAACTTAAATTCTAAATTTTGTTTTCTCAATAATTTATATATTAACTATTTGAGAACTCAATTACCTCTTTCATTGGTATGTGATTTGCAGTATGAGCGCCGTATAATGCTTTTTCTACAACACCATTTTCATCAATTAAAATATCTGCTGGTAATCCTAAAAAAGCACCACTCATATTTGATGCAGGATTGTACCCCTTGGAAAGAGCTCGAAAAAAACGATCTACTCTAATTGTTATACCAAATAAAAATCTAAAGAAACTATTTTGTACCTCATATTTGTCAAAATAAACACGGTCATCGTCACATAAAATTGTGAGATTGCCGTCATGTTTTTTCGAATTCTTAACTAAATCATCAAAATCACAATCAAATATTGCTATCGGAACAAAATTATCACCAAATTCATTTTTTTTATTTATAATCTCATTTATTCGTAAGTGACAAAATGGACAAGAAGAATAACGATAGAAAGATACCATAGCTTTTTTTCCTTTTATTGCCTCTAAGTTGAAAGTTGTACCATCAATTGAAGGTAATGTTATCTCTTCAATCTTGTCGCCTTTTTTTAATTTCATTTAATCCTTTCGAAGATAGTCAATTATAAAGTTTGATGTTAAATATAAGACATTGGGTTTGTTAATATTTTGTAAACTAGTGTCCACCTCTAGGGACTCCGCCATACTTCATTCGAGTATCACCCATATATGCAACTCGCTCATCAGGATTAAGAGTCTTACAATCGATAATTTCCCCAATAAAAAAGGTATGAGTTCCTAAATTTATTTTTTGAGTAGTTTTTAATTCAAACCATACTGTCGCATTATCAAAAATTGGAACAGAGTTATCTGTTAATGTAATCGGTTCCTTATTCAAAAAACCTTCTTTATATTCTGCTGGTTTTGAAAATTTTACAAAAACTTTAGTGTAATCAGGAGAGAACATATTTAATGAAAAATAATCACTACTGTTCATTAGATTAAAAGTAACACTTTTATTATCTATTCCAACACCGATAAGCGCTGGTTCCATGCTAACTTGTGTTATCCAACTAGCTGTCATTCCATTGAATTGCCCCTCAGAATGACTACCGATAATACCTAATGGACTTGGAATTTTCCATGTTGAAACATTTATCTCCTCACTTGAAATTTCTGTCATATCAATGCCTTATTTGTTTTAATTCTATCGAGTTGAATTTTACTGGGTTCTGCGCAACAAAACCATGTTTCCGATAACTTAGGCACTTTCTTAAAGTCATAGTTTGTATTTGTTATTAATTTTGTACGTGTAAATTCTTCAATAATACTTACCATCCCTAGATATTGTTTATGCTCATCTAATTCTGAATTATTCAAAATAAAATCAAAAAGGGTAAATTGTAATTTTTCAGCATGAATATTTTCATATTGCCATTGAAAACTTAATGATTCTTTTTCATAATCACCTAAATATTTTTTTATTTCAGGTCTTTTAATTATGAGGGAGTGTTTAGGTATTAACAATTTTATAGTTAATTGAATGGGATCTACAGTCTCACGTAATTGATAACCTTCGATTAATTCTACGATATTTGATAAATCTTCTAATTTTGTCCATGGTGAAAAAGGCATCCATGTTGGTCGTATATCAATACCAAATTCCTTTGAAATCTCTATTGAATTATTTAAATCATTGCTTGTATGGTTTTTTTCAAGAATTGTTAAAACTTTGTCATTAGTTGTTTCGAATGCAGAAATCACAAAAGCCATATTCAAAGACGCTAGTTCTTTAAAATATTTTTGATATTTTATAATATGTTCTACTTTTATTGTTGAATCATAGGTTATTTGTGGAAATTTGTGGTTTAATGCCTCAAGAATTTTCAATGCGTGAATTGGGCCATTAAAAAAATCTGGATCATTAAATGATATATGTTCTGCACCTTGATTCACCTGATTTTGGACATCATTGACTATTTTTTCTAAAGAATACGTTTTAAAACTTCCATTAAAAGAGATTGGGACAGGACAATGAGTACACGAATGCTTGCAACCGTAAGTTGTTTCTACTGATCCAGCAATAAGATTATTTGATCCATCTACTAAATGTGCGTAATTTGAGATATCGGGAAATATTTGTCTATTAGGTATATTGTCTTTTAATGAAAATTTTTGGTTTTCACTCAGTTTTAAAAAAGAAGTAAGTTCCTCACTTTCAATATCTTTGATATATTTTATAAAAGGATCGAAATCTTCAAGAACAGATCCATACAATCCAAATGTAAATACTTTATCGGGCAGTTTTTTATCTTTAATATATTCAATTGAAAGGATTGTTGCTGTATGCATTGGTGCATAAATTCCAAGCACATCATAAGTATCTAAATCTATATTTTGATTATCTACTGAAAAATCAACAAAATCAAAATGCACTTCAGTGTTGTTGTATCTATCAGCAATCTCTGCAATAATTTTTGGCTGTTTGCCTAAATCATAAAAAGAAGTTAAAAGAATTTTCAAAGTAATTCTTTTATGAATTTAACAGTTTCAAAATCAATAGGAAGTGATAAAGAAATTTCAGTTACATTACTTTCTTTCCACATTTCTACTTTTTTTTCAATATCTTTTTTTGTGCCAACTAATGTAAGTTCCTCTAGTAATTCTTTTGGAAACATTTTCTCTGATTCTTTTTTATTACCACTTAAATAGAGATTTTGTAATTCATCGGCAATATCCTCATATCCGTATTCACAAAAAAGGTTGTAATAGAAATTTTTGGATTTTGCGCCCATGCCTCCAACATAAAGTGTGTAAACATTTCTTGCTGGATATAAATATTCATCAACCTCTTCTTCATCACATACGCGACCAATTACAGTTGTTACAATTTCAAATTTATCTTTTTTGTCTGATACTCCCGATTTTTTAAATCCATTTGTTAGTGAGTCTTTATAAATCTCTTCGCCTTTAAGAGGAGAGTACATAAAAGGTAACCACCCATCGGCAATTTCTGCAGTCATTTCAACATTTTTAAGACCTACTGCTGCTAGATAAATTGGTATCTCATCTCTTAAAGGTTGATCAATAAGCTTTAATGGCTTTCCAAGTCCAGTAGTATTTTCTCCGGACAGAGGTAGTTCGTAATATTCACCATTGTGCTCAACTTTTCCTTCTCTTTTGATAATGTTTCTTACTAGCTCTACATATTCTCTTGTTTTTGCAAGTGGCTTACCATATGGTACGCCATGCCAACCTTCAACTACCTGGGGCCCAGAAACACCAAGTCCTAACCTAAATCTTCCTTTTGACATCTGATCAAGCGTAACAGCGGTCATGGCAGTCATGGCTGGAGTACGAGCAGGTATTTGCATTATTCCAGACCCAATATTCATATTGTTTGTTAAGGCTGAAAAATATGCAAGTGGTGTTACAGCATCATAACCATATGCCTCTGCAGTCCACACACAAGAGACACCTATGTCATCTAGTTTTTTAAATAAATCTTTGTCATCTGATATATGTGGACCAAAGTATCCAACATTAATGCTTACATCCATAGTTATTTAATTTTAATGTATTTTGAAATTTTCGTTCTCTGTCAAAACATAATCCATCAATATATCATGTTCTTCCATTGGTATCTCATCTAATAAGTTTTTATTTGCACATATCCCAATTTTTAAAGCTGTAGAATATTTTGACAATAGCTTATCATAGTGACCTTTACCTCTTCCTAATCGGATACCTTCTTTTGTAAATCCTAAACCAGGAATTAGAAATACTTGAGTATCTGTGACGGGTATCTTTATTGCTGGTTCAGCAATTTTGTATTTATTTTCTACAAACGGTTCGTTCAATAAACAAATATTAAGCATCTCGTCATCTAAATAAGTTGTTTGAAGTTCTAAAAAATTGACTAAGTATTTATTTATATTTATCTCCATTTTATTTGGGATGTATGTACAAACTTTTTTTTGATGAATTAATGAATTTAAAAATTTGATATTAATTTCTGAGAGAGCAAAATCCTTATAATCTAAATTTTTTAAGTTACTTCTTAATTTATTTTTTTCAATCATTTTCACTTATGAATATCATATCACTGTATTATTAGGCCATGCTCAAGAATAAAGTATTAAGCTGGATCAATTTGTTTATTATGGCTCTCTACACAATCCCTGTAACTTATGCAATTTGGTTTGTTGGTCTATTCAATAAATACGGAAAATTAAAATATTATATAGCCCAATCTTGGGTAAATCCATGGTTATGGGCCGCACGTGCAAAAACTACATTTACAAAAGCAGTTGAATATAAAAATAATGAATCTTTTGTTGTTATATCAAATCATTTATCAAATATTGATTCTTTGATCCTTTTTAAACTGCTAAAAATTAAATGGGCATTCATGGCAAAAAAAGAAGTGTATAAACTACCCGTTTTTAGAACAGCAGCAAAATCTTTCAATTTTATAAAAGTCGATAGAGACAACCCAAATGATCGTGAATCTATAAATGAACAAGCAAAAAATTTATTCAAAAATGGATGGTCACTAATGGTTTATCCTCAAGGAACACGTGTTGATAAAAATGAATTTAAAGAATTTAAAAATGGTGCATTTCATATTGCTCAGCAAAATAATGTTCGCATATTGCCCGTTGTAATTGCTGGTACTGGAGATATCTGGCCAAGAGGAAGCAAATTTATGAAAAGTGGTAAAGCAATGATAAAAACACTAGAACCAATCGATATGTCAAAGTACAACAAAGAAAGTATTGAACAACTTGTAAAAGACACTCATCATAAAATGAAAAATGTATATGACGAGATGACTTTAAAGCTCAAAAGTTAACAATGGAATTACTTTTAGCCGCAGGTTACATATTCATCTTACGATTAATTGATCAATCTTTGGGAACTTTAAGAACTCTTTATGTGAATAAAGGAAAACCACTTTTTGGCGCACTATTAGGTTTTGTTGAATCTGGTATTTGGATAATTGCTATTTCACAAGTAATTAGAGATTTAAATGATCCATTTTTAGCAATAGGTTACGCACTTGGTTTTGCAGCAGGCACTATCGTTGGTTCTTATATTGAGTCCAGTATTGCAATAGGTGATGTTGTTGTTAGAATTTTTTCACCTAAAGATGCCGAAAGCCAAAAAGTCGCAACTGAATTAAGGAATAACGGTTTTGGAGTTACTTTAATAAATGGTGAAGGTATGCAAGGTGAAGTCAGCATAGCTTGGTGCGTTGCGCCACGTAAAAAAGTAAGAAATGTTCTTAAAATTGTCTCCGAAATTAATCCAGATGCTTATGTAACTACTGAATCGACAAATCCTACAAAACTAACCGGAAATCGTAAGTAACTAGATACCTTTTTCGAATTCATCCTCAAAAGATACTCTTTTACGGTTTTTGTTACCATTTTTGTTATCTTTTGGTTTTGATGATCTTGAATTTCTATCTTTATTACTGGATTGTCTTTTTTCAATCGCATCTTCTGGAATTTCTAAATCATTTACTGGTGTAAGGCCAACTTTACCATTCTCAATTGAATCAACTACGACCATGATTTTATCCCCAACATTTAAGATTTTTTCAGGGTTATTCACTCGTAATTCAGAATGAAATTTAGAAATATGCATTAATCCATCTCTACCAGGAAGTATATTGATGAAAGCTCCGTATTTAGCAAGACTTACAACTTCACCTTCATATTCTTGATTTAATTCTGGCTCTTCTGGATCAATAATTGCCATTACCATTTCTCTAGCAGTATCTAAAGATTCTTGTTCAGTAGAGCCTAAAGTAAGAATTCCATCATCATCAATTTCTACGCTAGCTCCAGTTTCTTCTTCAATCTTTCTAATATTTTTACCTTTAGGTCCAATAACTTCACCAATTTTATCTTTTGGTAATTCTATTGATTCTAACCTTGGTGCATTGCCTGATAATGAATCAGCTGGTTCTGAAATGGTATCCTCCATTATGTCTAAGATGTGATGTCTTGCATCTTTTGCTTGTTCCAAAGCTTTTCTTAAAATATCTGAAGGCAAGCCCTCAATTTTCATATCTAATTGAAGAGCAGTAATCACTCCCCTTGTTCCTGCAACTTTAAAGTCCATATCTCCCAATGCATCTTCCGCACCTAAGATATCTGTAAGTGTTACAAATTCACTATTTTTAGAAATTAAACCCATTGCTATCCCAGATACATGTTCTCTTATTGGGACTCCTGCTGACATCAAAGAAAGACTAGATGCACAGACTGAGGCTTGGGATGTTGATCCATTAGATGATATTGCTTCACTAACAACTCTAATTGTGTAAGGAAAATCAGCTTTTGGAGGAATGACAGGTAGCATTGCTTTTTCAGCTAATGCTCCATGACCAATTTCTCTTCTTTTTGGACCTCTCATCATGTAAGCTTCACCAGTTGAATATGGTGGAAAATTATAGTGGTGCATATATCTCTTTGAAGTAACAGTATCTATGGTGTCTAGCATTTGTTCAAGTCTTGACATACCTAAAGTTGTTACATTCAATACTTGTGTTTCTCCTCTTAGAAATAAAGATGAACCATGGACCATTGGTAATAAGTTAATCTCGGAAGATATATCTCTAATGTCTGTTGGTGATCTTCCATCAAGTCTTGGACCACCACTAACTACTCGGTCTCTTACCAATTCTTTATATATTGATTTAAAGGCTAACTTAATTGCTTTCGAGTTATCTTCTTCTTCATCTAAAAACTCTTCTACAACTTTTTCTTGTAATTCATTTTGTCGACTACTTCTTTCAGATCTTTCAGTAATGGAAGAGATTTCATTTAATTCCTCTTTGCAACTTGCTTCAATTTTTGATTTTAATTCGTCCGAATAATCTTCAATAATTGGCCAATCTACAGAAGGTACATCATTCATAGAAACTAATTCTTTTTGAGCATTTATTAATGCCTGGATATATTCTTTAGATAAATCTATACCGTCTGCAACAATGTCTTCAGAAGGAGCAACACTACCTGAATCAATTTTTTCAAAGGTGTTTTCTTTTGCACCCGCTTCAACCATAACTATGTCAATCTCATTATTTTCATTAAGCTTTCCAGCGATGACCATTTCAAATATTGATTCTTCTTGTTCAGTATTAGTAGCTTGAACGACCCATTCATCATTAATTAAAGACATTCTTACAGCTCCAACAGGAGATTCTAGTGGTATGCCTGCCAACTGAAGTCCGAGAGATGCAGCGTTCAATGATAACACATCATATTCATTTTCATTATCAACGCTTAATACAGTTGCAATAATTTGAGTTTCACATCTAAAACCATCTGCGAAAGAAGGACGCAAAGGTCTATCTATTAATCGACAAGCCAGTATAGCTTTCTCAGTTTGTCTTCCTTCTCTTCTAAAAAATCCTCCAGGTATTTTACCTGCTGCATACATTCTTTCTTCAACGTCGACAGTTAAAGGAAAGAAATCAATACCTTCTCTAACCGACGTATTAGCAACAGTTGTTACTAAAACATTTGTATCTCCAGATGTTACAACTACTGAACCAGGTGCCTGAAGTGCTAATTTACCTGTTTCAAATTTTATTTCTTTATCACCAATATTACATGTGACATTTGTTACGGACATTTATCCTCTTTTCCAAGATGAGGTTATTAATTGCCAGCTTTCCTTAAAAGCTCTCAATTAATAACGCTCTATCTTATATTTATTTACTTTCTTAGTCCAAGTTTATCAATTAAAGATCTATATCTCTCAACATCTTGATTTTCAAGATACTGAAGAAGCCTTTTTCTTTTACCTACAAGCATCAAAAGTCCTCTTCGTGTGTGATGGTCTTTCTTATGTTCTTTTAAATGACCAGTTAGATCGTCAATTCTTTTTGAAAGTAAGGCTACTTGAACCTCTGTTGACCCGGTATCATTATCTGATTTACCGTATTCTTTAATTAATTCTTCTTTGGTCTTCATTCGAGATAATGATAGTAGTTAATGAATCTAAAGTGTAAATTAAAAGTATTTCTTTGCTGTTTTAATATCTTCAGCTATTTGAATCTTCAATTCATCAATATTATTAAATTTTATTTCATTACGAATAAACTGGTTTAATGAAAGTTCTACCTTTTTATCATATATATCAGATGAAAAGTCAAAAATATGAGCTTCAATTTTTACGGTTGATTGATTGTCAACAGTAGGATTTATTCCAATATTTACTATTGCATTGAAAATCTCATTATCTATATTTATTGTTCCTGCGTAAACACCGAAATTAGGAATAAAAGTATCTTGGTCTAATGACAAGTTAGCTGTTGGAAAACCTAGACTTCTTCCAATTTTCTTGCCTTCAATTACAGTGCCAATAAGTGAAAATTCTCTTCCAAGATAAACATTAGCTTTTTCAATCTCACCATTTGAAAGATAATAACGAATTTTTGTAGATGAGACTTTCTCATTATCTATAAGAAAATCATCAAGTAAATAAACATTCTCAACACCAAAAAAATCAATTAGTGAAGTTATATCACCTGACCTGTTGTTGCCAAACTTAAAGTCTTTGCCAACGACAATTTTTTTAACATTTAAATTATTCTTCAAGTATTTACAAAATTGTTCTTGTGAAATTTTATTAAAGTTTTCAAAATTTAAATAAATTAGATTATTTGGATTAAAAGTGGAAAAAATTTTTTCCCTACCTTTATTTGATATCAGAGGTTTTAAATCTTCATTAAAGTAAATTTTTGGTATTACTTCAAAAGTGATTATGTCAAATTCTGTCGAAATACCTATTGTTTTTTTAAATAATTGTTGATGGGCCAAATGAATACCATCAAATCCCCCAATACATACAACTCCAGAACTATTTTCTATATTTGTATCAGGTTTTGAATTATTGTAAATTTTCATATCAATACTTTTTGTGGTTTAAATTTATTCTCATTGTAAGGTTCATAAATTGCAAGAATAGTATTTTTATTTTCAATAATTGAAAGTTTCTTCTCCCCAAAATATTTATTAGATAGAAAATTACCATTACTAATTTCTTCAATTAAATCATCACCGACTGAAATGACAGGTAGATTGAATAATTCAGTCCATACTAATGGAGAAGGTATGTCAATTTCTGTTTTTGTATCAATTTCATCAATAATTGGTGAATTTTTACTATTTAAATTACCTATAGATGTTCTGACAATTGAGGATACAACAGCTTTTGTTCCTAAGTAACTTGCAAGGTCAACTACCAATGATCGGATGAATGTTCCTTTACTTACTGATGCTGAAAATGTAGCTTTATTATTTTTAAAATTTAAAAGATTGAAACTGCTGACATCCACTTCCCTTTCAGGAATATCAACATTTTTATTTTGCCTAGCGTATTTGTATAATCTTTTTCCATCAACTTTGATAGCGGAATAAATTGGAGGTGTTTGTTTTATCTTTCCCGTAAGACTAGCAATACCGTCATCAAGCTCCTGTTGTAATAATTTTAAGTTTATGGACTCCACTTCCCTAACGTCTGTATCAGTATCAAAACTATCTGATTCAACACCGAATAATGCTTCAAACTCATATGTTTTATTTGTATCTTTCAAATAATCGAAGAGTTTTGTATATTTATTCGTGGCAAGAAGCATCAAACCACTTGCATTTGGATCTAACGTACCTGAATGACCAACTTTAGAAAATGAATATTTTTTTTTAAAAACGGTACAAAGATCTTGGGATGTCCAATTACGAGGTTTATTTACTAAATAAAAGTTAGATAAATTTTCTAATTTCATACTCGATTTTTTCAATGATATTCTCGGGAGAATCATTACTTGAAAATCCGCTAGCAGCTACATGTCCACCACCATCAAAAATTGAAGCAATTTTTTGAACATTAATATCTCCTCTTGATCTTAAACTTCCTTTAAATGTCCCATCTTTTTGTTCTTTTAATAGCAAAGCTACATTTGACTCTTTTACAAGTCTGACAACATCGATTAAAAAATCTGTTTCTTCTGGTTCAACCTGGTAATCGGAGTAATCATTCTGGTATACAATCGAATGTGCGAAGTTAATTTCTTCTTTAAGAACTATTCTTTCAATGATTTTACTTTGAAGCGTTAAGGCATTAAATTCTATAGATCCATAAATATTTTCACTTATTTGTGATAGATTTGCACCTGCATCAAGTAATTCAGAAGCAATATTAAAAACCTCAGATGTAGTATTTGAATATTGAAATCTTCCAGTATCTGTGATTAAACCAGTCAATAAACAATTTGCCATATCCTTACTAATTTGAATATTTTCTTCTTTAAATTGTCTGAATAAAACTTGAGTAGTACTCGCGGCATCTGAGTCAATGATCTGTACATCTCCAAATGAAGGATCTACATGGTGATCAATTACAATAATGTTTTTTGCTTCTAAAACAAGATTTTCAAATTTACCTAGCCTAGATGAATTGCCACAGTCAAAAACAAAAGCTGTTTCATATTTATCTTTATTACTATTGGAGATCAGATCATATGGTAAATGATTTAAGTTAGATGGTAATTTTGTAGTTATGTCAAAATTTATATCGGCTGAAAGATCTTTACTATCTAAATACAATTTCAATGCAAGTGCTGCACCTAATGCATCTCCATCTGGATTTACATGCCCAGTGATAAAAACAGAATCACTATTAAAGTAATCTGAAATATTATTTGTCATTTAATGATCCAATAATTTTGTTAATTTTATCGATATCTTCAAAAGAATGATCTAACTCAAAAATTATTGTTGGAACATATTTGGTTTTCATTTCCTTTGCAAGAACCCTTTGTATTTTTTGTTTATTTCTAGATAATGACTGATTCAAGGAAGATTTATTATTTTCTATCGAAGACACAAGTACAGTAGTTTTTTTTAGATCGGGTGACGTGGAAACTAAGGTGACTGTTGCCTTGTTTAATGTAGGGTCTGAGCTGTTCAAAAAGCAATCAGAAATTATTTGCTGTATCATCGGATTGATCCGATTTACTCTTCCTCCTCTTAAGCCTTTTTCCATATTTTTATACTTCAACTTCTCCTAAGACTTCAATTACATCACCTTGTTTTATATCTTTATAATCAGATAACCCAATTCCACATTCAAGTCCCTCATTAACAGTCTCAACATTGTCTTTAAACCTTCTTAATGAGACAATACTTCCTTCGTAAATTACTACCCCGTCTCTAAGGAGTCGGGCTTTAGCATCTAAGTCAACTTTTCCTTCGGCTACAACAGATCCAGCTACAACACCGACTTTAGGTGCTCTAAAAGTTGTTTGAACGTTCACCATGCCAATAACAGTTTCTTCTGTTTTGACGGTAAGCTGTCCACGAACTGCCTCGCTAATATCATCAATAAGTTCGTAAATAATATTGTATGTTCTTATATCTATTCCCTTACTTTGTCCCATATTTCTTGCCTGACTATCAGGTCTTACATTAAATCCAACAATTAATGATCCTGTTGCTCCAGCAAGATCAACATCTGATAATACAATTCCTCCAACAGCAGCATGAACAATTTGGATATTTACATCACCATCTGAAAGCTTTAGTAAGCTGTCCTTTATGGCTTCTACCGAACCGTTTGTATCTGCTTTTACGATTATATTTATTGTGTTCAATTCACCTTCTTGAAGAAGTTGCATCATTTCAGAAACCCTAGATTCAACGGTATAACTTGTATCATCAAATTCTTTTAATTTATTTTTATTTTCTTCAGCCTTACTTTTTGCAAGTTTTTGATTTTTGGTTGCTACAAATTGATCTCCTGCGATTGGTGAATCGTCCCAACCTATAATGTCAGCTGGTGATCCAGGAGTTACTAATTTTAAAGTCTTTCCATTGTGATCAAAAATAGATTTCACTCTGCAAAATGCTGATCCAGCATATATAAAATCACCTGATTTCAATGTGCCTCTTTTTACAATTATTGTTGCAACATTTCCTTTGCCTACTTCCATCCTCGATTCAATAATGAATCCAGAAGGTTCAGAATCATAATTACTTTTTAATTCTTCTATCTCTGCTACTAAATTAAGTGTCTCTAATAGATCATCAATACCATCTCCTGTAATGGCTGATATTTGAACCACTGGAACATCTCCTCCAAGGTCTTCAGATACTACTTCATATTTCGTTAGATCAGCTTTTACGAGTGCGGGATTTGCATCTGGTAAGTCACATTTGTTTATAGCAACAATCATTGGGACATCGGCTGCTTTTGTATGATTTATAGCTTCAATTGTTTGAGGCATAATACCATCATCTGCTGCTACAACTAGGACTACGATATCTGTAACATCAGCTCCCCTCGCTCTCATTTGGGTAAATGCCTCATGACCAGGTGTATCAATAAATGTAACGCTTCCAGAATCATTTGTAACATTGTATGCCCCAACATGTTGAGTAATTCCACCAGCTTCGCCAGAGGCAACTTTTTCTTTTCTTATATAATCTAAAAGACTTGTTTTACCATGATCTACATGGCCCATAACAGTAATAATTGCAGGCCTTGACTTTAACGAACTTTCATCATCCTCAAAATCTTCAGATTGAATTATATCTGATCGTTTTACTTCAATTTTTTCAATAAATTCTGGGATTGCATTATATTTTTCAAATAATTTTTCAATTTCTTCATTCTGAAGATTAGAGGTAATTGATTGCATAATTCCCAAGGACATGAGGTCTCCAACTACAGTTGTAGCATCAATTTCGAAAATTAATGATATATCTTCAGGTGTTGAGCCTTCTGTAACTTCAATAATATTTACTTCTACATCATTATCTTCAGTAACAAGATCGTCTTCCTTTAACGGCTGATCTGTAATAATTTCCTCTTTGGAATCTGTATTATTTTCTTCTAGAGGATCTGTATTATTTTCTTCTTGAGGATCTGTATTATTTTCTTCTTGAGGATCTTCTGAAGTGATCGAATCTTCATTAATTGCTAAAACTAATAATTCTTCATCTTCTGGTGTTAGTCCTGAAGAAGCCGTTTTAACTTCAAAACCTAATTCTTTAGCTTTATGTAAAACATCAGCAGATGCAATATCAAGTTCTTTAGCTATTTGGTGAATACGTTTTTTTGCCATTTAATAATTACTCTTCTTCTTGCTTTGGTTCTTCCTCCTCTGGAGGTGAATCTCCCAGACCTTCAATATCAATTTTGTAACCAGTAAGTTTTGCAGCGAGGCGAGCATTTTGACCTTCTTTTCCAATAGCCAATGATAGTTGAGAGTCTTTTACGATTACTTTTGCTGATTGTGTATGTTCATCAATAATGACTTCATCAATATCAGCAGGTCCCAACGCTTCGATAATAAATCTTACTTTATCTTCTCTCCATTCAACTACATCTAACTTTTCACCTTTTAGCTCATTAACTATTTGCCTGACCCGTGATCCCCTTGAACCAACGCATGCACCTTTTGGATCAACATTTGGATCATTTGAAAAAACAGCTATTTTTGTTCTACTTCCTGCCTCTCTTGCAATAGCACGTAATTCAACTGTTCCATCGGTGAGTTCGGGAACTTCTAGTTCCAGCATTCTTTGGACGAATTCGCCACGATTTCTACTAACAACAATTGGTATTCCTTTTGCTTCTTCTCTTACCTCAGTAATTAAAGCTTTTATTCTGTTTCCTCTTTCGAGTCTTTCAAAAGGAATTCTTTCACTCGATGGAATAACTGCTTCAGCATCTTGTAGGTCAATAATGGTCTGATTAAATCTTGCATCAAATTGAGTTACGATTCCAGTTACTAACTCCCCTTCTCTGCCAATATAAGCATCAAGAACAGTTGCTCTTTTTGCGTCACGAACTTTTGTAGACATCATTTGCTTAAATGACTGAGCAGCAATTCTACCGAAATCAGAATCACTTATATCAGGCTCCCACTCCTTAATCACATTTCCATCAACATCCAGTTCCTGTGCATACACAGTGATTTGTCCACTCTCAGGGTCTAAAGTTACTCTTGCTTCTTCAGCAGCACCTGGGATTCTCATATATGCCGATCTGAATGCTGAAACCAAAGCTTCATACATACTTTCTACTGCAACACCTTTATCAAGAGCCAAAGATTCTATTGCTTGTTTAATATCACTACCTAATTGCATAATTACCTCAACTGTTTACTTTTACTTTAAATTTATCAAAACTAATATTTGCTTTTTTAATATTTTCTAATTGAAAATTAATAGATTTACTATCGATTAATATTTTTATGTCCTTGCTATTTACTTGGGTCAAGATTCCAATAAATGTATATACCCCCTCATGAGGAGTTGAAAGTTTAATTTTTATTTCTTGATTTAAAGCAAGTTCAAAATGTCTCTTTGTTTTTAATGAACGCTCTATGCCAGGGGTTGACAGAACTAATTGGTATGACCCTTTTTCAATTCCTAATTCTTCAATTAATCTTTGAATCTGGTAATTTAATCTTTCAAAAATACTTAAGCTCAACTCTTCATCAGAAAATATAAATATCTCGATTTTAGAAATGGCTTCATTACCTGCAATATTTAAATCATAAAGTTCTAAATTTTCTGTTGATAAAAAAGATGAAATGGCAGTGATAATGTTGTCTTTGATCATCAACTGATCACCTCCATTCATAAAAAAAGTGGGTTTTGAACCCACTATTTTGTAGTTAAGTTGTATAAGTTTATATTAACCGATAAATGATTTTAGATAAAGAATATTTAATATGCTTTGGAAAATATTGCAAACTTACCATCATTATTTTTAGAGTTAACTGATTTTTCAATTTCCTTATTATTAATTGGGTAACACCGTAATGTCGCACTTGTCTTTTCTTTAACTTTAATTTCATCTTCTTTGTTTTCGTCCCAGAAACATGAAACAAATCCTTTTTTATCATTTAAAGTCTCAATCAACTCATCGTATGAATCAACATGGTAGGTATTTGACTTAACTGTATTTTCTGAAGTAATAAGTAGATTCTTTTGAATATCATTCAGGGTGTTAACTACCACTTTATCAATTCCTTCAAAGGGATATTGATCTTTTGATTCATCATCTCTTCTATAAATTAATACCGATCCATTATCAATATCTTTTGGACCAACTTCTATGCGAATTGGTACACCTTTTTGCTCCCATTCATTAAATTTGAATCCAGGAGATACTTCAGGTCTGTCATCAATAAAAACTCTCACATCATCTAATGATTCAATTAACTGGTTTATCGCGTTTAAAACACGTGATCTCTCATCTTCATTGGGAATGATAGGAACAATAACAACTTGGTGCGGTGCTAGTTCTGGAGGAAGTTTTAATCCTTTATCATCACCATGTGCCATGATTATCATACCAACTAATCTTGTACTTACACCCCAACTTGTTTGAAATGGATGTTGTAATTTATTATTTTCATCAGAAAATTTAATATCAAATGCTTTAGAGAAGTTTTGACCAAGCTCGTGTGATGTACCAGCTTGTAGTGCTTTCAAATCGTTCATCATCGCTTCGATTGAATACGTAGTTGTTGCTCCAGCAAATTTTTCCATTTCTGATTTTGTTCCCTTTACCACTGAAACAGCAGCTATATCTCGGGCAAACTCTTCGTAAATATCAAGCATTTTAAGAGATTCCTCTCTTGCTTCATCCTCTGTTGCATGAGCAGTATGACCTTCCTGCCACAAAAACTCAGAGGTTCTTAGAAAAAGTCTCGTTCTCATTTCCCACCTTACGACATTGGACCATTGATTTATTAACATAGGTAAGTCTCTATGACTTGATATCCATTTAGAAAACATATGATTAATAATGGTCTCGGAAGTTGGCCTTACAATCAATGGTTCTTCTAACTCTTTTCCGCCGGCATGGGTCACCGTAGCAAGCTCTGGAGAAAAGCCCTCAACATGCTCAGCTTCTTTTTCAATAAAGGATTTTGGGATAAACATTGGAAAATATGCATTTTGATGTCCTGTTTCTTTAAATCTCTTATCTAAGTAAGCTTGAATGTTTTCCCATAGTGCATATCCATATGGCTTTATTACCATTGTTCCTTTAACAGGTGAATAGTCGGCAAGGTCAGCTGATTGAACAATTTCTGTATACCACTGATTAAAATCCTCTGACATAGGGGTTAATTTTTTTACCATATTTGTATTCTATTACGTTAACTATTCATTATCTTGATTTGAAGTAATCTCCACTACTGATTTTTTTCTTTCAAGAAAATTATTTATATCGCCTTGAGAACTTAACAAATCATCAACATCTTTTTGTGCAATTTCCGCTGCATTTTCATCAGCTTTGGCAAGTCTTGCATCTATACCTTCTTCAACAATTAATCTTGCTTCATCCAATAGAGATGAAACCATTTCCTTTTCATTAACAACTTTTACTACTTCACCTTTTATAAAAAGATGACCCTTATTCTTTCCAGCAGCAATACCTAAATCAGCAGACCTAGCTTCTCCTGGTCCGTTTACAACACATCCCATTACTGCAACTTGAAGAGGAATGTTTTCATTGTTAAGAGCATTTTGAGCTTCTTCAGCTACTTTGATAACGTCAACTTCTGCCCTACCACAACTTGGGCAGGCAATAAGATCTAAAGATTTTCTTTCACGTAAACCTAAATATTCTAATAATTGGCGACCACTCTTTGCTTCTTCTACTGGATCTGTAGTTAATGAATAACGAATAGTGTCACCGATTCCTTCACTTAATAATGTTCCAATACCTGCTGTTGATTTAATTAACCCGCCTGGAAGAGGGCCTGCTTCGGTAACTCCAAGATGTAATGGATAATTTACTTTTTCAGCTAATAAACGATAAGACTCAATCATTAATGGAACATTTGAATGTTTCACAGAAATTTTTATGTCATTAAAATCAACATCTTCTAAATACCTAAGTTCTTTGAGTGCTGACTCTACTAATGCGTCTGGTGTGGAATCTCCATATTTTTCAAGCAAGTCTTTATCAAGGGAGCCACCATTTACGCCAATTCTGATAGGTATATTTGCATCTAAGGCTGCTATAGCTACATCTTTTATTTGTGATTCTTTACGTATATTTCCAGGATTTAACCTCAAACCATCAACCCCTGCTTCTATAGCTGCAAGTGCAAGTTTATATTGAAAATGAATGTCAGCAATTATTGGCACTGGACTTCTTTGAGTAATTTCAACAAGTCCCTTAGCAGCATCAATATCATTACATGTCACCCTTACAATATCTGCTCCATTTGAAGCTATCTCATAAATTTGTGCAAGAGTTCCCTCAACATCTTTTGTTTTTGTTGTTGTCATAGATTGAACAGAGATTGGAAAGTCAGAACCAACTCCGATTTTACCAACGGATAATTGTGTAGTTTTTCTTCTATTTATTTTCATAAGTTAATTGGTTGAGTTATATCTAGATAAAATGCTGTTATTCCAATAAAGACAAAGACAAAAATTACTAATGCTGCAATAGGATAAAGTTTCTTATCAGGAATTTTCTTACCAGTAATACCCTCTATTACAGATAATAAAACTCTTCCGCCATCAAGTGGTATTAGAGGTATAGCATTAAACACTGCTAAAAATACATTTACAAAAGCAAGCAAACTAAAAAGGTTGACATAGCCATTGTCAGCAATTTGACTTCCTGCTTGAGCCAGACCAATTGGACTAAGTGGTCGAGACTCGTCCGGAATTTCTTGACCAGAATATGTACCTAACAAAGTTCGTATATTTTCAGGACTTAATAGGGTAAAAATTCCATCAACCGCTGCCAAAGTCATTTCATATTCAAGCTTTGTTGAAAAAATTGCCGAATTAATAATTCCAACATTTTGTTGCTCTATTACTGGAGATACTCCAAGATATCCAAAATCATTACCATTTATATTTCTTGATTCCAAAACTGTAGTTGTAAGATATGTGCCACCATTTCTTATATACTTTATAGACACTTCTTTATTGGGATTAATTTCAATAATTTCTACTAGATCTTCCCATGAATCAACATTCAAACCGTTGAATTGAGTGATGGTGTCTCCAGGTTTTAGTCCAGCAAATTCAGAAGGAGATAATTTTTCATTATTTACAGATTGACCAATAGTATCAATTTGAAGTGTTGGTTGAGTAACTCCATTGAAAATAAATATTGAAAATAAAATAATCCATGCAGTGATAAAATTAACAATTATTCCAGCAGAAGCAATAAACAACTTTGTAGTCCATTTGGAGGTATGAAATAATTCATCATCAGCAAAATCTTTAGTTTCTTCAGATTCATCCATCCCAGGTATTTTTACATAGCCACCAAAAGGAATCCCCTTAAGGCCATATTCAGTACCATTTTTTTTAAAAGAAAATATTTTTGGACCAAATCCCACAAAAAATTCAGAAACCGCTACTTTTGAAAATCTAGCAGCAAAATAATGACCTGCTTCATGCATAACAACAAAAAAAGTAAGCATTAATATCGTTAATAAACCGTTCATATAATCATTATCTCATTTAAAAATTTAAATAGTAAAAGTGAAATACTATTAACAAAAATGGAAAGCTGATTAAGTAGGAGTCTATTCGGTCAAGGAGACCACCATGACCAGGAAATATAGTACCCGAATCTTTCACGTTTATAGATCTCTTTATTTTGGACATAAAAAGATCACCGAGTACACCAAAAAATATAAAAAATACCGAAATAAATAACGATTGTAAAAATGGCTTATCAAGGTTTATCGTTATATTAAAAGTCATAAACAAAGAGCCTATTAATAGACCAGCCAAAAATCCTTCAATTGTTTTATTTGGAGAAATATTTTCTGCGAGTTTTCTTCTACCTATCCTTTTTCCTATCTCATAAGCAAATATATCTGATATGGAAATTGAAAGAATTGAGAAATAAACAAAAATAAGTTCTTCATATCTAACTAATGTAGCTAATGAAGCGATGCCAATTGAAAACCATGAATGAAAAACAATTGCGCTTCCAAACTTATCGTATATTGCATAATTTGTAAAAAAACCTAAATATATTATCAAACCAAGGGGGAAGATAAAATATGGAACAATTATGTCTGGCAAATCATAAAAATATACAACAATTAAGGGAGCGAGTGCAGAAAAAAGTAAAAGTGGATATGGTATAAAAATACTGTATTCAAATAAATCAAACCATTCTTTTGCAGCAATAAAAGCTATTAGGATCAATAGAATAAAAGCGCTTAACTTATTTAGAAAAAACAGGGACAAAACAGCAAACAGAATTATTCCAGTAATAATCCTTTGATTTTTATTTTCATCATTTGATGGATCATCAATTGTAACTTCTTTTTCGACGGGTAACTCAACTACACCAGGCCAAAAAGTTCCATCTTCATCAGAAGAAAAGAAAAACTTAAACTTCAAGTAACTCATTTTCTTTAACTTTATAGAGTTCATCAATTTTACTTACGAACTTATCAGTAAGTTCTTGAATTTTTGATTCATACCTTTTAATCTCATCAGCTGGTAAATCGTCTTTTAATTCGTTAATTTTATCTATTCCTGATCTTCTGTGTGAACGTATTGAAACTTTTGTATCTTCAGATGCTTTAGAAGCCACTTTTGATAATTCTTTTCTTCTTTCTTCAGATAATGGAGGAATTGGAATTCTTATTATCTCACCATCGGTTGCAGGATTTAATCCTATGTCTGCATTTTGTATAGCTTTTTCTATCTCTTCAAAAGAACTCTTATCAAATGGTTGAATAACTAAGAGCCTGGGATCTGGAACGCTAACGGAAGCTAATTGTTGAAGTGGTGTTTTCGTACCGTAGTAATCTACTTGTATACTCGTAACCAAATTTGGATTTGCACGACCAGTTCTAATCTTTCCAAATTCTTCAATAAGATGTTCTATTGAAATTGTCATTTCAAGTTCTATATCGGTAATAATATCTTCTGACATAATTATTTAATAAATGTTCCCATTTCTTCACCTTTAAGAACTTTATATATATTTTCTTCGACTGTTCCGTTAAATACTCTTATGGGCATACTATTTTCTTCACATAGTGTTATGGCAGTTAAGTCCATAACTGACAATTTTTTATCTAGAACTTCTTTATAAGAGAGTTCATTTATAAATTTAGCATTTGAATCTTTTTCTGGATCTTTATCATATACACCATCAACTCTTGTAGATTTTAGAACAATCTGAGCTTCAATTTCAGCTGCTCTCAAGGAAGCTGCTGTATCAGTTGTGAAATAGGGATTTCCAGTTCCAGCTGCAAAAATTACAACTCTTCCTTTTTCTAAGTGCCTTATTGCTCTTAATCTAATATAGGGTTCTGCGACAGACGTCATAGTTATTGCTGACTGAACCCTTGTATTTATTCCTTTTTTATCAAGTGCATCTTTAAGTGCAATTGCATTTATAACGGTGGCCAACATTCCCATATAATCAGCATTTGCTTGAGCCATATTTTTGGCAGATTCACTGACGCCTCGAAAAAAGTTACCACCACCAACTACAACGCCAATCTCTATTCCATCATTGCTCGCTCTTGCGATTTCGTCAGCAATTCTAGTTAGCGTGCTTGACTCAATCCCAAAGTTGGTTTCATCATCAGCAAAAGATTCTCCAGATAGTTTTAATAAAACTCTGGGCATCTTTAGCTACCAACTTCTAAATGCGAAAATTGTTTAATATAAATTCTTTCACCAAGCTTTCCAGACATTTCATCAATCATTACGCCAACTTTTCCTTCATATATTTCAGGATTACAAAAAGTTTGTTCATTTAGAACATTATCGTTGAAAAATGAGCTGATTTTACCTTCGATTATTTTCTCCATAACTTCTTGAGGCTTCCCATCATTTTCTGACTGTTTAGCAATAATTTCTTTTTCTTCTTGAATTTTATCTTCAGGAATATCATCAATATTTAAATATGAAGGCTTCATTGCTGCAACATGCATTGCAATTTGCTTTGCAATATCCTTGAACTCTTCAGATTTAGCAACAAAATCTGTTTCACAAGCTAATTCAACTAAAACTCCAGCTACAGCTCTATCTTGCTGAAAATGTATATACTCCCCGATTGTTCCTTGGTTTGCGTCTCTGTCAGATCTTTTTTTTGAATCTGCAAGTCCTTTTTCTCGAAGGTACTTTACAGCGGCATCAAAGTCACCATTTGATTCCTTCAAAGCTTCTTTAGCGTCCATCATGCCAGCGCCTGACATGTCTCTTAATTTTTTAACGTCGGATGCTGATATATTCATTCTTTGTCTTCACTAACTTCTACATCTTCTCTTTTGCCAAGTCCTTTTAGGCATGCGTCAGCAATTGCTGTTGCAATGACTTCAATTGATCGTATTGCATCATCATTTCCAGGAATTACAAAATCAACATTTTCAGGATCAACATTTGAATCTGCAAGGCCAATTACAGGTATATCTAATTTTTTTGCTTCTGTAAGAGCTGTTGTCTCATTAAGCAAATCAACAATAAATATAGCTTCCGGCAATTTATTAAGATTTACAATTCCTCCAATTGATTTTGTTAATTTTTCAATTTCTCTTCTTATTCTTAATCTTTCAGGTTTTGGATATGCATTAATTTCTCCAGATGTCTCTAATGAGTTAAGTTCGTTCAAATAAATGACTCTTTTAATAATTGTTTTAAAATTAGTAAGCATTCCACCTAGCCATCTATGATTTACATATGGCATTTGTGCACGAATTGCTTGCTCCTCAATGACTTTCTGGGCTTGTGGTTTTGTTCCAACGAATAGAACTTTTCCGCTGTTTGCTACGAGTTTTTGAACGAAATCTTGAGTTTTTTCTAACGTGTCATAGGTAATTCTTAGATCGAGTATATGAATGCCACTTTTGTCTCCATATATATATTTATCCATCTTAGGGTTCCAACGTTGAGTTTGGTGACCGAAATGAACTCCTGCTTCAAGCAGGTCTTTCATTGTTGCTGACATATTTCTCCTTTGGTTGTTCATCCCATATTTCTTTGCTTATGCGGTTTCCAAACTTTCGTTCACCAAGGAAACTTGTAAATATGGTGTCTATTTCATTTAAATAGTAATCAATTTGATGGTTTAATCAACCTCTTGGATGGGTTCTTTTATACTTTTCTTGAAGTTTCTTCTTTGATACATGTGTATAAAGTTGAGTTGTACTTGGATCAGAATGACCTAATAGTTCCTGCACAACTCTCAAATCTGCACCTCCATCTAAAATATGAGTTGCAAAAGTATGGCGCAAATTATGTGGAAAAGTTCCAGTACTAGATTTAACAATTCTTCTTACTTCCCTATCAGTTATTTGATTTCCCCTAACTCCTAGAAAAAGATAATCATTATTTTTATCTTTCAAATATTCGTTTCTAGAATTTATTTTCCATAAACTAATAATTTTATATGCTTGGTCTGTCATAGGTAGTATTCTTTCTTTTCTTCCTTTGCCAACAACACGTAAAGATTTGTTATTTTTGATATCATTTAGCTTTAAATTAACTACTTCAGAAACTCTTAATCCCGATGAATAAAGTAATTCAACAATTGCTTTATTTCTAATTTCTTTGGGGGTATCTATCGGTAACTCGTTTATTAATGCATTTATATAATTTGAAGTTAAAATATCAGGTAATTTTCTTTCAGTTTTTAAACTTTCGAATTTATAAAATGATTTATTATCTTCTATCTTTGACGCCCATTCCAAAAAATTATTTATTGATGTTAGTTTTCTATTTATAGTTGATTTGGCTAGTTCCTTTTCAAATAAGAAACTTACAAAATCCTGATTATCAAACAAATCAGTTTTAAATTTATCCAAGTATTGTAAATACTGATTCAAATCATTCTCATATGCTTTACATGTATGATCAGAATAATTTTTGATTTTTTTTAAATATTCTAAATAATTATCTTTTAACTCTTTAATCTGAATTTTCAAGTCTTAATTCCAACCTTCTTTGTAACCCTGATAATAAAAGTGTAATTATTAAATATAAGACAGTCAGCACTAAATATGTTTCTGCAAATCTGAAAGTACTTCCTGAATATAAACGTCCTCGATAAGTTAAGTCTTCAACAGCTAGAACTGAAAGTAATGAGGAGTCCTTCATCATAGATATAAAATCATTTCCTAGAGCTGGCAACATATTTCTAAAAGCTTGGGGTAATACAATAAATCTCATTATTTGTCTTTTTGACATTCCTAATGACGCTCCTCCTTCGCGTTGCCCAGAAGGCACAGATTCAATACCCGCTCTAAAAACTTCTGCTATATAAGCTCCATAAAAAACAGATAAAGCAATTATTGCCCTTATAAGCATAGGAACATTTCCATTATTGATATTTAACAATTCAGCAGCATCAACAACAACAACGAAGGCTATTGTAAAAATCAAAATTAAAACTGGAACTCCACGAATAAACTCAATATATGTTCTGGACAAAGTACTAGCTATTTTGTTATCAGATATGCGACCAATGCCAGATATTAGACCAAGAAAAATAGCAATTATAAAAGATACTATTGTTGATAAGAATGTGATTCTAAGACCAGGAATAATAAAATTTAATGCTTTGTTATATTCTGGTTGGGTAAAAATCTTAAATAACATCCAAAGAATTATCGAAGACAAAATAATTATCCACCAATTTTCAGCTTTAAGTAAATTTTTAATTTTCATTAATTACCATATTAAAACAATAGGCACGGTGTCCCGTGCCTATTGAATTAATTATATTTTTAAATTACTCGTCGTAAGTTACATCTGCAATATCGTCATAAGTAACAGTAAAGTCTGGTGAGAAAAACTTTGCATTTATCTCAGCTAATTTTCCATTAGCAACCATTTCTGCAAGACCTTGATTTACAACATCAACAAGTGGGCTTCCATTAGGAAATGCAAATCCAAGTTGTTCAGATGTTAAGTCTCCACCAACAAGTTTTACATCACCTTTGTTTGCTCCCATGTACCCTAATCCTGCTGTCTCATCAATTATTGATGCATCTGCATCACCTGATATTACAGCCTGAATTGCAAAGTTAAAGTCATCAAATGCTTTTACTTTGTCTTCACCCAAGGCATTTACAGCAAAGTCGTAATTAGTTGTCCCTTTCTGAGTTGCAACGATATAATCACCACTCTTTAGATCTTCAATACTTGTTATTTCAGTATTACCTACAGCAACAAGTACTCTTTGAGCTAAATTAATATAACCGTCTGAGAAATCGACTATTTCGTCTCTCTCAGCAGTAATTGTGATTCCATCACCTGCGATCATAAATTGACCATCGGCTGTAGCTTGTATCATTCCGTCCCAAGCAGTTGGAACATAAACAGGTGTGAAATTCATTAATTCACCCATGTAGTTAAATACATCGTAATCCCAACCCATTGCTTCGCCTGTTTCAGCGTCAATGTAGTTGAAAGGTAAATATGCATTCTCTACGGCAAATGTAAATTCACATCCATCTAAATCTGGTAAACCATTTTCACCAGTTGTAATTTCTACTTCATCACAAGGGGTTGCAGCACCTGAACATGCGGTTGCAACCATTGCTAAAGCAAAAAATAAAATTAATGTCTTTTTACTTTTCAAGTTATAGACCTCCATTTGTATAAATTTATTATTGCATATATATTCACTAAGTTGAATATATATTAATTTTTATTTATTCATCTAATGTATTTTTATAGTTTGGTTGTCTTTTCTCTATAAAAGCAGACATTCCTTCCATAACATCTGAATGTATAAATCTATCATTTTGATTTATAGTTTCGTTTTCTAATGAATCATCAAAATTAGAGTTTAGACCCTTTCTAATTTGATCTTTTATCATACAAATTGAAATGAAACTTTGTTTATCAAGCAGATTGATTAAGTTATCTAGTTCATTATCTAACTCTGCTTTTTCGGATAATTTGTAGAGTAGTCCAAATTTATCTAATGTTTCTCCATTGACTTCAGATGCAGTCATCATTAATTCTTTGGCTTTTTGTACCCCAATTATTCTTGGCAATATCCATGAACCACTAAAGTCTACAACAAGTCCTCTCCTTGCAAATACTTCGATAAATCTTGTTTCCGGGGTAGCAATTATAAAGTCACTTAATAGAATCATGTTTGAAGCTGCACCAGCACACACACCATCCACAACTGATATAACTGGTTTCTTACATTCCCATAAAATTTTTGAAGCCTCAGAAACATCTTCCATTGAAGCATTTAGATTCTCTGCTAATTGTGCACCTGAAGAAAAATTATCATTGACTCTGTTTAAAACAAGATACTTAATCTCACTTTGTTCAAAATCTTTGATTTGCTTTTTAAGTTCTTTCCAGTCTTCTGCTGAAATTGAGTTTGAAGTTTCTGGACTATTAAAAGACAAAATTAGTGAGTTATCTTTTATATTACTTTCTAAAACCATACTGAATATTTTAATCATAATTTATTTAGAATGTAGTCATGGGGTTTGATCCAAATAAGCCATATAAAGCTAATAAAGTTGATTATGCAAATATAATATTTGCACTTATTATTACTTTTGCTGTTGTAGCTTGGGCCCTAAATTAAATGAGGTTCTGTGAATAATGCACGGACCATACTTTTGTAACATGTCTAAATGTTCTCTTGTTCCGTAACCTTTATTCTTTTCAAATAAGTAATTTGGATAAACACTTGAAAACTTTGTCATTATCTTATCTCTATGAACTTTTGCAATGATACTAGCTAATGCAATTGCATAACTATGATCTTCTCCCCTAATCAAAGATATTGCACTAAATTCATTTATATTGAAGTGATCAATGTAAACTTTTTCTTTGTTTGTATAAATAGATTGTACTGATTCTTTTAATACCTTCTTATTAGCTTCAGATATACCATTCTTGTCAATGTAAGTATTCGAACATTCAGATATTGAAAACTCTATATCACTATTAGTAATCCTCTCAACTATTTCTTCTCTCTTTTTTGGAGAAAGTTTTTTTGAATCCCTAACGTCTGAAAGTAAATCTATATCAAGGAATTTTAACTTTACAGCTGCTCCAACAATGGGTCCTGCTAAAGATCCACGTCCAACTTCATCTGCACCAATAATTAATTGATTTTTATTTTTTTCCCAATTTTTATTTTCAATCATTTAAATTTTGAATTTGATCAAGTGGGTAAATTTTGAAAAAAGCTTTTCCAATGATTCTTGAACTTGTAATTGGTCCAAATGATCGAGAGTCAAAACTGTTATCTCTATTATCACCTAGTACAAAGTATTCATCATCACTTAATTTAATTGAAATATCATCCAAGATAACTGTAGAAGCTACATTTTCAGTAATAACTTGTATGTTATTATTGAATACTTCCCCATTCTTATTAATTGATATTTCATCACCTGGAGTACCAACAATTCTTTTTATATATACTGTTTGATTTTTGTTTCCTTCATTGTTTATTAACTCCCAAAGCTTCAAGTTTTCGATAAGTAGTTCAGAATTGTTTGGAGAACTAGATTCAGGTGAATAAAACACTATTACGTCACCTACATAATATTCGATATCAAATAATTTATCTTTTAGTACAAGAACTCTGTCATTAATATTTATGTTTGGAAACATAGACAAGCTAGGTATGTAATAAATTTGGAATATATATGTTCGTAAAATAGTTGCAAACAAGAATGCAATGAAGACAATAAATATATTTTTTAGAATTTTTATAATAATTTTATTTTACTTTAGGAAGTTCTATCTTCTTTAATTTTTGCCGATTTTCCAATTCGATCACGTAGATAGTAAAGCTTTGATCTTCTTACTTTTCCTTTACGTGTTACTTCTATCGATTCAATTATTGGGGCATGAATAGGAAATATTCTCTCGACACCTACTCCAAAAGAAAGCTTACGCACTGTAATGGTTTTGTTTATCGTGACACCATTGATTGAAATAACAACGCCTTCATAGGTCTGAATTCTTTCTCTATTGCCTTCAGATACTTTGACATTGACTTTTACAGTATCACCAGATCTAATATCAGGTAAATCAGACTTTAATTGGTTATTTTCAATTTCTTGTATTAGATTCATATTGCCTCAAGTTGAAATTATAGGTTTAAAACTACTTTAAATGTCTTTTAAATTATTCTTTTTCCATTCATCGATTTTCTTATGATCTCCAGAAAGTAACACATCAGGCACTTTAAACCCTTTATATACTTCAGGCCTTGTATAGGTAGGATGGTCATATTTATCATTAACAAATGATTCATATTTAAGTGATTCTGAATTACCAAGTATTCCAGGTAATTTTCTTAAAAGTGCTTCCATGAGAAACATAGCAGGCACTTCTCCGCCCGAAACAACTGTTTTTCCAATAGAGATTTCGTAATCGCTATGAAGCTCGATTATTCTCTGATCAAAACCTTCGTACCTTCCACAAATAATATTCGCTGATTTGTAGGTATGAAGTTCTTCAATCAAGTCTTCATTCAATTCTTGACCATCAGGAGTTAAAAAAATATTTACATCTTTCTTAGATTGTGAGATTGCATTGTCCATTGGTTCTATCATTAAAACCATCCCTGGTCCTCCACCATATGGAGCATCATCAACTTGTTTGTAATTTCCAATACCAAAGTCTCTCAAGTTTGTGGTGGTTAATTCAAAAAGGTTTTTCTCAAATCCAGAAGATAAAATTCCAATATCAAGCCAATTTTTAAAAATTTCTGGAAAAAGTGTAATAATGTTAAAGTTTGATAACATCTTTAGATAATATGTCTTCTGATAAATTCTTTTTTTCTGTATAAAGTGTATTTCGTAAAAAAGGAACTTTATTGTTTTTTTCAATTAATTCAATAAATTGTAAATCCGTAGTGTGTTGTCCATGATCGGCTCCAGAAGCTCTACTTATATTTTCGTTAATCAAGGTACCACCTAGATCATTGACCCCAGCATTTAATAACTTTGAAACTCCGTCATGTCCAAGCTTTACCCAACTAGCTTGAATGTTTTCAATACTATTAAAGAAAAAGATTCTTGCCAGGGAATGAATAAGAATTACTTCATCCCAAGTAGGTCCTGGCATACTTTTTCCTTGTAAAAATATAGGTGAACCCATATGGACAAACGGTAAGGGTACAATTTCCGTAAATCCACTAGTTCTTTTCTGTATATTTCTTATTAATTCGAAATGATTTGACCATGATTCAATGTCATCAATATGTCCAAACATGATCGTAGCGGTAGATTTAATACCGAGAGAGTGAGCAACTTCCATTACATACCCCCATTGTTCTGCAGTAATTTTATCTGGACACAAAAATTCCCTTATACGGTTATCCAAAATCTCTGCAGCAGTACCTGGTAATGTATTTAAACCTGCTTCTTTTAATAAAGTGAGATAATCTTCAACCGATAAGTTTATTGTTTCAGCACCTTGCCATATTTCAAGAGGTGTGAACCCATGAATGTGTAGATCAGGTACTTCAGATTTTATTTTTTGGACTAAATCTAAATAAAAATGACCTGTGTACTCAGGATGAATACCTCCTTGTAAACAAACTTCAGAAGCTCCATCTTTATATGCCTCAACACTTCTTGCAACAACCTCCTGGGGTTCAAGATTATAAGGCTTTTCCTTTAGGTCAAAACTTTTTGGACCTTTTGAAAATCCACAAAAACCACATTTAAAATAACATTGATTTGTGTAATTAATATTTCTGTTTTTTACAAATGTGACTTTATCTTGATGAATTGATTCGTTAAGTTCATTTGCGACTTCAGCAATATCATTAATGTATTTACCTGATGTTTTAAACAAATCTTTCAATTCATCTTTTGAAATTGCATATCCATCTTGAGCCTTTCCTAAAATATTTTCAAAATTATCTGTTTTAAATGATGATGATAAATTATGAGTTATCTTATTTAGTTTAGGTATATCCTTACCCGAGCCAGGAGACCAATTAGTAGGAAAGCGCTTATACCCCCTAACATCACGGGATTGAAGATAGTTTGTAAAATGTAACTTTGAAAGTATTTCTCTTGCTTCATTAAGCGGAACTGGAGAGAAAATAGTTCTTTCATAAAGGTTTTGATCTATTGTTTCTTTAAGAATTTTAATTTCTTTGTAACTCCAATCTCTTAACCAAAGATCTTCAACTCCTTTATTAATAGACACAATTGCCTCATCGATAGAATTTACATATTTTGAAATTTTAAAACTCAAAGAAAGTTGTAGGTTTTTTAAATTGTTCATGCTTTCGAGGGTATTAACAAGTATATATCGAGGATTTAATCGAGTAATTACTTCTAAATCCTGTTCAATGCTTGATGACACTTTGTAAATTAATCGAGATTTTGGAACATCTTTAAATTCTTTCCAATTTTTATAATTAACAAACCATTGAAAGGCTTCTTCATTTACATCATCAGATACTGTTTGAAACCCATTTTTATGTATGGTTTCTAAATTTACTTTTTTATTTATATAAAAAGAAGATGTGCCCTCTTTTTTGCGAGAGTTTAGGTATATCTCATTGTCAGAATCACATGGTCTAATTCTTAAAAAAGATACATTATTTTGTAAATTCGTGCTCACGAGGATATCCTTTCTCATTTACTACACTACTTACTTTTTCATATATTTGAGGACTAAGCCATTCCTTGTTTATAAATGACGGATATACAGGAAGTCTTGGGATAAGTTCTTGGTTAGTGGTTTCAACACTTTTCTTAAGCTCTTGTAAATTAGGCCAAGTATGTTCAGGATTAACCCAATCAATTGTTTTAGGCGAGATGCCACCAAAATCATTTATTCCAGATTTAATAAACAAGTCAACATCATTAACTAGATTGGGTGGAATTTGAAGAGAGATATGGCTTGGCAGAAAAATCCTTGTTGTAGCAATAATTCTTAAAAATAAATCATTAATTATTTCAGAACTATTTTTCATAGGCGTATTTTGTTTAGCTCTAAAGTTTTGAAGAATTACTTCTTGAATTGATGTATTTTCTTTACAAGTCTGAATTAACTTAAAAATATCAAATATTAATTCTTCTTTAGAGTCAGCTATACCAAGTAGCAAACCAGTAGTCATAGGGTATTTTTCTTCCATTGCATTATTTAAAGTTTCGAGTCTTAATTTTATATTTTTAGTTTTAGCTCCATAATGAGCATGACCTTTTTCATTAATTCTTGACGAAAATGTCTCTAACATTAAACCACCTGATGGTGAATGTTTTTTGTATTCGATTATTTCATTTTGTGACATCAAACCAGGGTTTATATGAGGTAGTAGGTGATATTTATCGTTTATGCGTTTTACATTCTCTAATAAATAAGAAAAAGTGTTTTCGTACCCAAATTTATTCAATTGTTCTAATGCAAAAGACCACTTTTTTTCGGGTTTGTCACCTAACGTAAATAATGCCTCATAGCATCCTGTCTGTTGGCCAACGTATGCAATTGCATCGACTTCATCAAATGTTAAATAAGTTCCACCTTCTTTTGGTGATTTAACGAACGTACAATATCCACATGAATCTTGACATAAAGTAGTTAATGGAATAAAAACCTTTGGGCTATAGGTTATATCTTTACCAAAATATTCTTGTTTTTTTGTAAAAGCAGTATCTAATAATTCGTGTGTGGAGATTTCTCCAAAAATATAATTTTCAATTTTTTTATGTAAAGTAGACATAATTTTTAACAATTCGATAATATTATGATTTGATTGTACCAAGAATTTAATAAAAATACATAAGTGGAAAGTGACATATGGTTAACGTTTCGTTAGTTGGTTTTGGAAGAATTGGAAGAGATTTATTCAGACAGTCTTTAGACAAGGAAGAAATAAATATTGTATCCGTTTCTGATACTGCTGATAAAGAAAATCTTATTTATCTTCTTAAATATGACTCAATTTATGGACAACTAGATCATGAAATAAAAGTTGTGGACGATGGCATTCTTGTTAATGATAAGAAAACAGTATTTAATAATTGGAAAAACGCAGAAGAATCAGATTGGAACTCACTAAATACTGACATAGTTATTTTGGCAACTGGAAAACCCCAGAATTTAAAGGAATCAAAAATGCATATATCTAAAGGAGCGAAAAAAGTATTTATTGCTTCTACTCCAGAAAATTTAGAAGAAATACCAATATTTATATCAGGTTGCAATGATGAAGAAATAGATTTGGACTCAAGCGTAATTTCCTTTGGGTCAAATACTGCTAACGCTGTAGCACCTATATTAAAAGTTATTAACAATAAATACGGAGTTGAAGAAGTATTCATAACTACAGTACATGGTTATTCAAATTCAAATAGATTGGCAGACGTTGCAGGTGAAGGATTCCGGAAAAATAGAGCTGCAGGTGAAAATATTATTCCATCAATTACTAATTCATCTAAGGTCATTGAAACTGTATTACCAGAATTAAGTGAAAAGATTGCTTCCTTTTCAATGACAGTTCCTGTACCTGATGGAAGTACTATTGATCTGACATTGAATTTGAAAAATAACACATCAAAAGAAGAAATAAATAGTTTCTTTGATGAAAAAACTACCAAAGATGATTTATATAAAATTATTGGTATAACGTATGATCCAATAGTGTCCTCTGATGTTGTAGGAAACTCACTCTCAGGAATTGTTGATGGCCTATCTACAATGTGTATTGATGACAATAAATTAAAACTCATTATTTGGTTTGATAATGGTTGGGGTTATGCTTCAAGAATAATTGAGGCTGTAACGATGTTAGGTAGTCGATTTGAATAACGTAGGAATAAATGGATTCGGAAGAATCGGAAGGTCAATTTTAAGAATAATTGTCGAATCAAATTCAGATTTGAATGTAATAGCAATAAACGACCTTGGAGATCGAGAGAATCTCGTATATTTATTCAAACATGATTCAATAATGGGTGTTCTTGATTTACATGTTGAACTAAAAGGTGATGATTTAATAGTTGGAGACAGAACCATAAAATTAATCTCACACGATAATCCAGCGAACATTCCTTGGAATGATTTAGGTGTTGATTTAGTAGTTGAATCAACTGGTTTTTTTCGTGATAAATCATCTTTAGAAAAGCACATAAGTTCAGGAGCGAAAAAAGTAGTCCTTACTGTGCCTCCTAAAGATGAAATAGATGCAACAGTAGTTCTTGGTGTAAATGATGATTCTCTTACTGAGAACGATAATCTTATCTCTAACGCATCCTGTACTACTAATTGCCTAGCACCCATTGCAAAAGTACTTAACGATAACTTTAAAATTAAGTCTGGACTCATGACTACTGTTCATGCTTATACCAATGACCAGGCACTTGCTGAAACAACCCATAGTGACTTTAGAAGAGGACGAAGTGCAACACAAAATATTATTCCCACATCAACTGGTGCAGCAAAAGCAGTCGGAATGGTTCTACCTGAACTTAATGGAAAACTTGATGGAATGGCTATGAGAGTACCCGTCCCCAATGGAAGTGTAGTCGATCTAGTTGTAGAAGTTGAGGAGAATGTTACCGTTAACGATGTTAATAGTGCTGTTAAAAAAGCAGCTGAAAATGAACTTAAAGGAATCCTTGAGTATTCTGAAGTTCCTTTGGTCTCAACAGACATATTACAAAATTCACACTCAAGCATTTACGATGCTTCTTCGACACAAATAGTTAACAAAAATCATATCAAAGTTGTTTGTTGGTATGACAATGAATGGGGATATTCAAACAGAGTTGTTGATCTACTAGAAAAATTGTCCACTAGTGAATAAAGAATTCCCGAAAGCACCTCAAGCAGCTGGAAATTATGTAACAATTAAGAAAATTGGAGATTTTATATATACTTCTGGACATGTTCCTATTTCTGATGATGTTAAATTCATTGGAAAGATTCCAAATGATATTTCAATAGATGACGGTTATAAAGCTGCTTCATTATGTGCAGAACTAACAATTGCTTCACTTTTAACAGTTTCTGAAATTGAAAAATTAATACCAGTAAATGTAATTGGGTTTGTAAATTCTGATTCAGGCTTTGAGAACCAGCCAATGGTCCTGAATGGATTCACAGATAAACTAGATGAATATTTTGCAGATAAACCAACCCGATCAGCAGTTGGTGTTTCTAGTTTGCCATTAAATGTATGTGTTGAAGTTCAATCTGTGTTTTATATAAATGAATAATTTTATTGTTGGTATAAGTACTGGAAATAAAGACGTTGAAATGTCTGCTGGAGAAATAGAATGTTCAGTATTAAATTCTGAATTCATAAATCAATGTAATGAACATGGAGCACAAGTTATTATCCTCCCACAGCAACAAATAACATCTATAAATTTAAAAGGCATTGATGGGTTAATAGTTACTGGAGGAGGAGACATCAATCCTGAAATGTATAATCAAATCCCGGATGAAACTATCGAAAGAGTTGATAATTTAAGAGATTCAACAGAAATAAATATATTTAAGGCTGCAGAGGAAATGAAAATTAAAACACTGGCTATATGCAGAGGTCATCAATTATTGAATATATATAAAGGAGGAACCTTGTATCAGGATCTAGAAAAAGCTGGTTTTCAAGATATAGATCATCAAAAACCATATGAAAATGCAAGAAAGCACATACATGAAATCAAAATTGAAGAAGATTCAAAATTAAATGCAATAATTGGAAATGAAATTATTGAAGTCAACAGTATCCATCATCAAGGTATTGATAAATTAGGAAAAGACTTGAAGATTACAGCAAAATCACCTGATGGTGTTATTGAAGGAATTGAGACAACAAATGAATGGAATGCAATTGGAATTCAATGGCATCCAGAATATTTAGATGATGAACCTACAAATAAAATTTACAATTGGTTAATCAATAGTTAAATAAAGTTCGTTCTCAACATACTTAAAATTGTCATCATCATAAGAAACAACAATATCTTCTTTATCATTTGATATTGTGCACATAATTAAATTAGATGAATAAAAATAATTAACCAACTTAACATTTCTTGAAAATTCATAGCCAATAAAAAACTTAGGCCAAGGTAAATTAGATTTGTTTGTTAAGTATTTATATTCAGAAGAGATAAATACTTCATTATTTCTCAGACTATCAGATTCATCTACTGAATCTATATTTTCAAATTTAATTAAATTTCTATCCTTCAAATGCTTTTTAAAATTATCGATTTTGTATTCTTTTTGACCAATCAGAATATTTACATTGGATAAATCTAAATCCCTAAAATATTTATCAATATTTATGTATTGGAAACCAAGAAGTCCATGTGGTTTTCCAAGTTTCCCTAAGTAGTATAAATTATCTTTAGTCAATAAATTCTACTGAAGATTGAAGACCTTCTTCATCTGCTGCAGCCTGAGCTACAGTTCTAATTGCACGTGCTACTCTTCCTCGTTTTCCTATTACTCTACCCATATCATTTGGGGAAGTTCTAACTTCAATTGCAACATTTTCATCATCTGATGAGGATATGTCTACTTTTACTGACTTTTGATCCTCCACGATTTGAGAAATTATATATTCAACAACATTTCTCACAATCTTTCCGCTTTCACTCATTCTTCTTCACCTTTGTTTTCACTTTCATCAACATCTTCAGAAATTTTTTCAGAGTCTTTAACATTTTCTTCATTTTTCTTATTATTTGCTTTCGAGCTACCTTTTACTTTTGGTTCCGGTGGGGTTGGTATAGAAACTACTTCACCTTTAGATGATCTCCATTGAGCCCATGCTCCAGATATTTCAAGTATCTTTTGAGCTCTTTCAGATGGTTGTGCACCTTTATCAAGCCAGGAAACAGCTTTTTCAACGTCTATATCAACTTTTGATGGATTTTCATGGGGATCATAGAATCCTAGATCTTCAATGAATTTACCATCTCTTGGCGATCGAGAATCAGCGACAATAACTCTAAATGTTCTATTCTTTTTTTTGCCTCTTTGGGCTAGCCTAATTTTTACTGGCATTAAATTCCTAATCTATTTGCAGTTAATCATAATAGTTAAGTTATAACTTAATGACTTAAAAATTATATTTACTATCGATAATTAGTCCTAGTAAAGATTAATTATTTAATGTACTCTAAAATTATGGAATTAATTGAAATATCTCATCCATTAAAAGATCATTATTTAACAAATTTAAGAGACAAGAACACAGATTTTGATACGTTTAGAACATCTGCTTCGAAATTATCTTATTTTTTAGTTGTTGAAGCAACCAAGCATCTAACAACATCCGAGATAGAAATTGATACTCCTCTTACGAAAACAACGGGTGTGCAAATTGAAAATAACTCAGTAGCAATTTCTGTACTCAGAGCTGGGCTTGGATTAATGGATGGAGTTCAACAGCTCATACCAAATATATCTTTTGGTTATATCGGTGTTCAAAGAAATGAAGAGACTGCTGAGCCAGAAAATTACTATGAAAAATTACCTGATCTTGTAAATAAAAATGTATTTATTTTAGAACCAATGTTAGCAACTGGAGGATCCCTTTCCTTTGCCATTGAAACTGTAAAAAAATATAATCCTAAAAATATACACGCATTAACAGTTATATCTGCTCCAGAGGGAATTGAAAAGATTAAAGAGAATCATCCAGATATAACTTTAATTACTGCATCAATTGATGAAAAATTGGATGAAAATTGGTACATTGTCCCTGGCCTTGGGGATATGGGCGATAGGCTTTTTGGAACAACTTAACAAAAATGCCAAAATGTATATTAATTGTTATTGACTCATTAGGTGTTGGAGAAGCACCAGACGCTGAAATTTATGGAGATAAAGGTTCCAATACATTTGGCAATGTTTCTAAAGCAAATGGAGGATTAGAACTCCCAACATTTGAAAAACTTGGATTTGGAGCTATTACAGAAATTGAAGGTTTAAATAATCAAAATAGTTTTTCTATTGTTGGAAAACTTGCAGAAGCGTCAAAAGGTAATGATTCTACTACTGGACATTGGGAAATAGCAGGACTAGTAACTAAGAAAGACTTTGCCGTATTTCCCGATGGTTTCCCGATTGAATTAGTCGATAATATTTCAAAGGATACAGGCTATAGCTTTATTGGCAATTTTCACGCTTCAGGTACTGAAATAATCAATGAACTTGGAAAAGAACATTTAGAAACTAAGAAGTTAATACTTTACACCTCCGGAGATTCTGTGTTTCAAATTGCCGCACATGAAGATATATTATCAACTGATGAGCTTTATAAAATCTGTGAAATCTCAAGAATTCATTGTAATGATTACAACATAGGGAGAGTTATAGCACGACCATTCATTGGACCTATTGGAAATTTTAAAAGAACTTATGATAGAAAAGATTTTGGTATTAGTCCCCCTGGCGACACGTTGTTAAGTCAATTATTTCAAAATGATATATCTACCCTTGGAATTGGTAAGATTTCAGATTTGTTTGGAGAAGAATATCTAAATAAATCAATTCATACGGAAGGTGATGAAAATGGAATGCAAATCCTTTTAGATAACTATAAATCGGCAGATTTTGATTTTTATTTTATTAATTTAGTTGATCTAGACATGCTTTATGGACATAGGGAAGATGCACAAGGTTATTACGAAGGATTAAAGATTATCGACAAACATCTTTCAGAACTTATCGATAATTTACAAGATGACGATGTATTAATAATTACAGGTGATCATGGAACTGATCCTACAGATGGAAAAACTGATCACTCACGAGAATATGTACCTTTTGTAATCTATAAAAATAACATAACTCCAAAAAATATTGGTTCAGGAAACACATTTGCAAACATTGCTTCTACTATTTCTGAATTTTATGGTTTAGAAAATATATTTCCAGGAAAAAGTTTCATTCAGGATATATGATAATAAAAGAGACAAAATGATTAATAAAATTAAAGAATCAAGTCAGTTTATTAAAAATGAGTTCCCTTCAGAAATTCATTCAGCCATTATATTAGGTTCAGGAATGGGGGGGTTTGAGAAAACATTTACACCATTAAAGTCATTTGATTATTCTGAAATACCTAATTTTATTAAACCTTCAGTTGAAGGTCATAGTGGAACTATGACCTTTGTAGAAATTAAAGAAAAAATTACTGCAATTTTGTCTGGTCGAGCGCATTATTACGAAGGATACGATATTCAGGATATCGTACTGCCTACAAGAGTCTTATCAGATTTAAATATTAAGAATTTAATAATTACGAATGCTGCTGGTGGTGTAAATTCAAATTATTCACCTGGTGATATTGTTGCACTTAAAGATCATATAAATTTAACTGGAAACAATCCATTAATAGGAAAAAATATAGATGAATTTGGTCCAAGGTTTCCCGACATGTCGGAAGTTTATAATCATAAATTTAGAAAAATTGCCGAGACTGTTTCAAAAGATTTTTTTGATTATAAAGAAGGAGTCTATGCATGGTTTACAGGACCAACTTATGAAACACCAGCTGAAGTTAATTTTGCAAAAACAATTGGAGCTGACTTAGTAGGAATGTCTACCGTTCCTGAAGCAATTGTAGCAAGACATGCCGGTATAGATGTAACAGCATTTTCACTAGTAACAAATTTGGCAGCTGGAATTTCCGATTCTCCCCTTTCTCACGACGAAGTTATTGAAATTGCTAACAAAACATCACAAACTTTTCAAAGTTTTATGAAACGTTTTTTAGAGGAAATTAATTTAGCTATTTAAATTTCTGATATTAAAATAAAAATATGAAGATAGCAGTCTGTGCAAAACAAATTCCTGACCCAGCACTAGAGATTACTTACAATGGCGGGAATATTAATAGACCGGATGAACAAGTTTTAGATGATACAGATCGTTATGGGATTGAAGTTGCATTACAGCTAAAAGAAAAATTTGATGCAGAAGTTACAGTTATTTCAATGGGTTCATTGGGAACTGAAAAAGGTATTCAACAAGCTCTACAAATGGGTCCTGATGGAGCTCTTGTTTTAGAAGATGATTCGTTATCAGGATCAAATTCTCTAATGACAGCGAATGTTTTAAGCGAATTATCCAAAAAAGTTGAAGCTGATATAACAATATTTGGTACCGAGTCTACAGATGGATATTCAGGTGTAATTCCTCAACAGGTTTCTAGAATGTTAGGTGTTCCATGTATATCATATATAAAAGCTGTAGATATTGACGAATCTGTAACCTTAACAAGACAAACCTCCACAGGTTCAGAAAAAGTAGTCATGCCATCCAATTGTGTATTGTCTGTTACTGCAGGAGGTGTTGAGCCCAGATATCCAAATTTCAAAGACATAATGGCTGCAAAGTCAAAACCCATAGAAAGAATATCAATTGCTGACATTAGTTACAATGCCCAACAAAACCTTGAATTTGTTGATATAAAAGATGTATCAACTACTAAGCAAGGCGAAAAAATAATTGATGAAGGTGAAGGGTTTCAAATTATCATTGATAAATTAAAGGAGTTAAAAGCCATATGAAAACATTAATCATTGGGGAAGTTGTAGATAATAAATTATCAACTGGAGCCTTAGAAATTGTAACAAAAGCTAATGATCTTGGTTTAGATTATGAAATAGTAACTGTTGGTACTGAAGAATCTCCAAACATAGGCTCAGAATCATTCAAGAATACTTACATGAAATGTTCTGAAAACAAACTTAGCTTGGGATCAGTAGCAGATAAATTAAAAAATATAATTGAAGAAAATACAATCTCTCTTGTTTTAGCACCCTCAACTTATGTTGGAAGAGATTTAATTGCATTTTTATCTGTTGATTTTAAATCTAGCCAGGTATCAAATGTTATAAACTTTGAAATTGAAGGTGAAAGTGTTATTACATCAAACTCAATTAATGGTGGTGAAAGCGAATACAATTCAAAAATTTCATCGCCAAATAAGTTTTTACTTATTCGACCAAAATCATTTGAAGAAGCAGCATTAGATTTAAATACTAATTACGAAACTGTTGAAATTACTTCTGAAGACCCAGAAGTTTTTGATATTTTTATTGAAGAGAAAACAGGTCCACAGTTAGAAGACTCTAAAATTGTTATCTCTGCGGGCAGAGGTATGGTAGATAGTGCAAATTTATCATTAGTTCAAGATTTAGCTTCCAAACTTAATGCAGCAATTGGTGGAACTAGAGCTATTGTTGATGCTGGTTGGATGCCATACTCTCAACAGGTTGGGCAAACAGGAAAGACTGTTAAACCAGATGTTTATATAGCTCTTGGAATCTCTGGAGCTACTCAACATCAAGTAGGTATGAAAGATTCAAAATATATAATCGCGGTGAATAAAGACGAAGAAGCACCTATTTTTCAAATTGCTGATTTAGGATTGGTTGCAGATACTTTGTCAATAGTTCCAAAAATCACTGAAAATTTATAAATTTATTTAAAATTTAAAGTCAAAAGGCAAAACTTCTTCAAATTTATATTTTTTAATTTCATCATTATGGACAACAATAACATTTTCAGTATTGAACTCTGACATCCGTTGTCTTGATATTCCACATGGAAATATAGCGGTATCATTTTCAGCATCGATGCACGCGACAGCTATAGTATCGATTTTAGTTTCTCCTTCTGAAATAGCCTTAAATATAGCAACATCTTCACCGCAAACTGTTGCTGGATAAGAAGCATTTTCAATATTACAGCCTGTGTAAATATTGCCAGAATCTGCTATCAACGCAGCGCCAACTCTAAAATTAGAGTATGGAGCATATGCCTTTTTTGCAGTTTCTCTTGCCAGTTCTGCTAATTTTTTATCTTGAGAATCCATTACTCTCCTTTTGAAATCAAGGATTCAAAATCTTTTTTAGTTTTTGTAAATACTCTTGAACCAGAACCAGGTTGCATAGTAACTCCATACAGAACATCACCTGCTTGCATTGTTTGTTGTTGGTGAGTAACGATTATAAATTGAGCATCATTTTTAACAAATTCCAACAAATTTAACATTCTATGAAGATTGGCATCATCGAGAGCTGCCTCAACTTCATCTAAAATATAAAAAGGACTTGGAAAAGATTTAAAAACAGAAAATAAAAATGCAATTGCAGCAAGTGATCTCTCGCCACCTGAAAGTAAACTTAATTTTTTAACTTTTTTTCCTCTTGGTTGGACGTTTATTTCAATCCCAGACTCTAATAAATTATCTGAGTTAGTAAGACTCAATGAACCTTTACCTCCAGGAAAAAGTTTTTCAAATACTTCTTCAAAATTTACTGAAATTGTATTAAATGAATTCTCAATTCTAAATTTGATTTCTTCTTCAATTTCTCCGATATACTTTAAAAGCTCTTTTTTTGTTAAGTTTAATTCTTCGACATTAGATGAAATGTTTTCATATCTTTCATTAAGTGACTCAAAATCTTCAGAAGCTAAATAGTTAACTGTTCCTAGAGAATCCAAATCTTTTTCAGTTTTATTTATTGAATTTTCTAACTCATTTATTGATAGATTATTAACATCAAATGCATTGATTTCCTCAATATTTAAACCACTTATGTTTGTAAGATTTGAGTAAAACAGTGCTCTTTGAGACATGTATTCGGACTCTTTCACCATTAAATTACTTTTTTTATCTTTATAAGTAAATAAATTTTTAGATATATTTTCTAAAGTGTCCTCAATTTTATTAATCTCAAGATCATTATCACTGTAGTCATTTTCTAGTTTCTTACTTCTTAGGGATAACTCTTCAGAAAGTTGAGATAAAATTTTGTATGCTTCTGAGGCTTTTCGATTTATGTTCTTGTAATTTTTAATAGCATTGGTATTGTTTTGATTTGATAATTCAGTAATTTTATCTGAAATATTTTCATTTTCGTTTGTAAGAAATTTAATTTTTTCTGTAGAAGATATAAGCTCTTCATTCATGAAAGAAGTTTCATCTTCTAATATCGCTTTCTCATTGGTCAAAACTTCTTCTTTCTCTTCAAGAGTTTTCTTGAACGAATTACCAGAATTATATTCTTTAATCAAAGACAATTTTTCTTCTAAGCTACTTTCAAGATTATTTTTATTGATTAAAGCTTCTGAGTAAACATTATCTAAATAACTAACTTCTCTTTTAATTACTCTTTCAGTGTTTATTTTTACTTTATTAAAAGATCTGGATGACAAATTTTTTCTTTGTAAATATTTATCATGCTTAATAAGATATTTATTAATCGTTTTATCGTCTTTTTTCCAAGTATTTATGTTTTCAGAGTATTTATTAAGATATTCAGATTTAGACTCTAAATCCAACTTCAAATTATTAATCTCGCTTCTTAACAAAGCTTCATTAATCTCTAAACTTGCAGACTGTTTACTTTTGAGATCATCAATTTCAATCATTAAGTTTTTAATTTTTTTTGAATTAATTTTAATAATTTGTTTTTTATCAATAACAGATTTTGATAGTTGAGAGATTTTATTGTTATTGTCAAATATTTGATTTTTATATCTTTTTAATTCACTATTACTTTGTTCGTTGATTCTTTCTAGAGAAAGTTGTCTTTCCGATGAAATTTGATAAATGGTTTTAAATTCTTCATTAAATTTAGTGACATCAGTAATTGCCTCAGTTAGAAAAGATTTTATGGATACATTTTCACCAAAGTCTTTTCGGAGCTTTGATTTGTCAGATTTATATTCTTCAAGTTTTTTTTCAAACTCAGTAATAAAATTATTGACCTCATCTAATTGAGATCTGATATCTTCATATTTTTTATTAAAATTTTTATATTGAAAAACATTTAATTTAGTTTTATTTTCCTTTAGAAGATCTGATAACTCTTTATGAAGTCTGGCTTGCTCAGCTTGCTTTCTTAATGGATCAATCTGTTTTTTAATTTCGCGCAATACATCTTTAGCTCTTTTTATTTCTTTCTCACCAGATTCAATTCTTCTCAAAGCTTTGTCTTTTTTTAACTTAAAAGGAAGAATTCCTGATGCCTCTTCAATAGTAATTCTATGATCTTCAGGTTTAGCATTTAAAATTTCAGCAATTTGACCTTGTGAAATGATAATATGTTGCTGTTTTCCAATTCCAACATCATTCAAGAATTCTTGAATGTCTAATAATCTACAATTAAGTCCATTCATGAAATATTCAGATGTTCCATCTCTATAGAGCTTTCTTCCAATAGAAACTTCATCAGAATTAATTTCATCTTTATCGTCAAGATTAAAAACTAGAAAAACTTCAGCAAATCCTTTCTCGGTGAGTTTTTCAGTGCCTGCAAAAATTACATCTTCCATTTTATTAGTACGAAGAGATCCTGGGCTTTGATTTCCAAGCACCCAAGAAATTGCATCAACGATATTCGATTTCCCAGAACCATTTGGTCCAACAATTACATTGGTGTTTTCTGAAAGATTAATAGTAGTTTTTTCAGCAAATGACTTAAAGCCATGTGCAACTATAGATTTTAAGTGCATATATTTAACCCTGTTGTTAACTATAAGAATAGTAAATTTTTGGGATTTTGTTTAAATTTTGAAAAAGATTTATTAACTCATTTTTGAAAATGCATCTTTTGCAGCCATTTGTTCCGCGTTTTTCTTTGATTTTCCAATGCCTTTTCCAATAATTTTATTTTCAAGAATAACTTGAGCATTAAATTGTTTATTGTGATCAGGACCTTCAGATTTAGCTGTATAAGTGACTTTTTGACCTTTTTTTGCGTAGTATTCTTGTAATCTTGTCTTGTAATCTTTTTGTCCAGGATTCTTGGAAAGTTTATCAATTAATGGATATATAAACTTAGAAATAAATTTATTTACTTCTTCTAACCCTCCATCAAAATATATAGCGGCAATAAGTGCTTCGACAGCATCTTCTAAAATTGAGCTTTTATCTCTTCCCCCAGTGCTTTCCTCTGGTTTGCTCATAAATAAAAACTTTCCAATATCAATTTCCTTAGCTAAATTGACTAAAGAATTTTGATCAACTGCTCCGGATCTTATCTTTGTTAAACTACCTTCATCCAAATTTGGATAATTATCGAATAGAAAAAGTGATAAATCGTAATCAAGAATAGTATCTCCAATAAATTCATACCTTTGATTAGTGGGGCTTGTCGGCTCTTCGTCAATGAATGACTTATGTGTTAAAGCAATCTTTAAATGTTCTATATCTTTAAATGAATAACCTATGTTTTTTTCAAAATTTTTTAAATCTTTACTGCTCATAGCTCATTTGAAACGTCAGAAAAATTGCTAATAAATTTCTTTTCAATTGCTTTATTTGTGAATATTAATGCATTTTTTATAGCTTCAGCGTTTGAAGAACCATGACCAATAATTACTAAACCATTTACACCAAGTAAATAAGATCCATTTGTCGAGTTTGGATTTAATAATTTTTTGACTGGAGATAGTGCATTCTTTACAGGTTTTAAAAGAGGTTTGAATAAATTCTTTTTTAAAGATTCTGCTATTAGATTCATTTGGAGCTTAGCTACACCTTGAAGAGTTTTAAGAACAATATTTCCTGTAAAACCATCCGTTACATATACATCAACTTTTGAATTAGCAAAATCTTTTCCTTCAACATTTCCTACAAAATTTAGATCAGAAGTATTTAATAATTTATATGTCGATTTTTCTAGATCTCTTCCCTTAGTACTTTCTTCACCGTTATTGATTAATCCAATTTTAGGGTTTTTAATATCAAATAATAATTCTGCAAGCTTTGAACCCATGACTGCAAATTGATATAAAATTTTAGGTTTTACTTCTAGATTGGCCCCAGAATCGACAAGTATGACTTCCTTTTCGCTGCTTGGTATAACTGAAGCTATTGTCGGCCTTATAACACCTTTGATCTTACCCAGAACTGAAATTGATCCAATTAGAGTTGCTCCAGTCGAGCCTGCTGAAAAAACAGCATCAGCCTTTTTTTCTTTTAGCAAAGTTAACGCGCCTAAAATTGATGAATTTTTATGTGTTCTTATTGCTTTTGCAGGATCTTCATCCATCGATATGACTTGTGGATAATCAACAATAGGGATTTTTTCATCACCCAAATAACTTAATATAAGATTTTTATCACCAGAAAGGATAACATCAATACCTTCTTGCTTTGCTAGGATTGCACCTTTCACAACTTCTTCTGGAGCGGAGTCTCCACCCATTGCATCAACAGCAATAGTACTCATAATAAATTAATTAACTTCTGGTTCTTTAACTTGTCTACCGTTGTAAGTGCCATCAACTGGATTTACTCGATGTGATTGTTTTGCTACACCTGTTTCAGGATCAATTATAAAATGAGGCTTTGAAACCTTATGCTGGGCTTTTCGCCTTCTTGTCCTTGACTTGGACATTTTTTTCTTTGGTACTGCCATTAAAATTTCCTTTCAACTTACAAATCTAGCTCAGTTAGAGAAGAAAATGGACTTTCTTTTAGATTTTTTTTTGGATGCTTGCAAATTGCTAAATTTTGATTTTTACCACATTCAGTGCAAAGGCCTTTGCATTCACTTTTACAAATATATTGTAATTTCATTTCGTTTAAGATTAATTCTGAAATAATTGGTGAAATTTCAATTTCATCCGAACCAAAATCAATATCATAATCATTAGATTGATTTTTATTAAAATCAACTGTTAAATTTCTATCCTTATTGACTAAATTTAGATCAAGACATCTTGAACACTCAGATTCAAAAGTAAAACCAAGTTCTAAATCAATTTCTAATTTTTCATACACGTTTCTCATTTGAATTTTCAAATTAATTGGAATATCTTTTGTTGTTTTGTTTCCCGCATACTTAACATCTATATGTCCACTGGATTCAAATGACATTTCACTTTTTGAATTAAATAATCTACTTATGTCATATTTAGTTTGAATAAAAGACATTGTTACTCTGGTTCAGTAATTTTTCTTGGTTGCCTTAGGTTTGTTTTTTCTCTTTCGACAATATCTGATAACTCGTCAATTTTTGACTTTATTTCTTCTAACTTGTTATCAAGCTTATCTTCAACACTAGCTCTACTTAAAATTGCTTCTTGTTCTGCTTGTTTTACTAACGCATTTGCTTCAACAACAGCCTCTTGAAGAACAAAAGACTCCGATATTAATCTTGATGACTCTTTGTCAGCATTTGAAAGTATTTCTTCGGCTTCTTCCTTTGCTTTTTTCAAATATAATTCTTGTTCACGAACAATAAATCTGGCAGTCCGAAGCTCTACAGGCATTAAGTCAATTAAATTTTCTACTAACTTTAAGATATCTTTTTTATTTGATCTATTGTTTAAAAAAGAATTGGAAGATAAATTTTCTTTTAACAATTCTAATTGGTCAATATATTCTAACTTCATTTCACCACTTAAAACTTTATCAATTGAAGAACTTTCTTCAGCCATTATTTAATCTCTCCACAACCACAGATGGAACTAATGCACTTACATCTCCTCCGTAAGAGTATATTTCTTTTACCATTGAGCTTGAAACATAACCGTATTCTGGAGATGCTGGTATAAAAATTGTCTCAAAATCAGCAAGGTTAAAATTCATTTGAGCCATCTGAAATTCATAATCAAAATCGGTCATAGCTCTTAATCCTTTTACGATTGCATTAATTTTCATTTTTTTAGCAAAATCAACTAGCAAGCCCTCGAAACTCTCAATATTTACATTTGATATATCGACCAAAATTTCGGATAACATTTTTTTTCTCTCGGCAACTTCAAACATTGGATCTTTTTGTGGGTTAACTACAACTCCTACAAAAACTTCATCAAAAACGTTTGAAGCTCTTTTGATTACTTCTATGTGTCCATTAGTTGGTGGATCAAATGATCCTGGAATTAAAACTTTCATTTTTTCAATATTGTTATTCTGCTTTGGCCATAATTTTTTTCTCTATATAATTCTAGCCCGTTTGGATAAACAAATTGGTCAGAACTTTTATGTCTGTGAATGACAAGTTTTGAATTTTTATTCATTAAATTTTGAATAATATTTAATTCATTATCAATTTCAGTTTTAGAAGTTGAAAATGGAGGATCATAAAAAATGATATCAAATTGTTCATTTGATTGACTTATGTAATTGATTACTTTTGTCACTAAAACTGTAAAGTTAACTTCCATTTTAGATAAGTTTTTTTCTATGATCTTTGAACATTTAGTTGATAATTCTATAAAAGTTACAAAATCTGCACCCCTGCTTAATGATTCAATTCCTAATGAACCTGATCCTGCATATAGATCTAAAACAGTTGAATTATTGAAATCATTCTGAAGAATGTTAAATATTCCTTCTCTTGCTTTACTCATCATTGGCCTTGTTGACGAATCATTGATTGTATTGATTAAGGAGCCTTTGAACTTACCTGATATTATTCTCATGTGGAGTCTTCAACTTTTCCAAAATTTGGAAACAACATTTTTGCTTCAGTAAATAATTCATTTTTTAAATCATCACCTTGGATATCAAAAAAGTAATTTTTCGATTTTTCTAGAATTTCATAATCTGTTCTCAAGTTTGCTATTTTCAGATCAGAGAGACCAGATTGTGTTGTACCCGTCACTTTACCTTCTCCTCTAATTTGTAAATCTATCTCTGACAATTTAAAACCGTCATCATTTTCTTCAATAGCTTTTAATCTAGATTGACCATCATTTGTTATTTTTGAAAAGCTTTTTCCTTCTGTGATATGAAAGATACATTCCGATTGTTTCTCACCTCTTCCAACCCTACCTCTCAGTTGGTGTAGCTGGTTTAAGCCAAACCTTTCTGCACTTTCAATAATCATTAAAGTTGCATTTGTTATATCAATACCTACTTCAATAACAACAGTTGACACAAGAATGTCTATTTCTCCATTTTGCATTTGCAACATTTTAAGCTCTTTCTCCTCCGGTTTCATTTTTCCGTGTAGTAAATCAACTTTGTAGTCTTTAAATTCTGACCTATAAAGTTGGAATACGTTCTCTGCAGCTTTAATATCGCTGTTTTCGCTTTCTTCAATATAAGGACATACAACAAAAATCTGAGAATCATTTTTTAGGTGTTCATAAGCTGCTTCATATACCTCTTTATTGTCTCTTTTTCCCCCAGATAATACTCTTGATTTAATCTTCTTTCTTCCAGGTGGAAGTTCATCAATTACAGATAATTCAAGATCTCCATATATAGCCAAAGCTGTTGTTCTTGGAATTGGTGTTGCGGTCATAACTAGTTGGTGCGGAGTAAAGTCATCATTATCAACTAATTTTTTTCTTTGTTCAACACCAAACCGTTGCTGTTCATCAATGATAGCTAATCCTAGGTTATTGAAATTTACTTTATCTTGGATAAGAGCATGAGTTCCAATTATCAATACAGGATCTCCCCTATCAATAATTTCATAAATATCTTCTCTATCTTTTACCGAGGAAGTTAAAAGGTGAATGTCTACTTCAAAATATTCAAGATACTTTTTAAAAGAGGTCAAGTGTTGTTCAGCTAATACCTCAGTAGGTGCCATTAATGCCGCTTGTTTATTGTTTTTTATAGTTGCAGTAACTGCTGCTGCAGCGACTATTGTTTTTCCTGAACCAACATCCCCTTGTAATAATCTCTTCATAGGAGAAGCTTTTTTTATATCGTTATATATTTCCTCTATACATTTTTTTTGAGATGAGGTTAGCTTAAATGGTATTTGTTTTTGAAATAAATCAATGAATAAGTCATCTATATTCAAGTCAAAAGCTTTTTTTTCGGACTGATAGATTGTCTTTGAATGATTAAATAAGCTCTGCAAATATAAAAACTCGTCAAAAGCTAATCTTTTTTTTGCTTTTTTGTACTCATCAAAACTTTCTGGAAAATGAACTTTTTGATAACTATCTATCCTGGAATAAATTGAATATTCGTTTAAAGATTTTTCATCAACTATGTCTTTAATTTCAGGAATTCTTTTTAGAGCTTGCTTAATACCCTCTCTTAAAATTTTATTAGGAACTCCATCTATTTTTGGATAGAAGGAAATAAAAGATCCCGTTTCTGATAATTCTTGTTCAGATGAGAAAGACTCGATGGCGGGGTTTTTAAACTCTACGGTTCCTGTTTTTTTTACATCAGGAATTCCAGCTATTGCCACAATATCGTCTTTTTTATATCGACTTGCTATATATTGAGGTCCAAACCATTTAGCTCTTGCAAGTCCAGTGTCATCATTAATTGTTAAAGTCGTAATCCTTAGTCTTGTTTTAGTTGTAAAAACAGAAACATCAGTAATTTTTCCAAAAATTGTGATTTCTTTATCATAGTCTGGCAATATATCAGAAAGATTCATAATTTGAGATCTGTCATAATGTTTTTTTGGAAATAATCTAATTAGATCGGTTACAGACTTGATTCCGGATTTATGGAAAGACTTAACCCTTTTTTCACCAAACCCTTTTAATTCAGATATAGGTATTTCATTTAAATAATGTAAACTTCTGTCGACCACAATAAAAACAATACCTAAAAAGTTTTAAAATCAAAGTACCTAATAATTATTAGACAAGTTATAGTTATACTTGTATTTTAGAGGAAAAACAATGTCAAATAGATGTCAAGTAACTGGAAGAGAACCTAGATCGGGTAAACATGTTTCATTTTCTCACAAAAGAAACCCACGATGGTTTAGGCCAAATATTCAAACAAAAAAATACTGGTTGGCAAGTGAGAACCGTTGGATCAAACTTAAAGTAAGCACAAGAGGAAATAAAATTATTGACAAACGCGGGATTGAATCTGTTGTTAATGAAATAAGACTTAGGGGCGAAAAAGTTTAATGGCTCAAGGTGTCGTAAAAACATACGATCCTAATTCTGGAAATGGAATCGTAGTTATTGATAGTGATAAAACAGAAGTCTATATAAAAGCTGGCTCCCTTAAAGGATCAATATTTAGAACCTTAAGACAAGGTCAAAGAATTAATTTTGATATAAACGAAGAAGAAAATTTAAAAGTTATTACTAATGTCAAAATTGGTCAAGGTGGCTATTAAAAAAGTTAATGGCTGAAATAAATTTAAATCTTGATAATCAAAATATAATTAATGATTACTTCGATGATCTAACTTGTGATGATTATAACGAATCAATTTTTAAGGGTGGGCAATCATTTGCTGATCAAGCACTAAATAATCTTGATATAAGTGGGTATGCAAAAAAAAGAAACAATGTATACCCCTCAGAAAAAAGAGGATCATCATACTTATCACCATATATAAGACATGGTTTATTGAGTTTAAAAGAAGTATGGAGCCATGTTGAAAAATTTAAATACGAAGACAAAAGTAAATTTAGAGATGAACTTTTATGGCAAGAGTTTTCAAGGCATTTATACGCAATAATAGGTAAAAAAAATCGTGAATTTTTAAATTTTGATATAAAAAATGATCCAAATGAAGTAGTTGATACAAAAAAAATGAATTGTATTGGAACAATAGAAAATGAACTTGAATCAACTGGATATATGGTTAATCAAACAAGAATGTGGTATTCATCTCACCAGATGTTTAGATCAAATAAAAATTGGCTAGAAAGTGAAAATTATATGTATAAACACTTAATTGATGGGTCACGATTTGGCAATAGGCTAGGATGGCATTGGGTTATGGGGTCGCAAACTGGAAAAATTTATGGTTTTTCAAAATTCCAGGTACAAAAAAGAGCACCAAAATTGTGTAATGAATGTGAATTAATGAACAATTGTCCAATAGAAAATTGGCCAGAAGTTTTAAGTATTACTAACAAGGAATTGAATATAGACTTAAATTTAGAAAAAAACTTTGGTCCTCAATCGATACAAACTTCAAAAGATCAACCGGATTTTGTATGGATTAATGGTGAATCATTGGGAGATGATGACCCAGCACTGGCCGAATTACCAGACCTACCAGTAATATTTGTTTTTGATGCCACCCTTCTAAAAAGTTTAAATCTATCAACAAAGAGAATTATTTTTTTAATAGATATATTGAAAGAAATTAGTCAAAAAAGATCAATCAAAGTGTATTTGGACGAACCAGTAAATATTCTAAGTGATAAAAAATTTGCGTCTACATTTGCTCCTGTTCCAAAATACAAAAGAATAACTAAAATAGTAAAACCAACAATGGAATTTCCAGCAAAGAGACTCGTTGAACCAATTAATGTTTATCCAAGAAGTTTTTCTTCGTGGAGAAAAAAAGCAAAAATTATATCATGAGAAGGAAAATTATTTTTTTTGTGCTCTTCATACACAATTACACATACATTTATTCGAAAGGACGATTAGGAAAGACAATATCAGATAGGCCATGTTTAATACTTGAAACTATAGGTGGTAAAACTGGGAAATTAAGAAAAAACGTATTAGTTTTTCTGAAAGAAAATAACTCCATCTGTGTTGTGGCTTCAAAAGGAGGTAATCCTAAAAATCCAGGTTGGTATCATAACTTAAAAAATAATCCTAATGCAAAAATACAAATTGGAAGAGATAGGTTCAATGTCTTTGCAAAGGAAATTTATGATGTTGAAAGAAATGAATGGTGGAGGAAAATGGATTATATGAATAATCGAATTTACGAACAGTATCAAAATAGAACAAGTAGATCCATTCCAGTATTGTTATTAGAAATAACTTAGTCACAAATTGCGCCTAAGTCAGTTTTGTAATTTATTTAAGATATATTCAAGGATTAAAGGGTTTTAAAAAGAGTTTTAATTTTCTCAGGATTCAATTTGTCTACAACTAAATCTGCTTCTGATAGTTGGTCATGAGTGAACATTCCTCTATCAATTGCAATAACAAAATTACCTGAATCTTTTCCAGACTGTATACCGGTTGGACTGTCTTCAATAATTATATTTTTATCGGTTCCTAACGTTTCAATAGCTTTTTTGTATATTTCTCCACTAGGTTTATTTTCAACTACCTCATTACCACCAATAACAAATTCGAAATAGTCTATAATTTTTGCATCACTTAATTTAAAATTAAGAACTTCCTTCGGTGAAGCAGATACACAAGCTTGTAGAATTTCACCATTAAATATCTGAATACAATTTAAAGCATCGTTGAATAATATTTTTTCTGAAAAATCAACTCTCATAATTTTATGAAGTTCATCCATCGTTGACTCAAAGGTATCAAGGTCTACTAAATTCGAAAATTGTTGGTGTACAAGCCTGTCGTCAACACCAACAAACTTATCAAAATCCTCAATAGGTAAATCCAGTCCTTTTGAGAGTAAGAAATCTTTCCAAGCATATGCATATGATTTTTCGGTATCCATAATTGTTCCATCACAGTCCCAAAAGATGCCGAACATTTATTAACCTAGTTTTGAATCAATGTCTTTTGCGCTTTTTAATGCAATTCCATCTGATCCAGTAATTGACCAACTATTTGAGATATTAGATAATGCTTCGTCAATCATATTATCTAAAAGTTCAAATTTCGAATTATTTAAATTTTTCCATAGGTAAAGTGCATGGCTTCCTGGAATGGTATTAATTTCGTTCACATACAAATCATTTTCATGGAGTAAAAAGTCATATCTATAAATTCCACGAGTAGGAATTAAACTATTAATTTTTTTCACTAAATTAATAAGTTGTGCTTCTAAATCTTTGTTTAATTCTGCTGGTAGTTCTCTTTTAGAACCTTCAAGACCTCCGTTTTCAAGATATTTGTCAGAATATGAAAATAATGTTTCATTTTTTATTGGTTTTTCAATCTCAGATACATCAAAAGTTGGAAAATTTCTAACCCCAATTAAAAGATCAATTGAATTTTCCAGATATTTTTCAATTACTGCTCCTTGTGAATATAAATCAGAATTTTTGACCAATTTTTTAGCTGTACCAATATCATTTATAACTTCAACACCAATCGATGATCCCCCAAATCTTGGCTTAAGTATATGATCTTCATTAAATTCATTTTCCTCAATGTTTAATAGTTTTTTTTCAATTACTGGTAAATTATTTCCCTTCATTAAAGAATAAAATGCATACTTATCCATACAAATTTGGGCAGATATTTGGTCTGGACCAGTATATTTTATGTTAAATATATTTAATAAAGACTGGAGTGATCCATCTTCACCAGGCCCTCCATGACAAGCGTTTACAACAACATCAAGTTCAATCTTTTTTCTTTTTTGATAGAATCCTGGATTTTCATTAAATTTCAATTCAAGATTTTTTTTAAATATCTCTTTATTTTCTAAAAAATCAACAGATTCGTTTAGATTATCTACTAGATACCATTTGTTATCTTTTGACCAATAAATTGAAGAAACTTCATATTTTTTTGAAAGTATCCTAACGCTTTGAAGCCCGGTAAGTATAGATATATCATGCTCTGGAGAAGGTCCTCCAAAAATAACTCCAATTTTTTTACTCATAGATATTAAGGATAGTGGTCAGGAAGATCATTCTCATACAAAACTATATCTTCTGGTTTCACTATTGAATTCAAATAACTGACTGCTTCATCTCTGTTTGTAAATATTTGATACCTTGTATTATTTTCTTGGAATCCAGTTTTTAATGCATTTTTATTTGTATTACCGATTATTAATGCCTCATCAACTACTTGACTTGCCTCACTAGCAAATGCATAGTTGATAGCGAATTGATCACTACCTAACTCAACCATCCCTGGAGTAACTAAAAATCTAAGGGATTCTTCATTCCCTAGTTGTCCCAAAGTTTCAAGACTAAATTCTACTCCCATAGGATTTGAATTAAATGAGTTGTCTATGATTGTATGTCCAAGGTCGCTTTCAAGAATATTTTGACGATGCTTAGATTTATCTAAAGTATCTAAATTATTTATGTACTCACGTATATCCAAGTCCAAAGCTAACATAACGCCAATTGATAATGAGATTGAAAGCTGTAGTAATTTTGGTCCATTAATTGATCCTAGAAGATTATTCGCAACATAAATATCGTGCTTACCATCTTCATATTCAACACACACAGTAGCTTCTCTACTTGTAGTCGAACAGTCGTAAACATTTTTTTGATTTGTCCATAATCTTGCTTCAGTTAATAACATTTCATCATCACCATTTATAACAACAGAACCTGCAAGTTCAACAATTTCTGATTTAGCATCTAAAATATTTTCTAAAGATTTCATTCTTTCAAGGTGTACAGGTGCAATACCAGTAATGACTGATATATGAGGCCTTACCCAAGAACAGATCTCTCTAATTTCTCCATTTGAATATGTTCCCATTTCAATAATTGCAAGCTCCTGGTCATCTTGAAAATTTTCATTAATTGATTTAGCTATTCCAAGCCGATTGTTGTAACTTTCTGGGGTAGCAAATACATTATTTGATAAACCTAGTATCTGAGCAAGAACATTTTTTGTTGTCGTTTTTGAATAAGATCCTGTTATTCCAATGACCGGTATTTGTGCAGAGTTTAATTTTTTTGAAGCATCATTAACAAAATGTCTTGATCTATTCTTTTCGTAATTAAATAAAAGTCTTAAAGATTGATCATATATGAAATATGAAAACATATTTGCGGCTAATGCTAGTAAGTAACCGTAACCCAAAGTAAAAGAGGCAAGCGAGATTGAGATAACTAAAAAGAAATAAAGATAAGTAGCTCTTTTAAGTCTTTCAGTTTTCTCTACTTTGCTAGTACGCGGCTTAAATGATAAACCAATAGGAGTAATTAAGTTAATAGCGCTAATTAATATTGGTACATAAATTAAAAAGAGGGACACTACGCAAAGTATTAAGGTAGTAAAAAAGATAAATCTATTTAATCCTCGTGACCTTACCCAACGAAAATAAAATTTGGAGACATAACTAGGTATATAGTGTTCTCTTTGAGCAATCCTCTCCCACCTCACAGAATTAATGCAAGTTGCAATGGTTATAAGGGCTAACGTGAATACATAAACTAAATTCATCTTTTTATTATCTCAATTATTTTTTCTTTTGAGGAATTTAAACAAAAATGATTTTCTTTAGGAAGGATTGTTAAATCAGAATCGGGAATCAGACTATCAGCAATTTTTCCATTTTCAAGTGGGGCAACCAAGTCATGCTCTCCATACACAAGTTGTACATTTGTATTTATTTTTGGAAGAATCTCAGACATATTATGATTCACAGCCTTAACTAGAGTATCTCTCAAATCCTTATTGGCATTTTTATAATCGTCAGAGCCATAATTTTTTTTAATCTTTTCCATTCTTTGATCACTAATAATGTTTAATTTATTCAAAAATTTAAATAAATTAAACAATGAAAAAGGGTTTGATTGAAGAGGAGACCTTATAAGTGGAGATCCAATTACAACTATTTTTTTATAATTTTTTAATTGAGATAAATGTACTGCGATCACACCACCAAATGAGTGACCAACAATTACTTCTACAGAATCTGGAATTAATTCAACTAAATATTCTGCATAAAACTCAGGAGATCCGCTTCGCTCAAATGGAACAGATTTTCCAAATCCTGGAATGTCAATAGCAATACACTCAAATTCTTTTGAAATATTTTTCCAGTCATTACTTTCTCCGCCCCAACCGTGTAGAAAACAAATGTTTGGATTCTCTGAATTAACTTGAGCATAAGTTAAATCATCAGAAAGAACTTTAGCAATCATTAGTTTAAGTATTCTCCAATTGTATTTATTGTTCTAATTTCAAGACCCATGAGATACAGCAAAGCAATACCCCAATAAAGATAATACTTCTCATTCATTTGTAATCTGTAGACATACAAAAATGTCAGTGTGAAAAGTACTACAACCGCATAAAATAAATAAAAAGAACCAATATTCTCATTCAATGTATATGTATAAGAAACAAGCAACGATTGAATTATTAATGAACTTACTGAAATAAAAATTAAAATATTTCCTATTTTTTTGCTTTGGTAGTTTGTTAAGAAATTCATTGACAACATAACTATCCCACTTGTTCCACAAATTGTAGCACTTAACGTTCCTATAAAATTTAAGGTGCTTGTATCCATTAAATCATTTTAATAGGTATTAAATTGAGTATTTATCCTATTTCAGTTACAGTAAAATCTATGTCTGGACAAAACATGACAACAATCAAAAGAAATGTCCCTGCTGCATGGTATCCAACTATGGATTCCTTCATAGCAAAAGGAAAAAATGCTGAAATATGGGACAAAAATAAAAATCGTTATCTAGATTTTGTTGGAGGATACGCTGTTTTAAATACCGGACATTTAAATCCACGAGTTGTTCAAAGAGTAAAAAAGCAATTAAACGATTATTCTCATTCTTGTTTTGCTTTTGCGCCTCACGAAAATGCTGTTGAGTTGTGTGAAGAAATTAATAAAAGATATCCAATTAAAAAGAAAACTAAAACTTTTCTTGTGAATAGTGGTGCTGAGGCGGTTGAAAATGCAATCAAGATCGCTAGATATGCAACTGGTAAAGAAAAGATAATTGCATTTAAAGGAGGTTTTCATGGAAGAACTTATCTTGCTATGGGGCTAACAGGTAAGGAAAAACCATACAAAGAAGGTTTTGGTCCATTTCCTAAATTTATAACACATGTTGATTATCCGTATCATTACAGAGACATATCGGACCAAAAAGTACTTAAGCAAATTGAAAATACCTTATTAAAAAAAATCGATCCAGAAAATGTTGCAGCTATTGTTATTGAAATCCAACTTGGCGAAGGTGGCTATATTCCTGCAACTGAAAATTTTCTAAAACAGCTCAAAAAGCTTGCAAAACAACATAATATTTTATTAATTTTTGATGAAGTTCAAACAGGGTTTGGGCGAACTGGAGAAATGTTTGGTGCAGACAAAATCAATGTTGAACCGGATATGGTCACACTAGCAAAAGGTATTGGTGGAGGATTCCCACTTGCTGCAGTCGTTGGCAAAGCTGAAATAATGGATTCAGTTCATGATGCTGGGATAGGTAGTACATTTGGAGCGTCCCCTATTTCTTGTGCAGCTGCTCTAGGTGTTCTAGATGTATTTGATAAAGATAGTCTTCTAGAAAAAGTGAATAAGCAAACAAAAATTATGGATAAATCTTTAGGAAACATAAAAGACAATTTTGATTTTGTTGGAGATGTAAGAGGTTATGGAATTATGAAAGGTGTTGAGATTGTAGAAAGTAAAGATAATAAAATACCTTCTAAGGATTTAGCTATGAGAATAATCAATAACTCAAAAAAGAATGGATTACTTTTAGTAAATTGTGGCAAAGAAGGAAATGTTATAAGATTTATGGGACCACTAACTACACCTCTTGTACAAATCAGAGAGGCTATGGAGATGTTTAATCAGGCGTTGGAGAAAGTTTAATCGCTTTCTTGGTGAGTTAGTTCGTGTAATTTATTTAAGGTATCAGAATCTTTAGCAGCTTTAGCCGGTGCTTTCATTAACCATGCTGATACCAAATCCAAAGATTCCAAGTCACCAGAATCTTTAAAAAATTTCATATATCTAACTGCATCAATGACAACACCAGCACTGTTTGGGGAATCCCAGACTTCAAGTTGTACTTCAATGTTCAAGGGAACACCACCAAAAGATTCTCCTTCTAAGCGTATAAACGCTTTTTTTCTATCCTCGAGCCATTCGACATAGTCTGATGGTCCAATTCTTACATTCTTTGGCTCCATCCCTTTTCCTTTATTTGCAACTGACGTCACTGATGATGTTTTACTTGTTCTTTTTGTTTCAAGTCGATCTTCCTCAAGCATATTTAGGAAATCCATATTTCCACCAACATTAAGTTGATAAGATCTTTTTAAATCCACTCCTCTATCAGAAAATAATTGGGCAAGAACTCTATGAACTATGGTTGCTCCAACTTGGCTCTTTATATCATCACCTATGAGAGGTACATTATTATCCTTGAATTTTTTGTACCATGATTTATCTCTTGCAATAAAAACAGGTATACAGTTAATAAAACCAACTTTTGCTTCTATTGCACAATCCGCGTAGAACTTAACTGCTTCATCTGAACCAACTGGAAGTAAGTTTACAAGAATCTCTGCACCTGATTCTTGTAATTCTTTAACAACATCTTCAGAGTCTTCAGTGGGATCAATTATATCTTCTACAAATTTACCAATACCATCTAAAACTTTACCTGGCTTGACTTCAACTCCAAGGTTTGGAACATCTGAAAATTTAGTTGTATTGTTTGGTGATTCAAATATTGCTTCTGAGAGATCTTTCCCAACTTTCGTTTTATTAATATCGAATGCACT
>CACGBK010000008.1 GCA_902571385.1 uncultured Candidatus Actinomarina sp.
TTAATTTGCTAACAGCTTTCTTAATCTCATATACAGGCTTACTTTTTATTTCAGGATTTTGAAAATGGTCAAAAACATAAACAGATTTAATTTCAAAATTATTGATTATGTCTATTTTTTTAAAATACTCATCCTCAAAGAATGACCCATTTAAAAGAAGGGACTTATTATTCACTATTCAAAGCTAGTAATGCTGCACCTAACAAGCCTGAATCTTCTCGTGCTTTACTCAACTTAATAATAGGAAAACTTCTATTTGGAAAATCAAAATTTTTTTTAATATATTCATCAATAAAGGGAATAAAATTATATGGGTTTTTTGTCATACTTCCACCAATAACAAATATTTCATTATCAAATAATTCAAACAATGACACTAAGGCTAGAGATGTCCTTTCTATTATCTCGTCTCTGGCAAACTTTTCATCATCTTCAAGGTCAATTGATTTGTCAAATAAAAGAGAGCCTACTTTTTCCTCAAAAAATATTTGAGATAGTTGTGTATTTTGATTTTGTTCTAAGAGTTCATGACATTTCTTTGTCCATGCTTTAGCGGAAATTACATCTTCTAAATAGGAATTTTCATTTATTAAGATGCGCCCTATTTCACCAGCATTGCCACTGCCTTTAAAAATTCGTGAATTATGTATGATCCCCCCTCCTATTCCAGTACCAAAGGTAAGCATTATTAAATTTTTATAATCATTTTTGAAATGTAGTAAATATTCAGAATATGCAGCTAAATTTCCGTCATTCTCTAAATAAACCCTTTTGCCTTTCATTAATTCGAGTTTTTTGAAATCAATGGAAAATTGCATATTGGTACCATATTTAAAAATTTGATTATCATTATCTACAAATCCTGGCATGCCAAAAGAGAGTTGATCCGTTTCATTAGAAAATCTATCGTAAATTTTTTCAATTAGTGAAAGAAAAGAGGACTCTTTCTTAGGTGTATCCTCTATGAATCTTTCTTTAATTTTGAGTTTTTTATTCACAAGACCGCCTTTAATTGTGGTTCCTCCAACATCAAATGCTAAAACGTTCATATGCTTAATGTCCCTATGTCTAAATAATTACTATTTGAACGAAAATAACCAACATTAATACATTTTGTTAAACCAATTTTCCATTCATAGGCCTTTGGTTGATGAACATCACCAAAAATGGAAAATTTTGGTTCTTTATCTTGTATGAATTCCTTTAAACTTTTCCATCCTTGTTCTTTTTTATTTGTTATAACATCTGTAATTAATTCATCAACATATGGCGGCGCATGTGTGCAAATAATGTCAACATTTCCTAAATTTTCTAATTTAGATTTGAATTCCTCTTCTGATATTTCCCCCCTGGCATTAATTGGTGTTGGTACTCCTCCACCGGCAAAGCCAATTTTGAATCCTTTATAATCCATAATCTCTCCATCAATATTCGTTACATTATTTGTTTTTGTTTCTTCAAGTATCTTCAACGAATCTACATTTCCTGGAATAAGGAAAACTTCAAAATTTTTAACTTTATCAAAAACTTCACTATATTGTCGATAAATAGATTCCTCAATTTTTGTTTGTTTTACTTCCCTGTCTTTTGAAAATAGTTCATTCCACAATTCTTTTCTTCTTGTAAAATCATGTTTTTTTCTAAGTTCCACAAGTTTGGTTACACTTTCTTCCCCAAAAACATCTTTTGCTATACCATCGCCATTTCTGTAATCAATCCAGTTAATTAAATCACCTAATATTATTAATGGACCTTTGCCTGATGGAAGATTTTCTAAGGAGTCTAAACCATGATGTACGTCAGAAATGAATATCATTAATACTATGAGGTAACTGCGCCAGTATCAGCTCCTGATACTAGTTTAGAGTATTTGTTCAGCACTCCAGATTTATATCTTGGTTCAGGCAAAACATAATCTTCAAGTCTCGAAACTACTTCGGATTCACTTATTTCAAGATTGAGCTCTCTCTTTGTAAGATTCAGAGTAATTACATCACCATTTTTACAAATCGAGATAGGTCCATGATCAAAACTTTCAGGAGTAACATGTCCAATGCATAAACCTGTTGTTCCCCCAGAGAATCGACCATCGGTAATTAACAAAACATCCTTGCCAAGACCAGCCCCTTTTATAGCAGCAGTTATCTGGAGCATCTCTCTCATTCCAGGACCTCCTTTGGGTCCTTCATTTCTAATTACTACGACATCCCCTTTATTTATTTTGTTGTTAAATAAAGCATCAATAGCATCTTGTTCACTTTCAAAGACATTAGCAGGACCAGAAAATTCATTAATCTCTATACCTGCTGTTTTCACAACAGATCCTTTTGGTGATAATGAACCTTTAAGGATTGCAATTCCGCCTTCACTCGCAATCGGATTATCTGGAAAATATACTACGTCTTGATTAGTGGGTATTTCAATATTCTCTAAGTTCTCACCAACTGTTTTTCCGGTAACAGTCAAACAGTCAGGATTTATTAATTTATTTTCAAGTAAAATTTTCGAAACTACTGGGACTCCCCCAATTTTATCTAAATCAACCATATGATATTTTCCGAATGGTTTCATATCAGCAATATGTGGAACCTGTCTTCCAATATCATCAAAAGTGCTTAAATCTAGGTTTACACGAGCTTCATAAGCTATACCTAATAAATGTAATACTGCATTTGTACTTCCACCTAACGCCAAGACTGTTGTGATTGCATTTTTAAATGCATCAATAGTCATGATATCTCGTGGTTTAATGTCATTTTTAAGTAAGTAATTTAATTGAAGTCCTGACTCTTTTGCAGCATCTCTTAATCGGTCATCCTCTGCGGGTATTGACGCTGTCCCTGGTAAGCTCATCCCTATAGCTTCGCCAACTGATGCCATTGTGTTTGCTGTGAACATTCCAGCGCAGGAACCTTGCCCAGGACATGCATTACATTCTATTTCGTATAATTCTTCTTCAGATATCAAGCCTTTATCAAATGCCCCAATGCCTTCAAAAACATCCACAATTGAAATATCTTTTCCTTTATACACTCCAGGAAGGCTGCTGCCACCATATAAAAATATTGCTGGCCTATTTATTCTCGCTGAAGCCATCAACATGCCTGGTAATGATTTATCACATCCCGCAATAGTCACCATTCCATCAAATCTTTCAGCATGCATTACCAATTCAACTGAATCAGCAATAACTTCTCTTGAAACCAATGAAGCTCTCATGCCTTCGTGGCCCATTGAAATACCATCTGAAACAGCAATTGTTGAAAATATTAATCCTGCTGAATCAGCTCCATTTACACCCTCTTTTGCAAAATTTGATAATTCTGGTCCTGTTAAATTACATGGTGTAACTTCATTTCCTGCAGAGACTATTCCTACTTGAAATTTATTAAAGTCATCATCATTTAAACCAACTGCTCTCAACATTGCTCTTGCAGCTGATTTTTCGATACCTTGTGTTACGTCATCAGAAAACTTTGCCATAGATTAAGAATAGATAAAAACCATTACAATATCACTTTTTTAATCTTTCAAATTCTTTTTTTACATCACTTGAAACTTCTTTTTTAATGAAAGACTCTTCATTTACTTTGTCTAGCATGCCAATTCTCCATAAAGCCCATATTGAATATAGCCTTATAATATCTGAATCTGAATCTAGTAATTTGATAAATAATTCGTGACTGTTTTCATCTGGATTATTAGCAAGTGCAATAATTGCATTTCTTTTTAGGTAATCTCCATTCCTTTGAGGTACATAGAACCACTCAAATTTTGAAATTAAATTATCTTTATCCATATTTATTATTTTTTCCAAATCAACTTCTTTTGTTTGTTTTAAACTAATAAATTTATTTTGTCCTGGTGGACATGATGTGAGGCAATCATCACAGCCATAAAATCTATTTGCAATTTTCGTTCTTATTTCATGTGGAATTATTTCTGGAGATTGTAGCCAGTAAGATATACATTTTCGAGAATCAATCTTGTATTCATTATCTAATGCTCCAGTTGGACAAGAAATTTGACACATGTTGCAATTTCCACATGAATATGATTTAGCAACTGGAGTTTCAAATTTCATTTCAACGTACAAGTTACCAATTAATTGCCATGGGCCAATACTTGGTGATAACATCATTGAGCTTTTACCTTGCCATCCCAATCCAGACCCTTCAAAAAATAAACGATCATAATGACTTGGACTATCGATAAATTCTTGGGTTCGTAAATCTAAAGTATCAAAATGATCTTTAAGTTTTTCTATAAACTTTTTAATTGGTTTGTAATAATCATCTATTGCAAACCGTGCAATTGAACCTTTTCCAGTTGATGTAGATATATTTGTAGAATATATTTCACCATAGTTGTAACTAATAATGATACAAGACTCTGCCCATGTAAATTTGTCACCTAATCCTGAATAATCAGGATTAGAAAATGTAAATTTCATATTTGCATGTTTTTGCTGATCTTTAACTTCCTTAATCCTTTGAGATTTATTTTCATAGGATGGGATATCAACTGTTGAAATTTTTATATTTTTAGGTATTTCAATATTGTTTTTGTTTAAGTAATTAATTACATTTAGGTCTTTCATTTTTATCAGCATTAACTATAGTTATACTTAATGAAAATAATTCAAAATTTAAATTCTTTACTAGTATTAGTGCTTATGTAGCGCTCATTAGCTAGTATTGAGCGCCTCCCCAAATAGGGAGGTTTTTTTTTGGGAAAGATATGAGTGAAGAAAAATTAAGTGGTGCTGAACTTGTTGTAAGAAGTTTAGAATATATGAATATTTCTACTATTTTTGGCCTACCTGGTGGAGCAATATTGCCTGCGTATGATCCATTATATGACAGTCCAATAAGACATATATTAGCTAGACACGAACAAGGGTCTGGGCACATGGCAGAAGGTTATGCCCAAGCAACTGGTGAACTTGGTGTAGTAATTGCTACATCTGGACCAGGAGCTACTAATTTGATAACACCCTTAACAAATGCACTAATGGACTCTACTCCACTATTAGCAATTACTGGACAAGTTGCTTCAGAAGCAATTGGAAATGATGCATTTCAAGAAGCATATACAGTAGGTTTGACAATGGCCGCAACTAAGCATAATTATTTAATTACTAATGCAGAAGAGATTCCTCAGATATTGCTAGAAGCAAGACATATTGCTACTACTGGTAGGCCTGGACCTGTTTTAGTAGATATACCAAAAGATATATTAAATCAAAAAGTTGAATGGATTGAACCAAAATTAATTGATTTGCCAGGATATAAACCAACTTTAGAACCAAATCCAAAAATGATTAATCAGGCAGCAGATTTAATTAAGAAAGCAGAAAAACCGATACTTTATGTTGGTGGTGGAATAATACATTCAAAAGCAAATGAAGAATTATTTGAGCTCGCTACAAAATTTCAAATACCAGTTGTAACAACATTAATGGGTAGAGGTGCTTTCCCCGATGGAAATGAACTATGTTTTGAAATGCCAGGTATGCATGGAAACTATACAGCCACAACTTCCATACAAAAATCAGATCTCTTAATTGCCATCGGTGTGAGGTTTGACGATAGAGTCACAGCTAATCCTAAATTTTTCGCACAAAATGCTAAGGTAATTCATGCTGATATTGACCCTGCTGAAATTGGAAAAATAAGAGAACCTGAAGTTCCAATTGTAGGTGATGCTAAAAGTGTTATCACTGGCTTAATTGAAAGGTTAGAAGGGTCAGATTTAAAAACTACTGATTGGATAAACGAACTTAATCAAATGAAAAAAGATTATCCTTTGTCATACATCCAGGAAGAAAAAGGCCCACTTAAGGTTCCATTTGTTCTGGAAGAGCTTCAAAAATTATCTGATGAAGATGCAATAGTTGTCTCGGGAGTTGGCCAGCATCAAATGTGGATATCACAACATTGGAATTTTACTCAACCTAATACATGGTTAAATTCAGGAGGGCTAGGAACAATGGGATATTCACTTCCTGCTGCAATCGGTGCCCAAGCTGCTTACCCTGATCGGCAAATTCTAGCATTAGATGGTGATGGATGCTTTCAAATGACATGTCAGGAATTGATTACTGCTTCTACAGAAAATATTCCAATAAAAATTGTTGTTTTTAACAACGGAAATCATGGAATGGTTAGGCAATGGCAAAAAATATTTTATAAAAACAGATTTTCTGCATCAGAATTAACGCATCATACTCCAGACTATGTTGCACTTGCAGAATCAATGGGCGCTACAGGATTGAGAATGATTGAAAAATCTGATGTGAAAAAAGTTTTTGAAAAAATGTTAGAAATTAATGACAAACCCGTTCTAGTTGAATGCATTGTTGATCCAGAGGATATGGTGTTTCCAATGGTTCCAGCCGGCGGAAGTAATGATGTGGTTATATTAAATGAGGATGATCTAAAAAAATTATGAGTGAAAGAATATTAAGTGTTCTCGTTGAAGACAAACCTGGCGTATTAGCAAGAGTTGCATCAACTATATCTAGAAGGGGTTTTAATATTAACTCTTTAGCTGTTGGACCAACAAATATTCAAGGCAGGTCGAAAATGACAATTGTTACAGAACTTGAGTCAGTTGAACAGGTAAAAAAACAATTGAACAAGCTTATCAATGTAATAAAGATTGTTGAACTTGATCCTGAAAATACAATAGAATCAGAAGTCCTACTTCTTAAAGTATCTATAAATAAGGACACTCAAACTTCAGTTATAGAAAAGGCTTCTCTATCTGGTGCAAAATCGGTTGATGTTGGATCTGATTATGCAGTTTTTGAAATGACTGGAGCATCAAAAGATTTAGATAAACTTGAAAATTTGCTAAAACCATTTGGAATTATTGAAATGATTAGAGGTGGAAGAATAGCCATCCAAACAAAATTGTAGGAGGATAAATGTCGACAAAAATAATATATGATGAATCAATTGATATAGAGATGATTAAATCAAAAAACGTAAGTGTAATAGGATTTGGTAGTCAAGGACACGCGCATGCTCTTAATCTTCATGATTCAGGTGTTAATGTAACAGTTGGTTTAAGAGAAGATTCCTCATCATTTAATAGAGCGAAAGAAATGGGTCTTAATGTCGATAATCTTGAAAATGCAACAAAAAATGCTGACATAGTAATGCTTCTTCTTCCAGACCAATTGATGGCAGATGTTTACGAAAAAGACATTGCACCATTTATGAAAGATAATTCAACATTATTTTTTGCACATGGTTTCAATATTCACTTTGGTGAAATCGTTCCTCGTGAAGATATATCCATAGCTATGATCGCCCCAAAGGGTCCAGGCCATTTATTAAGAAGAACCTACGAAGAAGGTTCTGGAATGCCTTGCCTTGTTGCAGTTGAAAAAGACTTGTCCGGAAATACAAAAGAGATGGCTTTATCATATGCTTCCGCAATAGGTGGTGGAAGGGCCGGCGTATTAAACACAACTTTTAAAGAAGAAACTGAAACTGATTTGTTTGGCGAGCAAGTCGTTCTCTGTGGTGGACTTACCGAACTAATTCGGAATGGGTTTGAAACATTGGTTGAAGCTGGTTACCAGCCAGAAAGTGCTTATTTTGAAACTCTTCATGAAGTTAAATTAATTGTTGATCTGATGTATGAAGGTGGTTTTGAATGGATGAGACATTCTATCTCTGATACAGCTGAGTATGGTGATTTTTCAAGAGGATCAAGAATTATTACGGATGAAACAAAAAAAGAGATGAAAAAAGTTTTGGAAGAAATACAATCTGGAGCTTTTGCTAAAGAATGGATGTCTCAAGCTCGTGAGGGATCTCCATACCTTAAGCAGGAGCGCGAAAATGCTTCAAAACACCAGATAGAAAATATTGGTAAAGAATTAAGAAATATGATGCCATTTTTAGATGCTAAAGATATAAAAAAGGATATATGAGTTCAGATCAATTAGTAATTTTTGATACTACTTTAAGAGATGGTGAGCAAAGTCCGGGAATTGCTTTAACACCCTCTGAAAAACTTCTCATTGCTCAACAATTAGAAAAACTTAAGGTAGATGTGATTGAGGCTGGATTTGCAGCTTCCTCCCCTGGCGACTGGGAGGGAGTTAATCAAATTGCGAAAAATATAAAAAATTCAACCATTGCTTCTCTAGCTCGTTGCGTACAAGAAGATATTGAACAAGCTTATGAAGCTATCAAACCAGCCAATAATTCAAGAATACATGTCTTTACATCTACTTCTGATATACATATGGAACATATGCTTAGGAAGACTAAGGATGAGGTTTTAAAAGATGCAAAAGAATCAGTAAGGTTTGCAAAAAAACTCTGTGATGACGTTGAGTTTTCTGCACAAGATGCCACAAGAACAGATCACGATTTTTTGATTGAAATATTAAAAATTGCTGTCGAAGAAGGTGCAACAACAATAAACGTTCCAGATACTGTAGGTTATGCAACACCTAATGATTATTTAGAACTACTCAAAAAAGTTTACAGCAAAGTTAAAGGGAAAAATGAAGACGTAATAATTTCAACCCATTGTCATAACGATTTAGGACTAGCTGTTGCAAATTCTTTGACAGCAATCGATGCTGGAGCCAGACAAATAGAAGGTGCAATTAACGGAATTGGCGAAAGAGCCGGTAATACATCTACAGAAGAAATAATAATGGCTGTCAAGACAAGACAAGATCAATATGGAGTTGAAATCAAAGCTGAAACAACAGAAATCTCTGAGACTTCTAGGCTTGTATCTAAATTAACTGGTTACCCAGTTCAATACAATAAAGCGGTAGTAGGTAGAAACGCTTTTAGTCATGAATCAGGAATTCATCAGCATGGATACTTGAGAAATACAATGACATATGAAATTATGACTCCTGACTCCGTGGGACAAGAATCAAAAATAGTTTTAGGTAAACATTCAGGTAGAGCGGGTTTTAAAGATGCTTTGGACAAACTTAACATTGTATTAGAAGGAGAGTTATTTAATATAAGCTTTGAAAAATTTAAACAATTAGCTGATAGAAAAGGTGAAATTGTTGAAAACGAATTGCGGGCAATTATTGGGCAAGTAGAAATTAATGAAGCTCCAGTAAAATTAGTATCCGTATCAGTAAACAGTAAAGATCAATATGCCTCCGCAAAAGTTACCCTCAACGTTAATGGAGAGGATCAAACTAAAGAAGCTGAGGGTGATGGTATGATACATGCTGCATTTAAAGCTGTAAAAGATATTTTGCAATCTGATGCGGTACTTATTGATTATCGAGTTGAAAGTATTACAAAAGGAGCTGACGCGACTGCAGAAATTGTAACTATAATTAACGATGGACAAAATTTAAAACAAGGAAGATCTGTGTCAACGGACGTTGTACAAGGTTCTGTAGAATCTTTTTTAAATGCATTAAACAAATAATATGAAAAAATATAACATTTCAGTAATTGGCGGAGATGGAACTGGACCCGAAGTTGTTGATGAAGCTTTAAAAGTTCTTGAACAAACAAAATCTAAATTTGATATTGATTTTAATTTTATAATGAACGATTTAGGCGGAGATAGATATTTGAAAAGTGGGGATCTTGTAACTGAAGCTGATGTTGATGAACTCGGTAACAGTGATTCAATATTGCTCGGGGCAATTGGTCACCCTGATGTTAAACCTGGAATTCTTGAGCAAGGTATCTTATTAAAATTGAGAAAAGAATTTGACCAATATATTAATTTGAGACCTGTCGTATTGTACCCTGGGGTTGAAACTCCACTTGCTAATAAAACACCTAAAGATATTGATTTTGTGGTTGTTAGAGAAAACACCGAGGGGCTTTATGCTGGAGCAGGTGGTTATATTCATTATGGGACTGATAAAGAGGTTGCCACTCAAGAATCTATAAACACAAGAAGTGCAATACAAAGATGTATTGAATACGCTTTTGAATATACAGTCAAAAATAATAGAAAAAAGATAACATTATGTGCAAAAACCAATGTACTTACTTATGCTCACGATTTATGGGAAAGAGTTTTCTATGAAGTAGCAGAAAAATACCCAGACATTGAAACAGATTATGGTCACGTAGATGCTGTGTGTATGTGGATGGTTAAAAATCCTGAATGGTTCGATGTCATTGTGACAGACAACATGTTTGGAGATATTATCACTGACTTAGGTGCAATGATTCAAGGAGGTATGGGTATTGCAGCAGGTGGGAATATTAATCCTCAAGGGGTATCAATGTGTGAACCAATTGGAGGTTCTGCACCTAAATATACAGGTAAAAATGTAATTAATCCCCTCGCATGTATTGCAGCAGCATCAATGATGCTTGATGTGCTTGGTGAAGAGAAATATGCAAATAAAATTGAAAGCGCAGTAATTAAAACTGCGCAGCAACTAGATTCTCTTTCAGCTGGAAAGATGGGTATGGGCACATCTGAGGTTGGAGATATGGTAAAAGATTTTATTTTGAATGATGAAGAATGAAAATAATCATCTAAAAGAACTGCTGTTAAATAGAAGAGTTGTTCGAAATTATTTAGACACAAATAAAGAATATCCAAATTTATCAGACATACCAAAACTAACAATAAAGATACCAACAGCAGGATTTTCAAGGGGTATTGAGATTGTATCTGTTGAAAATAAAGAAAATATAAAAAAACTTGCTATTTATGCAAACGAAGAAAGTTATTTAAAGAAGGGTTATGGTAAGTGGCTATCAAATTCAAAAGCAATATTTCTAATTTTGATAAATGAACAGGCATATCATGAAAGATACAAAGAACTTGATAAGCAAAATCAAACTAGTTCAAGTAATTGGAGTGTCCCCTATTGGTATGTAGATGCAGGAGCTGCAATGATGAATTGTATGTTATTAGTTGAAGAAACTGGATTGAAAAGTGGTTTTTTGGGATCTCATAATATGCAAATACAAAAAATTAAATCATTACTTGTGATACCAGAAGATATTGAAATTTTAGGTTTTGTTACAGCGGGTGTTGAAGGTGACTCAACTAATTTAAAAAAAGAAAATTTAAATAAAAAGAAACTTTTACACAAAGAAAAATATGAAAAGTAAAGAAATATCATCATTAGCAAATCCAGAACTTAAATTTTTAATTTCTTTAAAGAAAAATAAGCTTAGAAGACAAGAACAAAAATCTTTGGCTGAAGGTTATCGGGAAAATCTACAACTAATTAGTTCAAATTTTGAGATTGATACGCTTTACATTTGTCGAGAATTCTTTATTGGTGAAAATAATCAAGAACTAATAGAAAAGTTTAAAAATAAAAATGTGAGAATTGTAGATTTAACAAGCAAGGCATTTAAAGCAATATCTTATAGAGATAGGCCTGATGGGATGATTTCATTATTCAAAGTCAAAACACAGAATATTGATAGTAAAGATTTATCAGGTCCAATTCTAATTGCGGATTCAATAGAAAAACCTGGCAATCTTGGAACGATGATTAGGACAGCAAGGTCTTTTGATATTACCAATATAATTTCATCAGATGGAGTAACTGACTTCTTTAATCCAAATGTTATAAGATCCTCAATAGGTCATATTTTTAACATAAATATCTTCTCTGAAAAGTCCAAAAAAATTATCTCTTATCTACAAAGATTAAATTATGAAATTATTTCTTTAGATCCAGACTCAGCAAACAGTATTAAATCATATAAACCCAAAAAAAATTATGCCCTTGTAATTGGTTCTGAACAATATGGAATTTCTGAAATATGGAAAGATAATGCATCACAGATCCTCAAAATCGATACCGAAAACAAAGTTGATTCTTTGAACGCATCAGGTGCTGCAGCAATAGCTATGTGGGAATTTTATAAAAACTATGAATAATCAATTATGCATACTAGATATCGAGACAACCGGTTTTAAACCTGAAGATTCTGAAATACTTGAATTATATATTTTAAAAGTTGTTGATAACGAGATTATTGATGAGTTTTATAGCTTGTTCAATACAAAGCAAAAAATTGAAAATTCTCATATTCATGGGATTACTAACGAAAAAGTAAAGGATTCTCCATACTTTGAAGAAAAAAGTTTAGAAATCAGAGAATTTGTTGAAGGATCTGTTCTAGTAGGTCACAATATTGACTATTTTGATTTAAAGTTTTTAAATCATTACCTTGATCAACCATTAGATAACAAAACAATAGACACTGTCTTACTTAGTAGGGCTAAATTGAGTGATAAAATAAAAAATCATAAATTAATCACAATTGCTGAATATTTTAATGTCTCAATTCCTACTCACTCTGCAAAAGATGACGTAATAACAACTTTTGAAATTTATAAAAAACTATCTTCAATACAATAAAGTTGTGTCAGAAATATTTTTTAAATCAACAAATTTAACTCTAGGTTATTCGAATCAAGTAGTTCTTAGCAATCTGAATCTTGAATTAAGTGAAGAAAATAACTACCAGATAATAGGAAGAAACGGTGCCGGCAAATCTACATTAATTAATTTCATATCGTCAAATTTTGATGGTACAGATTTTAATTCAGAGGTAACAAGAACAAAAAGTAACATCGACCAAATCTCACCATATGCAACATTAATAATGGAATTAACATTTTTGGAAAATATTAAATATTTCACAACAAAGTCTGAATTATCAATAGATGAAAAAATAGCCATCTCAAAAAATTATTTACCTGAAATATACTTGGATGAAAAAGTGAAAAACTTTTCAAGTGGAATGATCAGAAGGGCGGAATTATCAATTATTGAAATAAAAGAACCGACCGTTTTGTGTATTGATGAACCATTAAATTTTCTAGATTCTGAAGGTATTAATTTATTAAAAAATTTAATTGATAAACGTGCCAAAAATCAAAAATCTAACATTCTATCAACTCAAGAATTAATTGATTTTCAAGGTATCAATTTTGAGGTAATAGATTTAAATGAAAATGAATAAGCACATAATAAAGAAAGAATTATTAGTTGAACTTAAAAATAGTTCTTCACTTTTTCTAATTACTCCAACTATGACCGTTCTGATAATTATTTTTCCAATTTTGATTGAAAATAGATTTGCAGTTGATGAAGATTTATTTATTGTATCTCATTTATTATTTCTGATAATATTTTCAACTCTTTTTGCAATTAGAAAGCCAATTATTCTCGAACGATTAATTAGAGAGTTAAATTTTGGAAATTACAAAAAAATAGAGTTTTTTAATAGTAAAGTTGTTTCAGAATTTATAATTTTTCTTCCTCAAATTATTATTTTAAATATTTTGTATTCTGCATTTACCAACTCGAGTGTTAATGTGTCGATTGTCTACTTTTTATTTTCAATTATATTTTTTGCTATTAATGCAAGCATGATAAATATAATTTTTCAGATATTTACTAGCTTTAATAACAGATTTGTTCAATTCATTCTCATTACTCCAATGTACCTAGCTTTATCATTCTTTATAGGTCCACTGTGGTTAGGTTTAGGACAGGATATAGCTAATATTTACTTATTAATGTATTTAGGAATTACAGTTTTAATTTTTGCTATTGCAAATTTTTACCTTGAAAGGACAAATTAAATGATGTTATATGGACCGCTTGCGGTTTGGATATTAGTAAGTGCTTTTGGACCATATGATACAGTTCAAGGGCCCTCTTCTAAACTCCTTTATGTTCATGTACCAACTGTTTGGATAGCTTATCTTGCATACACACTGACATTTATATATTCATTGTTATATTTAATTAAAAAAAACCCAAAGTATGATTCAAGAGCTGAAGCAAATGCAAAATCAGGTGTATTATTCACTGCTTCAACACTTATTGCTGGATCTGTATGGGGAAAGTTTACATGGGGAACATGGTGGGTTTGGGGTGACGCAAGACTTAACTTAACCGCAATATTGTTGCTAGTTTATCTTGGATATTTAGCTTCTAGAAGATTCAGTGATGATTTATCCAAGACAGCAAAAAATTCATCGTTTATTGGGATATTTGGTGTTATTCAAATACCAATATTACATTTTAGTGTTATATGGTGGAGATCAGTTCATCAACAAGCTTCTATTTTAAGTCAGGAAACAGTTTCTACTGGTGATGCTCCAATGTCTCCAGACATACTAACTACACTTCTAATAAGCGTTTTGCTTGTAACACTCGTGCATGTATTCCTTGCTAAGAAATTTAGAATGAATTCTGATCAAATATGGGATGATTATCTAAATCCAAAATCAAGGGCTAAAATCTAGATAAAAAGTGAAAAAAAATTTATTTCTCATCTTTGTTGGGATTTTTATAATTATATTTGCAAGTATTAGAATTGCTTCAAGCAACACTATCTACTACTACACGACAACAGAAGCTAACTATTTATCATCTACATCTGATGAAAGAATTAAGCTTGGTGGATTTGTTGTATCTGATTCTGTAAAAAAAGGTGAACTTGGTGCAACAGAATTTTTAATTACCGATGGAAATGTGACTATGAAAATTAGTTTTGATGGATTCATCCCTGAACTATTTCAAGATGAAATGGGTGTGATACTAGATGGTTATTTTAGTGATGATATCTTTTACTCCGACGATATGCTTGTGAAACATGACAATGAGTATATATCTGAGGATGGAGAAGTGTATGACGTAGAAAATTATTCAGAATGATATCATCGATTGGTATTTTACTAACTTGGGTAGGATCTTTAAATTTAATTATTTTATTTTTTTCAAATAATAAAAAAATTTTTCAGTCTCTTGTAAGAATAAATTTATTAATACACTTCATGTTGTTTTGCTTACTTGAGATAGGACTATTTTTAGATGATTTTTCGATCTTTTATATTGCAAATCACTCTGCAGCTACAACTCCTCCAATATATAAATTTGCTTCACTGTGGGGTTCTTTAGATGGCTCTATTCTGTTGTGGAATTTTGTATTAAGTATTTATTTCTATTTATATATTAAATTTTATAAATCAACTACTGAAATTTATGATATAAAAATCTTTGCATTAATTATTTTATTTTTTAATGGTTTTACAATTTTTAGTTCATCACCTTTTGCTGGATGTGTTCAATTGGCATCAATAGGGTGTCAAGATTTCACCTTATTACCATTTCAAGATTTAGTGGTATCAGATACTGGAAGAGGTCCAAATCCTCTTCTTCAAAATCATCCTTTAATGGCAATTCATCCTCCAATACTTTATCTTGGTTATATTGGTTTAGTGCTTCCATTTGTGATTTCAACAAGTGAGTTATTTAATAATTATAAAGATGAAAACTGGATTAAAGTCGCTGAAAAAGCTACTTATTTTCCCTGGCTCTTTTTAACAGCAGGTATTACATTAGGAGCTGCGTGGTCTTATGAAGTTCTCGGATGGGGTGGGTACTGGGCGTGGGATCCAGTAGAAAATGTTTCTTTTATTCCATGGTTATTAGCAACTGCTTTTTTGCACTCTTCTAAAACACAAATCAAAGAACAAACACTTATCAACTGGAATTATGTACTTTCATGCCTTATGTTTCTATCAGTAATTTTTGGAACATTTATTACAAGATCAGGTGTATTAATCTCAGTACATGCATTTTCAAACGGAAACATAGGCACTTATTTACTTATTGGATTAGTAATGTTTACAGGTTTGTTTGTTTATATTGGCATAAAAAATGTCAATTATTTTAAAAGCTCAAAAAAGGTAGAACATCTTTTTGGAAGATCTGGTTTCTTTGTCGCAAATAATATTGTTTTATCTGCATCAGCATTAATAGTCTTGATTGGGACTACATACCCAATTTTTTATGAATCTTTTTTTAGTAAACAACTAACCATGGGAAGATCTTTTTACGATATATTAGTTGGGCCATTACTTTTGATTCTTATTTACTTAATGGTATTTTCTACAAAAGTATCAAAAGTAAATTTGAATTTAAAAGAATGGATAAGCGAAAATCAAAATCAGATTAATTTATCTCTTATTCTCTCAATAATTTTTACGGTTTATTTCAATGCTTCTTACAAATTTATAATCACAATATTTGGGTCAATTTTGTTGATAATTGTTATCTCTAAAAATATATTAAGAAGATTTAAAAAAACTAAACTACAAGGCAAATATTGGACTGGACAAATTTCCCATCTAGGTGTTGGAATTTTTGCTGTTGGATTAATAATGAATGTTACTCAAAGTTATTCAAATGAACTAATTATATCTGCTGGAGATGAAGTTAATTTTGGTGATAAAGAATTTTTAATTCTCTCCCCTTTTGAAGAGATAAAAAGTGAAAAAAATGTAATAAATCTTCCTATAAAATTTAATAATAAAGAAAAATATGCTTCATTAAATATTTTTAAAAATTCATCACAGCAAGCAATAAGTTCACCTGCAGTATTTAGAAGTATAGAGAGCGACACATACGTAACCATCAAAGTGATAGATGAAGATAAATATAAACTAATATTTAGAGAAAATTATGGCATATTCATATTATGGCTTGGTTTAGGTATCAGCTCAGCATCGTTTCTTACGAGGATTAGAAAATGAAAAAATACGTTTCTCTATTTTTATTACTGTTTCTTTTAGGACTTCCTTCTATTGTTTACGAGGATAATGATTCACGATACGAAAAGTTGAGCAAGAGTTTATTATGCCCTGTATGTCAAGGTGAGACTCTTTTTGATTCCCCTTCTGAGTATGCAGATGATATGAGGGGTGTTTTAAAGGAACAAATAGCTAATGGTCTTAGTGATGAACAAATCATGAGCTATTGGACTCTTCGGTTTGGTGAAAGAATAAATACTAATCCACAAGATACAAACCCTTTTTTATTATTAATTCCAATATTTTTTGGTGCACTTTTTGCTTATATTTTTTATAAAAAGGTAAGTAATGACTAAGTGGATTATCTCTTCATTTTCTTTTTTAATATTTGCTGCTGTACTATTCATTAATCTTCAAAATAATTCAGAAATTAATGATGAATTCAATACTAACTTAGCAAATGTTACAAATGAAGAAATGGAATCAGTTATAGATCAAAATCCCGATATTCACCCTATGAGAATGGCTTTAGCCAACAGATATTTTGATGATTTAGATTACTCACAGGCCCTACCCCATTATATGTATATCGCTGAAAATAGTGCTGATAATGAATTAAAGAGTTTTGCATTAGCTCAAATTGGCTGGATGGTTTATGAATCAAATAATTTGGACGTCGCAACGACATATTTAAATGAATCACTAAGAATAAATTCAGAATCTTTGGTTGCTAAATCATATCTTGGAATTATTTACATCCAAGATCCTGTAAAACAAAATGAGGGTTTAGAAATTCTTAATTCTGTTATTCAGTCAAATAAACTGAGTAAAGAAGATAGAAATTTTATAGTTGAGATACTCGAAAATTATGAAAAATAAATTACCTATTCTTTTTTTATTAATATTTTTACCATTTTGTACAACTATTGATGGTAACTTAACTTCAGATAATATTAGGATTAGCAATTTTGATTTAGTCTCCTTAATTAATGAAGAGTCTATAAAAGTTGATGATTCTTTCATAATCATAAATTATTGGGCCTCTTGGTGTCTAGAGTGCATTGAAGAACATGAACTCCTAATAACACTTGCAGAGACAAATAATTTAAAAGACAGTGTAATAATGGTAAGTTTTCAGGATAATATTCAAAACTCAATTGAATTTCTTAACAATTATGGATATGGAGAAATCATTTATGCAGTTGATGAGAGTAGTAAATTAGCTATCGAATCCGGAGTCTTTGGCGTTCCTGAAACTCATATTGTCGTAAATGGGGAGATAGTTAAAAAATACATAGGCCCTCTAAACCTATCAAATATCGAGGAAATAATAAATAATTATCCATAAGAATTCATTTTTATACTATCGTTAATTTGTGAAGTGGATAATCGCGATTTATCGAGGAAAGTCCGGACTCCATAGAGCAGAGAGCTGGGTAACCCCCAGGCAAGAAATTGACGGAAAGTGCAACAGAAAATAAACCGCCTACATAGTAGGTAAGGGTGAAAAGGTAGTGTAAGAGACTACCAGTGATTTAAGAGATTAAATTAGCTTGTAAACCCCTCTCGGAGCAATACCAAAAAGCAATTAGCTTGCTCGGCTAAAAATTGTGGGTAGGTAGCTAGATATATTTGGTAACAAATATACAAGATGGATGATTATCTTACACATTTTGTGTAAACAGAATCCGGCTTATAGCTTCAAAAACTTGGGTGTCTCTTCATTGAGGCACCCACCTAAAAAATAAATAAGATTAATCTACTAAGATGACAAAATTTTCCTACTTTTTAGGTTCGGAACAATGGCAACCTGAAGAATTGTTAGAACATGCACAACTAGCAAGAAAAGCCGGCTTTGACATGGTTACGATTTCTGAACATTTTCATCCTTGGGTTGATGACCATTCAGCTTCAAATTTCACATGGTCAACCTTGGGAGCACTAGCTCGAGAGTTAAAAAATATGGATCTAGGGACTGGAGTTACAACACCACTATGGAGAATTCATCCTGGAGTAATAGCTCAAGCGTGTGCAACTATCGATAGATTTACTAAATCAACTTTCCATTTAGGAGTTGGTACAGGTGAAAATATCAATGAAGGGCCTTTAGGTTATGAATTCCCAAAATATGAGGAAAGAGCAAATCGTATGAAAGAAGCTCTTACCATCATTAGAAGACTTCTATCTGGTGAAAAATTAACTTTTGAAGGTGAATACTACAGTACAAATTCTGCAAAATTATACACTCCACCTTTGAAAGAAGTACCTATTTGGTTAGCAGCAGGTGGCCCTAAATCTGCAACTCTTGCAGCTGAGTATGCAGATGGATTAATGATTAGTGTTAAAAATCCTGAAGATGCTTATGAAAAGGTAATAAATCCATCAAAACAAAAGTCAGAGGAATTAGGAAAAACTAACTTAAGAGTCCATACATACAGGTGGACAATGTTTGCAGATAACGATGAGGACGCATGGGAATCATTGAAGTCATGGAGAGGTTTAAGAGCTCCAAATAGATTACAAGAACTAGATCCTATGGTACTGAGAGAAACTGCAGACTCTTTGGGACGTGAGGAAATAATGTCTAAGTTCTCAAGAGCTGGAAATATAGAAGAACTTATAGATATTTATAAACCACTAGTCGACGATTTTGAGTCTGAAATTGTCACTATACAAATTTCTTCCATAGATCAACCTAAAACTATAGAACTTCTTGGCAAAGAGCTATTACCTAAATTAAAGAAATAACAATTGTTCAAATTATTCACAATTGGATTAGTTGGAGGGCTCCTGTCTGGTCTCTTAGGAGTTGGTGGAGGTGTTATCTTTGTACCACTCTTGACTTATATGACAACCAAGAATTTTAAAGTAAATACTGGCATTTCTTCTATGGCAATAATCTTTGTTGCATCAGCTAGCGGATTTACCTATATCATGAATGGAATAACTCTAACATTTAATATTTTATATCTCATAGTTGGTGGAATAGTGGGTGGTTATATTGGTAGTAAATTAACTGCAATGATTAAAACAAAATCATTAGAAAAAATATTCTCAGTACTTCTTGTAATTGTTTCAATTCGAATGTTTTTAAATGGAAATTTTGAAAGCTCTTTTAATGAAAATCCTTTCTTTTACATAATTATTGGAATAGTTACAGGAATTTTGTCAGGACTTTTAGGAATTGGGGGAGGAATTGTAAGAATTCCTCTATTAATAATTTTTGGTGGTTTAGAAAATATTGTTGCACAAGGTTTTTCCCTAATAGCAACTATCCCTACAGCCATGACAGCCGCAGTTACCAAACTTAAGGGAAATCCTGAACTTATTAAGCAGGGAACGTATATTGGATTATTTGGAATTATTGGTTCAATAATTGGTGGGAATGCCGCCTTCTTAATGTCACAGAATGTTTTAAATACAGTTTTTGCAATATTTCTTTTAATTGTTAGTTTTAATTTATATTTAAAGAAAGATTAAATTCTACCGTCTCTAAAAAAATCGTCGGCTTGTTCTAAAGTATTAATTTTTGAATACAAATAAGAAAATCCAGCAATTTCCTGAACCAGAAGAATTAAGAAGCCTCTTGAAGAGGTTTCAATAGAATCAAATGGCAATGGGAAAAATAAAATATGTTGGTTAAGCCACATAAAATCTAAAAATAAATGTAAAAATATTCCAATCGTAATTAATAAAAAATTTTTTCTATATTCGGTTTTTCGTCTAGTAATAATCATTACTAATGTCATTGCAGAAATAGCAAATATTAATGTATGACCTGGCTGATTAAAAGCAATTCTAAGACCAAATAAGTTAAAAAGAAAATCTACAAAGTCAGGTAATAACGCTCCCCCAGCTAAGTACCGAAGGTCAGCTTCATAATCTTTGTATACATATCTAAAAATAAATATTGAAAATCCTACATGCCAAAATAACATATTATTTATCTAATGCCATGTTTGCTAATTGATCTGCTCTTTTATTTTGTTCTCTATAAATGTGTTTAATTGATATTGAATCAAATTTTTTAAGTAAATTGAGTGCGTCAGAATTTAATTTTTTTAGATTATCTGATTTCACTTTGAAATTACCATTAATTTGCTCGACCACCAATTTTGAATCTAGAAAGATTTCTAAATTCAAATAATTATTTTCAAGCGAGTACTGTAATGCAAATATTAATGATTTATATTCAGCTACATTATTGCTAGCAATACCAATTGCTTCAGAAATAGTATGTATCTCATCGTCGTTTTCTTGGATACTTACGCCAATAGCTGCTTCTCCTGGATTTGATCTAGATGCGCCATCACAAAACACTTTATACATTAAACTAAAACTCCATCACAGTAAGTACATTGTTGAAACTCAGTAGAAAGAATCTTATCAATCTCTGATGTAGTTAGTTCAACACCACAACATCCACATTGATTTCCAATTTTATAAGCAGCAATAATTTCTACTCCTTTATTTTTTAAATTATCATAGAAAGCTTTTAATTCATCAGGAAAAGTTGAAATAAATTTAGATTTTTCATTCTCCAATATTGGAATTTGTTGATCTATAATATCCCACTCTGACTTAACAAGCTTAGCTACGACAACTAATTGTTTTTTTACTTCTTCTAAATTTTCTTTATCTTTCTCTAAAATATCAATTTCATCAAAATTTTCAGATTCAATATTTTCAATTTCTTCCCTTAGTTTGTTTGTTTGTATTTTTAAAGATTCTTTTTGATTTGAGAAATTCAATGTATCAGTTGGATCTAAATTATCACTTGATAATTTTATTTCAATATCTTCTATCTTTAACTTTATCTCTTTCAAGCTTTTTTCATTATTTTCTTTAATTGAAAAATATTTTTCCAACGAATTAATTTGTCCAGATATATTTGATGTTAGGTCTTTAAATTCAATTTCTAAATCTTTAAGTTTATTTACATTTTCACTTGAGGATTTAGACTCAATTAGTTTAAAGAGTTTGTTATCAATTTCTTGAAGGTCAATTAAATTACTGAGTAAAAATGGTTCATTCATAAAAGTCTTTATATACGTAATTTATTTCTAATTCCATAAATTTATTAAACTTTTCTACAAATTTCCTCATTCCTGGAATTTCAGATGAGATATGTCCAATCTGAATTAATCCCATCTTTTCTTCGTCTGCTTTTAATAAATATCTGTGTGAGATATCTCCAGTAATGAATACTTGAGTTATATCTAAAATTTCCTCCATAAATTGAGTTCCAGAGCCTGGTAAAACTGCGATGTGACTTATGTCAGCCAAATTTTCAAAATATTCATTTGTTCGTATAAGTTTTGTATTGAGTTTATTTTCAATTAATTTTTTGAGTTCCTTTGGAGACACCATATCTACAGTGCCATACCGACCCGCTCCATATTTTCCAACAGTTTGGGCAAAAACTTTAGGATTCATTATATTAAATAGGTCGACTAAAGTGTCAGCATTGCCGTCTTTACAAACATCTTGTGCTGTATGGATTGTTATTACATTTATAGATGAATCAATAAAGCTTGTTGTAATTGAATCAGGTAAAAAATTCTCACTGTCATCTTCTTCTATGATTTTTTTATAAGGTGGTGGGTGATATGTAATAACTGTGTCTATGTTGTTATCAGAGCAATATTCAAAAAGATAATCATCCAATTCATGTCCGATGACAATATTGTTTACATTAGATTCATTTTCGCCAATTGTGATTCCAACAGAATCATCTTCAAAAGCATATTTTAAAGGGACAATTTTGTTTACATTATCTAGTAGTTCGAATAACTTCACCTAATTAATAGTAATAACGATTTTTATAAAGTTTTTGCGGTTTTCCTATTATGGAAATTAGCCCATAGAACCAAAAATGTTGGAAGTATCATTAATGAAGCGATTAAAGCAAACCCGATTGAAACTAATATAACTGTTCCCATTTGTTGAAAAGGAACTAATGAGGATGTTGTAAGAATTCCAAAACCTGCCATAGTAGTGAATGCACTACCAAATAATGAACCTCCTGTAGTCTTTAAAGTTGTACGAATTGCTTCTACAGGTTCTATACCAGATGATATTGTTTCTCTGAATCTATTTGTAACGTGGATAACAAAAGGTACACCTATACCAATTGCCAATCCTGATAATGTAGAGGTTACTGGGTTAAGAGGTATGTCTAATAAATACATACCCATATAAGTTCCAAGAACAATTGCTGCTACCGGAAGTACTGTTATCACTCCTAGGAAAGGTCTTCTCATATCAATCAAATAATATAAAACAAGAAATGCCATTGAAGCCAAGATTGCAAATACTAATGACTGGAATTGAGAAGAATTTATTAACTCATTAATGCTTTCTGTAACAATATTATCAGACGTCACACCAACAAATATACCTAATTCTGAAAGTGGTTCAAAAGCTGTGTATAAATCATCTCTTATTTGAGCAGCTCCAGATGTTCCTGCAGAGGTTGTAATTCTAACTTGCATAGCTGAGATTAAATCATTTTCATTTATGTATAAGCTTGTATTAAAGGTATCTTGGTCTGTTTCAAGTAAATATGTATATAAACCTTCTACATCACCATTATCACTGACCTTTAAAGCATCTAACCCTTGTGCGCTCATAATTTGAACGCCATAAGCTCCTAACTGACCAATTAATGCCATATCAGGCATTGGTGGGGGTGCTTGAGGATTTGCTGAAGGTGGTACCAACATAGCTCCTAGAGAACCAACAACTGATTCAGCTGCTGCATTTCCAGCAAAAACTACTACATTTTCAACATCTGATAGATTGCTTAATGAATCAATCAAAGCATTATGAATTTCGGGTGTGGCAACATTGTCTGATTCAATTAATACACTTGTAGTTTCTCCAAATCCACCACCAAATTCATCTTGTAAAGTATTGAATGTTTTAACCGTTGGGCTATCTGATGGTAGGAAATCAGTAAAATTGAATACTGTTGATATATTTGTAAAACTATAGTACCCATATCCACCAATTCCTAAAATTAAAGCAACTGCGAAAATCTTGATTCGTTTTGGTATTATTGAAGTTGCTTCTGACAATTTATTGAATAGTTTTTCTCCAGAAGATGCAAATGCGTCAGTATCAATTGTATTTTTTCTTTCTGATCGCTTATCAAGTAATGTTCTGATGGCAGGAACAAGAGTCATGACCAAAATGAATGCATAAAAAATACCCAGTGCAGTTGTGATTCCAAAATCTTGAAGTTGTGTTAATGGTGAAACTATATTTGTCAAAAATCCGACCATTGTACCTAATGTTGCAAGCGTTAAAGCAATTCCAACAGAACTTAATGTTTTAGAAGCCGATGTATTTACTGAATTTTTTAAACCTAATTCTTCCCTATACCTTCCTGTAAAGTGAATTGCATAATCAACTCCTAAACCGAGGATGATGATTGTTGAAATTTGTGAAAGTTGATTTGGTGCTCCAATAATATCTAAATAGCCTGGACCAAGTACGACTCCAATCCCCTGCATCCATAATATAGCTAGCATTATTGCAGCCAAACTATTCAATATGTCTGCAAAGGTCCTTCTAGTAGATTTAAAAAACCCGAATGTTTTTGTTGGTTTTATAAAGAAAATAAATGCAAGAACTATAAAGATAATACCAAAGGCTGCTCCAAAAAGCTGAGCTACTTCTTCTAAAAAATCATCTTGTTCGTCACCAAATAGCAATGCTAGAGAAAATCCAGCAATATCAATATTTTCAAAGTTATCGCTTAACTCAAGTAATTCTTTATTTAATTCATTTTCCAGTCTTGGTTGAACTTCAAAAGCTCCCTCAAATCCATATTCACCTTGAATAATTGCTGAATTAATAGTTATTATGCCAAGGCCTGCAGTAGCTGTTACTGCTTCTTCATCATATGAACTTGAAAGTAATGCTGAAGCAAATTGTTGAAATTCTGGTGGCATTTGTGCTGAAGTGTTTTTATAAAGTTGCTTGAATTGTTCATCAGTCAAACTACTCACATCTAGCATTGGGTTAAAGGCTTTAGCTACATCTATCGGTGCAAAAAAACCCTGAACTAACCCTTGGTTTGGATCGTTAACTAAGTATTGAAACAATTCACTGTTTTTTATCACTTCAACCGCTTCGGTATAAGTTTCATAACCTTCAACAGTAAGAACATCTTCTCCCTCAAAAACAAGTTGTAAAACACTTTGAGTACCGGATCCACCAAAATAATCAGAAAGCTTACCTTGAGCTTCTATTTCAGGTGTATCGATTTCACCACCGAAACCAGTGTCCAATTCCTCTGCTTGAGTAGTCATATATCCAAAAAAACCAGTTATGCCAAGAATGACAATTATCGTGATTACAGGAAATTTAGTAGCGGCTGATGAAAAGAAATTCGTTAATAGTTTCAAAGGTTATCCTTATTTTGCATTATTGAATATTAAACATTTTATTGATTTACTTGTATTTTTAAGATTAAAAGTTTGTTAAATATTTCTAATTTAATTACTTATAATTAGCTAGTGAAAAAGTTGGGCCTTTTTTTAATTGCTTTTTTTATCGTGTTGCAACCATCTGCATTTGGTCATGATGGAGAAAATGATATAGAAAATAAAAAATTTAATGGAATTGAAAATTATGACGTTATAACCATTTCTCAACCAGGAGTTTTATATTACAGCGTCACTGATCAAATCCTAGAATCTGTTAAAAACTTAAATAGTAACGTTACATTTATAGGTCGAGCAAATGTTGGGCTTGAAAAGATTATTGATATAAACAATGTTGAAACTTTAAGTACCAATCCGGATTACTTGTACAGTCTTTCGGTCAAATCTATTGAAAGTAAATACGCAGATTTGTTTTATACCGATGAAATTACCAAATTAATAAAAGAAAACAAAATAATAATTTCAAATTTAACAGCAGAACAATATTCTGTAAACATTGGAGACAAGCTAGTTTTAGTCGGAATGAATGAAATTATAACTGAAGTAGAGGTCGGTGAAATAATTCCTGATTCTGAAATTGGTTGGTTTGAGGCTGTTGTTAGTAAAGATGTTGGATACGAATTAGGTATTAATCGAAATATACAAGCAATCATATGGGATAGTAAGGTAACAGAAAATCATTTTGTTGAAATCTATAAAAACATAAAATACAAACAACTTAGAGTTACATTTAGAGATGCTAAAGCAAATAAAAATTGGGTTCTACCAACCGCATTAGTTAAAAATTATTTTGGAGATTTTCAAATAAAAGAAAAAGACGGAACTTGGATAATTGTTGAGCCAGCTTGGCGTAACGAAAATATCGAAAGAAAAGAAATGCCAATAATCGGTAGAGCCACCTGTAATAAAATTATGTGGAAACCACTTTTAGGTGCCCTTAATCAAGTTATTGATGAAGGATTAGAAAATACTCTGTATAAGGAAGAATTTCAGAAATCAGGAGGTTGCTATGCCCCAAGGCGAATAAATAGGTTTAATGCAGGAGGATCTATTTCAAGGCATGCGTGGGGAATTGCAATAGATATAAATGTTAAATCAGGATATCACCCAAGAGTTGTTGAAATTTTTAATGAATGGGGATTTGCATGGGGTGGAACTTGGACTTCTCCTGATGAAATGCATTTTGAACTAAGAGACCTCTCACCCAGTGTTCCTTAGGCCTGCAGCTAAACCATTTATAGAAAGAAGCAAAGAAGTTTTTTCGTAATCACTTAATTCATCATTTTGTAATTTTTGCATAAGAAATACTTGTATCAAAGATAAAGGATCGAGATAAGTATCTCTAATTGCAAGAGTATTTTTCAAAATTCCATTAGAATCTAACAATTCTTTTGATTGAGTAATTTTTAAAACTGATTTTTGAACTTTCTCAGATTCTTCGACAATATTTTCATAAATGTATAAGTACTTATCATCAACTAATTGATCGATATAAAATTTAGTAATTATCAAGTCTGTTTTTGCTAAAGTCATTTCAATATTGCTCAATAAATTTTGAAAAAATGAAGATGATTTATAGATACTCCTTACATGCTTTATTCCGTGCATCTTTATTAAGTTTTCCAGTGCTGTACCGGATCCATACCAACCAGTTACAGTCTGCCTTGTTTGAGCCCATCCAAATACCCAGGGAATTGCTCTGTAATTTTTAACAGAACTTGTTTTTGACCTTTTAGAGGGCCTGGAACCAATATTTAGAATCGATAATAGATTCACCGGGGTTGCACTTTCAAAATATTTTATTAAATTATCATCATCAATTAAGGTTTTGTACTTCTCAGAGGAAAGTCTTGAAAATTCATTCATGAAATTCGTCTCTTCTTTGTGTTTTTCATCTTTGGTTGTCTTAGCTTTTAGGAACGCAAATAACCCTAATTTTAGATTCTCAATTGCTAGGTTAGATGTTGAATACTTATCAGAAATTACTTCACCTTGTTCCGTATATCTTAAGCTATTTGAAATTGTTCCCTTTGGTTGAGACAATATAGAATTATATGTAGGTCCTCCACCTCTACTTATTGTTCCTCCCCTACCATGAAAAAAAGAGATTTCGATATTATTATCTTTGCCTGTTTTAAACAATGCAATCTGAGATTTATACACAGACCATTGTGAGGTTACGATTCCACCATCTTTATTGGAGTCTGAATAACCAAGCATAATTTCTTGCTTAGAATTTAAATGATTTAGATGCTTTAAGTAATCTTTATGGGTAAACAGTCTAGAAATAATATCATGAGATTTTTCAAGATCTTCAATTTCCTCAAATAACGGTACCAACATCGGAATATCTTTGAAATCTTTAATATATTTTCTACACAGAGAAAATAAATTTAAAATATCATTTTCATTTTTTGTCATAGATAAAATAATAGAATTTATCACTGTATCTCCATAAAGAATTTTCCATTCTGGGATTCTTTTAAGAAGATTCAAAAATTCCTCATATTCTTTTACATATTGCGATTTATGATTTAAAACATTTGCATTTTCTCTGATATCCATCTCAACACCATGAAATTTAAATTGATCTACATATTCAATAAACCGAGTTAAGTTTGGTGAAAATGAACTTTCATTAAAACAGTTACTAACTTCTTGCTCAAATAAACTGAGATCGTTTTGAAATTCAACAAATGAGGAATAACCTTTCTTGCTTTTTTGAAAATTATCAAGACGATGAAAGACTAATGATAGAAAGATTCTAAAAGGCTCATCAAAATTTATCTTTGTATAATGACGATACTCATTATTTAAAATTTTAGAATACTCCTCTATTTTTGAAATTAATTTTTTTGGACTTTCTGCGTATAAAGTCGAAATACTAAAACTTTCGGACAATTCAATAATTTTATCTTTATAAATCTGAATTATTTGGTTTGAATATATCCTTAAAGCTTCTTCAGTAACTTTTAGAGTTACATACGGATTACCATCCCTATCTCCACCAATCCAAGTTCCATATCGAACAATATTTTTTTGACTTATATTATTTTCATACAATGTATTATTTATTTCATTATGTACATCTGTATACAAAATATTTAAGTAATAAAGAAGAGTTTTTACTTCATCAATTGGATTTGGTTTAATAGATCTTATTTCTCGTGTATACCATAGTTGCGTAATCAAATTATTTATTTCAATAAGATTATCGGACTTGTTTTCCGAAATTATTTTTCCAATTTCGTAAAGTTTTTTTAATGTTGATTGTCTTGCACTTTCTGTTGGATGAGCAGTAAAAACCGGAGAAAACAAAAGATTGTTTTTATTGTTTTTAATATCTTTTTTATCGATATTATATTTAAATTTTTCTCTAAATACCTGCTCTGAAATATTTGAAAGATAAAAAAATAAGGTAAAAGATTTGGTAAGTATCAAGATTTCATTCTCATTTAACTTATCTAATTTTTTATAAATTAAATCAAGATATTTGTAGTTTTTTGAAGTTCTATATTTTTTTGAATTAATCCTTATTTCTTCTACTAAATTAAAATTTTTTGTTCCAGCTTGTTGTTTTATCACATTGCCTAACTCAATGCCCAATGTACTAATAGTTTTTGATAGATTGTCGAAATTAGGTTTTAAATTAGATTCTTTCTGCATCATCAATGAAATCGCTGCCTGTTGCATCAAATATTGGAACGTTATATTGTGATAAATTTAATTTTATAAATTCTGAATGTGGTGTGTGCAGCAAATGCATATCGTAATCATCAAAATTATCTAAATTTATCTCTTTTTTTATTTCTAGATTATTTACTTTCAAATTATCAACAAATGGGTCAAAAAAAGCTATCTCCACTCCTTTTGAAAGAAAGTTTTCAATTACGTCTATAGCCGGTGATTCTCGTGTGTCACTTATATCTTTTTTATATGCAACTCCTAATATCAAAATTTTTGAACCCTTCATTGGTTTTCCTAAAATATTCATTCTTTCAATAATTCTATTAACAACATATGAAGGCATTGAGTTGTTTATTTCTTGTGCAAGCTCTACAAATCTTACTGGTTTACCAATTTGTCTTGTTTTAAATGAAAGATATTTCGGATCAATAGGTATACAATGTCCTCCTACACCGGGTCCAGGTCTAAATGATTCAAAACCAAACGGTTTTGTTTTTGCAGCATTGACAACTTCCCAAATATCAATATCTAACATGTTGCACAGAATTGCTAGCTCATTTATTAATGCAATATTGACCTGTCTATAAGTGTTCTCAAGTAGTTTTACCATTTCAGCTTCTTTCGTACCAGAGGTAACCACTACGTCTTCAATTATTTGTTCGTAAAATGATTTAATTTTATTAAGTGATTTTTCATTTATACCACTTATTACTTTTGGAGTGTTTTTAAAATTCCATTCTTTGTTTCCTGGATCAATTCTTTCTGGAGAATATCCAACGAATATATCTTCACCAACTACAAGATCTGTGGTTTTTTCAATCTCTGGAATGAGTACTTCTGTAGTTGTTCCCGGATAAGTGGTTGACTCTAAGATTATTACTTGCCCTTTTACAATATTTTTTGCAATTTCTTTTGCTGCACTTATAACATAACTTAGATCTGGCTTGAAATCGGTCAAGGGTGTTGGAACGCTTATCACAATATGTTTACACTCCGCCAATTTTGATGAATCATCTGAAAATATAAGATCAGATTTTAATGATTTTTTAAGAGTCTCGTCACTAATATCCTCAATTGGTGATTGACCATTATTAAGTTTCGAGACTTTTTCAGAATTTATATCATATCCAAAAACTTTTAATCCGCCCTCTATCGAATATATAGCCAATGGAAGTCCAACGTACCCTAAGCCTAGTATTCCTAAATCGTATTTAAATTCACTCATATTATTCAAATAATTCTTTAAATATTCTTGAGGATGTTTCTCCATCCCAAAATTTTATTTTCTTACCAACTGAAAGTTTACTCTCAATAGCGTTGTTTATTTCAGAAATTATTATTTCTGTATCAACTCCAATTACTTTATTTGTTCCTTCAGATACAGTAATAGGTCTTTCAGTTTCATTTCTAATAGTTAAACACTTTACATTTAGATGAGTTGTCTCTTCTTGAAGGCCTCCAGAATCAGTTAGAACTAGTTCCGATCCATTTACCAAGCCAAGAAAGTCAATATAAGATAATGGATCAATAATCAATATGTTTTCATGTCTAACATTATTTTTCGAAATATATTTCTTTAATCTGGGATGAGCTGGCAAAATAATTGTGTATTCTTTACTGAATTTTTTTAGTCCATTAAATATATTTTCTAGGTTCTCATCTGATAAATTAGATGGCCTATGAATTGTTACTACAAAATACTGAGTATCGATATTTAATTTCTTTTTAATCGTAATTGTCGTATCAATTATCTGATCAAGGTTTTTTTCGAGCGTATCTATCATTATATTTCCAACATTACCTATATATTTTGCTGGTAAATTTTCTGAATTGAGATTTTCTACTGCACCATCTGAAGGTGCAAATAAATAATCGCTTATCGAATCGACCATAATTCTGTTTCTTTCTTCGGGCATATCCATATTTCGAGATCTTAAACCAGCTTCTACATGAAATAATTCCATTTTTTTATTTTTGGTAGACATAGCTGCTGCAAGAGTTGATGTTACATCTCCAAATACACCAACATATTTAGATTTGTTTGTATCAAATAATGTATCTAGTTTATCTACAATATATGTCGTTTGTTTATTGATGTTTGTTGTTGGTGTATCAAGAAAGATGTCTGGTTTTCTAATATTTAAATCCTCAAAAATATTTGATGACATATTTTTGTCTTTATGCTGTCCTGTGTGAATAAATAACGTTTTCACATCATTTTTTTCAAAAAATTCAAGTAAAGGTGCAGCTTTAATGAAGTTTGGTCTTGTGCCAACAACTAATACTGCGTCATAATTTTTTATCACTACTTTATGATTTTAGTCATAGTATTAATGCTTAATGAACAACTATTATTGAATTGGTGAAAAAAATAGTATTAAATGCCTGCGGTGTAAAATCTCTTGGTGGATTAAAACTCTTCCTTGAATCTTTTGACTTTTTTTCAAAGACTGATTCAAAAATCTTCGTTTTATATTCAGAGATAGAATTTTATAAGGATTTAAACAATCAATTTTATGAAGATCAAAAGATTACGTTTTACAAAACAACAAATAAAAGGTACCTTCATCCATTTTTAAATTATTTTTTACCTAAAAAAATTCTTAAGGAAATCAATAATTCGGATGCAATTATTCACTTTGGCAATTTTGGGTTCAAAACACTAAAAAAATCATTTGTTCTTATTCAAAATATTCTTCCACTCGTAAAAAAAGGTACTAGAAACATGATTCTTAAAGCACTGATGAACAGAAGCATGAAATTCTCAAGCTTTATACTTATCCAACTCGATCATCTGAAAGAAGACATAGATATAAAATTTCATTCAAAAATTATACAAATCGGTGAAACAAAAACTTCAAAAGTCGAAATATCAAATAAAAGTGGAAACATAGTTTTCTTTGGTAGTGATGTTGAAAATAAGAATTACAATTTTATGAAGAATGTACTGAGTAAATTGCCAGATAAGGAAACGATTACAGTTATAAACCCACCTAAAGATACGGAGAGTTTTCACATTGCAAATACAGAGACTCATGATGAGACTTTAAAAGTATTATCAGATAGTGAGATTTATTTTCATGCAAGTGAGCATGAAACCGTGGGATTACCACTTTACGAAGCACAGAACCTTGGTTTAAAAGTGGTTGCTCCTCTTAGCTCTTATACCCAATACTTCAGTCCAGAGAGTATATTTTTATATAATATCAATGATCCAAATGATGCACTAAAAAAAATTGAAGAGGCAAAATCTTCAAGTATAGAAACAATAGATACATTAAATTATTCAGAGAACTGGAAAATAGTCTTAGAGAATATCTAAATTATCAATTATTGATTCGGCCGTATAATTATTAATAAATCTATCTATATCAAATTTTTCAATTTTATTGAACATTTCCTCAATTAATAAAGAGAGTTTTTTTTCATCATCGCTTTTATTTAAAATAACTAAGTTATGGAATTCATTACTTAAATTGATAACGGGGTCGTCATCAATTTCTGTAAAGTGAATGATTGGCTTTCCTGTAGCTAAATATTCAATAACTTTACTTGGAATTTGATTTGGATTTTTATTTCCAATGGATAGTAAACAATGTGCGGAATTTACCATAAGTTGCTGTGCATCTTCTCTTGAAACATGGGAATAAAAATTATGTTTATTTGAACTTATATCACATGACTTTATTATTTTTTCAGAATCCTCATTTACATACCATGAAAATTCAAAATCATTATTTTTTTTAACTAAATCTAAGAATGAATTTGGCGACCTCACACCCTTAGTGAATATTCCAAAATAAGATATTTTTATTGGTCGAGTTGAATAATTATATGACAAGGTTTTTTTGAAAAGATCATTATCAAAATTACTAATAGGGCTTGCAACAATTAATTTACTGCTTGGTATATTAAAAAATTTCTTGTGATTGCTCAATGCATCTTGGTGTGTGAATAATATCTTTTCTGCTTTAGAGTAAAATCTTTTTTCATATCGTTTATTAAGGCCTGAATAAAGAAATCTGTTATTTTCTGGTGCGTCAACTTTTAATGTAAACGGATCACCAATATCCATAATCCATTGTTTATTAATCTTTTTATTGATTATGTAAGCAGCAATATGGGAAGAAAAGGGCAAACTTACAGAAATAATCACATCATAATCTTTGGGAATATTATTTCTATTCTTATAAATTTGATAAACCCAAAACATCGAATAATCAGGCCAAGCAAGATAATTGATGAAAAATCGATATATTTTTTTTAAACTTCCATAAAAAAATTTTTTAATTGATTCTCCAGAGCTGACTTGTTTTGATTTTGCTCTAAGATTTGAAACAACATTTATATTATTTTTATTTCCAAAATAGAGTATCTTAACATTATTTTTATCGAAATCTGGATACATCCCAGTCAAAATAGTTACTTCATGTCCTTTACTGATAAGTTCTTCTACTAATAATTTCCAACGTGTTGTTCTAGGGCTCACATGTGGTAGGTATTGATGGGTAACTATTAATATTTTTTTATACTTTTTCATTTTTAAATTCTAAAAGCATCAAGCCTAGTGAGATTGCTAGCATCGTGCTTAATTCCTCTGCTTGAAAGAAAAACATTAACAAGATTACTATTAAATTTGAAAAGATATAGAAAGTATATTGATTCCCTCTCTTAAAAAGTTTTTTCAAAACGTTCGATATGAATATAAGAAACCATAATAAGCCTATAAGGCCTGCAGAAAAATAAATATTTGTATATAAATTATTAAATGAGACAACCTGACCTGGATTTCTATAAATATTTTCTCCATTTATATTTTTCTTTGTAAAATCATCAAATGTTGGTGAGAAATTTAAATTGGCAATGCCTAATCCTTGTCCGAATATTTGAAGATTTTCGTTAGATATATATTCATATAATATAGAAATATTTTCGAAACCATCTAACCCTCCCCTTGTGATTAAAGTGATTCTCTCGAATATACTTTTTGTTACACTTTCTGAATTTTTAGCTTCATCTAACTCATCATCGTATAATGAACAGTTACATTTGTCAGGAGATTCTGGTGGGCACATTGAAGGATCTAATGCTGGAAATTTATAACCGATGCTATTTCCTATAAAACTAGAAAATAATAAAAAAATGATTGGAATAATAAATAAAAAATCAAAATTTTTATTTTTTATTGTCCATAAAAGAGTTGCAGCAACGATCGCAATAATCAAGCTAACTACACCTGTTAAGCTTCTTGATAAAATAATTGCAAAAATTGGTAATAGTGACAATCCATACCAAATTGATTGTTTTCTTGCCAAGTAAAAATTTAAAGGGACGATTGGTGCTAACCATACTGCCAAGAAACTTGGCTCTCTAAAAGTCCCATAGTTTCTAAGGATGGAACATGCTCTCTTAATTGGTTGTGACCAACCTCCAGAACCAGGTCTATTTCTTGAAAAGTCCTGAAAATCAAATATATATGAAAAATATGATATCAGAGACATAACAGAAACAAAAATTCCGATAAAAGAAATAAACTTTATAATCGTATCTCGTTCAAAAAAATTATTTAAAGTGTAGACAAACCAAATAACAGCAATAAATCCAAGTAGCTTTATAAGTCTAAGTGAAATATATTGAGTGAATGTAGAAGTAGCAAATTCAGGTAGATCAGGGCTGTATGAAACAGCTCTAATTAAAGTAATAGAAACAAAATAAAGAAGTAAGACTCTCAAAGAATCGAAATGATTAAATTCAATTTCAAAACCAAAAAAATAATAAATTATATAAATAAATATAAAAATAGAGATTCCTATCCAAGGCAAAGGTATTGAAAATAAACTAAAAGCATCAAGACTTTCGAAGAATATACCAATTAAAAAAAGAAAAAAAAGTGGAGTAATTTTTTTTGTTTTCAATTTATACGTTTGTATCCTTTCGAGAATTTAAATTTAACTCCTTCATTTAATTCTCCCCAATTTTCATATGGTTTTAAATTAGTGTCATTAGAAAAATCACTTATTAGTATATTTCCATTTTCAATTACAATTTTCCTATAAATTTTATGTCCGTTAAAAATTGCACTACCCAAGAAATTATTTTTATCCAAAGATAACACTTTACCATCTTCCATATAATTAAGTTTAAAACAATCAAACTCTGATTCTTTTGGAAATTCTATATCAGCATTTGGTCCCCAATGAAATTTCATTGATCTAAATTCATTTCTTGTTTTAATATCATCAGTATACGTTCCAGTTCCTGGATCTCTTGCTATCCATTTGTTAGCGGCAAAACATTCAATTGAAAGCTGGTCATAATGAGAGTGTCCACCAACACTATTTTGTCCTATTTGACCACACCTGATACTAAAGTACTCTGACCCCTCGTCATTACGCCAAATATAAATACCAAAATCAGGATATGAATAAAGATTGAAATCATTTTTAAATATTTTTATTAAAGGGTGGTCAACCCTTGAATAAGAAGTTAAATCTACAGCATCATTTTTTAGATTTGGTATTTCAGTGTTATTTTTATTTTCAAAACTGTAAAAATGATCAATGAGATTTATTAACCAATTCATTTTTAGTGGGTTATCTTCATCATGGTAAAAATAAAAAAGTCTACCGGAATCATTGTCGCCTATCTGAGATAATTCTCCATTAATCATAAGCAAATTTAATAAATTTCTATTTGAAGATACTTTTTTTTGAATCAATTCTAGTAATGGTGAATCAGGCTGAAGTTCATCTAACGAAAGTTTAAAAATAATTAATGCTTCTGTAACAAATGCAGAATAGTGGGATGAACCTTCAAAATTAGTTCCATCTTTGTAAAATTGTCTATTTAATTCTTTGTTAAGCTCGTTCAAATAATAAATAGCATCATCTTCGTGCCCGTCAAATTTATATGTTGCTAGCGTCAAAATTATTGAACATAGTTGAATTAAATAATGATTTCCAACAACATTTCCATGGTTTTCAAGATTTTCGGTAATGAATTGGTAGTGTTGGCTTATATATGTATCAATTAAATCTTTATTATTTCCCAGAATTTTTGAATCTAAGTCATTTTTCTCTAAAAAATTTCTATGAAAAATAAGATTTATATTTCTAATTGCCACATCCATAGGACTATTCCAGTAAATTAAGGGAAAATTGTTAATGTCTACATTTTCGTTTAAATCATGATCTTTATTCAAAACAGACAATAAATCTAATTTTTGTAAAAATTGAAGCCTTGAGGCTTCATATGGGACTTTTACATCACCTTTATCAAAATAAGCAGGAATAAATTTATTATGTGATTTGAAATCAGTTTCACTAAAAATATCTATAGAAGTTACTAAATTATCGGTTTCCTTACCAAATATTTTTTTAGAATAATTAATTTTGTAATCTGTATTTAACAATAAATAAGAAACCAATAACTCATGATATTTTGGAATCGCGTATTCAAAAGATTTAAAATCTGCGGGGATAATTATTTTCTTTGCGAATAAGTTTCTAAATTTAAATCTTATTCTTTGTAAAAAAAGTTTAAGCATTAGATTTCCTAAAACTGTATGAAGTCACTATTGAAATAATTGTTTGTGATGTAATAATTGAAAGAATTGCTGGATTGGATATATTCAAGTTGTGAAGCGAAAAATAAACAAGATATGAAATTATAGATGCTGAAATAATAATTTTTGTTATGTTTACTTCAAAACCTAAAGCCCTAGAAAAAATAATATTGATTCTAGACCAAACCATTAAAGGTAATGAAAAAAGAATCAAAGAAGTTTGAGAGGAGACTTCTCTAAAGTCTTCACCAAGAAGGGACACTAGAATATCTCCTGCAGTATCTCTTAATAAGTAAAAAGTAACTGGAATAATGAATGAAAAAAAGAATACTCTCTTTAAACGGTCTCTTATATTTTGAATTTCATTTTTATCTTTTGCTCGTGATAATTCTGGAAATAATATATCGAGACTTGCAGCTAAAAGTTGAAAAATAATTTCTAATATTCTTCTGGACCAAGCCAAGACCCCTAATGCAGGACCAAAATAAAATAAACCTAACAAAACTATATCTAATTCTGAAATCAAAGCACTAGAAAATGTTGTAAGAACCATTTTTCTTCCAGAATTATTAAGCTCTTTTCTTGTTGACTTTTCTTGATCTTTATCTTTGATTATCTCTGTTTTTGGTATGGAAAAATGGGCAACTAAAAAAAATACAAATAAAATGGCTGACTGGTATATTACGACCCATATAATTTGTAGACCATTTATCACAATAAACCAGGCTCCAAATCCATAAAGTATGGTTCTTGCGATTATTTGTTTTGATGTAGTAACGAAATTTCCATCTGCCTGAAAATATGCAAGTGCAATATGAATCATTTCATTAAAAACAAAACCAATAAGAAAAATTGCTGATAATGGATAATCCCTACCAAATAAAATTGTTAATGGAAAAATTACTGCCAATGCTATAGAAAGATTTCTTAAAACAAGAAAATATGAGTTAGAAAAAAGAGATTTTTTAAAGTAAACATTTTGAGCTCGTAGTTTTGTAACAACTAATGCTAAAGATAATACAGTTGCTGTTCCAATTAGAACTGAAAGACTTTTTGAAGCGGCATATTCACCATATATTTCTGCTCCATATTCTCTGCTAATTATTGTGATTAAAAAAAAATTAACTCCTAAAAGAGTTAATTGCATAAGCGATATATAAACTGTGTTTTCTTTCCAATTTTTTATCAATTCGCAACCCTTGCTAAATGCCAATTTGAAAGATTAATTAAATACCATTTTTTTTGATAATCCTTTCCACTTAGGATTTGGTTTAATTCTCTTTCATTAAATAAATTTACTAGAGAATTGAACTGTTGCACAGATTCATGGAATTTTTCCTCATCTTTCTTAATCCACTCACCTATAGGAGCCCTGAATCCTTGTTTTTTTCTATTAATGATCTGTTTAGGTAAATATTTTGAAGCAACCTTTTTAAGAAGACTTTTTGTATTAGATAAGTCAATTAGTAAATCTTCTGGCAAAGAAAGTACATATTCTACTAATTTATGGTCAAGAAAAGGCACTCTTGCCTCAACAGCAGATTGCATTACAAGCTTATCCATTCTCATAAGTAAAAGTTCTGGAAGTCTAATTTTTAAATCAATTAAAGTCATCCACTTAGAAATTTTTGATCCTTTATTTGAAAAATATTCTGACCATTTATTGTCAGCATAATATATCAAATCAGAATCATTTGGTAATCCATTGACTATTAAGCTATCTAGTTCTTTCAAATTAAAACCCAATGCTCCACCTGCAAAGGAAGTTCTGTTGAAGAGGATATTGCTTAGTAAATTTAATCTATGATTCTTAAAACTTGAGTATTTTTTTGTTGATTTAAATAAAGGTTTTAAATATCTATTCAAGTTGAGAAATCTATTCCAATGATCATATCCATAGAATAATTCATCTGCGCCTTCTCCAACTTGAACGACCTTAATGTTCTTACTTCTTGTTTTCTTACCTAGAAAATAAAGTGGAATTCCTACCTCATCACCAACTAAATCGTCTTGATAGAATGAATAATTATTCAGAAGATCTTGAAATTCTTTATATGAAATATTCTCTTCAATTAAATCTATGTCGTTATTAGATGCTGCAAATTTTGCTTCACTTAATTCTCCTTCATATCCAGGAAAATGATCTTCAAAATCGATGTTGAATCCTTTAAGTCCGGCTTTTTCATTTTGTTTCATGAGCTTACCGATCAAAGATGAGTCAAGCCCTCCAGATAGAAATAATCCAACCTCAACGTCACTTACTTTCCTGTACTCAACAGATTCGGTTAATAATCTATCTATATTTTTAATCGCTTCATCTTCTGAGATATCATTATTAACTTCAATAACAAAGGGATCCCAATATTGATTTGATTTTATAGAGTTGTCTGAGAAAAATTCTATGTACTCTCCAGGTTGTACTTTTGAAATGTTTAAATTTCCTGTCCTATTCATTGGAACACAAAGATGCCTTAGGTATGCAATATAAGACTCAATATCAGGTTCAAATGGAATTAAATTTGATTGCTCTATAGTTTTTAACTCTGAAGAGAAGATGAACCAATCTTCACTCTTTGCAAAGTATAAAGGTTTGATTCCAATTCTATCTCTGGCTAAAAAGATGGAATTCGTCATTGCATCATGAATAGCGAAAGCAAATTGGCCTCTTAATTTTTCCAATATTTCAGCTTTATATTCTATATATCCTTTCAGTAATACCTCTGTATCGCCTTCTGTTGAAAATTTTATACCTTTACTTTCTAATTCGGTTCTAATTTCTTTGAAGTTATAGATTTCGCCGTTAAAGACAATCGTATATCTTTTCTCTTCGTCCTGATAGGGTTGATTTGATCTGGAGTCTAAATCAATAATTGAAAGCCTGCTGTGTATAAAACATTGTGAATCTGAAATATAATTAATGGAAGAATGATCGGGTCCCCTGTGTTCCAGGGAGACTTTCATATTATTTGCAATATTTTGGTCGATTTTAGAATTGTTAGTGCTAACAATTCCACCAATTCCACACATTTCTCTAACTCTAATGTTATATTTTTTATTCAAGTAAATTAATTTGAATAGTTTAGAGTAAATATTGTATGAAAATAATTTTTGACATTACAATTATGGTTTTTCTTATTCCAGTTTTTTTATTCTTTTTTCCAATAATTTATCTATTGATAATTCTTTCAGATGGTTATCCAGCAATATATATCCAAGAAAGAGTTGGTAAAAACGGTAAGATTTTTAGATTATTTAAATTTAGAACTATGGATGAAAGCTCTGACGAGGATTTACATCAAGAGCACTATAAAAAATTAGCTGATGACGAAACAATTGAGCCCTCCTTAGAGCCGGGAAATCCAATAAGAATTGAAAACGATGACAGAATAACCAAAATTGGTCTTTTTTTAAGAAAGACATCCCTAGATGAACTGCCTAATGTAATAAATGTTGTAAAAGGAGAAATGTCTACTGTTGGCCCTAGACCGTTAGTTGTTTATGAGTCAAAACTACTTGGCGAATATCAAAAAAAGAGAAATTCAGTTAAGCCTGGAATAACTGGTCTCGCACAAGTCCAAGGAAGGTTAGATTTAAGTTTACAAGAGAGGCTTTATTGGGATATTGAGTATGTAGAAAACTACAACTTTTTCCTTGATTTTAAAATACTTTTTCAGACAATTATCTCTGTTATTTCAAGAAAAGGGGCAAATTAAATTAGAGAGTAGTAATCCTCAACTACCTTCGATTTATTTAGAATATTTTTATTGAGATTATTTATGTTTTTTTGATAACTCAAAAGTAGTGATTGATCATTTAGTTTATCAAATATAGTTCCCATAGAGGTTTTATCATTTGGGTCGATAGTAAAGCCTAGTTCAAATTTATCAATAAATTTTGAAACTGCAGAGTCATTATTGGCAAAACATATCAGAACTTTATTCATTGAAAGATAATCAAAAGTTTTTCCAGGAAAGCCTTCTACAGTAATGTCTTTATCTAATGAAATAAGTGCCACAGGAATATCTTTTGTTTTCTCGTACAATTCATTTCTTGGCAAATGTTCAAAAACACTTAATTGCTCATTCTCTAAATCCTTAATCGAATCAAATTCTTCTCCTGCACCAAAAAATTCTAATTTCCAATTCACCTCTTTAATTGAATTGAATGTATTGATAAATTCTTTAATATTTTGTGGCTTTCCCATATTGCCAGCATACAAAATTATTTTTTTATCTAGTTTTGGATTTTCGTTAGATATTTCATAGGGTGAAAAGTGATAAATTGATTTAATTTCTTTATCTTTTAATCCACGATTGTTAATTAGATATGTTTTTAATTCTGAAGAGTTTACAACCAAATTATCAGCAAGTTTCATTGCATAAGAATCAATTTTTTTAAAAATATTAAATAAAATTCCAGAATTAGTTTTAAATGTTTTGTTAGCAATTTCTGGATAAAGTTCCCAGCATGAGTATGTGACTTTAATTTTTAAAAATTTCTTAATATAAATTACAACCAAATTCATGGTTGGTGGATAACTAAATATGAAAATATGAGAGTAATGATTTTTGTTTTTAGATAAAAACTTAATTGTTTGATAGTGAAATGTTATCCATTGAAAAAATCTTGTTACCTTATTGAAGCTCCTGTTTGATGAATTTATATGTGTTATGTTTATGTCTTTATATGATGATGTGTAGTATTTATCTAAAGTTGAGTTGTCATTATTTTCAATATTATATTGGGGTGAACTTGCTAATATCTCGACATCAACACCCATTTCTTTAAAACCATCTGCTATCTCAGCAACTAACATTCCTGTTGAGACGTTGTCTGGAGGTATTGTTAAAGAGTGAAATAAAATTTTCTTCATTCTTTAAATGAATTTGAAATGTCAAATGGATAATTTTCTTTGTTGTGTTTATGAAAACTGTTTGAATCAGATAACTCTAAAAGATCATCAACAATATTATTTGATGCTTTTCCATCTCCAAATGGTTGCTCCCATTTTGTATCTACTAATTTCACGACTTTATCTATGTAGCCTTGAAAGTCACTAATTTTTGAGGAAGGATCAAATTTTATAGAAGCACCAACATCATATACTTCAGGACGTTCTGTAGAGTATCTCATTTGAATAGAGGGTACATTCATAATGCAGGCTTCTTCAACAACTGTTCCAGAATCACTCATAACAAAAGTAGATTTCTTTAAAAGATACATAAATTCGAGATACCCTAAGGGATCAATCATCAAAACGTTTGAATTAAGTTTTAAATCATATGATTCAAGCATTTCCTGAGTTTTATATCCTGCAGGAAATACTATTTTCATATCAGAAGAATTAAATAAATTTACAATATTATTTAGAGAATCTAAATTTAAGATATTCTCTCTCCTATGAGATGTAGCCAAACAGAATTCACCCTCCCCTGTAAAATCTAAAACCTTACTATCTAAGGTTTCATATCCAGAGTCAAAAATGCTTTGATTTTCTTGAATAATATCAACTATTGGGTTTCCAGTAACTTTGATGATATCTTCAGAAATTCCCTCATTAAGGCCCTGCAATTTATATGAATCAAGATATGCATATATCCTGTCTGACAAGTGATCTATAGTTTTTCTATATTTTTCTTCTGGCATTCTCCAATCGTATGAACGCATACATCCTTCAATATGAACAATTGGGACATTTTGCTGTGCAGCACCAATACTCCCCATTACCGTATTAGTATCACCTAGAAAAACTACAGCTTTATAACTATTGTTTTCCAGATGATTGAATGTATTTTTGATTACCGATGAGACTGTGGAAGCATCACTTGTAGTATCGATTTCAAATTCAACATCTGGTTCTGGTACATTAAGTTGCTTGAAGAAAACATCTTTCATGTTCTCCGAATAATGCTGGCCTGACCAAATAAAATCAAAAGTAATATTGTTGTTTTCAGATAAAAGTTTGATTATTTTACTTGCTCTTATAACGTCTGGCCTTATTCCTAGAATGATTGCAAGATCTTTCATTTGAACTCCAATATTTTTTTTGTTCCTTTGAAATCTGCCAACTCAGAAATATTTTCTCTTATAGATGGAATTTCCATATAACCACCCATTTTCCAGAGTTCTTGATTAGCTAATGGATCAATTGTGTCTAAAGTTCTATCAACTTTGTTATCTGATACAACATCATTTATTTTTACTTCCTTTGAAAAGAATTCTTGGAAAAGTAAAAGTAACTCATATTTGTTTACCCTGTCACTTGGTACCAAGTGTTGTAATTTTATTCCAGTTTGTTCATTTTTTGTTATACCTAAAACAATTTTTGCAAAATTTAAAGTAGTGACGCCATTCCATTCGTGGTCTGTAAATCCATTCACTTCTGGTTCTTCTGTTTTTACGAACCAATTAAGCAAAGACATTCCTCTTCCGCTTTCTGGTCCAACAATGCTTGAACGTATTAACGTTTTGTTTTTACTAGATATTTCTCCCACAATTTTTGTTTTCCCATATACATCTGTTGCGTCAGTTGTAGACGTTTCAATGTATCCCCCTTCAAATCCAGAAAATACACAGTCCGTCCCAATTTGAATATAGTTAAAACTCAAATCGGCACTTTTTTTTGAAATTTTAAGTGGAAAGAAGGAATTTATCGAGATTGCGTTATTAATTGATTCTTTTTTTTCCGTAATTGTTGGTTTAATTGCACCGATACAATTTATGACAAAATTAGGGTTTATTTTCTCACATAAATCATCAAAGTTATCGTTATTGGGATTAAAAATAATCTTTTCTCCATTCAATTCATTATTGAATTTATTTTTAGAACGTGATGTAAAAAATAAATTGTCATCGGAATATTCAGAAAAAACTAATGAAACCATCTTTCCTAACATACCAGTAGAACCAAGGATTAAGATGTTACTCAAATAATTCACCCCCATTAATTGTCCAAGGATCCCAATATTTTGAATCAAAGCGATAATCGTCATTAAGAGAATCTTCTAAGCTTGAAGAAGAAAAATACATAATTTTACTATTTTCTTCAAGGTTCATGGCTCCATTTGCATATCCCTCCGGAATTGACAATAAATCTGAATTTACATTCATTTCAATCATCTCTGGCTTCAATGTCTTATTGGGATTTTTCCAATCGTCTATTTTGATAACACCAATCAAAAAATTTCCTGATAATACCTTGATGAGTTTTTTTTCTTTTTTATGCCCATGCCATGCTCTTACAGTTCCTAATTTTGGATTTGTTACTGTATAAAATCTTTGATATTCACTTAGATTTAATTCATTAAAAAACTCAACACTACCTCTGTGATCTTCAGAAAATCCTCTTTCATATCTTTTTATATTCAAGATACCCCAAACTTTTGCAAAAAGTTTTGATTTGAATACCTAGGATCAGTAATGTCTTTTATCCTATTATGAAAAATTAGATCATATATTTCATTAACGCCCTTAATAAGTTCTATTGAAGCTTCAAAACCAGTCTCATCAAGTAATTTTTGACTAGATACTTGATAGTTTCTTGCATCCTCAAAGCTCATAGGCGTTACCTCTACTTCAACATCTTTTACTTTTTTTTCTATCTCTTTTGCTATGTCTATAATTTTATAATTTTTGTAGTGAAGATTATATATTCCAGTTACATCGGTGTTTAAACAGTGACTTATTGCATTTGAAACATCATTTACATGTAGGAGTGGTCTCCATTGATCTCCACCAAACACACTTATTTTTTTATCAATAAGTGCTTTGGCAGTAAGAATATTGACAACTAAATCAAGTCGAACACGTGAAAATTCATCGCTTATGCCAAAAAGAGTTCCAAGCCTAAAAATAAGAGCATTTGAATCTTTGAGATGCTCTTCAGCTTTTAATTTAGATGATGCATATTCAGATAGTGGATTTGTGTCTGAGGACTCAGTCAAGATTCCATCTTGAGCCCCATAAACTGAACAGGTTGACAAAAACACAATTCTTTTATCAAAATTTTGAACAAGATTTTTTACACTTTCTGTATTAATTTCATGAGTTAGTTCTGGGTTAATAGCACACGCTCCATCACCTACTAATGCTGCTAGCCAAACTACAACATCAAAGTCGCTTAAAATACTATTTAATTTTGAAGAATCTCTTATGTCACCAAGAATAAAATTTACTTTCTTACGGTATGAAGTTTCATAAATTAAAGAATCATAAACGGTAACTTCATGATCTTTTGAAAGCTTATCAACGATTCCTCCACCAACGTATCCAGCACCACCTACAACTAAAATATTCATCTTAAATATAGTATATGTTGAAGATTTCTAATAAAAGAGTATTTCAAAATCAAGAATTCTCTTTCTCATTCAGATACAAGAAGTAGCTAAAATAAAAAAACCAAGATACAGAATGATTTTGTAACAGATCACTAGATAGACTTAAAACAAGAAATGCTATAACAGCCATCAAGTTGGGTGAATAATTTTTAAAATCTCTAAATTTTACAAGATTTAATATAAGATCTTTAAAAATCAATATAAATAATAAAAGACCGATAATCCCATAATTTAAAAATATAAATAAGTATGAATTATGTGGACCATAGGAGAAAGGATTATCATCAAAATTTTTTGAATCAAGCACTTGATTGCCTTTCACTACAAAAGTATCAAATCCTCTTCCAAAAATATTATTTACAAGAGAATCATCAGTTACAAACTCTAATGTTCCTGATTGCATCTCAACCCTGTCTTGGACTCCGCTATTATCATCTTGAGAAAATCTTTCAACTAATCCAAAATTGACGCATATCAATAATGAACCAATTAAGAGGAGTAATCCAGTGGACTTTTTATTTTCGATGCTGATCCTCAAAAATATAAATAGAATCAATATAAGTAAAGAGAAACGAGAGTAAGTAAAAAAACAGCCAACAATTGAAAATGGAATAATGATTTGTAAGTACTTTTTATCCATTCTAAACATTGAATAGACAGCGGTTATGGTAATTAAATCAGCGAAGCTATTTGGACCCCCGGCTTGAAATCCATTTGTTCTACCTTTGATATAATCTATGTCACTTAGGTTAATGCCAATATTCCATGTCTCGTATATATCTTTACCAAGGTTTATTGAAAATAGATATGAAATCATTGAAAACGAAGTTAAAAATAAAAATAGGTAATACGGGAAAGTATTAATATAATTTTTTTGTCCAAATGTTGATATAAATATAAAGATTAATAGATAAAATCCAAAACGTAATATTTCAGAGTGTAAGAATTCACCTTTGACAAAAAGATTTTGAACAATTAGATAAAAAATAAAAAACAGAAAATACATGTATTTTTCAATTATTAACGAAAAATTCTTACTTTTAACAAATAGATATATTGCTCCTACAAAAAATAGCAACACAGGAACATCGTCTGTATGGATAAATCCAGGAATGAGATCAAAGTGAGGAATTATTGAAATGAAAAAAAGAAAGTACAAAGGTGAAAGGCTTTTAAGCGTATTTATTTATAACCCCCATTATTAAAGATATTACCTAATAAATACATATAAATAGTATTTAATTCTTTTATCAGAATAATAATTAGTTTTGTTAGCATATATTAAGTGGATAAAAAAGTACTAGTTACCGGCTGTTCTGGATTTATTGGGTATCACTTATCAAATACTCTCTTAGATGATGAGAAAACTGTAATTGGAATTGACTCATTAAATAATGCATATGACGTCAAATTAAAACAAAAAAGATTAGAAGAGTTAGAAAAAAAGGATAATTTTGTTTTTTTAAATAATAATTTAAATGAAGAAGATAGCTTGAATGAAATTAAAAATTATGAGATTTCAACAATCTATCATATGGCAGCAAGAGCAGGAGTCAGACAAAGCTTTCTAGACCCACAAAGTTATATTGAAGATAATACATTTGCAACTACAAACATTTCTAATTTTTCTAAACAAATGGAAATTCCAGAGTTAATTCTTGCATCAACATCATCAATATATGGTGATAGCGGTCAGGATTTAATGGTTGAGGAAAAAGACGAGAAAATAAAACCACCCTCTGTTTATGCAAGCACTAAATTATCGGGTGAATCATTGTCAAAAATAATTCTTGAAGATACAAATACCAAATTAATTATTTCAAGATTTTTCACTGTATACGGCCCTTATGGGAGACCTGATATGTCAATATTAAGGTTTATACACTGGATTATGAATGAAAAAGAAGTAAAAGTTTTTGGAAATGGAGAACAACAAAGATCATTTACATTTATTGAAGATGTTATCACTGCCCTTAGAAAAATGTCTGGACTAGAAAAGTCAAATACCTTCAATGTTGGATCAAATATCACAGTTTCTTTAAATGATGTAATCAAATTAATAGAAGAGTTTACAGGAAAAAGTGCAAAAATTGAGAACTTAGAAAGAGCATATAAAGATCCAGACGTAGTTCGTCCAAATCTAGAAAATATTAAAAATACTATTGGGTGGGAGCCTACAACTAAAATAGAGGAAGGTATTGCAAAAACAGTTTCGTGGTACAAAGAAAATGAAAGCTATTTAAAAGAGTTGGTATATGTAAATGAATAAAGTTATCGTAACCGGTGGTGCAGGTTTTATTGGTTCAAATCTAGTAAGAAGATTAATTGCTGATGGAGTTGATGAAGTATTAATAATTGATGATTTTTCAACTGGCAAAGAAGAAAATCTTGATGATTCTCCAAAAATTAATCTCGTTAAATCAAAACTCGAAGATATCAATAATTTAAATAGCATGTTTGAAGGTTACGATTTTTGCTTTCATTTAGCGGCAGGTGTAGGTGTTCAATACATAATGGAAAACTTAAGTGATTCTCTGTTAACAAATATTCAAGGAACCCACATTGTATTTGAAGCATGTAAAAAAAATAACATACCGGTTTTGATTACTTCTACATCGGAAATTTATGGAACGTCACAAGAAGAAAGCTGGGATGAAGAAACAAAAAGTTTAATTGGGCCGACTACAAAACTGAGGTGGTCATATGCTGTCTCAAAAATGATTGATGAATTTTTAGCTTTATCTGAATTTGAAGCAGGAAATTTAAATCCAATAATAGTCAGGCTTTTTAATACTATTGGTCCAAATCAAGTTTCTGAGTATGGAATGGTTGTACCAAAATTTGTAGAATCAGCTCTTAAGAATGAAGACATTATTATCCACGGTGATGGTAATCAAACAAGGTCGTTTACATGGGTCGGAGATGTGATTAACTATTTTATAAAACTTTCTGAATTAGAAAACTACGGAGAAATATATAATATTGGCCAAACTGAAGAAATATGTATTAAAGATTTAGCTCAATTAGTTATTGACACTACAAACTCTAATTCAGAAGTTAAGTTTAAGAGCCACAATGATGTCTTTGGTGATAAATTCGAAGACCCAAGTAGAAGAACTCCAAATATTGATAAAATTATTAAAGCAACTGGAATTAAGCCAAGTTACGATATCAAAACAATGATTAAAGAAATTGTGGAATTTAAAAGACAAGATTAAATAAATTATGAAGATACTAGTAACTGTAGGAATATTTCCTCCAGATATAGGTGGGCCTGCCACTTTCGTTCCTGAAATAGTAAATCATTTACAAAATGAACATAATTATGAGATTGATATTTTGACTCTTTCTGACAATCAAAATTTGAACACAAAAAATGAGTTCTCAGTTATTAAAATTAATAGAAACTTACCATTACCCTATCGTTGGTTTATTACAATTCTAAAAATTTATAAATTAGCAAAAGATAAAGATTTAATATTTGTCAACGGTCTTGGCACAGAAACTACAATTGCAAATATCTTTTTGAAAAAAAAGATTATTAGAAAAATTGTTGGCGATCCTGTTTGGGAAAGAGCTTATAATAAATCCAAAACATCTTACAGCTTTGACGATTTTCAAGAAAACAAAAACGGAATATTTATTTTACTCCAAAAAAAAATACGAAACTTTAGTATAAAAAGATCTGATATTGTAGTGACACCCTCACAACACCTTAAAAACTTCGTCATAGATTTAGGATATAAAAATAAAATTGAATCTATAAATAATGGTGTAAAGATGCCAAAGGAAAGTACAAAAATATTTCAAAATAACGAATTAAATGTAACTATTTTATCCAGGCTTGTACCACACAAAAATATAGATAAAGTAATTAAAGCAATATCAAATTTAAATAATCCACTTATTAAATTAAACATTGTGGGAGAAGGGCCAGAAATAGATCGACTTAAAAGTATTTCATCAAAATATGACTATAAAGATAACATTGTTTTTCATGGGAAACTTAACAGAGAAGATATTAATCGTATTTTTTTGAATACTGATCTTTTCATCCAGGCATCCAACTATGAAGGATTGCCACATTCTTTGCTTGAGGCAATGAGTTTTGGAATACCAGTTCTGTGTACTCCTGTTGGAGATTGTAAAGAGATTTTAGAAAATGAAGATAGAGGATATATGTTAGATTTACCTGTGTCACAAGAAAATATTAAATCTAAAATAGCCAAAATTATTAATGAGAAAGATATAGCAGTAACTAAAGGGCAAAAAGGTAAAGATTTCGTTTTTGAAAAATATAATTTTAAAAATACTTTTAATCTTTACAAAAAGCTATTTACAAACCTGGTTAAGGTAGAGCACAAATGAAAAAAGTTCTTGTATTAAATATATCTACAGATTCCAAAAATACATCATTAGGATTTGCAATATCTTGGTTAAATGCATTTGCAAAAAAATTTGATGAAGTACATGTAGTTAGTCTTAGTAAAGGGAATGATGATGATGTAGATAAAAATGTCATAGTATCTTCAATTGATAGTGAGCTAGGAAGAATTGCAAAAGTAATTAATCTATTCAAAATAATCAATAAATTAACAAAATCTAACAAGTATGAATTTTGCTTATCTCATATGTCTTCCTTAATGGTGATAATTTCCTCACTAATACTTAAAATTAGAAAAATTAAATCTATTTTTTGGTACACACATAAAGGCCCTACCGATTCTTTGAAAAAAATTTATTTACTAAAAGCAGCAATTTATTCCAACAAAATTATTACAGCATCAAAAAATTCATTTCCCTACAAAAAGTTATTCAATAACAAAAATAAATTATATGTAATTGGCCATGCAATTAAATTTGATGAGTTTTATCGAAAAATTGATAATTTTAATGCAAAAGATTTTGCAATTGTCTCAAGAATTTCTGAATCAAAAAAAATTGATGAATCAATATTAGGATTTCTAAATAGCGAATATGGATCGAGTCATGAATTATCAATTATAGGTGGTCCTCTATCGTCTAAAGATGAAGAATATTTTGAAGGGCTGAAATTAAAATATGCATCCAATGAAAATATAAAATTTTTGGGGAGTATTCCTCATAAAAATTTGATAAATAAAATTTCCAATCTAAGTTTTCATATAAACAATACTGAACAAGGCTTTTTTGATAAATCTGTACTTGAAACAATGTCTCACGGACTAATTAACTTTTATTCTAATTCTGATTATGACGAGCTTTTACCTGAAAAATATATCGATATATTTAAATTTGATGGAACATCTGAAAGTCTATCTAATAAAATCTCAAATATTGGAAATTTAAAAAAACATGAAATCAATGAAATTATTAATTATTCACAATCAAAATTAGAAAAGCAATCTGTCAACAACCTTGTAGAAAGAGTCTTGGCAATTATTTAGATAACTGCCCTTCAACCCATTTAATAGTTTTTGTTAATCCATCTTCAAGATTTACTTTTGGTTCCCAATTTAGTTTTGTTTTAGCTTTGGTAATATCAGGTTTACGCTGTTTTGGATCATCATTTGGAAGTTCTAAATATTTTATTTGAGATGTTGAGTCTGTTAATTCAATAATTTTTTCTGCTAATTGGCCAACTGTCATTTCATTTGGATTACCAATATTAAAAACATCATATTCAGATGAATTCATTAATGAAATTATTCCTGCAACAGTATCTTCTACATATGAAAAGCTTCGTGTTTGTGATCCATCTCCATATATTGTTATATTTTCATTTTTTAGTGCTTGTACAATAAAATTTGTTACTACTCTTCCATCGTTTAATTGCATTCTTGGACCATAAGTATTGAAAATTCTTACAATTTTAGTTTTTAAATCATAGGATCTTGAGTAAGTTGCAACTGCTGCCTCTGCAAATCTTTTCGCTTCATCATACATACTTCTTTCACCATTTGGATTTACATTACCCCAATATTCTTCATTCTGAGGGCTTATTAACGGATCTCCATACACTTCTGAGGTTGATGCAAGTAAATATTCTGCATCATGTTTCTTAGCTAAACCTAGTGTGTTTATAGTGCCTACACTTCCAGCTTTTAGAGTGTTAACTGGATGTTCAGTATATGCTTTTGGTGAAGCTGCACTTGCAAAATGTAAAACATAATCGACCTTATTTTCTATTTCTATATGATTTTGAACGTCATGCTCAATAAACGAAAAATTTTCGTTGTGCATTAAATGATTTATATTTTCTGTAGAACCTGTTAATAAATTATCCACAACAATAATCTCATGTCCATCGTTTATCAATTTTTCACATAAGTAAGATCCTACAAATCCTGAACCACCAGTAATTACGATATTCATAGAGACCAAGGTATATAAGTTATAGAATTAGTTGCTTCAATGACTTTATTTAACCTGTCAAGTGTTGACTCTTTAACTGGATACATTAAAACAAATAGATGAGAAGAATTTAGATTTTCTAGATAATCGAATTTGACGATATCTTCATTATTAATTATTTCATCAAAAATAATGACATTTTCAATTGAACTTTTAAGATTTTTAAATACCTCTGTTGTAGGTGAGTTTCTCAAATCATCTGTGTCTTCTTTGAATGCTGCACCAATAAGAATTACACCTTCCAATTTTTTCGATCCATACAAATCTCTGATATTTTGAGAAGTCCAATCTACATGAATATCGTTTGAATTAATAATATTAGAAATAAGTGGAAGATTTAGTTTTTCGTGATCATAAAAATTGTTTACCTCGACAAGGTCTTTTGGAAAACATGAGCCACCCCAAGAAGGTGACGGTCTAAAATAGTGCTGTCCAATTCTGTTGTCTAAACCAATACCTTTTAAGACATCATCTAAATTTCCTCCGGAATAATCTATTAATCTCGTTGCTTCATTTACAAAAGATAATCGAAGAGGAAGATATGTGTTAGCTAGATATTTGATCAATTGAGAGCTAATCGAATCAGTTGTTATAATTTCACACTCAAATTCACTATAAAGTTCAATTAATTTATTTAATTTTTCTTTGTCTGTTCCACCAAGAACAATCCTGTCTGGCTTAAAGAAATCTTCAACAGCTGTGCCCTCTCTTAAGAATTCAGGATTGAATGTTAATTTGCTTGAATCCATTCCTACTTTTTCACATACTTTTTCTATCTCATATGGAGGAATTGTTGATTTCACTGTTATTACTAAGTCATTATTATTTACATTATTTATTTCTTTTATGGCTGATTCTAAGAACTTTGTATCTACGGAATTTGTTTCAATGTTATTTGGTGTTTGAACACACACAAAGACAATATCAATATTTTCCCATTCAATACTTGCATAATTTGATGAAAAAGACATTCTTTTAAAGGTTTCATCATGATTGAAATATTCTTCAAGTCCAGGCTCATAGAAGGTAATTTTTTTACTAGATAAATTTTTAATTTTATTTTCATCTAAATCAATAAAATCAACGGTGTTACCAAGATTTGCTAAACCAACACCAGTCACTAAACCTACATACCCTGTACCAATTATGACAATGTTCATATTATGCAATGTTAACAATTTTAACACTTAAAATGTTATTAATGATTGTTTATTTAGCTCACTGGGATTGGATATTAACTCAATCAAGAAAAGACATTGTATCTAATATAAGTGACTCAGAATTTATGGCTGTTTGTCCTCTTGATGTAAATAAAACTGAACTTGAAAAATATTATGAAGTTACATTAGATTGGAAAATTAATAGAAATAAAATTTTAGATTATTCAGGAATAAGAAATCTCCGAAAAATAATAAAATCTTTAAATTCTGATGATATTGTTCATGTTTTTACTTTAAAATCTGGTTTACTTTTTTCAATTGCAAACCTTTTTAGAAAGAATAAAACAAAAAATATATTAACTGTCACAGGGTTGGGCTATCTATTTAGCAATAACTTTAAAGCTAAGTTCTTAAAAATAATCTTAGGTTTTATGATTAAACAGTTTACAAATAAAAACTTTGATTTTCTCATGTTCCAAAACGGTGAAGATCAGAAAACTTTTATTAAATATTCAAAATATCAAGGTGAATCTTACATAATTCCAACCTCTGGTATCGAAACAAAGGAAATTGAAATAAAAAAAGAATACCGAAACGAAAATTTTAAAGTAATTATGGCCACAAGGTTAATAAATGACAAGGGTGTGTTTGAATATCTGGAGCTAGCTAAGTTAATGAAAGATTCCGATTTTGAATTTTATCTGGCTGGAGATATTGATGAAGGAAACCCAGATTCATTAAGCAATGCTGATTTGGATAAAATTAAAAATAATAACTTTATAAATTATTTAGGACATATTGATGTAAATAAAGAACTTTGTAATTACGATATAAACATTGTCATGTCAAAGTATGAGGGTTCTTCAAGAATACTTTTAGAATCTTTGTATATAGGTTTGATATGTTTAGCTAATAAAATTCCAGGGACAACTGAGTTAAGCTCAAAATTTGGTAATACATTTTTTATTGATGATAATAACATTCAAGAATTCAAAAAATATCTCGATGAAATAGCCAATTCAAATATTTTTTTTGAGGATAGTGCTAGTTTTAATAGAGATTTAATTAATCAAAATTATACATCTGTAAAAATTGCATCTGCATACAGTAAAATTTATAAATATTTAAGGCAAGAAATCGAAGGCTACAGAAGTGAATTTATCTAATTTTCAAGTCTCTCTAACAAGTGCAGCAATTGCAACAATTTTATTGTCCATACTTTTTAATTGGATAACACTAAATAGAACAAAAGATTTTATACCAAAAGAAAGAAAAAATGAAGAAAGACTATCTTTGAGATATGTCCCGCCATTTGGTGGTATTGCATGTTCTATTGCATTTTTGATATCTACAAGACTTCTAGGGCAAGCTGAAAGTAATTTCCTTTATATTGGCTTATTTGCAGTAATAATTTCAATTATCGGTTTCATAGATGATGTATACAATTTTAAATGGTATTTAAAACTCATTTTCCAGATAATTATTGTCTACATACCTCTATACAATTTAAATATTTTTATAAATTTTGAATCGTTAATTGGAATAGAACTTAATAATAATCTGAATTACTTAATTTCAACGTTTTGGATTATATTAATAATGAATGCAATAAATTTTATTGATAATATGGATGGGCTTGCTGTAGTTGTTTCGTCAGCTATTTGTATTCAGATTGCACTCTTAACGAATTATTTGAACCAATATAAGTTAACAGATATTTCTATTCTTCTGCTTTGTGCAATTGGAGGTTTTTTATATTTCAATTTCCCACCAGCAAAACTGTATTTTGGAGATTCTGGTAGCTTATTTATTGGTTTCTGTCTTGGATTTATGAGCATCTTGTATAATTGGGCTCCAGAAAATATTACGGTTTATACGTCTACACTAAGTCCAATTTTGTTGATTTTTTCTGTACCCCTACTTGATTTTCTTGTTGTAGTAACTTATAGAATAAGTATCGGAAAGTCTCCTACTACCGGTGGGACAGACCATATCTCGCATAGATTGCTTGCAAAGGGATTTTCTGAAAA
>CACGBK010000009.1 GCA_902571385.1 uncultured Candidatus Actinomarina sp.
AATATAAAAATTATAAATTTTTTCATAAATTAATTATAGACCCAATAAGTATTGGGTTTTCGATTAAATAGCCAGTAAACAAGTATCTTTACCAAAAATTAATATTCTAAAAGTTTTAGTAAATTCAGCTAAATGCTACTATTTTTTAAACGATGAGCGAAAAAGTAAGTAAATTCTTAGAGTTTGAGGATAGGGTTTTTAGAGCCCCTTATAACTATTTAAAGAAAATTGGACTTATTGACAAAGTTAAAGAAATCAAGCAGCGTTTCGTAGAAATCTATTCAAAAGACGAAGAAATTCCATACGGTGGAAATCAAATGTTTTTTGGTGACGATTAAAAAATTTAATATCTATCTTTACTATCGTTCTTTAATCTCTCTACTTCTTTTTCAACTGAAAAAAGGCTATTGCTAGTTATACCAACAAAGTGTGAAAGTAGTCCAATACCCCAACCGCCAACGACAAAATACCACCAATTTGCGCCGGTAGAATCAATAAAGATATCAAATAAAGTTAGAGCTAAACAAACAACAACATAAACTGCACTATGTACTCTAAATCCAATTCGAGCTTTTGCTTTTCTAATTAGCTTTTCATCATTATCCATATTTAGAATGATAATATGACTCGTGCATTAATAACTGGTGGTTCTGGACATGTTGGTGCAAATCTTACAAGAGAACTACTTGAACAGGGTTATGAAGTTCGATGCATTGATTTTGATAGAGATTATCGGGCCTTTGAAAATTTAGATATTGAATTAGTCAAGGCTGATATTACAGATAAAGATTCCCTGGAGCCAGCTTTTAAAGATGTGGAGATAGTTTTTCACACAGCTGCTTTTATAAGTCTTGATAAAAGATACAAGAATCAAATAAGAAAAATAAATGTTGAAGGAACAAAAAATGTGTGTGAAGCATCTATAGATGCAAATGTAAAAAAATTAATTCATTTTTCTTCTATTGATGCATTTCAAAGAGAACCAATGGATGAACCCTTATATGAATCTAGGAGTCTTGTATCTGATCCTAAGTCAATTCCATATGATCTTTCTAAGGCAGACGGTCAAAGAATCGTTTTGGATTTTACAAAAAATTATCTAGATGCAAGCATTATTCATCCAACATCAATAATGGGTCCCAATGATTTTAAACCTGGACTAAATTGTCAATCGATGATCGATATTGCAAACCAAAAGAGACTTATGAACATAGCTTTTGGATACAACTATGTAGATGTGAGAGATTTATCAAAAACTGCAATTAATTGTTCAATAAATGGAGTCAATGGTCAAAATTATCTGGTAGGTGGGGAGTTTTTAATGTTTCCGGAGATTGCAAAAATGATTGGTGCATTATTAAACAGAAGAACCTTGCTTGCTGCTTTACCCATATCTTCAATGTATTTCAATGTTCCATTTGAAATAGTAAAGTCAAGCTTTACAAAGAAACCAAGACTTATGACGATTGACACTATTCATACAATAAAAACTGCACACAAATTAATACCCTGTACACTCGCCAAAAATGAACTTGGTCACAAAAATAGACCTTTTATTGAAACAATTACTGATACAATTAATTTCTTTATTGATCGAGGTCTGATAAAGAATTAAGTATCTTGTGCAAGAGTGTCTTCAAAAGATTGTCTTTTAACTAAGTCGAAAATCTCATTATTTGATATACCAATGACTTTAGCCTTTGGAACCCGATTATAATTACTGGCCATAGCAAATGTGTAAGCTCCGGTAGATGTTGACATTAAAATATCACCTGGATTTGTGTCTGTTGGAAGACTTGCTTCTTCAACTAAAAGGTCTCCTGATTCGCAATGTCTTCCAGATACTGCAAAAATTTTTACTTCCTCTTTTTTGTTTTCTGATATATTAAATAGCTTGTGTTCACTGCCATATAAAGCTGGTCTTGGATTGTCTGACATACCTCCATCAACCAATATGTAGGGTTTCTCTCCTCTGTCTTCTTTTATAGCACCTGCTGTATAAAGAATTATTCCAGAATTATTTACCACTGCTCTTCCAGGTTCAATCATTATTTTATAGTCTGTGTCCCAATTCTCCTCAATGCCAGATCTAATAGAATCAGCATAAACCTCTAAGCCCTTACCATCTTCATCACCTTCATAGGGAGAGAAAAACCCACCCCCAGCATCAAAAACAATCTCTCTTTCGACGCTAGCTTTATTTTTTTCTAAAAACGATGAACATTCCTCCATAGCTTTTCTAAATCTTTCAGGATCTTTAATTTGACTACCAATATGAACGTGAACTCCAGAGAAGAGAAGTGAGTCAGCATTGTAAACTTCTTTTAATGCAGTTTCTGCAGCGTCAATTGAAAGACCAAACTGTTGATCGTATCCTGTTGTCAATACCATTGGATGGGTTTCGGCACCTAAATCTAAATTAATTCTTAGAATTACAGGTTGCTTTCTCTTGTTTTTCGATGCAATATCTTGAAGTAAAGGAATCTCATTTAAGTTATCAATTGATATATGCCCACCATTATTTGAAATGAAATAATCTACTTCTTCTTTAGTTTTATATGTTCCGTTAAAGAGTGTGTTTTCCAATGTATCAAGTGCAGATAATACAGTTGCCATTTCACCTCCTGAGACAACATCGACACCCCAATTATTTTCATTTAATAATGTGACAAGTTTTTTACAAATAAAAGCCTTGGCAGCATATCTATATAATGTCTCATTACCAAAAGAAGTAGAAAATTCTGAAATATTATTTTTTATGTTTTCCCAATCGTATACATACAAAGGAGTTCCATATTCTGATGAAATATCTAATAAGGAAAAGTCATTTATAAAGGCTACTCCTTCCTCAAACTTTAGATTTTCTGGTAAATAATTCATTTATTTAAACGTCTTTTTATCCATGCAATATCTTTTTTTTGAGCATCAGGACCGTTTGGAGTCTCAACAATAATATCAGTTTTTGCATTTTTAATTACGTATTCCAATTCCTCTTTTGGGATTTGTCCTTTACCAAGATTTTCGTGTCTGTCTCTACTGCTCTCAAATCCATCTTTTGAATCATTAAAATGAATCAAATCGATTTTTTTTACAAGCTTTTTAAATCCTTTTACTGCTTCAATAGTAGGAATACCTCCTGCCCAGGTATGGCACGTATCTAGACACAATCCCACATTTAAATGACCAATTACTTCCCATAGTCTTTCTATAGAATCCATATATCTTGCGACTGAATTCTTTCCACCGGCAGTATTTTCTACAAGTACTTTTACGCCTAAATCTTCTACTTCTTTTATTGCTTTACCCCAATTCTCATATCCCTGTCCAATATCACCACCTTCTCCAACAGAACCACCATGAACAATTACACCTTTTGCGCCAAAAGTAGCGGCTACTTTACATGTGTCTTTTAATAGCTTTCTACTTGGGTGTCGAACCTTATTGTTCGGAGTTGCTACATTTATTAGATATGGAGCATGAACATAAATATTCCCTTTAAAATCTTGTAAGACTTCAATATCTTCTCTTGGTTTTGGACTTTTCCACATCTGAGGACTTGATATAAATATCTGAAAAGTACCGCCCTTCCTATATGTTATTTCATCAATAGCATTTTTTGATGGTATGTGTGCGCCTATATTCATGGGTTAATTATAAAAGATTATTCCAGTAAGAAATTAATTATTTAGAAGGTGCAAAACCAAGCAGTCTATTAGAAAATTTATACTCACCAACCCAAAAGTGATATCCATCCCAACCAATTCCTGCTGCCATCTTTGTTCCTATATTTGTTTTGTCTGTTTTACCTCCAAAACTCATTGTTGGTGTGTTTCCAGCTAGAGCTTCATCTATAGAATCCCAACCAATAATTTTGTCATCGCCAGGAACAAAAAACCCTTTATCGTTAAAACTTACTTCTGAGGGACAGTCTTGTCCAGGGATGGTTTTGTATGACGGTGAGCTTAAAGAAGAAAGCTCTAAAATTTTAAAATTCGATCCACCTGGATAGCATCCAATAGCTAAATGCGAAGTGTTCATGTCTATTCTTCCTAAGTTTTGAAGGTTGGCTAAAGAGTAAGCTGGGTTTTGAGACTGTGTCGGAACACCCTCCCATACATATATGGTGTCTGCCCCGGCATCAGCAACTGCAAACAAAGTTCCATTATAAGCGATTCCCCTTACGCCTTGAAACGTAACAGAACCAATAGTTTTTGAATTAAGATCGAAACTATAGTTTCCGGTATTTATTGCAGATTCTATATCATTCCATCCAAAAACCCTATCTCCGCCAGCTAAATAAACTTCCTTACCAACTACAACCATATCCCAAGGAGCTTGATCAAATCTTCTCATAACTATGTCAGGCGAAGATCCTGACTCGCCAGGTAAATTTTTCCATATTGAAAGGGATCTATCAAAGTCTGAAGAGACAAACAACATGCTTCCATTTGAATCAATAATTGGGTTCTGGATTATAAATTCATCTAACAAAGGATAATTAGTTGGTTTATTTGCTAGTAAAGCCCAGTCTGGTTTTACAGCTGGAGAAGTTGGGAGTGTATCAAAAACAGATACCCTGTTTCCATTATATTCTGCAACAAAAAGTTTTCCATCAGCAACGGTTGCTCCACCGTCATCACCACCAGCCCACCTGTGTCCCTCATTAGGATTTGCAAGTTTAACATTTGTTTTGAGTTCCTCTGTTGTTGTATACAGCTCATCATAAAAGTACATTGTCTCACCCCCTGCAGCAATTCCGTATATTTTTGAATTATAGATTGCACTTGCTAACCAATTATCGATACATGCGTCAGGATCTCTAGATGCTGTCGGCCATGATGTCCAAACATGAGTTGATCTTGTTCCGTTTGAACCTATACAAGGACCATTTGCATTTTCATCGCCTAACATAACGTAGTTCCCATCAGATGTAATTGATCTTGGTGTACCTACTTGATCAGATGTTAAAACAACATCTGGAGCTGTAGATGGGCCAGGAAATGAATTCCAAAAAAGTACAGACTTAGCAACTGTAGCTGTAACAATTACTTTTGATCCATCCGACCAAACCCCCCATGGCCATGAATCTCCAAAATTAACATAATTTGTTACAGGAATGGCATAATCGGCTGCTTGTCCAGAGGTTGTTGGAAATGATGTCCAAACTAATACTCTATTATTATCAGAATCAGCAACCAGAATTTTTGCATCTGGAGTGATAACAACTTGTCCTGGAAAATCCATATTGCTTAATCCAGATCCTGAGTTGTGAGTTATAAAGTTTTCTTGACCAAGAACTAAATCAGGTGGTGTATTTGAAGCTGGAATAGAGTTCCAGATTAAAACTCTATTATTGAATCTGTCAGTAAGTGCTAACTTTCCATCGTTGGCTGAAATTGATACTGGATGATTCAATTTTGTTGCACCACCGGAATTATTAAAATCATAGCCTGACAATAAAATATCAGCGGACTCGTTCAAGCCAAATTCACTTTTGCCATTTGTTGTTGCCATTATGTAGCTTGGTGTATATTCAAAAACATTAAGGTCGTACCATGAGTTACCCATATTGGCTTCAGGTCTATTGGCTTCTCCTGTTTGGTTAGAAGGCGAATCTGATTGATTTTCTTTATTTTCTTCTGCAGGTGGTTGAGCTACATTGTTTGAGTATGTAGGGTCCTCAAAACAATCAATTATGATGCCTGCTTCAAAATTATCGGGGTTTAAGTCGTTAACTATATTCTGATAAATGTCTGTAGGTAATGCTCTTGCTATACAATCTAAAATTGAATCGTCAGCATCTTTAATTATTTGAACTGCTCTTTCAATTTCTTTATCTCCAGGTGGTGGATTGTTTCCTTCGTTGGGCGGATTATTGTCATTTGGAGGTGGATTTTTAGGTTGATCTGGCGGATTATTGTCATTTGGAGGTGGATTTTTAGGTTGATCTTGACTACTCGTTTCAGTTGACCCTAAAATAGAGTCATTATTTTTCTGATTTTCAACATTTTCCTGGTTAGAGCATGCTTGAAGTAAAAAAAACAGAATAATCCCTATATTTATTGACTTTTTCATAACAACAATTATATGAATTTTTTTTATAATTCGAAAGAAAACTAAAAGAATATTAAAATGTTAAGAGGACTTCCTTTCGTGCTTTGAGCCACTGCTAAAAGTGTGATAAAACAAAAATAACAGCCACAAGGGAGTCTTTTGCTTTTTTTAAGGAAGTTCTAGTATTTTTTTATACAAAACATAGTCACGATCTCCTAATTCATTAGGTGCAACAGCAGAGACAATTAAATAATCGCCATTACTTAACAAAATGCCGGTCGGATCTAAATAACTTACATCTAATGGTGATATAGGTACTCCTGTAAAGCTCCAATCAAGACCATCATTTGAAGTAGCTACAAATAAACTCTGTGGTATTTTTGGTAATCCCTCTGGTGAAAACGAAAATATTGCTTTCCAATTGTTTTCTTCAGCTGAAAGTACTTCAAAGTCTACATATCCATTTTCAAATCGATATCCAGGATCTTTTGTAAAAGAAATTCCATCTGTAGTATCTGACGTTGCACTAACTATTTTCTCACCCCTCATGCCAGAAGACTCATCAACCCAGTAAATTCTTATGCGTCCGTCCGGTATAACTACAGCATCTGGCACACCCCAGGCAATACTACCTCCATCAGATATTCCTAGTGAAATTTGATTTGTATAAGACAAACCATCTTCACTGAAAACAGCTGTCATAATTTCTTTTGATTTAGTGTTTGGGTTAAATTCAACAAAATAGCCTCTTCTTACACCATCACTCGTTTCAATAATTGTTAAGTCCTGAATTCTTTCAATTGCACCTTGGCGGACACAATTTAAATCATAATCGCATAAATCTACAGCTAAGCCATTTGCTGACAAGCTTGAATAAAATAATCTAAGTGTTGTGTTATCTACAATTTCAAGATGTGGACTAACACCATCTTGATCAAGACTTTTTATATCTACTAAATTGGCATTTTCTTCTACATTTTTTGGAGCATTCCCCTCAGGAAATGCTTGTACATTTGATTCACCTTCACCTGGCAATGGAGGTGGAGGAATATTACACTTATCAAAATACCCTATTGCATCTTGTGAAAACGGTCTTCCTCCAAGTAAATCTAATTCTATTTGCCTCAGCATATCAAAAGTTGCGTTTTCATTGAGACATTTTTTTTCTTTCGTAGATAAGAAAGATAGAATTCCATCAGGAAACTCTTTAATTATATCTTCAACAGATCCCTCTTGATTTTCCTTATTCATAGGCTGATCATTTAATATTGGTTCTTCAGTTGAAATTGTTTCGGTTAGTTGATCCGAAGATGTTGTTTCAACAGGGCTAGGGCTATTTCCGCATGCTACAAAAAAAATTGTTATTAGTGATAGGTAGAAATGCTGCTTCACAAGAAAAGTATACCAATAAAGCAAAAATCCCGATTGATCTTGCGACCCTTCGGGATTTTCTGTTCTATCTCTTTTTCGGTCTTGCGACTTCTTTTTTGATAGTGTGTATTAAATTTACATCCAAATCTATATTTTGGCAAAAATTTTTAGATTGTTTTTTTCGCGAACTTTTAGCATTAAAACGTTATAAAACTTGAATTTTCACATCTTTTCTTGGATTTGGTATAGGCGCAGGATTTATTTTTAGGTCTTCATCTGTTGTAATTTGCTCAAAATTATCAACAAGTTTATAAATTACGTTCTTAAACAAATAGCTAGCAAAAAACTTTCCAAGACATGTGTGGGCACCACCAGCAAAAGGAAAATAAGCTTCATGCGTTACGTTTGGATCTTCAAATCTTGCAGGATTAAAGTTTATTGGATCATCCCAATATCTTTTATCATTGTGTAATACCAAAGGACCAGCAGCGATGTATGTATCTTTAGGTATTTCATAACCCTCAAGTTCTGTGTCATTAACAACCAGTCTTGGAGAGAAAGGAACTGGGGGATATTTTCTTATTGCCTCGTTAAATACCGCTTCTCCAATAATTCCATTTTTCAGATCAGATATATCTATTTTTTGACAAGTTAGAAGACTCTAGTTTGACTTTATTTTGATAATCTATATCACGAGCAAGAAAATGAATTGATGAAGTTAAGGTGCTTGTTGTTGTATCGTGTGCAGCAAGAAGTAAAAATATCATATGTTCAGCAATTTCAAAATTTGTTAGTCCTGCCTCCTCCTTATTTGTTTTTACTAAATCAGAAAATAATGTTTCCTTTGAGAGGTCAATACTACTTGATTTCTCTTGAAAATATTCCAGCAACTCTTCTCGGGCCTTTAAACCTTTTTTCATTCTTGTAAGTGGATAAGGATTCCTTACAATTGTTGTCGCAGGTTTGATTGAATTTATAAATAGCTGATTTAGATAATTCAATTTTGAATCGTCAACTTCATCAAAAAATAATTCGACAGCAACATTGAACATAAGTTGTTTTATTGATTTATAAAGATAGAATTCTTTCTTTTGTTTTACTTCTTCTATCCAAGAATTTATTCTTGGCTGAATAATATACAAATATTTTTCTAATGCATCTCTTCTAAATGAATTCTGTAATAATGATCGGTGATACTTATGATCGTCAAAGTCTCTGAGCATTAAACCATTTTCAAAAGTTGGACCAATAGAGAACTCCCATCCATGTTTCGATGAAAAATTGTCGTCAGGATCCAAAAAGATTTTTTTTGTGGCAGAAGGCGTCAAAAACAAAAGTACATCTTCATTTAATATATTTAGCTCAAATACATCTCCTTTTGATTCCTGAAGCCTTTGTATTAAGGAAAGTGCATCATAATTAAATTGTATTGAGTGACCTACTATTGGAGGGCTTCCAGCTACTGGTGCTTTCATAGTTTAATTTTAGATTGATAAATTGAAGGTACAAAGCAAAAATCCCGATTGATCTTGCGACCCTTCGGGATTTTCTGTTCTATCTTCTTTTCCATCTTGCGATTTCTTTTCCGATAGTGTTCTATAAATATACGGCAGTTTTGGTTTATACGCAAGAAAATTACTAATGTATTTTTCGCGAACTTTATGAGCTATTTTCTCTTCTTATTTCACTCAAAATAAGATTTAGTTCATTATTTTCCAAATGTTTTGAAATGACATTATAAGAACTATCTTGGAATACGAAGGTAAGAGTGAAGTCTTCACTTTCTGTTATCTCGATAATCTCATTGATGGGTTTAATTACAGATAATATTTTTTGTTTGGTTTTTATCGCAATTTTTCCATTTTTAAGTTCAATAACGGGTTGAAAAAGATTTTGCAGGGAAATAACTATTTGAAATATCCCAAAAAATAAAATTATAAAATATAAACTTTCTTCTCTTGCATTGGAGCCAAACTCCCCAAGATCAAAATATTGTTTTAATTGCTCCCTTAATGGCCCCCCAAGAAAATTGTCTAGTGCTGAATAAGAAAGGAACACTCCACTCAAAAATTGTGGTACGAAGATTTTTTTATACCTAAAAAGTTTTTTTTCCATAAATTAATCTTATTACTACAAGAATACTCAAGTATAGTTATTGTTTAATATGGAAATTGTACTTATCAGACATGGTCAACCAGACTGGGGAAGTGGAGTTAATGCTTACACTGCCAATCCAGAATTAACTGAGCTTGGAAGAATTCAATCAGAAAAATCATCAGCTGTTTTTGATAAAAGTAGCGTTGATGAACTTTGGGTATCGCCCCTTACACGAGCACAAGAAACACATAATCCGTTTAAAGATAGAAGTATTTCTAAAGACATTCATGTCTTTGAGTGGCTTAAGGAAATGGAAGATGAAGAAGAAAAAGCATTGTTTGGCAAGAGCCAAGAGGAAGTTATGGATTTTTTCGAAAAACGAAATACTCAATCTTTTGAAGAATGGATTGGTGGTAATCATGGGCAATATATGGAAAAATTTAGAGACAATATAATTTTAAATCTTGAATCCGAATTAAAAAAAAGAAGTATTAACCCTTTAGGTAATGAATACGATAGGCTGTTTGAATTAAATAATTCGGAATTACAGAAAATTATAATTATCTCCCATGCAGGAACCATGTCGGTTCTAATTTCATATTTCTTAAATATGCCCCTTTATCCTTGGACTTGGAGAAAATTTCTACCAAGACACGCTGGTCATACTACATTAAAATCTACAGAAATTTCTTCGGGACATTTTTTTCGACTAAAGGAGTTCAATAATGTCTCGTTTTTAAATTCTGAAGAAGAAAAAACATATTAATAATTTAAGTAATAAAATTCTTTATATGCCATATACAAAAATACTCCCTGAGGTAGTGATACCCTCAAATACTCCAAGAAAAAAGCGATTTTTCCTTCAGAAACTAGCATATTTTTTACTACTTTTTGAGGACATTAGAGCGGTAGGTAGTTTTTTAGACAATAAAAGAGTCATAGTTGTTGCGGCACCCCATCAGTCAGCAAAAGACGAATACCTTATGATTCTCATGATTCTAGCTATGGATATTAAAGTAAGTTATTTGTCAGCTAAATGGACAATGCGCAAACTACCAAATCCATTCATTAAATCGAGTGATATTGATAAGCAAGGTATTAGATGGCCACTTGGTTGGCTTCAAGAAAAGCTATTCAGAAGATTTGGTGCAATACCTGTTGATAGAAAACAAGGCTCCGGTCAATATGATTCAGTGATTGATGAACTAAAAAAAATTGATAATTTTTTATTGATTATAACCCCAGAAGGTAGGTTTGATGCTGATAGATTCAGATCGAGTTTTGTATATCTTGCGAAAGAGCTTGAAGCAGAGGTTATGCCTGTTCAAATTGATTACAAAAATAAACAATTAAAATTTTTACCCTCGTTCAATATGGCTGGAGAAAAGGAAGAAATCATTAATAGAATCCGATTAGAATTTGATGGTATAAAGGGTAGAAAAAAAATATTTAGAGCTTGATGGAAGAAAAAATCTTCAACCTTATTAAAAGTAGAGGACCATGGTTCTTAAAAAACAATATTTCATCTAAAGCCGTATTCAGTTTCTTATCAAAGTATTTGAGAATCAAAGAATCAATTTTTGTTGGTGATCATATTCAAAGTATGTCAGGACCAGAGGCTTTTACATGGCTAGGAGAAACATATACAAAAAGGTGCGAGATTGATGGATTAGATAATATTCCAAAAAAAGGAAAGTGTTTAATAGTATCAAATCATCCAATGGGTCCAGCAGATGCAGTTGCTCTGTATCATTCTGTTTCTAAAGTAAGAGAAGATGCTTTCTTTTTTGCTAATGAAATATTCGTTTATCTACTTGGGGCTTTTGATAATATGATGGCTCCTGTTGTATGGGATCAAGAGACTCAACTTCACACAGCTACAAAAAAAACTCTTGAAAGGATGCGTACTTTTTTCTCTGAAGAAAGAATAGGAATTTTATTTCCGTCTGGAAGATTATCAAAATTTACACTATTTGGACTGAAAGAAAGAGCTTGGCAAAAAACTCCATTGAGCATCGCCGAGAGGCATGAGTGTTTATTAGTTCCAGCGTACATAGTTGGTCGAAATTCATGGTTTTTTTATTTTGCTTCAGTAATAAATAAACAATTAAGAGATGTCACACAATTAAATGAACTATTAAATAAAAAGAATAAAAAAATAAAGATAATTATTGGGAAACCGGTCTCTAGAAATCAGCTACATGAAAACGATGATGATGCAATTAAACAACTAAAGAAATTATCTGACTCTTTAAAAAAGTAACTTTAGGAGACTGTTTCACCTGTTGTCGGACTAACACCTAAATTGCCAACCATGTATCCAAATAGCAAGGGAGTTGTTATCAATCCTCCTAATCCATAAAATCTCCAGGGAAGATCATATCCCCCGTTAGTAGCAATAAATAATATGTACAAAACAACTGTTAAGCCATAGATTGCACCTACTAAGGCAGTAGATATTTGAATTTTTCTATCATGATTAGTCCTGTAATACCATGATGATATTTGATAGATAAGTAAAGAAACAAATCCGCCAGCGATAAGAGTTCCATATAAAAGTTGAGAGTCTCCTAATAGAAAAATTAGAGATTGATACATAAAAGAAATAAGATAAATCAATGCCATATTTCTTGGTAAGACCTTAAATCTTATAGCGTAGACAAAAACAACCGAACTCAACATTGCTTGAAAAAAAACAGAAGATGCAGAAAACGCCTGATAAATAAATTCATTATTTTGAAAAAACATATATGGCTCAAAAAATGGGTTTACAAATTGTGTTATGTAAACGATCAGTGCGTAGCTCGATGCTAGCGCAAACAATGATGCAGTATCTAGAATCTCTTTATTTGGTCTTGATGCAAAAACATGATCAAGCATTAAGAAAGCTCCTAAGAATAGCATTAAATGAGAGGGTGTAATTAGTGGTTCAATCCCAACTTCTATTCCTAAAAGTGAGTGCCATATAGCGTCGGATCCACCTCCAACTGCAAAAATACAAGCACCAAGTATTCCAACGTCAAATTTAAAATCTCTCATTTTGTTTTTGACATAGAGTGCCGATAAAACAACGACACCAAACCCAGAGTATAAAATTCCATGCCATGGCGTAAAGAAAGACTCGAGTTCATCAATAATATATCTATGAGCACTTGCGTCAACCCATGCTCCAATAAACATCCAAAGCATAGCAAAGATCATTAGCCTGCGATATTTTAGTTCAGTGATAGGAAGAGGAGCCAGTTTATTGAACATAAAAATATCTTATCATGAAAGAATTTAAATTTTGGTTTGTATTTTTTGTCTTTAATAAAATAAGAACATGGATAAATTTAAAAGAACCTTAACCCTCAAAAATTCAATTTTGTTAGGTTTAAGCTCCATGATTGGTGCTGGTCTGTTTTTCAACATATCACCAACATCAAAAATTGCTTCTTATTCATCAATATTAGGGTTGCTATTTGCTGGGACGGTGGCTTATGCCAATGCTAGTTCATCCGCGCAACTTGCAAGAATTTACCCTCAAACTGGCGGAACTTATCTTTACGCAAAGAATGTTCTTGGAAACTTTCCATCTTTAATTGCAGGATATGCATTTATAATCGGAAAATTAATTAGTTGTGTTGCGGTTTCTCTGACTCTTGGCAATTATTTGTATCCAGACAATCCAAAAATAATCGCGTTGTTGTTTATTTTTTCAGTTACATTAATTAATTATTTTGGAATTTCAAAAACTGTAGATATTGCTAAATGGTTCACATACACAATCATTCTTATAATTATCTTTTATTTAATATCTGTGACAAGTTCTGAAAACTTTTCAATAAACATACCAATAACAGAAGGTCTATCTCTAAAGAATTTAATTTTGAGTGCAAGCATATGGTTTTTTGCATTTACAGGATACTCAAGACTTGCAACATTTGGTGAGGAGGTCAGCAATCCAGAAGAGATCATCCCAAAAGCAATACTTATCGGTTTAGGGATAACATTATTTATATATGTTTCTACTTCTTATGCAACACTCGGGATCGTTAGTCCAAGTATCATTGAAAATTCTTCTACACCTTTAAAAGTGGCCTTTGACTTGAGTCGTTTTTCTGAATTTTCATATCTAATAGTGATTGCTTCCACAATCGCAACAGGTTCTGTGTTGCTCGCTCTATTGCCTGGAATAAGTAGAGTGTTGGTTGCAATGTCTAGGGATAAAAAAATTCCAGATTATTTTAAGACAATTCATCCAAAGCAAAATTCTGCCTATATCTCCGATATTTTTGGTGGCTTATTGGTTGCAGCAGGTGTTTTGACTTTTGATCTTCTACCAGCTGTAAAGTTAAGTGCAATATTTATTTTGATATACTATTCAATCACAAATTTATGTGTTATCAGACTTGAAAAGTCTGAAAGAATATTCTCAGTTATGATCTCAATTTACGGATTAGTCTTTTGCGGGATGCTTGGAATCTTTCTTGTAATTTATTTTTAAATCGGATCGTAGTTAATCTTATATATATGGATGTAAAAAGAATCGTCGCACTTGCCTTCACATTGCTAATACCAATGTTTGTTGGATTTCTTTACCTAATGCTTTAATTTCACATTTACAATCTACTTGTGAAAAAAATATCACAATCTTGCAGGCTTGTGAATCAAAATCTATACTTACCATATAGGCTAACTGCAAGTATGCGTTATTGAGTCACTCAAACACTCTTCCAAAAGTAGTTAGCCTGTGCTCTAATATAATCTTATGAATAAAATTTTATCTGTAAAAAGAAGTAAGAAAATGAACTTCTCAAAGGATGAAGTTTGGGACGTAATTACAACTCCAAACTATTTAAATGAAACCCATCCATTTTGTAAGGTTAACAATGCTATCTCTTGGCCAGGTATCGGTTCAAAAGATACATTGGAGTATTTAAGCGGATTAACCTTCGAAAGAGAATTTACACACTGGGATGAAAATGGATATGATTTAATAATTGGTACGGCAAATGGAAGAAAGTCTAAGGTTCGATGGAGATTGACTGGTGATGATCAAGAATCTGAATTATCAATTCAAATAAACACATACCCTCTAAAAAAATTTCCCGGTCCACTGTACGTGATACCGTTTGTGTTCCAAGTAAATCCTCAGTTAAGTAAATATTTAGATTCTGTACTTGGAGGCATTGAGTATTTCTTAATAAACAAGAATCCAGTTCCAAGAAATCATTTTGGAACCCATAAGTGGTTCTCTGAGATTAACTAACTATCTCATCAATTTTAATAATTGATCTATTTTCGTTTGAGCCCCTTATAAACATCTTTGACATTGAACCATACTTTTTGATTATTTTATTTAATGCTTCTTGTTTAATGTCCTCATCTTCAATTAATGATGCTTTTACATTAACTGGCTCTGATAAAGTACTACTTCCCATTTGATCTGTAATATAAATTGTTGCTTTGCCATTATTTTTAATTCTTTTTACTTTCCCTCCGGATTTGCTGGATGTGATCACTAGATAATTATCATATTTAGCAACCCATACGGGAGTTTTTACTGATGTATTGTCTTTTTTATAGGTAACTAGATTTATATATTCATGATCAGCAAAATCTAATAGTTCCATAATTAAAAATAGTTTAATAAAAGTGAGGGTAGTTGAATTAATCTTTTTGCAATATAAGAATCAGAAAATACTAAAAAAAGTATATATACCAGAATCAAAATGAGTCTGTAAGGTACTTTATTTAGATTCATTATTTTTTTTGTTTGTTAATCCAAAAAGCGGTCGAAGAAATCTAAAATTTTTGACAGCATGGTAAATTGTAAGACTTACGAAGCAGATTAAAAATAATACTAAAGGAAATTTTATTAAAAAGGGAATATTTAGATCTGAGAAAAGATACATAATTCCCATTTGGACTGGCATGTGGACTATATAAACAGGAAATACCACCTGTTTGTAATATTGCAATTGAGAAGAATCTTTGTTTAAATACTTTGCTCCAATCCCAAGTATTAAAAATATAAAATTAAATGATTCGAAAGCTATCAACGTATTTGCAACCTCAAACTCATTTACAAACCTATTAATAAGAAGTGGTACACCAATAAGTGCATGTGTGTTTATATTTTTTATGTTGTATTCCCAAAAGGTATCACCTTGAGAGGTCAGAACTATTCCAATAAGAAACCATATGAAACCAAGTAACAGGCCATGGTCTGTTCCATAGTATTCTGAATAACTATTGCCATAACCTATATCTTCTTTATAAGCTGTAAGATCCAAAAGGTATCCTTCTAAAATTATTGGAATTGAAAATAAGAGAACACCCCCTCGTATTTTCAAAATTGAATCAACAAATTTATATCCTCTTTTTTTGTTTGATATGAAACCAATTATTGGAATAAAAAATAAACAATAAATTAATATATTTATCAAAAACCATAAATGTCCCCCAGTAAATATGGAAGTGATCAACACCCCTATGTTGTCATCTAAGCTCATGTCTCCATAAATGAATTGAGCAGAAATTATTATATATAAAGGAACAAATGTAACTGCTCCAAAGAGGTAAGGAATTCCTAATCTTTTAAATCTTTCTTTAAAAAGTTTGCCAACACCTCTGTTTTGGTAGGAAAATCTTAATGCAATACCAGCAATTATAAAAAGTAGCGGGATCCTCCATATGTTGAATATGCTAAGCAAGCTCCATATATTATCTATTGGCTTATTGTTCGGAACAAAAAGGATCCACTTAGCTACAGATGTGAAAGATACAGCCAAATGATAAAAAATTAAGAGAAAAAGAGCAATAGATCTAAGTGCATCTATATCGTGTCTTCTTTCGTCGAACATAGAATTGATTTTAAAAGACTATTTAATTTATTGATTCACCGGACTTAAAGTCAACAAATTGCTTAATTGCGTAAGGATTTCCATAATAATCATCAAACCCATTCATCAATGGCATAAATTGCTCGTATACATTTCCATCAGCATTAAGTTTTTCATCGAAATCATGCTTTGCGTCATGAGAAGTCCAAAATTCAAATAACACTAAATTGTTTTCATCAGATTTGAAAGCTCCGTAAGAAATAATACCTTCATCCTCTTCAAGTTTTGGTAAGTAGATTTCCCTTTGAAGATTCATGTACTCATCAGCATCTTTGACATCTAATTTTGCAAATGCTAAAAACATTGTCTCTTTTGAATCTTCAATTAATGAATCTTTTAAAGTCTTACCGGTAATCAATTCACCTTCATAGACTCTTGGAAAACTATCAAGAATATCTTGAATTTGCATTAAGTTTTCGTTTCTAATTTCTGCAAATTTATCTGCAGTCTCTTTGTCCTTCATAAATGCAATACCAAGATTTACATTATCTTTTGGGTTAAAGAATGCGATAGAATACATATCACCTCTAAGAGGCTCTAAAGCTGGGAACCCTGAGGTTTCAAAAAAGTCTTTGAGCTCTTCAAGCTTCCCGTCTTTAAATAAAATGGTTACTGCTACGGCATACATTTTTTAATCTGTAGGAGTTGCTTTTACCATAACATTTCTTAAAGCAATCCAAAAAATTATTAATAGAGGAAATGCAGTATCAGCAATGTCATGAAGGTCATTTCTACCAAGTAAAGTGAGGGCAGCAGCTAAAATCTGAGATATTCCTCCAAGTAGTGTTGCATATCGTGCCCATGTAGGGAGGATTGATTTATAACCCCAGAAAGCAACAAAATGATACAAACCAATAAAAAAGTGTGCGCCAACAACATATATGTCAAGTTCTACACCTTGTCTTGTTGCCTCAAAAGCTCCATAAGAGTCAGTTATGCTTTGAGCGCCTGCTATTAACAAAAACGGAAACATCAATGATCTTTCCTGATCGGTTACTAGTTTTAGAGAATAATATAAAACTATAAATGCAAGAATTGGGAAAAATCCTTGTAACAGTCCTAAAAGTTCCAAATTGGTAGTCCCCCAGGCAAATGCTACAAGTACAAATGAAGCCATAAATATATTAGCTAATGGCTTTGCAATTCTAAGGTCTTGTTCAGTTAACTTAAACATAAATACTCCTATCTAATTATTCGAAAAAGCTTGTGACATTGCATATATAAAAGCTGGGTATAGAACAATACCAAACAATGCTAATGCTGGAACAAACAAAGACTGTCCAATAACACCAAAGTAAAAAGCGAATAATACAGCAGCTGACCCATATGCTTGAGCATTCCCTACAGTTTTACCCCATGAAGGTAATTGTCCTTCATCTGCTCTAACTACTTGTCCAATCCAAAATGCTGCAAACAAAAATTGTGTAAAGTTCAAATAGAAACTCAGATCATTGACGGTGTCTGCTGATATTCCACGAACACTAAATCCATTCGCAATAAACGTAGGTGTTAAAGCAAACATTAAGCCAACTATTGCTACTCCATAAGTAACAGCAACTGCACCAGCTAAAAGTGGGTTTTCGTCAGAATTAAATAATTTTCCTGAAAGCCTTATGATTCCAAGAAATGTTACTCCTTGAGCTAATCCCACTAAACCAAGCAGTGCTCCGAAGCTTTCGTTATATCCTATTTCATCAGGACCAATAACAAATGCTAAAAATACAAAGTTAATTAAAGTTGCCACAATATTTATATATGTGAACCTTGTTCCTAATTCTCTTTCTTTTGTTGTAATCAATTTCTTACTTACTCCAATCTGATAGTTTTCCCGCAGGGAAACTAGCCATATTTCTCCAAATACTACATTCACCAGTAACAATTGTTGGAGGACTCTTTATATAGTTTTGTGCATCAGCCATAATTTGTTGAAATGACTCTAACGATGCATCAAGTGCTTCTTGGCTGTCCCAGTTACTTAAAGTAACGAACTTTCCTCCTACATCAACTGCGAATGCGCCAAGTAAACCTTCGGTTCCTTCATATCCTGCATAAACGGTATTTTGTAGCCAATCCATTCCCTCATCATATTTTTCTTCAATATATTCTGAACCATATCCAATTCGAACAACAAAAGATTGACCTTCTCTATCGCCTTTCATAATATTTATGTATTGCTGACCAGCCGTCATTGGTCCAAACGAAATCTCAGGTGGTCCCGTGACAAAGTCTTTTAAGCCTCCAAGAGCTTCTGCTAATTGTTCACTTGATCCGTTCATTGAGTCTTCACTCAACCAGGTTGACCAAGACATAAGTTGACCATCGCTATTTTCACATAATGCAACTTGCAATAATCCAGGTATTCCCATAAATTCATCGACTTTTTCTTCTGCGAAAGACATGGCATCTTCCATTTTTCCTTCTTGAATAGGTACAAGTGTTAATCTAAAAAATAACATTCGTACTCCTTTCTCCTAACGTAACTTTTATTGTCAGTTAAGTATGTCTACCAACCCTATTTTTTGTTCCAAGCCATAAAACTTCCAAGACCAACCCCAGTAACAACTGAGAGATAGCCCACTGCACCCAATATTTGAATAGTGTCTGGTAGCTCTACTCCAAATAAATTTTGTGCTGCTCCAAATGCAAAAAATATAGTGGCTCCAATTACACAAAGATATCTGAATATATTTCCTAAAACTCCTTTAGAATTTAAAAATATAATTGCTAAAGTAATTGAAAAATAAAGCCCGCCAGCAGATGTACTGATAGGTTGATCTCCAGATAAAGTTAGTTGCCCTGGATTACTCAAGTCTATAACTGTAAAGGCGGCCGGTATAATTGAAGCTAATACTAAATTAAAATCAGCAAATTGGGAAATATTGTTTTGTGCTAACAACTTTCTCATATACCAAAAAGCTGTCGCAAAGCATAATGACTGAACGTAAGCTATTAAGGCTATTCTTTCTTCTCCACCTGAAAGAAAAGTTGCAATGTCGGCTAATGAGACTATAAATAAACCCAGTCCGGCATACTTTCCAATCGAGAGATCATTTTTTGTTAAGTTTTCCATCTAAGTACCTTTCTATATATTTCCTTTTAATTTACTAATCTGTGCTCGAGGAAAGTTTGTCACCCCAAGCGACATAACTTCCATAACCCAATCCAACAACCATTGCTATCCAACCAAGTCCAAATATTGGTTGAATAGATTCTGGTATTGTATAATCTAAAAATACGGTTGAACCAGATGCACCAAGGATAGAAATATAACCAAAGATACTTAAATATTCATAAATTGGTCTAAATATACCTGTACCTCTCATAGTAAGAACATAGATTAATGAGTTGAAAGCCCATAAGAAATACATTGGGGCAAAACCACCGTTATCCAACGTATACTCTGGTGAGGATATTTCAATAAGAGTTCCCACAATTATTACTCCACCTAAAATGGCTGAAGCCTCTCTCCAATAGTTTGGTACCTGATCTTGAACCAAATAATATCCTGCAAGTATTAATGAAAATAGTGAAAATCCCCACAGAAAATTGATTAAATTACCTAATCCTCTTGAAATATCGAGTTCCCCAAAAAATACGACCAGCAAAACCACATTTATTCCAATAAATCCCAGTGAGTTTTGTCTTCCAAGTTGGCCGATCGGCTGCGTAAAAAATGTTTTCATAAAACTTCCTTCCTAAAGTTTTTTTATAATTAAAAATATGAGCTTCCCCCATACTCAATCCGAGTATATAAAAGAAATAGAGAACGTGTTGGCGATTTCTAAATTTTAAGTAAATTTAACAATTTGTTAATAATTTGAAATAGCGTCTGTAAGACTATCAATAAGTCTTTGGATATCATTAAGGTTTACGCTTTCATTGGGTGCATGAGCATTTCCTTCTTCATCGCCTGCACCAACTAAAACTATCTCAGAGTTTGGAAACTCATTGATAAAGACATTCGCAAAAGGAATTGAACCTCCTACGCCCATATATACAACTTCATTTTCCCAGTGTTTATTAAATGACTCTATTAGTTTTGAGCTAAATTCATTTTTGGGATCAACTAATATTCCTTTTCCTTTTGCTTCAGGTATGAATTCAACATTTGCATTAAAAGGAGTATTTTCTTTTATATGTTTTTCAAGCATATTCATTGCATGATCTGGATCTTCAGTTGGAGGAAGCCTCAAGCTAACTTTTGCTTTTGCTTTAGGAATGAGTAAATTTACAGATTCAGCTACAGGAGGAGCATCAATGGCCAATATACTTAATGCGGGTTCCAACCATAATCTTTTTGAGTAACTATCCATTTCAAACAAGTTAACACCAGTCGAAGAAAGTGAGCTCTTTACAAATTCATCAGATAGTTCAAATACATCTTGTTCAGTTGGAGTAAGTCCTTCTATAAGCAATTCTCCTTTATCATTATGAAAAGAATAAATGATTCGACTTAAAATCATAAATGCATCTGGAACAACTCCTCCACCTAATCCAGAATGTACAGGTTCCATTTGTTGATCAACAACTATGACACCGTCAACTAGTCCTCTTAGGGATGTCGTTATCGTTGGAACGCCTGACTTAATATTTCCTGAGTCTGCAATAACAATTACATCTGCCTCAAGATCTTCTCTGTTTTCTGCAATAAATTCGGTCATGTAAGGCGATCCTATTTCTTCCTCACCTTCAATAAAAATTTTTATATTCACAGGTAGTGTTTCAAGTAGGTTTTTCACAACTTCATAATGAGTTACAACTCCTGCTTTATTGTCTCCCGAGCCTCGTGCAAAAAGTCTCCCTTCAATAATTTCTGGTTTAAAGGGGTCTGTAGCCCATTTATTTATATCACCAACGGGTTGGACATCGTGATGTGCATAAAGAAGAACAGTTTTTTTAGATGGGTCTATTTCACTCTGAGCAAGTACGGCTGGTTTACTATTTTTACTAGAAGTAACCTTCGAATTTAAGCCAAGTTTCTTGAATAAATCAGCAATATAATTTGCCGAATCTAATACATCTTTTTGGTTTTCATCAAGAGAGCTTATAGATGGAATTTCGACTAATTTTGACAATAACTTAGTTATATCAACGTTTTTCATATGTATTTATTGTAAAAGATATCTATTTTTTTACTAAAAAGAGTGCTTAAAATTAAATTCTTCAAAATAGAACCTAAAAGAAATTTTGTCTAGGATTATGAATATAGACATGAAACAAAAAAAAAGTTTTGTTATTTTAACTATTCTCTTCTTAATTCTTTCTGCCTGTGGAGGCTCAGACGAAACATCAAATGAGAGTGTAGAAACTACCGAAGAAACTACAACATCTACAGCTGCAGATGTAGAAACGTCTTCTGGAGAGGTGTATAACGAGGCAAATTTGGTTGTTCCTCCAATTTTATTAAAACCATTAATAGGTGCAACAGGAATACTTACCAGCACTTCTGAAGATTGGGAGATAGTTACTGAAATCGTCCCACTTGATATGGGTGTAAAAATAAGAACTGCTGATAATGGTACAGCTCAGATGACTTTTGAAGATGGATCTGCCCTGTTGATGGGAGGAAATTCAGTAATAAATATCCGAAGCTTTGACTATGACGAGGAAGAAAAGGCAAGAGTTTTAACAGTAGATGTAGTCTCTGGAAGCATTGCTTATGACATAAGGAGTGAGGGGCTATCAGCATCTCTTGCAAAAATTGTTACTCCGACTGCAGAGCTCTCTGTTCATGGAACTGAGGGTGTGTTTGAATATGATGTAACAAGTCTTTCTGCAAAAAGTACCGTTTTAGAAGGAGGGGAGGAGTCAGATGATGCTGTATTTAGTGAACTGCTTCCTAACGAAGAAGGTGTACCTGTTTTAGTAGCTGTTTCCCAAACTGCAGGAACAGAACTTGGAAGTGCAACAACGGGAGGTTCAGGTTGGGCTGGGGAAGATTCATCAACAGTCGCTCTAATTGTTGATGAATTTGTTTCAAATATGCAAGGAGAATGTAGTTACACATGCAAAGCTGAAACTCAAGAAGGTCTTGCTGAGGGTAGTGAACAACTAACAGCAGATGTTGCAGTAAATGCAGTTTTTACTGAAAGTGATAATCAGAGAATGGATTTGGCTCAAACTCTATTAGTTGCTGCAGGAGCACCCCAAGAAATGACTGATTCTGTCGAAGTCCTTGCTGAGGTAGTTCAAGAGGTAGCGGTACCAAACGAAGTTGTTGAGGAGTTCATAACTGCAAACTGGCAAGAAGCACCAGAAGATGGTCCAGCTCAGGATCTACCCCCAATTTCAGAATTCTTTGGAACGTTTGAAGATGCTGTAACCGTTCATGAAAATGATAAATTTCAAGACTTAGGCTTTGACCATAATGAAAATGGAGGTTTTCGTGCACAGCATGGAATGATGCAGTTTATTTCAGCAGATACAAATGCTGTTAATGAATTAGCAAATTCAGGTAATGTTGCTTCCGCGATGGCTTTAGCCGCTGCAAATATGTTTGTGAATGCGGGTCAAGATAATTTTGTTGAAGGCACCTATTGTGCAGATAATCCTAATGATCCTGAGTGTGCAGCTGGAGCGCCACCCCCAGAGTTTTTAGCTCAAGCATTTGCGGGTAATCATTTTGTTGAGGATATGGTGCAGGGAATGGGATTTGAATATAGTTTTACAGATAATGATATTAAACCAGGTTATTGCGATGAGCAAACTTGGTTGCCAGAATGTTCAGATGGTCCACAATTTGTAGGAGATGCCTTTGAAACAGGTGGTGCGTATTGTGATGCTAATCCAGAGAAATGTGAAGAAGGGGGCCTAAGACCTGGAAATGCTTTCTTTGGAAATAGACCTGCTGAAAATTCTTTCTGCGATGATAATCCTGATGATCCTGAGTGCATAGGAGGAAATACTCAGGCTGTTTATACGTTTTTCCATGTTTACGATGATGATGTATTGGGCGACGATTGGGAGCCAGTGAATTGCGAGGAATATCCTGACGATCCTATGTGTGCAGGTGAAGGTGATTTCTTCCATGAGTTTGTTGGTACTGCCACTGGACTTGCATTAGATCGAAATGATATGTTTGATATATATGGTGGCCCAGCTGTTGTTACAGGGCCCCCAGATGAATTTTGTAATGAAAATCCAGAATCTTATGAATGTTCTGAAGATTTCAAAGCTGCTGACATTTACTCTGATGGTGTTTATGTTGCCCCCACTTACTGTGATGAAACACCAGATGCACCTGAGTGTTCAGACGAATTTGGAAATAATGTAGGATTTTCTGGGCTACTAACAGCTGGGATGCTCGCACAGTATGCCGCTCCGGATCCAAATGCTTTTGCAGGAGAAAAACCGAGTTTTTGTACCACAGACCCAAACCATCCAGAATGTTTTAGAGACTACTACGACGATGCCACATTTGACAAAGGCGAGTTTCTTGGAAATGTGTTTAGTGATGAGTCATATGTTGATTTAACCCAACAAGGTGTTTTTTATAATGCTATTGAAGGAGCAGATGATTTAGCCTCACAAAGATATGGTAGTCATGACGATTATCGAATATCTGAAGTAATTGACTGTACGGATCCTTCAAATTTAATCTTACCTCAATGTTCAAATCCTGAACTATATGAAAATTCGGCTCCTAGCTTTTTTGCCGGTGGAGAAGAGGGGCTGGAGGAATTCCAAGCCTTTAATCCTGAAGACCTTGGAGGTCTTTGTGAGGAAAATCCTCAAGATCCTCTTTGTTATAGTCAGCCACTAGAGAATGGTATTGTTCCTGGTGATATTTTTGGTCCGCCCGAAGATGGTTTCTTACCCTCTGGTACTCCTCAGAAAAACGTGGGATTCTGGGATAACGAAGAGAATGCTCAAGAGTTTCAGGACCAGTCAAAAACATTTACTGATTTTGCTGGAAATTATTGCGAGGAAAATCCAGATGACCCAACTTGTTCCCAGGTTACACTTCCACCTCCACAAGATGGAATAATTCAAGACCAAGAGTGTGATGATAATCCTTACGCCCCAGGATGTCCTCAAAGTGGTGGCCAAGAAGGACAAGGTCCACCCCCTGAAGGAGAGGGTATAGATTGTGGAGATCCATCTAATTCAGCTTTACCTCAGTGCACAAGTCCTGGTTTGTATGACGATCCAGGTCCTGGTGAAGAATATGTTCCTCCTGCTGGTGGGGAACAGGAT
>CACGBK010000010.1 GCA_902571385.1 uncultured Candidatus Actinomarina sp.
TCCTTAAAAGATAAAAAAACATCCGACAAACAATATGATTTTAATTTAGAGGAAGATGTGAATATCGGACTTTTACATCAAGTAACAAAAGGGAATAGAACGAACGCAAGAAATAACACTGCATCTGTTAAAACAAGGTCCCAAGTTTCTGGAACAGGCGCAAAGCCTTGGGTTCAAAAAGGAACAGGAAGGGCTAGACATGGCTCTTTACGTTCTCCAATATTTGTTGGAGGGGGTATAGCTCATGGTCCAGGTGGAAGAGTTTACAAAGATAGAACACCAAAAAAAATGAAGCAAAAATCCCTAAACATGTCACTTTCAAACCGAATATTAGAAAATTCAGTTTTTGTTATTGATGGCTCAGGCATTGAGAAGCCTTCTACGAAAGTAGCATCAGAAGCCCTTAAAGAATTATCAATATCCAAATCATTTGTTTTTGTATATGCAGAAGATGATGATTTTTTAATTAAATCATTTAGAAACTTAAAAAAAGCTAAAGTCACATCAGTAAAAAAACTTTCTACTTTTGATGTGATTTCTAATGAAGTAGTAGTTTTTAGTGAAAATGCAATGAACAGCATATTGGATAAAAAATGAAGTATTTAGAAGATGTATTAATTCAACCATTAATATCTGAAAAGTCTTATGATCGGATTGCAGATTCAAATTCCTATACTTTTTTTGTTCACACAAGTTCTACAAAGCCTGAAATAAAAAGAGCTGTTGAAGAAATATTTGAAGTTGACGTACTGTCAGTTAATACAATGTATAAAAAAGGAAAAAAGAAAAGGTTTGGATATGTTTTAGGTCAACAAAGCACAAGAAAAGTTGCAATTGTTACCCTCGGAGAGGGTCAAACTATAGAGGCTTTTGGGGTATAAATATGGGATCAAAAAAAATCAGACCAATTACTCCTGGAATGAGAGGACACGTAACAGGGGATTTTAGTGAAATTACTAAATCTAAGCCTGAAAAAAATCTTTTACAATCAAAAAAATCAACTGGTGGTAGAAATAATAAGGGCAGGATTACCTCTAGACATAGGGGCGGTGGCCATAAGCAAAAATATAGAGTAGTAGATTTCAAAAGGACAAAAGACGGTATACCAGCTAAAGTTGCTGGAATTGAATATGATCCAAATAGAAATTCGAGAATTGCTTTATTGCATTACGCTGATGGTGAGAAGAGCTACATAATTGCTCCTGATGGTGTATATGAGGGAAGCATGGTTGAATCTGGATCTAAAGCTGAAATTAAAGATGGTAATTGTTTACCGTTAAGAAACATTCCAGCAGGAACTTTTGTTCATGCAGTTGAGTTAAGACCAGGTGGTGGTGCAAAAATGGCAAGATCCGCTGGATCATCTGTTCAATTAATGAGTAAAGAATCTGGATTAGCGTTACTTAGATTACCTTCTGGTGAGATGAGAACGGTCTCAATGGACTGTAGAGCAACTATTGGAAGTGTTGGAAATGCTGAAGCAGAATTAACCAAACTCGGCAAAGCTGGTAGAAAAAGATGGAAAGGCGTAAGGCCACAAACAAGAGGTGTTGCAATGAACCCTGTTGACCACCCACTTGGAGGTGGCGAAGGAAAATCATCTGGAGGAAGAACTCCTGTGAGTCCTTGGGGTAAACCAGAGGCAAAGACAAGAAAAAAGAAAAAATACAGCAATAAATCAATTGTTCGAGGTCGATCACAAAAAGGCAGAAACTAATAATGACAAGAAGTTTACGAAAAGGACCATTTGTAGATAACCATCTATTGGTGAAAGTAGAAGATGCACAAAACTCTGGTAATAAAAGTGTTATCAAAACATGGAGCAGAAGATCTACTGTAGTTCCAGAAATGGTAGGTCTGACAATAGCTGTGCATAATGGAAAACAACATATCCCAATCTTTATAACTGAGGCAATGGTTGGACATAAATTAGGAGAGTTCGCGCCTACAAGAACTTTTAGAGGACACCCAGGACAAAGCTAATGGAAAACGAAACAATTACAGCAAAAAGCAAATACATTAGACAATCTCCTTACAAATTGAGGCTTGTCTTAAATTTAATTAGAGGTTTACCTGTTTCCGAAGCTCTAGATATTTTAAAATTCACAAAAAGAAAAGCATCTGATGAAATAACAAAAGTAATTCAAAGCGCAATGGCAAATGCAGAAAACAACTTTGGATTAAATTCTAATGATCTATACATTTCAAAAGCTATCGCAGATGAAGGACCTACGCTAAAAAGATTTAGACCTAGAGCAAGAGGAAGGGCCGGAAGAATAAATAAAAGAACCTCTCACCTAATAATTGAACTAGCAAGTACAGGGGAATAGTTATGGGTCAAAAAACACATCCTTACGCATTTCGAATTGGAATAGTAAATGATTGGAAATCACGATGGTTCAGCGATAAAGACTATACAAAACTAGTCAATCAGGATTACAGGATAAGAGAGTTTTTATCTTCTCAACTAATTAAAGGAGCAGTATCAAGAATTGATATTGAAAGAACAAGAGACAAAGTACAAGTTGATATACATACAGCTAGACCAGGTGTTGTCATTGGTAGAAAAGGTGCGGAAGCTGATAGATTGAGAAAAGGGCTCGAAGATCTATCTAGTCAACCTGTAAAACTCAATATTATTGAAGTTAGAGAGCCTGAACTAGATGCTCAACTTTTAGCTAGAGCAGTTGCTGATCAACTTGAAAGCAGAGTCGCATTTAGAAGAGCCATGAAGAGAGCAGTTACAGGTGCATTAAAAGCAGGTGCAGAAGGTGTGAGAGTTGAGTGTTCTGGAAGATTAGGTGGAGCTGAAATGGGAAGAAGAGAATGGTATAGAGAAGGAAGAGTCCCATTACATACTTTACGCGCTGATATTGATTTTGGTCGAGCTGCTGCCCAAACTACTGTTGGATCAATTGGGGTAAAAGTTTGGGTGTATAAAGGTGATGTTGTAGCTTCTAACAAACTTAGACAAGACAAAATAGCAGCAGAAGCTAATTTAGCAAGTGGAGGCCCTACAGCAGGAAGAGTGAAGTCAGTAAAATCAAGAGTAGAAGCTGCTGTTGGGGAGAAAAAGAAATCAAAAATTTTAGAAGCTGGTGGAGGAAAAAAGACTAACGAATCATCTTCAAAAATAGTTGAAGCTGGCGGAGGAAATAAAATAAGACCAAATGAAGCAACCCAACAGTTTGAGCAAGAAAAATCGATATTGGAAGAAGAATAATTATGTTAATGCCAAAGAAAACAAAACATAGAAAATCACATAGAGGTAGAAGAAGAGGTTTGTCAAAAGGGGGCAACGAAGTAACTTTTGGAGATTTCGGTTTACAGGCAGTAGAAACATCCTATATTACAGCACGCCAAATAGAGGCAGCAAGAATTACAATAACAAGAACCATGAAGAGAGGTGGAAAAGTATGGATTAACATATTTCCACACAAGCCAGTTACTCAAAAACCAGCTGAAGTAAGGATGGGTTCAGGAAAAGGCAATGTAGAGTATTATGTTGCAGTAGTAAAACCTGGAAAAATAATATTTGAAGTTTCTGGAGTCTCTGAAGAAATTGCTAAAGAAGCTATGAGAAAAGCAGGACACAAATTACCAATTAAGACAAAATTTGTAAAGAGGAACATATGAGCGTGAACGATTTAAAAGAATTGTCAATAACTGAGTTAGAAAATAAGATTTTTGATCTAAAGCGTGAATTGATGGATTCAAGGTTTGCGTTGGCAACAAGTCAAATCGAAGACACATCTGTATTCAAGAAAATAAAAAAAGAAATTGCACAAGCCAATACAATTCTTAATCAAAAAGTAAAACAAGAAAGCATAAATCAGGATTCTAATGAATAGTATTGAGAGAACTTCTAGAAAAGTTAGAACAGGAGTAGTTGTCTCCGATAGTAGAGATAAGACTGTCACCGTATCTATAGAATTACAGTTTCAACATCCTAAATATGGAAAAATTGTTAAGAAAACTAGAAAACTTCATGCTCATGATGAAAACTCTGAAGCAAAGGTAGGAGATACAGTAAAAATAACTGAAACAAAACCAGTGTCAAAAACAAAAATGTGGAGAGTTGTTGAAATAATTGAGAGAGCCAGATGATACAAAAAGAATCAAGATTAAAAGTTGCAGATAATTCAGGAGCTAAAGAAGTCCTTTGTATCAAGGTAAAAGGAAGTTCTAGGATTAGATATGCTGGATTGGGTGATGTATTTACTGCAACAGTAAAAGATGCTGTTCCAGGAGGTCAAATAAAAAAAGGTGATATTGTTCAAGCCGTTGTTGTAAGAACAAGTAAAGAAACCCGAAGAAAAGATGGAACATATATAAGATTTGATGAAAATGCTTGTGTTATATTAAATGACCAAGATCAACCACGTGGTACACGAATTTTTGGTCCTGTCGGGAGAGAATTAAGAGAAAAAAAATATATGAGAATAGTTTCGCTTGCACCAGAGGTTTTGTGATGAAAATTCAAAAAGGTGACACAGTAAAAATAATTTCCGGAAAAGATAATGGTAAAGAAGGTAAAGTCTTACAAGTTTTTCCTAAGAAGAACCAAGTCTTGGTTGAAGGCGTAAATGTGAATAAAAAACATCAAAAACCACAGGGGCAAACCATGCAGGGTGGTGTAATTGATAAAAGCATGCCAATTCATGTTTCAAATGTAGCACTAGTTGTCAAAAAAAAGAGTGGAAGAGTAAGATATAAGTTTGATAAAAATGGAAACAAATTTCGAGTATTAGCGCAAACCGGGGATGAAGCATGATTCCAAGACTAAAAAAACAATATAGAAATGTATTAATTGATGACTTAAAAAAACAATTAAATATAAATAATACAAATGCTGTCCCAAATTTAGAGAAAATAGTAATAAATATTGGAGATGGAAAAGCAGCAACTGATGGCCGAGCACTTGAATCAATGGTTGATGAATTAACTGCAATATCTGGTCAAAAACCAGTCATCAAAAGAGCAAAAAAATCAATTGCCGGTTTTAAGATCCGAGAAGGAATGCCAATAGGTGTCTCTGTGACTCTCAGAGGAAATAGAATGTGGGAGTTTTATGATCGTTTTGTTCAAGTTGTTGTTCCAAGAATTCGTGACTTTAGAGGATTTAGCAAAAAATCTTTTGATGGCAATGGTAATTTTTCTCTTGGACTTAACGAGCAGCTTGTATTTCCAGAAGTTGAATATGATAAAGTTAGGGACATAAGAGGTATGAACATAACTATTTGTACAACTGCGAGTGATAATCAAGATGGATATGGCTTACTTAATGCACTTGGGTTTCCATTTAGAGAGGAATAATTATGGCTAAAACAAGCAAAATAGTTAAAAATAATAAAAGAGAACAAACTGCTAATTTTTATTCCTCAAAAAGAAAAGAATTATTAGACATTGTTAGAGATCCAGAATCTTCATACGATGAAAAAAGAGAAGCTCAAAAAAAGATTGCAAAAATGCCACGTGATGCCTCAGCAACAAGACATCGAAATAGATGTCAAGTAACTGGAAGACCAAGAGGAAATCTAAGAAAGTTTGGCATGTCAAGGAACACTTTCCGTGATTTAGCATTAAAAGGTGAGCTTCCAGGAATAAAGAAAGCATCTTGGTAAAAATGGTTAATGATCCAATTTCAGATTTTTTAACACGATTAAGAAATGCAACATTAGTATCAAAATCTAATGTAGAAATACCTCATTCAAAATTTAAATATGAACTTGCGAAGCTATTTAAAGATGAGGGTTACGTAAGCGATATTGAAATAAAAGGTGAAGGAGCAAAAAGAGTCATTGACTTAACAATTAAATTTTCTGAAGAAGGTAAGTCAGTAATAGCTGGTTTGAATAGACTTTCAAAACCTGGAAGAAGAGTTTATTCATCTTTTAATGAGCTACCAAGGACTAATGGTGGACTAGGAACTGTGGTTGTTTCAACGTCAAGAGGCTTATTATCAGATTCCGAAGCAAGGAAAAGAAAACTTGGTGGAGAATTGATATGTGAGGTCTGGTCATGAGCAGGATAGGAAATAAACCAATCGTTATTCCAGAAAATGTTGAAGTTAAATTAGATGATAAAAAAATATTTGTCAAAGGCTCAAAAGGAGAATTAACAACTGAAATTTTAGATGAAAGAATTAAGTTTGAAATCAATGAAGGTATTCTAAAATTTACTCGAGAATCTGAGGATAAATCTGTTAAAAGTTTACATGGATTGTACAGATCATTAGTTGCAAATAACATTATTGGTGTAAGTGAAGGTTATTCAAAAACTTTAACTCTCCAGGGAGTTGGGCATAGAGTTACACTGAAGGGAAACGATTTAGAGATATTGTGCGGGTTTTCACATCCAGTTTTATTTAAGAAAGTAGAAACTATTTCATTCGAGGTACCAGATCAAAATACAATTATTGTTTCTGGAATAGATAAAGGTCTTGTAGGACAAGTTGCTGCTGATATAAGGTCTATAAAACCTCCAGAACCTTATAAAGGCAAGGGAATTAGATATCAAGACGAGTATGTTAGAAGAAAAGCTGGAAAAGCAGCTGTGGCAACTACAGGAGCTTAATATGAGAAAATCAGATCAAAGATTAAAAAGAAAAGTTAGAATTCGAAAAAAAGTTTATGGTGATTCCAACAAACCACGTCTAGCCGTTTATAAAAGTAATAAAAATATCTATGTGCAAGCCATAGACGACTTGAATCATACAACTATTGGCTCAGCAAGCACTTTATCAAAAGAATTAAAGGTCGAAAGACTTACAATTGATGCCGCAAAAAAAGTAGGAGAACTTATGGGCGACATTCTAAATAAAAATAAAATAGAAGAAGCCGTTTTTGATCGCGGTGGATACATCTACCATGGAAGAGTTAAAGCTTTAGCTGATGGTATAAGAGAAAAAGGAATTAAATTTTAATGGCAGAAGTAGAGTTACAAGAAAACGTAATACACATAAACAGAGTTGCAAAAGTTGTTAAGGGTGGAAGAAATTTTGCTTTTACAGCTCTTGTAGCTGTTGGAGATGGAAATGGTAATGCTGGCATTGGCTACGGAAAAGGTTCAGAAGTTCCTTTAGCAATACAAAAAGCTATAGAAAATGCAAAGAAGAATATTCATCCGATACCAATGGCAGGCTCAACGATAGTTCATACAATAACTGGTGAACACGGATCTTCTAAAGTTTTACTTAAACCTGCAGCTCCTGGAACAGGGGTTATTGCAGGAGGCGCTGCTCGTCAAGTTTTAGAGGTCGCCGGAATCAAGGATATTCTTGCAAAATCTCTAGGATCTCCAACCCATTTAAATGTCGCTAAGGCAACATTAAACGGACTACTAGGTCAGCGAACACCAGATGAGGTTGCAAAACTTAGAGGTAAGAAGGCTATGGAAATTGCACCAAAAGGATTGGTCGATGCTTATGAGAAAACAAAGGCAGAAAGAAAGCTTAGAGAAGATGCAAAAGGTTAAAATTACTTTGACGAGATCTCTCATTGGTCAAGGATTTAAAGCTAAAGAAACTATAAAATCTTTGGGTCTAAAAAAAATTAATTCATCTGTAGTGAGAGAAATGGATGATAGTCTTGCCGGAATGTTAGATAAAGTAAAACATCTAGTTGAAACAGAGGATGTAAAATAAATGAGTAAAATAAAATTTCATCATCTTAAACCAACTCCAGGATCATCTAAATCTAAGCTTCGTAAAGGACGAGGAGAATCTGGTAAAAGAGGTAAAACTGCAGGAAGAGGAACTAAGGGTACAGGAGCGCGTAAAACAGTACCTGCTTACTTTGAAGGTGGTCAAATACCGCTTTATAGAAGAATACCAAAGTTAAAGGGTCTTAAAAATACTCCAAAAATGTCATATGTTGTAGTGAATGTATCAGATCTTCAGGAAAAAAATTTAAAAGGAGATATTGATCCAGATGTCTTACAACAAAATGGTCTAACAAGAAAAAAAGGACTAGTAAAAGTTTTGGGCAATGGAGATATCACAAATTCTGTAAACATAAAAGTACATGCCGTCAGTGAGTCTGCAAAGAAAAAAATTGAAGATGCCGGCGGGACTGTAGAAGTTATAGAGGTTTAAAGTGAAGCTTTCGATTTTTAGATATATGTTTAAAATTCCTGATCTAAGAAAACGTATAATTTTTACATTGATTATGTTTGGTGTGTATAGGCTGGGAGCTGCAGTACCAGTCCCAGGAGTTGACTTAGAAGCTGTACAAAGATTGACAGACTCAGGTTCACAAGCGGGAATCTATGGCCTATTAAATTTATTTTCTGGAGGAGCCTTAGAAACATTTTCTGTTTTTGCACTTGGAATTATGCCATATATTACTTCAAGTATTATTCTTCAACTTTTAACAGTTGTTATTCCACGATTACAAAAACTTCAAGAAGAGGGCGAATCTGGTAAAAAAGTTATCACACAATGGACAAGGTATATAACTGTTGTTTTAGCATTACTTCAATCGACTGGGTTAACCTACATTTTTTCAAGAGGAAGTTTAACCGGAGGAATATCTTTGATTCCAAACTATACCCCATCAAGAGTTGGATTAATTGTACTAACTATGACTGCTGGGACAGCATTTATCATGTGGCTAGGAGAATTAATTTCACAAAGAGGGATTGGTAATGGAATGTCTTTAATTATCTTTGCAAGTATTATCAGCCAATTACCTGCAAGCTTTGGTGGAGCATACCAGGTTACTGCTGGTCAGGGAAGAATTGGTCAATTTAGCTTTCTTGTTTTAATGTTTTTTCTTATGATTGTTGGAATTATTTACGTAGAACAAGGTCAAAGAAGAATACCAATCCAATTTGCAAAAAGAGTTAGAGGAAGAAAAGTTATGGGAGGTCAAAGTACATATATACCATTGAAAGTGAACAGTGCTGGCGTGATTCCTGTTATTTTTGCTACGAGCGTTCTCTTCTTTCCAGCATTAATAGCTACTTCACTTCCACAAGATAATAATATTACCGCGGGAATAAGAAATTGGATTGATGTAAACTTAGCCAACTCTCAAGGAACTAGTTGGTTTTATATATTCTTTTTAGGTATGTTAATTATTTTTTTCACCTATTTTTACACCACAATACAATTTGATCCAGTAAGACAATCTGACATGATAAGAAGACAAGGTGGTTTTGTCCCTGGTGTGCGTCCAGGTATTTCAACAACAAATTACTTGTCTCATATAATTAGCAGAATTACATTACCAGGTTCAGTATTTTTAGCATCCGTAGCAGTTTTACCCTCTATAGCTTCAGCAATTTGGGATATTCCTTTAGGTTTCAGTGGTATATCTATATTAATAACCGTTGGTGTGGCTCTTGAAACTATGAAACAAATCGAAAGTCAATTAAGTATGAGAAACTACGAAGGATTTGTTGATTGACGGATATAACTATTTTTCTTGGACCACCTGGTGCAGGAAAAGGGACTCAAGCTGAAAAAATATCTGAAAAATTTAACATACCTCATATCTCTACTGGTGTGATGCTTAGAGAACATGTTGAGAACGAGACAGAATTGGGCCTTGTTGCTAAAGAAATATTGAATAAAGGAAATCTTGTTTCTGATGAGCTAGTTACTTCTATGCTTATTGAAAGATTAGAAAATGATGATTGTGAAATAGGTGCAATTTTAGATGGTTTCCCTAGAACAATTGCCCAAGCTGAAAGTCTTAATATCGAAGGCTTGAATATAAAAACTGTCATTTTATTTGAAGTAAATGAAACTGAATTAATAAAACGAATGGTTGAAAGAGGCAGAGAAGACGACACAGAAGAGTCAATAAAGGTTAGGTTAGATGTGTATCGAGATGAAACATTACCTTTAATAAAATTTTATGATGATAAAGATGTACTAAAAACTGTTGATGCATTTGGAGATATAGATGAAATTTTCAACCATATCTCAGGTCTTATGAAAACATGATTACATACAAATCAAATGATGATTTTATGAATATGAAAAAAGCAGGAAAAATAGTGTCCACTATACATTCTGAACTTGAGAATATGTCTTCACCTGGAACAAGGATAGAAGAGCTAGACAAAAAGGCAGAAGAGATAATTACTAAATCTAACTCTATTTCTAACTTTTTCAATTACAGAGGATTTCCATCATATATATGTGCTTCTGTTAATGATGTTGTTGTACATGGGATACCAAAAAATTTTGTTATAGAAGAAGGTGATATTTTATCTATTGATGTTGGTTGTATAGTAAACGGTTATCATGCGGATGCTGCATTAACTTATGGAGTTGGAGAAATTTCTGACGAGGATCAAAAATTAATTGATGTTACCAAGAAAGCACTTTATGAAGGAATAAAGCTTGTTAAGGATGGACAAAAACTTGGAACAATCGGAAATAAAATCGAAAAAATAGGAAATAAAAATTCTTATGGTGTTGTAAGAGAATATGTTGGTCACGGCATAGGGCTCTCGATGCATGAAGATCCACAAGTACCAAATTATGGTATCAAAAATAAAGGATTTACTTTAAAAACAGGTATGGCAATTTGCATAGAGCCTATGTTTAATCTTGGTTCGGCAGAAACAAAAGTTGACCCCGATGGCTGGACTGTGAGGACAGTTGATGGAAAAAAATCTGCACACTGGGAGCATACAATAGGAATAATGGAGGATGAAGTATGTATTTTTACAGAAAGGTAAATTTACGAAAAATGTTGGTAATACTTTATAATCTGACTAATCTAGTAAATCGGTCTTAAAATCGGGTCATTTTGGTAGAAAAAGAAAAAAATATAATTAAAGTCCAAGGGACTGTTAAAGAAACTCTCCCAAATGCCTCATTTAAGGTTGAACTTGAAAGTGGAGCTGAAATTTTAGCTCATGTGTCCGGGAAAATGAGAATGAGGTACATTCGTATTTTGCCCGGAGATGTAGTTGAAATGGAAGTTTCACCATATGATCCCACAAGAGGTAGGATTACTTGGAGACATAAATGAAAGTAAAAGCAAGTGTTAAAAAAAGAGGTCCTAACGACCAAATAGTTCGTCGAAAAGGAAAGCTTTATGTTATCAATAAAAGAAACCCAAGACACAAACAGAGGCAAGGTTAAGTTTGGCTAGAATTTCAGGTATTGATATACCAAGAGAAAAAAGGGTGATTGCATCACTTAGATACATCCATGGTGTTGGTGCAAAGAGAGCAAAAGATATCTGTAATGACTTAGAAATAAATCCAGATACAAGAGTTAACAACCTTACTAATGATGAAGTCGCCAAGATAAGAAAATATATCGAATCAAATTTTAGAGTAGAAGGTGATCTACGTAGAGATGTATCTCAAAATATACGAAGAAAGACTGAGATTGGAACTTACCAGGGTATGAGACATAGAACTGGACTTCCAGTCAGAGGACAACGAACTCATACAAATGCGAGAACAAGAAAAGGTCCAAGATTTGCTATTGCTGGTAAGAAGAAAGTAATGAAATAATGGCCGAGCAAAAATCAAAGAAAAAAAATAAAAAAAATATTCCTTCTGGAATTGCACATATTAAAGCAAGCTTCAACAATACAATTATCAATATATCTGACACTAATGGAGAAACAGTAGTTTGGACATCAGGGGGTTCAGTTGGATTTAAAGGCTCTAGAAAGTCCACACCTTATGCTGCACAGGTTGCAGCCGAAGAAGCTGTTAGAAGAGCAACTGAATTTGGAATCCATAAATTAGATATCATAATAAGTGGTACCGGTGCTGGAAGAGAAACAGCTGTAAGAACATTGCAAAACATGGGAATGGATGTTGGATCAATTAAAGATATTACGCCAACCCCACACAATGGATGTCGCCCAAAGAAAAGGAGACGAAATTAATGGCTAGATATACTGGGCCAAGAGTTAGAGTTTCAAGGAGATTAGGCTTTAACGTATTTGAAAATAGAAAAGGCGATAAAGCTCTTCAAGACAGACCATACCCACCAGGGGAAAATGGTAAGAAAAGAATGAGAGAGACTGATTACGGAACTCAATTAAAAGAGAAACAAAAAGTCCGATATATGTATGGAGTTCTTGAAAAGCAATTTAGAAATTATTACAAAGAAGCAACAAGGATGCCAGGCATAACCGGTGAAAATCTTCTTGTTTTGCTTGAATCAAGAATTGATAATGTTATTTATAGAGCAGGATTTGCTGCTACTAGGCCTCAGGCAAGACAATTAGTTTCTCATAGACACTTCAAACTTAATGGAAAATTAATTGATATTCCTTCGATACAAATAAGGCCTGGAGATAAAATTGAACTTAAAGATCAAAGTAATGACCTCATAGTAATCCAACATACTTTAGATACGGGACAAGACAGAGAAGATGCATCATGGTTAAAAGTAGATGAAAAGAAAAAAAGTATTGAAGTTTTGAATCAGCCAACAAGAAATGACGCTAGTCAACAAATTGAAGAACAATTAATAGTAGAACTTTATTCTAAATAAAATATAAGAAAGGAAAAAACGTGTTAATTTTACAAAGGCCAGAAATATCTCAGGAAAATCTTGAAAAGTCAAGAGCAAGTTTTACGATCGAACCACTTGAAACTGGATTTGGTTTGACTTTGGGTAATACAATGAGAAGAGCTTTACTTTCTCGAGTACCTGGGGTTGCAGTTACAGGTGTAAAAATTGATGGAGTAAATCATGAGTTCACATCAGTACCTGGTGTAGTTGAAGATGTATTAGATGTACTGCTGAACCTTAAACGCTTAGTTCTTAAAGTTGATGATCAAGAAAGTCACACATTAACCGTTAAGGCTAAAGGACCGGGTGAAGTTAATGCAGCACAAATTCAATGTCCTGCTGGTGTAGAAGTTGTAAATACAGATCTAAAAATTTGTACTTTATCAAATGATTCAACACTAGACATGGAAGTTTCGATAGCTCATGGAGTAGGGTATCGCTTGGCAGATAAGAACAAAACTAGTGATTCAAGTTTTATACCTATTGATTCTATGTTCTCTCCAGTAGTCAAAGTCAGTTATGCAGTTTCTCCAACACAAGTTGGTCAGGTCACAAACTATGATAAATTGATTCTTGATGTTGAAACTGATGGATCTATTGAGCCAAGTGAAGCAATATCTTCAGTAGGAAAAACTCTTGGAGAACTGTGGAAGCTATTTGCAGATATTGATGAGGGAATTGGTCTTGAATTAGGAGAATTAACTATTTCAGAAGGAAGTTCCCCAGACCTTTCATTGTCTGTAGACGCTCTTGATTTATCGGAAAGACCAAGAAATTGTCTCGGAAGAGAAAATATAACAACTGTTGGACAAATTCTTGAATACACAGAAGATGATTTGCTCAATCTAACAAACTTTGGTCAAAAAAGCTTAGACGAGCTTGTCGCAAAATTAGATGAGCTTGGCCTTAGCTTACCAACAAGTTCAGACTTGAATTCGGAAGATAATTCAGATGCCTAGACCAAGAAAAGGAAAACTTCTTGGAGGATCTTCATCTCATGAAGATCAGATTATAGGTAACTTAATTGCTTCTCTAATTGAATTCGAAAAGATTGAAACTACATTAACCAAAGCTAAAGTTACTAAACCCTATGTTGATAAAGTAATTACTAAAGCAAAAAAAGGCTCGCTTCATGACAGAAGACAAGTTTTAAAGTTTATACAAAATAAAGCAGTCGTAGCAAAGCTTTTTGATGAGTTGGGTCCAAAATATCAAGATAGAGATGGTGGATACACCAGAATAACTAGAACAAGTTATAGAAAAGGTGATGGAGCTGAGCTAGCTGTACTAGAGTTAGTTTAATTTGAATACATTAAAAGATGTTTGGAGACAATTCAAACTTTTCATAAGATTTGACTCTGAAACAATACTCAAAATTACCCAAGATAGATATGAGACAGGCAATGCCTTTTTAATTGTTACATTTAGTTTATTTGCTATTTATATTCCACTTTTATTTAGTTCAAATATAAATAATATTTTTGATTTAATTTTTTTTGGAGTTTTAGATGGAACATTTTCATGGGTATTTTCAAGCCTTGTTATGTGGTTTGCACTCGGCAGAGTATTTAAAGAAAATGTTGATTTAAATTCAATAATTACAATTACGGGTTACTCCCATGGATTAGTTGGATTTGTCTCGATTTGGTTTTTCTTACAAAACTCTTTCATGAATTTTGGAGATAGAGTTAACCAGGTCTTTATATTGCTTCTTATCTTTTGGATTTATAATGCTGTTGCTAAATCACTCGAACTTGGTTTTTTTATGGAAAAGAGAAATACAAAACTTTCTTCAGCCATTTTTATATTTATTTTATTTTGGACGTCAGACCCATTAAAAATAATAATATAAATTGCTTTCTTATAAATTAGATATCTCTTACGATGGAACCAATTTTCATGGTTTCCAAAAACAAATCAAAAATAGAACAATTCAAGGAGAAATAGAAAAAATTTTATATAAATTGTTAAAAGATTATGATTTGACATATTCTGGTAGGACTGACGCAGGTGTTCATGCCAAGTCCCAAATACTTTGTTTAAAAGTCAATAAACCACTAAATGGTAATTTTATCAATTCTTTTAATTCTTTAATTTCTAATGAGATAAAAGTTAATAAAATTCTTAAAGCAAGTAAAGAATTTAATCCTAGACATGATGCTAAGTCAAGAGTGTACAAATACTTTATCTTAAATAAAACAAAAGATTTACCATTCTCAGAAAATCAAGTTTACTTTATTAATAAAAAATTAGATTTAGATTATTTAAATCGTATTTCAAAAATATTTTTAGGAAATAATAATTTCAAAAATTTTTCAAAACTAAGACCTGGCCAATCTCCTGAACGGTACATCAAAGTTAGTAAATGGACTTATCAAAATTCAAAGTATATATACACAGTTGAAGGTAATTCTTTTCTTCACAATATGGTGAAGTCAATAGTAGGTTCTCAGTTGGCAGTAATTGATAAAAAGATAACTATCAAAGATTTAAAATTTTCTTTAAAGAATCCATCTGAAACTCGACATCGATTTATGGTTCCAAGTAGTGGTTTATATCTATGGAAAATCAAATACTAGTCTCCATAAATATAAATACAATTTATACTTAAGTCTCGTTACGATTCTTTAAGGTTTTATGAGTACAAAAACGACATTTGATGGAGTAGATTCTTCTGAGCGAAACTGGCATTTAGTTGATGCTAGTGGATTACCTGTAGGCAGATTGGCTAGCGAAATAGCACAAATTTTAAGAGGTAAACATAAACCGAAATTTGCACCTCATCTAGATGTTGGTGATTATGTGATCGTAATAAATGCTTCAAAAATACAAGCAACATCAAAAAAACCAGAACAAAAAATGTATTATGACCACTCAGGTTATCCAGGTGGATTAAGAGAAGAGTCTTTTAATTCATTAAAAAAGAGAAAACCTGAAAAAATAATTGAAAGAGCCGTATGGGGGATGCTTCCAAAAAACAGATTAGGAAGGTCAATATTAAAAAAATTGTATGTTTATAGAGATGATAATCATCCACATGGTGCACAAAATCCATCAGAATTAAGTTTTGACATCAAGAAAGTAGTTGAATAGTAATGAGTGAAACAATAGTAGCAACTGGACGTAGGAAAACATCTGTAGCAAGAGTTATGTTGAGTGAAGGGGATGGGTCCTTTGAGTTTAATGGTAAAACCCTCGAAGATTACTTTCCTAGTCCTTCAATGCGAATGACCATAAACAAACCATTTAACATCGTTGGAATGGAAAAGAAATTCAATCTGAAGGTGAATTTAAATGGAAGTGGACTTTCTGCTCAAGCAGATGCTGTTGCCTTAGGCATTTCTAGAGCGTTAATACAATTTGATCCTGAACTCAGGCCAAAACTTAAAAAGGCAGGACTCTTAACTAGGGATGCTCGAAAAGTTGAAAGAAAAAAATACGGCCTAAAGAAAGCCCGAAGAGCAGAGCAGTTTACTAAAAGATAATAGTTCATTGAAAAAATATTTTGGTACCGATGGTATTAGGGGTATCCCCAAAGAAACTTTATCTCAAGAGTTAATTTCTTCAATTTGTGCATCTGTTGAAATCATAATTGATCCTAAAAGTGTCGCCATCATATCCGATACGAGGGAGTCCTCTGATGAAATCATGAAGTGGATTTCTCTAGGCTTTTCAGAAAATGTAAAGATATATAATCATGGTATTCTTCCATCAGGTTCGATGCCTATTATCTTGAAAAAGTTTGATTACGATCTAGGCATTATAATTTCGGCTTCACATAATCCAGCAAATTACAATGGAATAAAATTAATTCAAAAAAATGGATCAAAGCTTGATGATGATATCGAAATTCAAATTGAGAATAGACTTAATAGTCTTGAGTTGCCAGCGAAAGGTTCAGAAATAATTAATCTTTCTGATGGGCATGATGAGTATTTACAATATTTACAGGAAATTACTGATATTAATTTTGATAATTTTAAAATAATAATTGATGCTGCAAATGGAGCTGCTTTTAGTGTTATAAAAGAATTATTTGATTCCAAAAATGCAAAATACCGAATTATAAATGACACTCCCAACGGTCTAAATATAAATGAAAATTGTGGAGCAACTTCTCCCGAAAATTTACAAAATGAAATAAAAAGTAGTGAAATAGGTGCTTCTTTCGACGGTGACGCTGATCGATTGATAATGGTTGACGAAGAGGGAAGAATTGTTAATGGGGATTTAATATTAACTCTTCTTGCTAAATATTTTTCTGAATTGAATAACCTAAAAAATAATATTGTCGTTAGTACCGTTATGTCTAATTATGGATTTAAACAGGCAATGCAAAAATTTGATTTTGATCTAATCGAAACTCCTGTAGGGGATAAGTATGTTGCAGAATCAATGAACAAATATGATGCCTCATTAGGAGGTGAACAATCGGGTCATATCATAATTGCTGATTTACTACCTGTTGGAGATGGTCTTATTACGTTAATTATGGTTTTAAAAGCCCTTGAACATTTTGGAATGACACTTTGTGATTTTAAGAATGAAAATTTATATGAGTATCCACAGAAACTTACAAACATAGAGTTAACAAATAAACTAAATGATGAAGAAATAGAATACATAAATCAAATAGCACTTGATATGTCAATCAATAAAGATTTAGATGGCCGATATCTTATTCGTAATTCAGGTACCGAGCCATTATTAAGAGTATTAGTCGAGGCTAAAAGCGCAGAAGCAATGGAAGATTTTTCTGACGAACTGTTAACAAAGATTAATAAATACTTAAATTAGTAAAACTTAACGATATACTTTTCTTAACGAGCAATTTAGCGCCAGGCCTTTAACGAGGTGACGAGGAAGTATGTTATCGAAAAATTCGGCGGATGCATACTCGGCACTGCAGTCGATATAAATTGTTAAAAACAGGAAGAAATTTCTGAACAGAGACAATTTAACGCAATCTTTATTTTAACCCGCTCGTTGGAATGGAGAAAAAATGTGTGGAATAGTTGGGTATTCAGGCCCAAAAGAACCCTTACCAATCTTAATAAATGGATTGTCTAGATTAGAGTATCGAGGATACGACTCAGCAGGAATTGCAATTTCAGA
>CACGBK010000011.1 GCA_902571385.1 uncultured Candidatus Actinomarina sp.
CTATGCAGAAATTAAAAAAGATCTTTTAAAGGAAGGATTTGAATTTAAGTCTGATACTGACACGGAGGTAGTTGCTGTAGAGCTGAGCAGAAAATGGAGTGGGGAATTGCTTAAAACTGTAGTGGATGTTGCAAACTCTCTAGAAGGAACTTACGCACTCCTTGTAACTACTACAAAAGAAGAAGGAACTATCGTCGCTGGAAGATTAATGAGCCCATTAGTTTTAGGAGTTGGTGATGATGAAGTATTTCTTGCCTCTGATTCGGCAGCAATACTAGAGCATACAAAAAAGATGATATTTCTTGAAAATGGTGATTTTGTAGAAATTAAAAATGGTAATTATAAGTTGTTTGACTCAGACTTAAATGAAATTGAAAGAGAGATCCAAGAAATAGACTGGGAGGTCTCTGAAGCTGAGAAATCAGGATATGACCATTTTATGTATAAAGAAATACTTGAACAATCTGAAGTAATTGAAAGAACTATTTCGGGAAGGCTAGACACAAATTCTGATGATATTCCGATAATGTCAGATCATGCATCTAAATTTGAAAAAATTTGGATAGTTGCATGTGGAACTGCTTATCATGCAGGTTTATTTGGCAAAGATCTGTTCGAGAAAGTTCTTGGTGTTCCAGTAAGCGTTGAGTTAGCTTCAGAGTTTAGATACAGGGAGCCGATTGTTGGGAAAAATGATTTAGGAATTGTAATTTCACAGTCTGGAGAAACTATGGATACAATTGCTGCAACAGAACTTCTTAAAGAAAATGGCTCTCACGTACTAGCCCTAGTTAATGTTGTGGGAAGTTCATTGGCAAGAATGGCAGATAGTGTATTTTACTTACATGTTGGTCCAGAGATCGGTGTAGCTTCTACAAAAGCTTATTTAGGCATGCTTGTATCTCAATTAGTACTTGCTAAACATTGGGACTCAAAAAATAGATTGGACGTAACTTTTGATGAGATTGCAGAACTTCCAAACCTTATAGATAAAACAATGGCTTGCGAAGATCAAATAAAAGAGATATCTGAAAAAATTTACAAAAAGAATGACATTTATTTTATTGGAAGAGGTTTGGATTATGCATTGGCAGCTGAAGGCGCCTTAAAATTAAAAGAGATTTCATATCTGCATGCTGAAGCATTGGCAGCAGGAGAGCTTAAGCATGGTACGTTAGCTTTGATAGAAGAAGGAACCCCTGTAGTAGTTACTGCTAGTCAAAATCATCTGCTCGATAAGACAACCAGTAATGTACAAGAGGTCATTGCAAGGAGTGCATATGTTATTGCTATTGGAGACAGTGAGTCAGAAAAACTAGAAAATATATCAAATGATTATGTGACACTCCCAGATAGTAATGAAATACTCACTACTGTGATATCGATTATACCTTTACAATTTATTGCTTATCATGTAGCAAATAAAAATGGCCAGTCGATTGATCAACCAAGAAACCTTGCAAAGTCAGTTACTGTAGAATAAATAACATGGATAGAGGTTACGTATACGTAAATAAGGCAAATTATTTACACAACATAGAAGTATTAAAAAAACTATCAAATAAAGAACTCTGTTTAGTTGTCAAAGCCAATGGTTATGGTCATGGCATTGAATGGACTGTCAAAACGGCTATGGAAGCTGGAATTAAATGGTTTGCGGTAGCAGCTATTAGTGAAGCAAAAAAAGTACGTGCTCAATCTGATGAACTTAGAGTATTGTTACTTACCGAGCCATCGCTTGATGAGTTAGATAATATAGAGCAACATAATATTGACTTAACGGTCTACAATGATTTTTTTATTGATGGTTTAGAAGAATCAGGTAAAAAATTTAGCACCCATATAAAAATAGATACTGGTATGCACAGGGTTGGTTGCGAACCAGAGGATTTTATAAACCTTTATAATAAAATAAAAAAGTCTAAAACCATAAATCTAGCCGGTATATGTACCCATTTTCCATTAGCTGATGAAGAAATAGAACCAACACAAGAATCTATCGAATTATTTAAAAAAACAATTAAAGATATAGATTTAGATGATTTACTAATACACGTAGATAATTCTGGATCATCATTTTATAATTTTGATCCAACATTTAATTTATCGAGAGTTGGTCTGACAGTTTACGGGTGTAACATAACACCGGCTGAAGTAAATCAAGATTTTAAACCAACGATGGCTATAAAAACAAGAATATCAAATATTAACTACAGAAAAAAGGGAGAAGCAGTTTCTTATGGAAAAGCTTTGACTTTAGAAAGAGATACAACTGTAGGAGTATCTCCTATTGGATACGGCGACGGGTATCCGTGGAGTACATTTCCTGATGGGAAAGTTATAGTTAACAATACATACTGTAATTTGATAGGAAGAGTTACTATGGACCAAATTCTCTATGACATTACAGATGTTGAAGCAAATATAAATGATGAAGTTGTTCTTTTAGGAAATTCAGAGAACAATGAACTTGAAATTACAGTCTTCGATATTGCAAAATGGAATAATACTATTGAATGGGAAATCCTTACAAATATTAATGAACGACTTGAAAGGGTTGAAATTGAATGAGATCGAGCTTAAAGAATCAGCTTTAGATGAATTTGCAAAAGACTTCGTAACAAAATTATCAATTCCTTCAGTAGTTGGATTTAACGGAAGTTTGGGAGCTGGTAAAACTACAATAATAAAAAAGATAATTTATCACCTAGGAATCGAAGATAATGTAACTTCACCAACATTTAATATTGTAAAAAATTATCTCAAAGAAGATTTAAGTATTTACCATGTTGATCTCTACAGACTTTCTTCATTCCAAGAATTTATTGACCTTGATCTTCCTTTGTTTGAAGATAAAACCCTATTTTTTGTTGAATGGTCAAATCAACTTCCTAATACAAACCTCAATAATTGGACAATTGTTGATATTGATATCATTGATGATTCAAGAAGAAAGATAAGGTTTTAAATTGTATAAATTAGCAATTTCTACATCAGGTGAATATGTTTCTGCAGCAATTTTTGAAGATAAATTACTTGCTAGTTTTGTTTCAAAAACTAACAGGGGCTCAACTGGAATACTACTCAATCAAATAAATGAATTATTTGATAAAACAAAGGCAAACAGAAAAGATCTTAGCGCACTTTATCTTGACGTAGGACCAGGGTATTACACAGGACTAAGAATCGGCTTATCAGTTTCTCAAGGACTTGGTGCAGTTTTAGGCATCCCTATAATTCCAGTAAATGGTCTCGATGCTCTTGCATTTGCAGCACATACAAGTCATAGAAAGATATGCTCGTTGATTGATATTAAACGAAGTGAGTTTGCTTATTGCGAATATATGCCTGTTCCAGGTGGAGTAACACGAGACTCAGATCCTCAAGTTATTTCAGTTGAAAGCTTAGAAATTAAACTTTCTGATGATGCTGATAAAAAATTATTAGTAGGTAATTGGGATCTAATAAAAAATAAAAAAATTTTTACTGATAGTAACACCAAATTAGCTGAGCCAAGATTTGTGACTGCTGAAAATATTTACAACGTTGGTGAAAAAATAAAAGACTATCCCAACTTTAATGAAATAAACCTTGAATACATGAGAGAACCCGATGTCACATTATCAAAAGATAGCTTGAGTGGAGATGTGAAGCTTTATGATTAAAAGTTTAGAATTTTGTTCATCTGAGACAGCCCTTAAGTTATCAAATTTAGAGCAAAAATTATTTTCTATGTCATGGGATGCCAGCATTATTGAGCAAAAAATAAATGATAAAAGTTTTAAGTATTGGATTTATGAAGATGAAAAGGAAATCATTGGATATTTAGGTATCCAATTTATTCACCACGATATTGAGATTCTAGGAATTGGTGTATTGGAAGAATATAGAAAAAAAGGTGTAGCAACTGAACTTATGGATTTATTAATAAGCTATTTTGAAACTTCGAAATATGAAAAAATTATCTTAGAAGTAAGAGAATCAAATACATCCGCTCAAAGTTTATATAAAAAATACAATTTTAAATATTTTGGTAAAAGAAAAAAATATTATGTCACAGAAGATGCAGATATTTTTATAAAGGAAAAAGTATATGCAGAATGAACAACTCATATTAGGGTTTGAAACAAGCTGTGATGAGACGGCCATAGCTTTAATGAATGGTGATGACTTGTTGATAAACAAGATTTCATCACAGGTTGAAATTCATGAAAAATTTGGTGGTGTAGTTCCTGAAGTAGCATCTAGAGCACATGCTGAAATGATACGAAATCTTTTTCATTCATCAATAAATGAATGTGGGATTGATATAGGTGAAATTGACATTGTAGCAAGCACTGATGGTCCAGGTTTATCAGGCAGTCTTGTAGTGGGCTATAATTTTGCAAAATCAGTAGCATGGGCCCTTCAGAAGCCCTTTTATGCAGTAGATCATATGGTTGGTCATCTTAGTGCACCTCTTATTGAGCATCCAAATATGGACCCTCCATTTTTATCATTACTTGTGTCTGGTGGTCATACACAAATTGTGTTTGTAGAAGAATGGGGAAAATATAATTTGTTAGGTTCAACAATCGATGATGCAGCAGGTGAAGCATTTGATAAATTATCTAGATTTTGTGGATTTGGTTTTCCTGGTGGACCAGCAATACAGAAAATATCTGAAGGTGGTGATCCAGATAAAGTTAACCTTCCTAGACCAAAGACTTCAAATAAATTTGATTATTCTTTTTCAGGATTAAAAACAGCTGCAGTTTATTTTTTACAAGGACTAACTGATGATGACAAACTTTTGAAAAAAGATTTTGCCGCTTCATACCAAGAGGCAATTGTTGATTCTTTGATGAATATATATGAAAAAGCTGTAACTGAAACAGGTGTAACTAATTTATCAGGAGGAGGAGGAGTAATGGCAAATACGCGACTTCGTGAAAAAATTCAAACTTTTGCTGAAAAAAATGATAAAAATCTATACTTACCTTCACCTAAATTATCAACTGATAATGCTGCAATGATTTGTGTTGCTGCAAAAAATAACCTTACAACTAATGAAATGAATATGGAAGATATAAGGCTATCATCAGTAATTTCTTAACAATTTAAGAAAAATAAATACCTTTATAAACAGAACCATATTAAATTCAAAACGTAGAAAATTTTAGGAGAAAAATAATTATGAATCTTAAACCACTTGGAGATAGAGTTGTTGTAAAACCACTATCAGAAGAAGATATGAAAACTCCATCAGGCATATATATTCCTGATACAGCAAAAGAAAAACCTCAAGAAGGTGAGGTTGTTGCTGTGGGACCTGGTGAAACCAATGACAATGGAGAAAAAATTAAGCCTGATGTGAAAAAAGGTGATAAAGTTGTTTATTCAAAATATGGTGGAACAGAAATTAAAGTTGACGGAGAAGAATACTTGATACTTTCAAGTAGAGATATTCTCGCAGTAGTCGGAAAATAATAGGAGAAGATAATGGCAAAAAAGACTTTAGTATTTAACGAAAAAGCAAGAAAAGGCCTTGAAGACGGTGTTAACAAATTAGCTGATGTCGTAAAGGTAACTCTTGGTCCAAAGGGCAGAAACGTAGTATTAGAAAAAAAATGGGGTGCACCAACTATTACAAATGATGGTGTAACTATTGCAAAGGAAGTAGATCTTGAAGACCCTTATGAAAATATGGGAGCCCAATTAGCCAAAGAAGTTGCATCAAAAACTAATGATGTTGCTGGTGATGGGACTACGACTGCAACAGTACTTGCACAGTCAATGGTCAACGAAGGTATGAAAACTGTTTCCGCAGGTGTTAATCCAATGGAAGTCAAAAGAGGTATGTTAGAAGCTTCAAAGGCTGTTACAGAATTTATTGCTGGTTTTTCTAAATCAATAGGTGGTAAAGACGAAATTGCACAAGTCGCATCAATTTCTGCCGCAGATTCTGAAATCGGAGAAACTATTGCAGAGGCAATGGAAAAAGTTGGAAAAGATGGCGTGATAACAGTTGAAGAAGGTCAAACATTCGGGATGGAACTTGAATTTACTGATGGAATGCAATTCGATAAAGGATTTATTTCACCTTACTTTGTCACAGATCCGGACAGACAAGAAGCTGTATTAGAAGATCCGTATATATTGATAGTGAATTCAAAAATTACGGCAGTAAATGATTTGTTACCAATTCTTGAAAAAGTAATGAATTCAGGCAAACCATTGATTATTCTCTCCGAGGATGTTGAAGGAGAAGCACTAGCTACTCTTGTTGTAAACAAAATTAGAGGAACATTTACATCAGTTGCTGTAAAAGCTCCTGGTTTTGGAGAAAGAAGAAAAGCAATGCTTCAAGATATCGCAATTCTTACTGGTGGAGAAGTTATTTCAGAAGAACTTGGTTTAAAAACTGAAAACACAACTGTAGATATGCTTGGTCAAGCCGAGAAAGTTATTGTGAAAAAAGATAACACAACAATTGTCAACGGAAAAGGTAAGAAAGCTGATGTTGAAGGAAGAGTAAAACAAATCCAATCTGAAATAGACGAATCTGATTCAGACTGGGATAAAGAGAAACTTCAAGAAAGGCTTGCTAAATTATCAGGTGGAGTAGCTCAAGTTAAAGTGGGAGCTGCAACAGAAGTTGAACTTAAAGAAAAGAAAATGAGAATTGAAGACGCTTTAGCAGCCACAAGAGCGGCCGTTGAAGAAGGTATCGTTGCTGGTGGAGGAGTAACCTTAATTAGAGCACAAGATACAGTTGATAAGATTTCTGGTGGTACCGAAGGTGAAGCCATTGGAAGAAATATTGTAAAAAAAGCTCTTGAAGCACCACTTAGACAAATTGCAGAAAATGCTGGCTTTGAGGGTGGAGTTATGGTTGAGAAAGTCAAAGACGCAAAAGGAAATGTTGGATTAAACGCTTCCAATGGTGAGATGGTAGATCTTGTGAAAGATGGAGTTATTGATCCAGCGAAAGTTACTAGATCAACTGTTGAGAACGCATCATCAATTGCTTCACTGGTATTGACAACGGAAGCTTTAATAGCTGAAGAACCAGAACCAGAGCCACCAATGCCTCCTGGAGGAGGAATGGGCGGCATGGAAGGTATGATGTAACTTAATCATATTTTTAAAAAAAAGAGTGGACAACAACCACTCTTTTTTTTTATCATTATATGTCATGATTGGAATAAGAGGTGCAATAGCATCAGTTGAAAATAGTGAAGAAAATATATTAGAATCATCAAAAATTTTATTTACTGAGATTATAGAACAAAACAATTTAGTAATTTCTAAAGTTGTTTCGGTACTATTTACAGTTACAAAAGACTTGAATGCTGCTTTCCCGGCCAAAGCAATTAGAGATCTTGGATATGACCAAATACCTGCACTCGATTCTTTAGCACCAGATATTGAAGGTGATTTATTAGGTTGCATTCGAGTATTAGTGATATATCAAGATAATATCGAACCAAATCATGTGTATTTGGGTGAAGCAAAAAATCTACGTCCTGATAGATAAAAACTCTTTTCAAAACAAAATTACGTGCTAGCATTATCACAATGAAAACTAACACATACTTTTACTTTAGAGCGCATATATAAGCTGCCCTAAAGTTACATTGTGTCAAATCGGGCAAAAGCCCGATTTTTTTTTAGGAGGAACAAATTGATAGTAGTTATGAAACAAGCAGCTACAGAAGAAGATATAGAGAAAGTAAAAGTAAAAGCTATTGAACAAGGTCATGAGCCCAAAGTACTTTATGGTGTTGAAAGGACTGTCGTTGCAGTGCATGGAAAAGTTATCGAAGATAACAGAGGTGTAATGCGTTTACTTGACAACGTACACGAAGTTATCCCAATTGGGAGATCTTATAAGCTTGCAAGTAAAACATATAAAGATACAAATACAGAAATAAAGATAAAAGATCTTACTATCGGAGGTAAAGAACTTGCTTTTATAGCTGGGCCAGACAGCGCCGAATATAGAGAGCAGACTTTAGAGACTGCAGAAGCTGTAATACAAGCAGGAGGAAATGGCCTTAGAGGAGGAGCTTTTAAACCTAGAACCTCACCTTATAGTTTTCAGGGCTTAGGAGAAGAAGGCTTAGTATTGCTGAAAGAGGCAGCTGATAAACACAAACTCCCTTTGTTTAGTGAAATTATGGATATCCAACATTTACAAATGATGGAAAATTATGTAGATGTTCTTCAAATCGGAGCAAGAAATATGCAAAATTTTAAGTTATTAGAAGCTGTTGGTGAATCGAAGCTTCCTGTTTTATTGAAAAGAGGTATGAGTGCAACTCTTGAGGAGTTGCTTTTAGCTTCTGAATATATATTAAGCAGAGGAAATGAAAATGTTATTTTATGCGAGCGAGGAATTAGAACTTTCGAAACTGCAACAAGAAATACGTTTGATATTAATGCGATACCTTATTTGAAGATGAACACTCATTTACCTGTTATTGCTGATCCAAGTCACGGAACTGGAGCAAACAACTTAGTAGCCCCTATTGCACTAGCTTCAATAGCTGCAGGAGCAGATGGGTTATTAATCGAAATTCATCCGAGACCGGATGAAGCTTTATGCGACGGCCCTCAAGCCTTAACGCCAGTAGAGTTAGTGGAGCTTGGTAAGAAAGTAAGTTTAATGGCTGACGTTGTGGGTCGATCTTTAACATTATGATCAAAAATGTAAAAATAATTGGCCTTGGATTAATGGGTGCAAACTTAGGAATTAATCTAGTCAATAAAGGACTAAATGTTTATGGCGAAGACATTAATCCTGATGTAGAGAAAAGAGCAGAAAAGTTTGGTATAAATGTTAAATCAAATGCTGAAAAGTATGATCTGACTATTCTTTCAATGCCTATAAACAATATTATTTCTTTCTTATCAAAAGAACATGAGGTTGATAGATCTGAGTTGATAATTGATATTGGAGGTACCAAAGAGTCGATTTGTGATTTAATGGACAATTCAAATATTCCTGCAATTGGGGGACACCCGATGTGTGGATTGGCTGATAATACAAATTGGGAGCCACATCCAGAAATGTACAAAAATGCAACATTTCTTCTTTGCGAAACTAATTCAACTGATGATAAAGCAAGAGAAATTGCATCAGCGTTTATAAATATTTTAGATTGTAAAGAGGTATGGATTGATAGAAAAAAGCATGATGAGATATTATCGATTACGAGCCATTTACCTCACTTGATAAGTTCTGCACTTGTGGGTATTGCGAAGAAGGATTATGAAATTGAAGAAATAATGGGATTAGCAGCTGGAGGGTTTGATGGGGCAACAAGGCTTACAAGGACAAACCCAGAGATGATAATAGACATGTACAACTCAAACTCAAAAAATATAAATAATTTTCTTATCGCACTAATCGAAGAAATATCATCGTTGATGTCTTTACAAGAAAAAAATGAGTTAATTGACTATCTCACTTCATCAGTGGAATGGAGAAGAGCATTGTCAGATAAATTTGGAGAACGACCATTAAGTTAAAATTAAAATTATTTAGCAGATTATTGTCTGGTAATGTTGCTCTCATTGGAGATAAGTCTATTTCTCATAGAGCAATAATATTTACTGCGTTAGCAGACGGAACTTCAAATATACAAAATTTATTAATGAGTGAAGACACAAAGGCTACCTTAAAGATAATTGAGCAAATGGGTATCGATATCAAGTTAAATGATACAGTTTCCATAACTGGTAAAGGGCTTAACGGCCTGAAAGAACCAAAAAAAGATCTTAATGCCATGAATTCAGGAACCACTGCAAGATTATTAATTGGTCTATTATCTAAACAAAATTTTTCATCAACATTAATAGGAAGCCCCCAGTTGAATAAAAGACCAATGAACAGAATTACAGATTTGTTAGTTCAAAACGGAGCTTCAATTAACATAAAGAATTCTTTTCTTCCGATTAAATTTAAATCATCAGAATATTCATTTAATTTTCAAAATACTCTTGTTCCCAGTGCTCAGGTTAAAAGCGCCTTAATTATTGCTTCTTTGTACCATAGTGAACCAACGTTAATTGAAGAAACAGTTGCCACAAGAGATCATACGGAAAGAATGTTAATTGCGATGGGTGCAAACATACTTAGACTTGGTAACACCATTACTGTATCTCCAACAAATAATCTTAAACCTTTAAACATTTCAATACCTGGTGATATATCGTCAGGAGCATTCCTAATTGCACTTGGCGTGCTCAAAGGAAAAGAAATAATACTTGAAAACATGTTAATTAACGAAAGGAGACTTGGGTTTGTAAAGATTTTAAAAAGGATGGGTGCAAATATTGAAATTGTGAACATTAATGAAGAAAATAATGAAGTAATTGGAGATATTAAGGTAAAAAAATCAACTCTAAATGGTACGACTGTGACAAAAGAGGAAGTGGCCGATTTTATTGATGAAATTCCAATTTTCACTTTTTTAGCATCCCAAGCAATTGGTATTACAAAACTTGTTGGAGCAGAAGAACTGAAAGTCAAAGAATCAGACAGGTTAGATGTTATGAAAAATTTTATTCTTGAATTAGGCGGGAAAATTGAAGTTTATGATGATGGATTTGAGATTACAGGTATTCAAGATCTCCAAGATGGTTTTATTAAAACTTTTGATGATCACAGAATTGCAATGACAGCAATAATTGCCAATATAGCTCTTGGAAAAAAGATAATCCCTGATAATAAAGAATGCATTAAAGATTCATATCCTTCTTTTTTTGAGGATTTAAAAGAATTAGGAGCTGAGATCAATGAATAATTTTGGCGTTCTAGGTTGGCCTCTTGAAAAGACATACTCTCCCTTTATTCACAAATCTTTATTTGATATGACTCAGCTTGAAGGTAATTATGAATTATTAAAAATTGAGAACATAGATGAGAAAAATATTCACGATCTTAATAAGAGACTAGACGGATACAATATCACAATCCCACATAAAGAAAATATTTTAGGATTAAATATAAATTCAATCGTAGATGAACATGCACAATCAATAGGAGCAATCAATACTGTTAAATCAAGTGGTGAAAGTATTGAATACTATAACACTGACTATGAAGGCTTCTTATTTTTCTTAAATAAAATAGATTATGATTGGAAAGATAAAAATATACTTATTTTAGGCAGTGGTGGAAGTTCAAAAGCAATTAGGTATGCATTATCAAGTAATTCATCGAGTACACATATTGCTAGCAGAAATGTTACTGAGGATACTATTTCTTATAAAGAGGCAGAAGATATTGGATCGGAGATAAATTTTCTTATCAATACAACTCCTATTGGTATGACACATTTGAATAACCTTTCTCTGGACTTAGATGTAAAGAAATTTACTAACCTAGATTTATTTTTGAATATAGGATATGGAAATACTGGTAATTTTTTTAAACCATTAGTTGATTCTGTGAATTCATACAATGGTATTGGAATGCTCATATGTCAGGCAATCTTATCATTTAACATATGGACAAACCTTAACTTACAAGTATTAGATATATATGATGAGTTATACAAATTATTGGTGAACAAAAATGATTAGATTTTTAACTTCAGGCGAGAGTCATGGGCCAGAGTTAACGGGGATAATTGAGGGATTACCTTCAGGTTTTCTTGTTACAAAAGAATACATAGACAGTTTCCTACAACGCAGACAAAAAAGTTTGGGTTCTGGTGGAAGAATGAATATTGAATCAGATCAGGTAGAGATTTCTTCGGGAATAATTAATAATCTCACAACTGGTGGACCAATTACATTAAAAATAAAGAACAACGATTGGAAAAATTGGAAAGACAAAGATATTGATCCATATGTAGTTCCTAGACCTGGTCATGCTGACCTAGTTGGAACTGCAAAGTATGATGCAAAGGATATTCGCCTAATTCTTGAAAGATCAAGTGCTAGGGAAACTGCAATGAGATGTGCAATTGGAGCAATAGCTGCACAAATACTTGAAAATTTTGACATACATATTTGTGGATATGTTTCAGGAATTGGATCACTGGAGTATTTATATAAAGGAATAGATGGCATTAAAAATCTGCAAAATAAAGTTACAGAATCTCCAGTGTCGTGTCCAGATGACAAAATTTCCAAACAAATGGAAAATGAAATAAAACTTGCAAGAAAAAAGAAGGATACTCTTGGAGGTTCTATTACCACAATTGCAACAGGCGTACCTCCAACACTGGGTAGTTTCGTTCATTGGGATAGAAAATTAGATGCAAATGTGGCGCGAATTTTTATGTCTATACAAAGTGTAAAAGCAGTAGAAATTGGTAATGGGATAGAAGTATCTAAAAATTATGGAACTGAGGTTCAAGATCAGTATTTCCTTGACCAGGAAAACATTAAAAAAGAATCAAATAATTTAGGAGGTTTTGAAGGAGGGATGACAAATGGGGAGGATATAGTTGTAAAAGCTTACTTAAAACCGATCAGCACAACTTTGACTCCGATCAAAAGTATTAATTTATCAACTAAAAATGAAACAGAGACAGTATATGAACGATCTGATACCTGTGCCGTCCCGAGAGCTGTCCCCATATTTGAGAGCGCAATGGCATTAGAAATTCTTAAGAATTTACTAATAAAAACTGGGGGAGATAGCAAAAAAGAAATAACAAAAAACTTTGAAAACATTTCAAAGCTGC
>CACGBK010000012.1 GCA_902571385.1 uncultured Candidatus Actinomarina sp.
AACTTTATGGACCCCATGGCTTGCTTTCTGTCCAGAGAAATTATGCCTTTTCATTACTCCTGAAAATCCTTTTCCTTTGGAAAATCCAGTTATATCAACTTTGTCTCCAACCTCAAAGAAATCACTTACATTGATTTCTTTTCCTGATTCAAGTGTGCCTTCTTCGTGGATAGGAACTTCGAATAAACCTTCTCCAGGCTCAACATTGTATTTTTTATAATGCTCTTGTAAAGGCTTTACAACTTTCTTAGCTGAACCAATTGTTAATTGTGCTGCGTTGTAACCATCATTTTCATCAGACTTTATCTGAACAACACGACACCCGGAAACATCCAATAAAGTTACTCCTAAAGCAACTGAATTTTCATCAAATAACTGAGTCATTCCTATTTTTTTAGCAATAATTGATTTCATAACTTTATCTCTACTTCAACACCTGCGGGTAAATCTAATCTCATCAAAGAATCAACTGTTTTTGGAGTAGGCTCAACTATATCTATGAGCCTTTTGTGTATTCGCATTTCAAAATGTTCTCTAGATTTTTTATCAACATGAGGTGATCTAATTACACAGTATCTATGTATCTGAGTTGGTAATGGAATGGGTCCTTTGACTTTTGCTTGAGTTTTCAAAACAGTTTCTGCAATTTTTCGTGCAGATTCATCAACAACATAGTTGTCATAAGCTTTTAGCTTTATTCTTATTTGTTGATCTTTTTGTTTTGCCATTTTTTCCTCAAAAAAAACCGGGAGTAGAATTCTACTCCCGGTTAAGTTTTATTTACTCTATAACTTTTGTCACCTGTCCTGCTCCAACAGTCCTTCCACCTTCTCTAATTGCAAATTTAACGCCCTCTTCCATTGCAATTGGAGATATAAGTTCAACTGATATCGCAACATTGTCTCCAGGCATAACCATCTCAGTTCCATCACCTAAAGTTACCTCACCGGTAACATCAGTGGTTCTGAAATAAAACTGCGGCCTATATCCTTTAAAGAAAGGATTGTGTCTTCCACCTTCTTCTTTTGTAAGAACATATACTTCGGCCTCAAATTTTGTATGAGGTGTAATAGATCCTGGTACAGCAATAACCTGACCTCTCTCTACATCTTCTTTATCTATACCCCTTAATAGCAAGCCAACGTTGTCTCCTGCTCTACCCTCGTCTAAGAGTTTTCTAAACATTTCAACACCTGTACAAACTGATTTGGTTGTTTCTCTAATACCAACAATTTCTACTTCATCATTTACATTTACTATGCCTTGCTCGATTCTTCCTGTAACAACAGTTCCTCGACCAGTTATAGAAAATACATCTTCTACTGGCATAAGGAAAGGCTTGTCAACTACTCTTACTGGTTCTTCAATATAAGAGTCAACTTGTTCCATCAATTCAAGAACCGCGCTGACACCATCTTCTTTTCCTTCTAGTGCTGCAAGTGCAGATCCTTTAACTACAGGTACGTCATCTCCAGGGAAATCATACTCATTTAAAAGTTCTCTAACTTCCATTTCTACAAGATCAAGTAGTTCATCATCGTCAACTTGGTCAACTTTATTGAGAAAGACTGCTATCGCTGGTACACCAACTTGTCTTGCAAGAAGAACGTGCTCTCTTGTTTGTGGCATTGGACCATCAGCTGCAGAAACAACAAGAATTGCACCATCTACCTGAGCTGCACCTGTAATCATATTTTTTACATAATCAGCATGTCCAGGCATATCAACGTGAGCATAGTGACGGTTTTCTGTCTCGTACTCAACGTGTGCTATCTGAATTGTTATTCCTCTTTCTTTTTCTTCTGGTGCTTTATCTATTTCATCGAAAGCAGTTGCCTCACCTGCACCAGCATCAGCCAAAACTTTAGTTATTGCGGCCGTCAGTGTTGTTTTCCCATGGTCAATGTGGCCCATTGTCCCAATATTCACATGAGGCTTACTTCGGTCAAATTTTTCTTTTGACATATTTTCTCCTTTTCTAAAAGTTCAAGCTTTTAAAAAGCCTAAACTTCAACCTCTACTCCACGAACACTTGCAGTTATTTCTTTAGTTATAGCGTCTGGGACGTCTTCATAACTATCAAACTGCATCGTGAATGTTGCACGGCCTTGAGTTCTTGAACGCAAATCTGTTGCGTATCCGAACATTTCTGATAATGGGACTTTAGCACTGACAACTTTTGCCGATCCTCTTTGTCCCATTTCAGCTATCTTTCCTCTTCTTGAAGAAAGATCTCCGACAACATCTCCCATAAAATCTTCAGGTGTTACTACCTCTACAGTCATAATAGGCTCCAGTAGTTTTACTCCAGCTTTTTTTGCTCCGTCTTTTAGTGCCATTGATCCAGCAATTTTGAAGGCCATTTCGGAGGAATCAACATCATGATAAGTACCATCTTTTAAAGTTGCTCTCATATTTACGAGAGGATAACCAGCTAAAACTCCAGATTCCATTGCAGCTTCTACTCCAGCATTAACAGAAGGAATATACTCTTTAGGAATTCGCCCGCTTTTAATTAAATCTACAAATTCGTATCCATCCTCAATTGGTTCTAACTCCATTATCACATGACCGTATTGGCCTCTTCCTCCGCTTTGTCTAATATATTTTGCTTCAATATCAGTCTTCTTCTTCAAAGCTTCTCTGTATGCAACTTGAGGTTTACCAATATTTGCTTCAACTTTAAATTCTCGTTTTAATCGGTCAACTAATATATCCAAGTGAAGTTCACCCATTCCAGAAATAATAGTTTGACCAGTTTCTTCATCTGAATTGACTCTAAAAGTTGGATCTTCTTCTGCCAACTTTTGTAATCCCTCTGAAAGCTTTTCTTCATCAGCTTTTGATTTTGGCTCAATAGCTACAGAAATAACAGGCTCTGGAAATGTCATAGATTCTAATTGAATAGGATTGCTGGAATCGGATAATGTATCACCTGTTTTTGCATTTTTCAATCCAACGCCTGCAACGATATCTCCAGTAGATATAAAATCAATATCTTCTCTTGAGTTTGAATGCATTCTAAGAATTCTTCCAAGCCTTTCGTCTTTTCCAGTAGTTGTATTAACAACTTTGTCACCTTTACTTAATGTCCCTGAATAAACTCTAAAGTAAGTTAATTTACCAACGTGAGGGTCACTGACTACTTTAAATGCAAGAGCAGAAAATGGCTCATCATCAGAATGTTCTCTATTGATTTCATCATCTTCTTTGCCCGGTTTAAATCCTGAGACGGGCTCAATGTCTAATGGTGATGGTAAATAATCAACAACGGCATCTAAAAGAAGTTGTACTCCTTTATTTTTAAATGCACTTCCCGCTAATACAGGTACAAATAAGCCAGCTAATGTTCCTTGTCTAATTGCTTTTTTAATCTCAGCCACAGATAATTCCTCATCACTTAAATATTTTTCTAAAACCTCATCGTCAGCTTCTGCAACAATATCTAATAATTCTGCTCTTTTTGTTTTTGCTTCTTCTAATTTATCATCTGATATTTCACTTATATCCCACTCAGAGCCATCATCTTTTGTCCAAGTATGAGCTTTCATTTCAATTAAGTCAATAACACCAATAAAGTCAGCCTCAGATCCAATAGGTATTTGTAAAACTGCTGGTTTAGCTTCAAGTCTTTCAACTATTGATTGAACGTCATCATCAAAATTAGCTCCTGTTCTGTCGAGCTTATTTATAAAACATATTCTTGGAACATTATATTTGTCTGCTTGTCTCCATACTGTTTCAGACTGAGGTTCTACACCAGCTACACCATCAAAAACTGCCACTGCTCCATCTAAAACACGTAATGATCTTTCAACTTCAACTGTGAAATCAACGTGACCAGGAGTATCAATGATGTTGATTGTGTGATCGGCCCAGCTACAGGTAGTTGCTGCAGATGTGATCGTAATCCCTCTTTCTTGTTCTTGTTCCATCCAATCCATAACAGCAGCACCATCATGAACTTCTCCAATTTTGTATGTTTTTCCTGTGTAGTATAAAATTCTTTCGGTAAGAGTAGTTTTGCCAGCATCAATATGAGCCATGATTCCAATGTTTCTTAAATTTTTAAGTTCAACTGTTCTCTCTGACATATTTACTACCACCTGTAATGAGCAAATGCTCTATTTGATTCTGCCATCTTGTGTACATCTTCTTTTTTCTTTACAGCAGCTCCTGTATTATTGCTTGCATCTAATAATTCCCTTCCTAATCTATCAGACATAGTTTTTTCTCCTCTTTTTCTTGCAGCATCAACAATCCACCTTATTGCAAGAGTTGTGCTTCTTCTATGAGGAACTTCCATAGGTACTTGATAATTTGTCCCACCAACTCTTCTTGATTTTGTTTCAATTTGTGGCTTGACATTTTCAAATGCAGATTTTAAAACATTTAAAGGATCTCCTCCTGCTTGTTTTTCAACAAGTTCTAAGGATTTATAAACTATACTTCTAGCAACATCTTTTTTGCCATCTAATAAAACTTGATTTGTTAATTGGGATACAAGGACACTGTTAAAAATTGGATCGGCTTCAGTTTTTCTTTTGAGTGATGGTCCCCTTCTCATAATTTTTAACCTTTTTTACTTCCATATCTTGATCGAGCCTGTTTTCTATCGGTAACACCTGAAGTGTCTAATGCTCCTCTAATAACTTTATATCTGACACCAGGTAAATCTTTAACCCTGCCACCTCTTACCAAAACAATAGAGTGTTCTTGTAAATTATGACCTTCACCAGGAATATAGGCAGTCACCTCAGTGCCTGTTGATAATCTAACTCTGCAAACTTTTCTAAGGGCAGAGTTTGGTTTCTTTGGTGTAACTGTATAAACACGCGTGCAAACGCCTCTCCTCTGAGGAGACCCTTTAAGTCCAGGTGTTTTTTCTTTAGACACCTTTGACTTGCGTCCTTTTCTCACTAATTGTTGAGTTGTAGGCATAAAAATTCCAATCTAAAAAAGTTAATTTTTTATTACCGAAAAAGAAGTATATGACAGATTTGAACTTACAACAATGAATTCTTCATAAGTTTTTACTCTGTATCTTCGTCTCCTTCTTCACCTAACATAGCTAGCCATTGAGCTGGATTTGGTAAACCTTCATCCTCTGAATCTTCTGAAGCAGACGATGGAGTTGCAAACCCAATTTCTGATACTTCTTGAGCGCCTGGAAGACTTGGCACAAGTTTTTGATATGCATTTGAACCTGTTCCAGCTGGTATAAGTGTACCAATTATTACATTCTCTTTTAGCCCTGAAAGTGAGTCCGTACTTTTCTTCATAGCTGCCTCAGTTAATACCCTTGTTGTTTCCTGGAAAGACGCTGCTGACAACCACGAATCTGTCGCTAAGCTAGCTTTTGTGATACCCATCAGTTCAGGCCTGCCTTCAGCTGGTGTTTTTCCATCTTTAACTAATCCTTGATTGATGCTTCTGAATAAAGTTGCATCTATCAATTCATTTGGTAGAAGGTCAGAATCGTTTGGTCTAACAATTCTTACTCTTCTCAACATTTGTCTTACAATCATTTCGACATGCTTATCATGAACTTCAACTCCTTGATCACGATAAGTTTTTTGGACCTCATCAACCAAATATTCTTGGCATTTTCGGATACCATTTACTTGTAAGACTTCTTTTGGATCTTTTGGCCCAGTCGTTAACGCTTGTCCAGCCTCAACACTGTCACCTTGATTTACAAGGAGTGTTTGTCTCCTTAAAACTAAAAGTTCGACTTCTTCTTTTTCATTTTGTATTGTTAGGATACGATTGCCTTCTTCAGTCATATCAACTGATTTAACTTTTCCATCTATCAAAGAAAGAACTGATTTACCTTTTGGAGTTCTTGCTTCAAACAGCTCAACAATCCTAGGAAGACCTGATGTGATATCTAGACCTACAACCCCACCAGTATGAAATGTTCTCATTGTAAGTTGTGTTCCTGGTTCACCAATTGACTGTGCAGATATGATACCAACAGCTTCACCATCTTCTACTGGCTTTCCTGTTGCAAGACTAAAACCATAACACAGCGCATCCATTGACTCAGGATCTAGAGAGTTAAAAGGTGTTAAGACGTTTATTGATTCAACTCCCGACTTAGATATGACATCTAAAGCCTCAGCATCAATGTAAGTTCCCTTTGATAATTTCCTTCCATCAGCAAATTCAATAGTTTTTTTGTCTATCTTGATGTCCTCACTAAGCACTCTTCCAAATAAAGTTGAATGTAGATATTTAGAAGGGTTGCCATTTTTATCTACTGTTTTTTTATTAGTTCCCTTCCAGTCAATATTTTCATCGCCGCTGTCTTTAACAACAATTCCAGCTGCAACATCTACTAATCTTCTTGTTAAATATCCAGAGTCTGCAGTTCTTAATGCTGTGTCAGCAAGACCTTTTCTCGCACCGTGAGTTGAAATAAAATATTCAAGAACTGACATGCCTTCTCTAAAGTTACTTTTAATCGGTCTTTCAATGATGTCACCTTTAGGATTAGCAACAAGTCCACGCATACCAGCAAGCTGTCTTACTTGCATCATGTTACCTCTTGCCCCAGATTTGACCATCATATCAACTGGGTTAAATCTTTCAGATTCTAATTCTGCGCTCATCGCATATTGCACTTGGTCTGTAGCTTCATTCCAAATTTCAATAATTTTTTGTTTTCTCTCTGTTTCAGTAATTATGTCTTCTTTATATAGTTTCTCGACTTTTTCGGCTTCGTTTTCATATTTTTCAAGAATTTGATTTTTACTTGGAGGAGTTTTTACGTCTGTCATCGCAACAGATAAGCCGGCTTTGGCACCAAAATTAAATCCTACTCTTTTCATAGAATCTAAGAATTCACGAAGTTCAGCTTTATTATATGTTTCAATTACTTCTGAAATTATTTTTTTCATTTGTGGCTTTCTTACAGAAGCTTCTATATATGGGAAGTCTGATGGTAATATTGCATTGAAATGTAATCTTCCAAGGGTTGTATTTGTAAGTACGTCTCCAGATGTATATTCAGGAGTTAATAACTCTGAAAATCTATTTTTAATTTTATTATAAATTTCTTCTGATCCTGCAAGATCGCCTACTCTGACCTTTATAGGTGTTTGTAAAGTTATGTGTCCTGCTTCATAAGCCAGTTGTGCTTCATTAGCATCAACGAAAGCATGCTCCGCTGTTTCTAAATCATCATGACATTCTGTTATGTAGTAAAGACCTATTACCATGTCCTGGCTAGGAGAGACTATTGGGTTTCCACTTGCCGGAGATAGAACATTATTTGTTGCGAGCATTAGTACCCTTGCTTCAGCCTGAGCTTCAGCTGACAAAGGCACGTGAACTGCCATTTGGTCACCATCAAAGTCTGCATTAAAAGCTTCACAAACAAGAGGATGAACTTGAATGGCTTTACCCTCAACTAATATTGGCTCGAAAGCTTGAATGCCTAATCTGTGTAAAGTCGGGGCTCTATTTAATAAGACAGGGTGTTCTTCTATTACTTCAGCTAAAACATCCCAAACCTGGGCTCTTGATCTTTCAACCATTCGTTTTGCAGATTTAATATTTTGAGCTAAACCTAGCTCAACAAGCCTTTTCATAACAAATGGTTTGAATAATTCTAGAGCCATCATCTTTGGTAATCCACATTGCTGAAGATCTAAGTGTGGACCTACAACGATTACTGATCTGGCAGAGTAGTCAACACGTTTTCCAAGTAAGTTCTGACGAAATCTTCCCTGTTTACCTTTCAACATATCAGATAGTGATTTAAGTCCTCTACCGCCTGCTCCAGCTACTGCTCGTCCTCTTCGGCCATTATCAAATAATGCATCAACAGACTCTT